>CBFIET010000001.1:0-24692 GCA_965661685.1 Planctomycetota bacterium
CCGGATGACCAGGCCGCCGCACAGCAGGCCGCCGCACAGCAGGCCGCCGCACAGCAGGCCGCCGCACAGCAGGCCGCAGCCCAGCAAGCCGCAGCCAAGCAGGCCGCCGCCAAGCAAGCCGCCGCCAAACAAGCCGCCGCCAAACAAGCCGCAGCCAAGCAAGCCGCAGCCAAGCAAGCCGCAGCCCAGCAAGCCGCTCAAGCGGCGACTCCGAGAACTCCCGGCAAAGCAGCAGGGGGAGCTCCTCCTGCGGCGAGGGTTCCGGCTCGGGGAGGCAAGAAGAAGATCGCGCGTCGCAAGGCAACTCGCCGTGCTGCTCCTGCGCCGGTCGCTGGCAGTACGGATGGGGATTCCGGCTTTCAGCCCGCCGCTTCCGAGAAGTCGAAACTACCGCTGATACTCGGTATCGGGATCCCGGTACTGGGAGGCATCATCGGTCTCGTGATCTGGGCCGGATCGGATCCCGAGGAGACGGTGGAGACTCCGGTCGTGGTCGAGACCCCCAAGGTCGATTTGAAGAAGCAACGGGAAGAAGAGGCGCAGCAGATGCTCGCCCAGGTCGAGGAGAGCAATGCCAAGGATCCCGCCGATCGACTCAGTGCTGCCTACCGCCTGGAAGCGATGAGTATCGACTTCCGGGGGACTGAAGCGGGCCAGGAGGCGGGAGTTCTGCGAGCGACTCTCATCGAAACCTGGCGAAATGAAGTGGATCAGGCGTGGAATTCCCTGAAGGGCGATGTGCGTGGGTCCTTTCAGAGCGGAGATTTTGACAGAGCAGCGCAACTACTGGCAGAGCTACCGAAGGTATTCGAAGGAGCGGAAGAGGTGCTCGAGTCCTCCTTCGAGACGGAGTTGAGCAACCTCCGCCACGAAGCGAAGGAGCAGCTGCACTACAAGCAGCGCCTCGATGAACTCTCCCTCAAGGCGGGCAAGTATGCCAAAAAAGGGTATGACGACATCGCCATCGCCATCATCAATGCCCTCGACGATCGGGTAGAAGACGAAGCCCCCGATGTGTGGAAATTGAAGGAAGAGCTGGTGAAGCAGGTGCAGCGAGATGGTCTCGCCATGCTGATCGAGCAGGAGGGTGTCGCCGAGGCAGAATTCGCCGAAGCTCGTCGCCTGGAGGAGGAACAGAAGAAGGCGGAGCGAGCCCAGCGCTGGCTGGATCTTCGTGATTCAGTTCCATGGTCGACACAACTCGCCGCATCCAATCTCTACAACTGGGTCGTGACCAGTGACCGACAACTGATCGGCAGCGGTCAGCAAGGAAACTGGAGGGTGCTCGAGCGGGAGGGCCAGGCGCATCTGATCGCAGATAACCGATCGGGTAGCGACATGTTCCTGGGGCTATTCAGCAACCACTGGGAAGACTACGTCTGTCACTTCGAGGTGAACATCCGTGAAGGAGCGCTTCGCATCTCTCCGCGGACCAATTCCCGAGGTGGTGCGGTGGGTGATCAGACCTCACCGATGCTCGAACTGGGCGACGATTTCCCCTCCAGTCGCTGGGTGTCCTGCACCCTGGAGGTGCACGATACCGAGGTGGTTCTCCGGTACGGCGACTCGGGGACGGAACTCCGACTCGATCCCGAGACGACCCGTCTTCCCAGCGCCGGAGGATTCGTCTTCTACGTCGCCGATGGGGCGAGGTTGGAGATCCGCGACATCCGGGTCAAGCTTGTCAGCGACCGCCGCGGCGGTGGAATCTGGGCGCGGCGCGGCTCCTGAACCCACTGCCATCCTGGCAGACACCGGGGGGGGCATCATCTGCCAGACTGCCGTTTTGGCAGCGAGGTCCTTGCCCCTCCTGGATGGAATTTCTACAAGTTCAACAGAGATAACCAGTTGTGAAGCACTCATGACGGCCCGATGGCATTCGATTTGCGAGAGTGTCGGAGGGAAGCGGAAGAAACGACCTTCCGTATGCGGGCCGGTACCTGCCATCCACCTCCGTGGATCGCCTTGCCGTACCCGGGGTGTTCAGCTCGATGAATCTCGAAGAGGAGCCACCATGGTGAAAGAACTGACCTTTGAGGATGCCGCCCGGGAGAAGTTGCTCTCCGGCGCACACAAACTGGCAAAAGCGGTCTGTACGACGCTGGGGCCGCGGGGCCGCAATGCGGTCATCGATCGTTCCTGGGGTGGACCGAAGCTCACCAAGGATGGAGCGACCGTTGCCGAAGAGATCGAACTGGAGGATCGCGTCGAGAACATCGGTGCCCGCTTGCTGCGGGAAGCGGGTGTCAAGACCTCGAAGGATGCCGGAGACGGAAGTACTACTGCCACCGTCATCGCCGAGGCGGTTTTCCGCATGGCGATGCGAATGGTGGTCGCTGGAGAAAATCCGGTGCTGATCCAGAGAGCACTTCTCAAGTGTACCGAAAAGGTTTGCAAGAAACTCGAAAACCTTGCGGAACCGATCGAGTACCAGGAGTCGATCGTCAGCGTCGCCTCCATCGCTGCAAACAACGATGAGCGAATCGGCAAGATGATTGCGAATGCCCTGGAGACGGTGGGATCGGACGGTGTCTGTACCATCGAAGAGGGCAAGGGAATGGAGACCACCCTCGACATCGAGGAGGGGCTGCACTTCGACCGTGGTTACATTTCACAGCAGTTCATCGCCGATCCAGAGTCTGCAGAGATTTCGATGGAGAATCCTTACATCCTGATCATGGAGGAAAAGGTTTCCAATCTGGGGCAAATCGTCCCGATCCTCGAAAAGGTGGTGGAGAAGCGCAAACCATTGCTGATCATCGCCGAGGACATCGACGGAGAAGCACTCTCGACGCTGGTGGTCAACAGCCAGCGCGGAGTTCTGCAGGTTGCTGCGGTGAAAGCTCCCGGCTACGGCGACCGCAGGAAGGCGATGCTTCAGGATATTGCCATCGCAACCGGTGGACGGGCGATCTTCTCCGATCTCGGAGTTGAGCCGGGTTCGATTCAGATTTCCGATCTTGGAAAAGCCAAGAAGATCGAGATCAACTCCCAGACCACCACCGTCATCAAAGGTGCAGGCAAGAAGGTCGACATCGAAGAGCGTTGCCGGGTGATTCACCTCGAGATCGAGGCGGCGACAAGTGATTACGATAGAGAAAAACTACAGGAGAGACTCGCACGTCTCATCGGTGGAATTGCCGTGATCCGTGTCGGTGGATCGACGGAGGGAGAGGTCAAGGAGCGCAAGAAGCGCTTCGAGAACTCCCTCGCTGCGACCCGCTCCGCACTGGAGGCGGGGATTTTACCCGGCGGAGGACTGGCACTGGTTCACTGTGCAGATGAAGTGGCCCAGATGCGCTGGAGTGATCCTCTCGAGAAGAAAGCTGCGGCAATCCTGGCGAAGGCTCTGGAGGAACCATTCCGACAACTCGCCAGTAATGCTGGTGTGGAACCATCGATCCTCTTGAGAGAGATTCGTGCCGACGAGGACAAGGTGATCGGCTACGACTTCGCTCGGCTTGAGATGTGTGACCTGATGGAAGAGGGAATCATCGACTCTTGCGATGTGATTCGCAGCGCTCTTCAGAATGCGGTCAGTACAGCAACGATGATCCTGACCTCGGATGCGGTGATCACCGATATTCCAGAGGAGTCCACCGAAGAAGATCATCACCACGAACATGAAGGCGTCGGCGCCTTTTAGGCCCGATGGAGAAAGACGAAGGAGAAGCAAAATGAGCAAGCAAATTCTCTTCGACGATGACGCCAGACGCCATCTCCGCGAAGGGGTAAGAACTCTCGCCAAGGCGGTCAAGGTGACCTACGGGCCAGGCGGCAGAAATGTACTCTTCGAGAAGAGTCTGGGTAAATCCGAACTGACCAAGGATGGGCAAACGGTCTCGAAGGAGATCGAGGTGACCCAGCCCTTCGAGAACATGGGAGCCCGTCTCGTCAACGAAGTCGCCAGCAAGACCAACAAGGAAGTGGGCGATGGCACCACTTCATCTGTGATCCTCGCCGAGGCGATGATCGAGCGTGGCGGTCGTTTCGCCATGTCCGGAGTCAGTCCCGTCGAACTTCGCAACGGCATCGACAAGGCGGTTGCCACCGCCGTGAAGGAACTGGAATCGATCTCCTCGCCGGTGCAGAAGCGTCAGGAAGTGGTTCAGGTCGGCACCATTGCCGCCAACGAAGCTGAACTTGGCAAACTGTTCGGAGAAGCGATCCACAAGGTCGGAGAGAAGGGGATCGTCACCGTCGAGGAAAATGACGGTATCGAGACCTCTCTTGATCTGGTCGAGGGTCTTGAAATCGACAAGGGATACATCTCTCCATACTTCGTCACCGACCGACTGTCCGGTGTGTGTGTACTGGAGAAGCCGTGGATCCTCTTCACCGATCACAAGATCAGTTCGATCCAGGATCTGGTTCCCTTGCTGGAGCAGGTTGCACCGACCCGTCGTCCGCTGGTTGTGATCGCCGAAGATGTCGAGGGCGAAGCTCTGGCAGGTCTACTTCTCAACAAGTTACGGGGAGTACTGGACGTGGTGGCGGTCAAGGCACCAGGATTTGGCGATCGTCGCAAGGCGATGCTGGAGGACCTGGCCATCGTCACTGGTGGACAGATGATTGCCAAGGACACCGGAGTTCAGTGGAACGAAGTAGGAATAGATCAGCTTGGATCAGTGAAGAAGATCGAGGTGTCGAAAGATAGTACCCTCTTCTTCCGTAACAGTGGTCAGAAGGCTGAAGTGGAGAGTCGCTGCAAGCAGATCGAGGCGCAGATCGAGCAGACCCAGTCGAATTACGACCGGGAAAAGCTGGAAGAGCGGCTCGCCAGGATCCAGGGCAAGATCGCCGTGATCCGTGTCGGCGGCGGTTCCGAGGCGGAGATCAAGGAGCGCAAGGCAAGAGCGGAAGATGCACTGAGTGCGACCCGTGCTGCCATGGCGGAGGGAATCGTGCCGGGCGGTGGTACCGGCTACCTGCGAATTGCAGAGAAGGTTGCAGCCACCAGAGCCACGGGAGATGCACGCTTCGGAGTGCAGGTGGTCGCCGAGGCTTTGATGGAGCCGACCGCACAACTCTCCCGGAACTGTGGTTTCGATGGGCCTGCAGTGGTCGCAGAGATCCTCGAGTACGAGGATTTCGAGATGGGATTCGATGGATCCAAGGGCAAGGTCGTCGACCTGTTCAAGGCCGGGGTCGTCGATCCCGCCAAGGTATTGCGAGTTGCGTTGCAGAATGCTGCGAGCGTGGCCGGGCTGTACCTGACCTCGGATACTGCAATCACCGACCTGGAAAAGGATGAAGAGCCCGTGATCGGCGCTCTCGTCTAGGGGGGATCGGATGTCTGCCAGGGACTACTACGAGGTTCTCGGGATTTCCCGAGATGCCTCGGAAAGTGACATCAAAAAGGCTTACCGAAAATTGGCACTGAAGCATCACCCGGACAAGAACCCGGGAGATGCCCAGGCTGAGACCAAGTTCAAGGAAGCCGCCGAGGCCTTCGATGTGCTGCGGGATGATGAGAAACGCCGCATCTACGATGCCCACGGTCACGCCGGAATCTCTGGCATGGGGCAGGGAGCCGGCTTCTCCGATGTGGAGGATATCTTCCGCGTCTTCGGAGATATCTTCGGCGGAGGCGGAGGCGGTGGCGGCGGAATTTTCGGAGATCTGTTTGGAGGTGGTGGAGCCACCGGAAGACGGGTCCGAAGAGGAGAGAGCCTCCGCGCGAGTATGCAGATGACCCTCGAGGATGCAGCGACCGGCATCGCCAGAACGATTCAATTGCGAAGAAAGGTCAGCTGTAATTCCTGTGCCGGAAGTGGCGCGGAAAAGGGAAGCCAGCCGGTCCAGTGTGGAACCTGTTCTGGCAATGGTCAGGTGTTGAGATCTCAGGGATTTTTCAGCGTGAGAACTCCATGTCCTGCCTGCTCGGGGCGAGGGGAGATCATCGAGAATCCTTGCTCCACCTGTAGCGCATCGGGGTTGGTCCAGCATTCCGAGGAGATCGAGGTAGAGGTGCCTGCAGGCGTCGAGGACGGAATGATCCTGCGTCTCGCAGGGCGTGGAAACGAAGGTCCTCAGAATGCCCCTGCCGGCGATTTGCAAGTGGTGATCAGTTACCAGCCACACGCCTTTTTCCGCAGGATCAACGATCATGTCTGCTTTGAACTTCCCATCTCCTATTCGCAGGCTGCACTGGGAGCGGAGGTGGAAGTCCCGACCCTCGATGGAAAAGCGGTGCTGACGGTACCTGCCGGAACCCAGAGTGGTGATGTTCTTCGCATGAAGAGGATGGGTTTTCCTTCGATACATACCCATCGCAAGGGGGACCAGCTGGTCGAGGCCACCATCGAGGTTCCTCGCACCCTGGGTGCCGAAGAGGAAGAGCTGTTGCATCGACTGGCGGAGATCGAGGAAAAAGAGGTGGGATCCCGCAGAAAAGGATTCCTCGACAGGTTCAAGGAATACTTCGAGTAGGAAGAGGTCTCGATGATGAGTCAGGATCAGGCCCCCGATCAGGAGGAAGACCTGAAGGACGACTCCGATCCGCAGCTGGAGGAATCCGCTGCCGATTCCGCCGCCGATTCGCCTGACGCGGATTCGCAGCAGGACGATCCCGGCGTGGAAGTTGTCGAGGACCAGCAATTCCTGCTGGATCAACTGCAACGAGCCAGAGCGGAACTGGACAACTTCCGCCGCCGAACGCTGGAGGAGCGTGCCAACGCCCGCAAGCGGACCATCTCCGATGTGATCAGAAACTTCCTGCCGGTTCTCGACGGATTGTCAGCAGCCCAGAAGGCGAGTCGTGACGATACCGATGGGGACGGGGGAATTCGCGACGGTCTTCGGATGATCTCCGACAAACTGGACGTGGTCCTGCAAGATCTTGGCATCGAGGTGGTTGCTGCGGTTGGTGAAGATTTTGATCCCGAGGTTCACGAAGCGATGTTGCAGGTCGATCAACCTGATGCTCGTAACGGTGAAGTCGTGGAAGAAATCGAACGGGGGTACCGTTGCGGGGACCACCTGATTCGCGCCGCACGTGTGATTGTTGCTCGGACCGAACAAGCCTCCGAAGGAGCCTGAGATGCCGACCTACGATTATAGATGTGATGGTTGTGAACATCAGTTTGAAGTCTTTCAGAAGGTGAATGATCGCCAGAAAAAGACCTGTCCCGAGTGCGGTGAGAAGAAGTTGCGAAGATTGATCGGGGCAGGGGGAGGAATCATCTTCAAGGGGAGTGGCTTCTACGAGACCGATTACCGCAGCTCCGATTACAAGAAGAGACAGAAGGAAGAATCGAGTTCCTCTTCCTCCACCAAGTCGGAGAGCAAGGACTCCGGTTCCTCCGCCAAGAAGAACAAGTCCGAGGACGGATCAAAATCTTGACCGGAAACTCTCTATGTCCCGTTTGCCGAGACCCGGAGGTGCAGGTCGATCCAGGCACTCCGAGCTTCCCCTTCTGCAGCGAGATGTGCAGGGACCGGGACCTGGGGGGCTGGTTACATCATCAGTACCGAATCGGCTCAAGGCCGATGGAATCAGACGATTTCGTGGATGATCAGGCGATCTCTTCCGGTGACGATGGCGCTTGAGCCTCGCTTCAACTCGTCGAAAAAAAAGGTGCCGAGGAGAATCTCCGCGGCACCTTTTTTTGATCGTGACTCGTCACAAACTACGGCGACTACTCGCCACCCTCCTGGGCAACCAGGTTTCCAGGAAGGTCTCTACCTTCCTTGATGTCCGTGGCTTCCACCTTTTGAACGTCACCTCCAGCGTAGACGACCATGAGGAATCCATCATGGTTCTCATCGACGCCGTTGGCCTTGTCGGCGACGGAGTCATCCGATCCAAGGGGAGTGGACGCACTGGTTGAAGCTTTTGTTTTCTTCCCCAGCCAACCATAGGAGTTGGTCATCTCATCGAGGATGAACTTGTCATCGTCATCTTTCTCTGCCTTGTCATCGGTGGATGCGGGGCAGACGAATACGTCTGGACTCAGGTCCGATCCCTGGCGAGAGCCGAGTAGCACGTTGAGCGACTCGTACGCAGGAGGATTCTTTCCCTTGGCAACCGGGAAAAACCGCTCCTCCAGGGAGTACGCGATGGCTGCCTGTCCGATGTTTCTCAGGTTGTTGGTGCAACTGACCTCGTCACCCTTTCTCAGGGCACTGAGAATGTTGCCCGAGAAAAGTGCAGCGAGTGTTCCGATGATCGCGATCACCACGAGTAGTTCCACCAGTGTGAAGCCATCTTCGCGCTCCTGCTTCACCAGGGCTTGCTCACGAGCAGCCTTGAACTTCATTTCTTCGTTCTCCTTCCGGCGGGGACTTAGGGATCCTGATTGGGAATCTGGGGGGTACCCCGGAATGGTCCCCTGGCAGCTTGCTCCGGGGCCGGAGGTCTCCTCCAGGACTCTTTGGGGCCCCGGGAGCGTCAGCATAAGCCCCCATGACTTGATTTGCTAGTCTTCGGGTCCGTTGACACCCTGGATGTTCGGTTGCTATGATCCTGTCTTCCACGCCGTGGGCCGGGACTGCCTGGAGCAGGTCCCGTCGCGGGGTGTGATTCTACCTCGGAAAGAACCCGATTCCGGTCGGGACAATGATAACTCAGGGGCTTCCATCCGCCTGGTACTCCAGGATCGATGTGGCTCCCTCGGGGAGGCGAGCGCATGTTCAATGCTGGTGTTGTGAATGGCAGTATCCAATCTTTCAGGATCTTCTCATCGAGAAAGCTACCGATGAGAATGCTACCGATACTTTTGCTTTTGGTGATGCTGTGTCCCTGTTTGATCCCGTCCGTATCTGCTCAGGAAGATCAGGGAATCGCGACTCTCGACATGAAATTCGAGCGTCCACGACAGATCACTCTCTATGGCGGTAAAGGAAACGATTTACGCCCCGACGGGGTTCCAGGTTCTGGTCGGACTTACTGGTACCTGCCGTATACCGTCGAGAACAAGAGTGGTATCGATGCCACCTTCCACGTCTCGATGACCGCCAGTTCCGACAAGAATCGCCGTTACAGTGATATCGCATTGCCGTGGGTCGAGACCGCGGTGGAACGTCGGGAGCGCAAGCCGCTCTTCTCCCGTGTAGACCTGCAGAAGAAAAATGGATCAGGTGAACTGGGACTCGGCTTTCCAGCCGGCGAGAAGCGTGAATGTGTCGCCATCTTCAACGCCATCGATCCGGAGGCGGATCGAATCGTGATCGACGTCCACGGACTGGTCGACGATATCGAGGTGGAAGAACTTTCCAACGGGGATATCAAACTGACCGAAAGGGTGTTGAGGCTCGAATTCAGGAGACCTGGAGATGAGTTCTTCACCTCGATGGATAGCTTCGAATTCCAGAAGAAGAGCTGGGTCAAGGTGACCCACGAGTTCTCTGGGTCCTGAGGATTACTGAACGATGGATGATGATAGAGGGTTGGCCGCAGTGAGCGCGGATCATCGCGATTTTCTGCAGGGGTTGACCCGCCAGGAGCGAACGCTCCTCATTCTCCGGGAGGAACTCTACGAGGGCTCCTGGGAGGAGATGACAGCGGACCTTGAAGCCCGACTGAAGAAGGGGCCGCATCTTTTTGAGTTGTCCGAGACGATCGAGGCTGACATCGATCGAATCCAGAAATTGATTACTTACGAAACCGAACACGACATCAACCTCGGGGAATACCTCGAGGAGGAATAGTAGAGAAGCAGGGGCTTGCTCGATCATCTCGATGATCCAGGTGGCCTCCGGAACGGGAGAACCGAGCGAATGAACTCGCGCGCATCCATGGCCATCGTGGCCTGCATCCTTCTTGGCCTGACGATTTCCATCACCGGATGTTCTTCGTTGGGAATCGGTGGATCAGAATCCACTAACGACAGCAGCACCACTGCCAGTCCTCGACCCTCGACTTCGGGGCAGTCCGCCTCGGGGGCCGCCGGGTTTTCCGACAGCATGGTTGGTCCACTGGGTCTCGATGCAGGGTGGCCTTACCGTCATCCGGGCAAGATCCAGCAATCCTTCACCGCCAATGGCAACGTCTATCTGGTGACCTCCTCAGCGAGTCACGATCACGTGTTGTTGAAGGTGGATGGAGAGAGCGGTCTTCCGACATGGACTTACCCGCTCCAGGTTCCGCTGCAGCACGCACCCTCCGTTTTCGTGTATCCGGAAGAGTCGAGACGAGAGAATCCGGATGAACTGTTCATCGTCGAGCGGGGAACGATTCACTGCATCGACGATCAATACGGTGCAATCAATTACAAGATCCGCTGTAACTTCCCCATCGCCACCTCGGTGGCTCCAGGAGCCGATCAACTCGTGGTGGGGGGGTACGACATGAGAGTCTACGGCCTCTCCAAGAAGGATAAGTTTGTCGCCTGGACCTACCTGACCGGCGGTGCCGTGACAGCGACGCCAATCACCAGTGCGGGCAGGGTCTATGCCGGCAGTGAGGATGGCTCGGTCTACTGCATGAAGGAGAGCGGTGGATACGTCCAGGGGGATAGCTGGTCATTCAAGACGCTGGCAGCGGTGAGCGATTCGGCGATTGCAGATGGGAATCGAATCTACCTGGGGTCGACAGATACCAAGATCTACTGCCTCGGAGATTCGGGCGATGAGGCCTTCGACCACTGGCAAGCATCGGTAGGATTCCCCGTCTCGGACTCCCTGAGTATTCACGGAAGCAGTCTCTACGGCATCCTGCTCGATGAGCGTAGTGACGACGGACCCCGTCAACAAGTGGTGTGTCTCGACACCGCCGATGGTCGCGAACGGTGGCGTCAGGATGGCTACGGGGAAGTGATGCTGACCTTCTCCGACCAGTTGTGGGTTCGAGGACAGGATGGGTCCACATCAGGGCTCTCCTCCAGGGACGGTTCTTCCGTCTGGACCCTCGATACCGCTGGAGCCCTCGGCGTACACGCACTCGATGACCGATCGATGGTCGTCGTCAACGCGAGTGGCCTTGTCCAGAAGATTTCAAAGCGCAGGTAACTGTGCACTGGTGCCACGGAAGGATCCGTCGGCGACTGGAAAGTAATAGCCCGTCAACATCGATGTCGATGTTGACGGGCTATTTTTTCTTTATTTATTTCAGGCGGAGTGGTCGCTACAGATCCGCAGCAGGTGGTATCCCAGTTCGGGTTGGGGACAGGTGACGGATCTGGAGATGACGACCGGAGCCGGATGGTCGCTGCTCGCGGTATCGATTCCCAGTGCCCAGAGAATGCGACCATCGGAATCCTCGATCAATGGCCACTGTCTCCTCGGTTGTGGTGGAACACCATGAGTACGCAGTTCCTCATCGTAAGTGGATCGTCGTCCCGGGATCTTCTCGCCAGGGCGCATCGTTCTGAGGGTCACCGGTTCCTCGACGAGGGAGGTCCAACAAACTCCATGGGCCACCAGCGGGTTGCCCGGATCGATGGAGATGCGGGTTGGTGGGGGTTCCAGCGAGGAATCCCCTTCGGGGCCGATGTGGATCCAGCCGCCGCAGCGAACAGCGATCCGTTGCCCTGGCAGGGACAGGGACGGGGAACGAGATCTCCCCGTCGCGAGCTTCTCGAGGGCATCGAGATGTTCCCGAAGTAATCCTCCTTCTTCTCCGCTGGCCATCACCACCGCTTCCCGCAGAAGATCGCCGATCTCGGGTCCTCCGAGAGAACGCCAGCAGTCGGGAGGAAGGGAGATGCGCGGCGGCGCGCAGTGGCTCCGCTGGAGCGCGTCGTCGATGCGTGTTTGCTGAACTCTCCAGCGGTCACGAGATTCTTCCGAGAGAGATCGCAAGTTGGAGACGAACTCGGGATTTTCCGCAGTCAGTGCGGGGATCAGATCGTGGCGGATTCTGTTTCTTCGGAACTGTCTCGATAGGTTGCTCTCGTCATCGACATGATCGAGCTGCTGTTGTTGGAGGTATTCCTCGATGCGCAGGCGGGAAACGGTCAGCAGCGGTCTGGCCAGCTGGACCTCCGTGGAATTGATGGAGGAAACCGGATGCATCCCCTGCAACCCCCTCAGGCCACAGCCCCGCAACATATTGCCGAGAATCGTTTCCGACTGATCATTCTCATGATGACCGGTGACGATCACCGGCGCACAACGTCCCCGACAGATCTCGATGAAGCGGCGGCGGCGAGCGTCCCTGCCGGCGGTCTCCAGCGAGATCCGCTGGGCGGAGGCCGCCTCGTCGATCTGTTCGGTAACGACATGAAGAGGGATCTCCAGCTCGCCGCAGAGGCGGGCACAGTGGCGGGCATCGGCGTCCGCCTTCTCTCCCCGAAGTCCATGATGGACGTGGAGCGCCTCGATCTTGATCGAATCGGGTCGAGAGGTGGCCCAGTGGTGGCATAGCGACAGCAGCGCCACCGAGTCGGCGCCTCCGGAGAGTGCCACCAGCAGTTTTCGGGTATCCGGTGGAAGGTGCTCTTCGAAGAAGGAAGCGACGATGGTGGCAAGGGGTCGGGGCATCGTCAATCCAGGAACTCTACCCGCAGGCTCAACTCGACCGGGGTGGCAACCCCAGGCGGTGGAGCCGTCAGAGGATTGAGGAAGGCGATGGCATCCCGAACTGCAAAGGCATCGATCTGAATCCCCGGTGCCGGGCGAAGGGTGATATCGAAGATCCACCCCTCCGCATCGACATGAAAACCGACCAGGCAACTGGCATCACCGGGACCGCTGGAGACCCTCGTCTCGCGCTGCTGAAGTCGAGACAGACTGAGACGGATCTTCTCCCTCACCTCCAGCATCAACCAGCGATCACGCTCGTGGTCACGGGAGATCTCATCTCGGGTCTCCTCCAGCAAGCTGGAGATCTTATCGTCGTTCAGATTGGAGGAGGAGGGTACCGGAGCGTCGAGAGGTGTCTGCGGATCGGGGAGTGGAGGTAGTGGCGGGGAGATCTCCGGGGGAGAAGTTTCGATCGACTGCTGCTGCGGGGGATCTTCCACCGCTTGCGCTGGTGGAGTCTCCTCCGGCAGTTCCGCAGGTTCGTCGAGGATCTCCTTGTCGAGCGTTTCTTCCGCAACTTCCTCAGCGATGCGACTGTGCAACACGATGCGCTGGTTGGAGATCTGTGCGCTGGAAGCCCCGGGAGCGGGGAACAGCAGCAGGAACAGCAGGTGCATCGTGATCGACAGGTAGGCAGCATTGTGAAGCAGTCCATCTCTGTGACCGGAACTGCGGGGAATCGTCAACGGGGAGCCGCTGCCAGCGGCGGATGAGAAGAAGGAGCGAATCCTCCGAAGAAGTCTCGAGGAATGCTCGACGGTGCGACGGAGCATGAAAGAGACCCTTCAGAGTGGAGTTGCATCAGAGTTCGGAGGTCAACCCCCGGAGCCACTGCTGTTGCAGTTGGTGCAAGGTATCGGCACCTGTGCCCTCGCTCAAGAAGGCCTCGAGTCCCTTTGTGGAAAGTGAGTCGAGTACATCCGGGAGCAGGATGGGGGGGATGTCGGCGGTGATGAGGGTGACCAGGGAGCCACAGGCAGCCCGGTACAGTTCATCGTTGCCAGTGGCCTTCATCTCGATCAGCGTCTCCAGAGAGGGCAAGGAACCGAGTTGAGTCGCTCTCGCCAGGATCATGCGATCGCGGGCGCGGGCGAGGGGGCCCCGGACCATCGAGCACAGTCCCTCTTCGAGCCAGGGGGGCAGATAGCGCGGTTGTCCGAGGATTCGAGGCAGTTCCTTGCGGAGCAGTTCCCGCGGCAGTGCGTCCTGGTCGATGCCCGGGTCGGAAGGAACCAGGTGCAGGGTTTCCCGCAGGACTCGACCATATTGCTGGTCGACGACCAGCAAGGCGGATCCACAGTGGATTCCCAGCACCTGCTGCATCGATTCCACATCGTCATGGGAGACCATTTCGACACGTGTCGGGGGGGAGTGGGGCAGACTCCAATCGTTCCAGATCCGCTCGAGGATGACGGCAACCTGCTCCTCCAGGGGTGCATTTTGCGGTTGCTGTCCTGCCAACTCCATCGTCGCCATCTTCTCCAGTCGCTGGAGGATGCGGGTGGTGTTGATCTCGGGTTCTCCGATCAGGTCTCTCAGGTGAGAGAGATTTTCCGACTGGAGGAGACCCTGTCCGCGGCTGCGAGCCTCATCGGCGGCCGCCAGGTAGAGTGCGGGTTCTTGCGGTTTCAGTTGCATCGCATCGGCGACGGAGAGTCCCCAGCCGCGAGAAGCACAGTGAACGATGGCGCTCCTGACACGGGGCAACAATCGAGGATCCTCCATCGCCACCTCGATGAGCAATGGTGCTGCGCCTTGCAGGTCACCGCTGTCGTGGAGTCGTCGCCCAAGCTCCAGCATCTGTTCGATGCGGGTCTGGTTCCATCTCCATCGTTCCGAAGGAAACCGTTCCAGTAACCGGTCGATGGCCTCCAGTGCTACTCGGGGTTGATCCGCTTCCAGTTCGTTGTGAATCTGCATCTGCATCTGATGCAGAAGTTGCTGGCTGACGAGAACCCTCGAGCGCAGGGGAATGCCATCGGGATTGCTGCCAGGCAGGGAGCAGTACTCGTTCCACAACTGGATCGCCTCTTCCAGCATCTCTCGCTTCAGTAGCGTTTCCACCTCACCGAGCAGGCTGCTTCGAAAGAGGGGGAGCACATCTTCCCTGAACTGCGAATGATGGTATTCCTGGCGAAGGAAGGGGATGGCAGAACCGGGGGATCCCCGGGTCAATCGCCGCTGGCATTCATCGAGGAGGGTCTTTCGCGGGTCGAGGCGCAAGATCGATTCGACACGAGATCGCCGGATCCACATCTTTCCCTCGGGGACCTGGAGAACCACCTCGTCCTTATCGACGGAGAGGACTCTACCTCGCAGCAGGTGACCATTCTTCAATTGCACCTCATCTGCCCGGAGGGAATCGCTCTGTATCACCGCCAGCAGGGTGGCGCAGAGGGCGATTCTCCCTGCCGATCGAAGAAAATCGATGAGGCCAGAAGAGTTGACGAGGGTGTACTGCAAGGGCGATGATCCTCTCGAGAGCGACTCTTCCTGGAACTTCCGGAACAGGGCTCATCCTGTAGATCGGCATCCGGGAGTGAATTCTGAAGACCCGCCCTGCGGAATCTCCAGAGAGGCACGAGAGGCCAGATACCTTGCAACAAGACCATTACATCGATCCCGTGGCTCAGCGCTATGCATCCCCAGCGATGCAGCGGCTGTTTTCTCCCCTGCGCAGAGCACTCACCTGGCGCGATGTGTGGATCGCCCTGGCTCGGGTGGAGAATGAATCAGGGCTTCCAGTCAGCAGCGAGCAGGTCGAGGCACTGGAACAGGCACGGGATCAGATCGATCTTGATCGAGTGGCAGAGATCGAGAAGGAAACCCGTCACGATGTGATGGCCCACATTCACCACTACGGAGAAGTCGCACCTGAAGCAGCGGGGGTGATCCACCTCGGTGCAACCTCCTGCTTTGTCACCGACAATGGAGATCTGGTGATCCTCAAGGAGGCACTGGAAATGGTGAGAGATCGATTGCTGCGTTCGATCCATTCCCTGTCGACTTTTTGCAGGGACCAGGCTGCAGTGCCGACGCTCGGATTGACGCACCTTCAGCCAGCCCAGCTCACGACCCTGGGTAAACGTGCCTCACTGTGGCTGCAGGACATGGTCCAGTGTTACGAGGAGATCGCACAACTGATCGATCAGTTGCCGCTGCGAGGTCTGAAGGGGACCACCGGGACCCAGGCGACCTTCCTGCAACTTTGTGATGGAGATGGAGAGCGGGTCGATCAGCTGGAAGCGTCTCTCGCCAGTGAACTCGGATTTGAAAAAGTGTTCCCGCTGTGCGGTCAGACCTATCCACGATCGTGGGACCATCGAATCGTGTCTCGACTGACCGATATCGCCGTGGTGATCCACAAGGCTGCTACCGACATTCGACTCCTGCAGTCCTGGGGTGAGGCTGAGGAGCCATATGAGAGTACCCAGGTGGGATCTTCTGCCATGCCGTACAAGCGCAACCCGATGCGTTGTGAGCGACTGTGTGGGCTGGCGCGACATGTCATGACGATTGCTCCCGGGCTGGCTCAACTCGCTGCCAATCAGTGGATGGAAAGAACTCTCGACGATAGCGCCCAGCGAAGGGTCGCACTCCCCGGTGCATTTCTGGCGATCGATGCGATCCTGCTGACCGCCCGCAACGTCTTCTCCGGACTGGTGGTTCATGACCGCGTGCGGCAGCGCAGGATCGATGAACATCTCCCTTTCATGGCGGCAGAGGAGTTGCTGATGGAAGGGGTCTCTCGCGGTGGAAATCGCCAGGATCTGCACGAGCGGATCCGCGAACACGCCTGGACCGCAAGGCAGGCGGTTCTCGATGGGAAAGAGAATCCACTGCGCTCCCTCATCGAATCGGATGATCTTCTCGGTGATGTTGCAGCGGGACTTCCGCCATGGGATGCAAATCGTTTCACGGGGCGTGCGGAGGAACAGACGATTCGTTACCTCGACGAAGTGGTCGCACCCCTCCCCTGCCCGGATGAAGATCACCTTACCGAATTGAAGGTATAGAAGAGTATGCGGGGCCAGGCTGTATTTCGTTCCAGCCGAGATGTGACGGTCCAGGTCGATGGAGAGCAGTATCGGTGTGAACTGGCGGGGCGATTACGCAAGCACGGGAAGAACCCGGTGGTCGTGGGTGACTGGGTCGAGATTGAACTGACCGAAGGGGTCGAGGACGGTCCCGACGGACGCGTCATTGCAGTGGAGGAACGCAGGGCGTGGATCTCGCGCCGGAGAGAATCGGGTGGGGCACGTGAGTTGATCCTCGCGGCCAACCTTGATCAGATTGCGTGCGTCTTCTCCATCGCAAGGCCTCGCATCAAGTTCGGAGCTCTCGATAGATTGCTGCTCGCTGCCAGAGCCAGCAACCTGCCAGCGTTTCTGGTTCTCAACAAGGTCGATCTCGCAGCCACCGACGACCTCGAGGAACAACTGAAGATCTATCCTTCCATCGGAGTCGAGGTGTTACAAACCTCGGTGGAGACGGGACAAGGACTCGACCTTCTGGAGAAACGTCTGAAGGGGAAGGCAACGGTGTTGACCGGCCCCAGTGGCGTCGGAAAGTCTTCACTGATCTCGAAGGTGCTCGGAATCGAGATCCGTACCTCTCCCGTCAGCGACCATAACGATAAGGGTAGGCACACCACCACCGCAGTGACCTGGCACCCGGCCGGGGAGGATAGTGCCATCATCGATACTCCTGGGTTCCGCACATGGGCGCTCTGGGGGATCGAGGCGAGCGACCTGGCTCGCTCGATGCCCGATCTGGAAGCGCACGTGGATGCGTGTCGATTCCGCGATTGCCTCCACCGGAAAGAGCCAGGTTGCGGAGTTCAAGCTGCCGTGGAAGAAGGACAGATTCATCCCCTGAGATACCGTTCCTACATGGGAATCCTCGAAGCGGTGCTCGAGAGACAGGAGCGGGATCGGTGATGGCGAGGGATATTTACTTTTCCGGCGTCATCCCCATCGGGCTCCAACACCATGGAGATCGTCGATGAATGCGGATATCGCTCGCCTTGTCGCAGCCGCGCGAAAAGGAGACCGAGAGGCTTTTTCTCGATTGATCGCGCTGCATCAGAATGCTGCCGCCAGTGTTTCGTACGGAATCCTGGGGGATACACACCTGGCTGCGGATGCGGTTCAGGAGGCGTTTCTGAAGTCCTGGCAAGGACTCTCCGGTCTTCGAGAAGACGTACGATTTCCTGCGTGGTTCCTGCAAATCGTGCGCACGAGATCACTGGACCTGCTTCGCCACAGGCAGCGTAAGGCGCCAGCGATGGCACCCATCGATGAAGAGCGGGATTCACACGATAGCGATGGACCACCGGAACAGTTGGAGCGACAGGAACACTCCTCGAGGATCCGCCAGATGATCGATGAGTTGACACCTGAATACAGGGAAGTGTTACTGTTGAAACATGATCAAGGACGGTCGTACAGGGACATCGCGCGGCTACTGGGGACGACGCCAAAGGGAGTCGAATCTCGGTTGTTCAGGGCGCGACTGATGCTCGCCGAAAAGATGAAGCGACTGGACGATGATTTGGAGAACAAATGAACCCTCAACCGGATTGCGATCTGATTCGTCGGTGGATCTCGCTTTCACGAGACCAGGAGATGGTTTCGGGGTGGCAAGAACGGATCGACGAGCACCTCGATCATTGTTCCAGCTGTCGAAAGTGGCGCGAGGAACTCGATTCAGGACTCTCCGTTCTCGACCAGGGATTCGCTGATGTGGTGGGGGAGATCGATCAGTTACTGGAGGGGAATCTCTCTGCAGATCAGCTGGTCAGTGAAAGTGAATCGGTTGAAGTGGTTCAGGCGGCAGATCGTGCCGCTCCTCGACTGGTCGCAATCGTATCCCTGCTGCTCCTGTCGATCGGGACGATCGCCTGGTGGCTTCTTCCAGAGGGCCAGTCACTCCTGGCCATCCGTTCCGCAGGACCCACTGCGATCATCGAACTGAGTGGCCAGGAGATTGCACTTCAGTCCTCGATGGCGGACGTCCTGGTCAAGGTGGGGCAGACTGTCAGTTGCAGTGATGGAGTTGCTACCCTCATCGATCCAGCGGGGCGAACGATGACGATGAATCCAGGTTCGATTCTGATGGTGGAGTCGATTCACTCGATGAAGTTGCATCGTGGGATGGTTCGGTTCGAGGTAACGCCGGCAGGGAAGAACTTCCAGGTGTCGACTTCAGAAGTCGATGTGCTGGTCACAGGGACTGCATTCGAGGTCGAGAGATGGCCTGTACGATTCAGGACCGAAGTGAGAATTCTCGAGGGAGTTGTCGAGGTGACTCGAGACAATAACATCGCTCTTCCACTGCGTGCTGGAGAAAAGGTCGAGGTGGCACGGAATGGTGGCTGGATGTTCCATGCCGCAAGAATAGTGGAGGAAGGACAGGCACCGTTACCGGCAGCGCGCCTGGGAGGAGGTGTAAGTAGCGATCCAGCACCTTTCCCGGAGGACGATGAATCCCAACGGAAGCCGGTCCGTCCGCACAGCACTCCTCTCGACCTTCCACGTCAACAGAATGACGATGACGAGATCGATGAGCAGGAGCCCGGGGATGGACGCTGAACTGACCAGGTATCAGCGAGATGTATGGAGAGGACCATCCACAACCTCGAAAACGCGGCCATCGATGAGACGGATTACCTGATCTCCGTATACCCACTCCTCGATGAAGTGACTTCGAATGGTAACCCAGGTGACCTCGGCTGGATCACCACGCAGCGCTCTCACCGTGTGGCGCACCGTCCCTGAGCGTATCGTGTTTCCGAGTGGCTCGTGTTTCGACAGGGTCAACGCATGATCGATCTTCTTGCTGATCGCTTCCTCGAGAAGCACGCGCCGAGTCACGCGAGTCACTCCGTCGATCTGCTGCAGTCCCTTGCTGGAAAGGTAGTCTTTCCTGGAGATCCACAACTGATCCTTGCGATACAGGCCCACCTCCAGAGCGATTTTTTCCAGTCCTCTGCTCTCGATGGCGGAGGCGAACTGTTCCTTCTCCGAGAGGAATTGAGATCCGACCTGGAGCCAGTGACCTGTCCCTCCTGAGATCGATTCCAGTTGGAACCAGAGTTCCTCTCGAGTCGCAGGGGAAGACTCTCTCATCAAGAAATGACAGATCAGTTTTTGTCGACCCTTGGCGAGATCAGGCATGCGAAGAGTGTGCAGTGCGATACTGTCTTTCCACGAAGACAGTTGGTGTACGTCGACCAGTCGCCAACCTTCCGCTTCCTTGAGCAACCACATATCGAGCAGGGCAGGGCGATCTTTTAGTCCTCTTCGGGGAATCTTGATGTTCCTGGAAAGGATGACGGAGCCTTCGAATCCGACGAGAGCGATTCGCTCTCCGATGCGGTCGCCGCAACGACCCTGAACACGAACCAGGACTCCATCACTGACGGGAAGTTCATCTGGCGTGATGATGTCGGTGCTCCCCATCGTTGCAAGTAGTGCGATGGTGAGAATGGCATTGCTGATCATCGGCTCAACTCCTCCACATCACACAGTCGCCCGTCAGCAAGGGTGACAAGAATTCTTCCCTGGCGACTTCGTTGCAGATCTACAGCAACCGATCCCAGTTCGATTTCACTGACTGTTTTTCCTTCAGAATCGTACAGCCGCAAGATGCCATCGACTCCGGCGATCCATGTCGTACCGAGATGTTCACCCTTGAGTGGTGTGCAGGAAGGGGCGATAGCAATCTTGTGCTCGGTTGAAGTCGTTTCCGAAAGTTCGACCCAGCCGGTGGCGGTTCCGTAAATCCCTTGCAAGCCAAACTGCCTGGCGGCGGTGGATGGAGCGGGAACGCGAACCGAAGTGTTGCTCTGATTCGAGGTTCCATTCCACAACGTCCCGTCATGCAGTAACGCTCTCCCATCCGGGAGAAGGTGTACCGCATCTCCTGGAAGCCGGAACGCTTCCTCCATGCTGCGGCCACGTGTATCGATGTGATGCTGGAAACGTGATTGATCGACGGCGTAGAGCGAGCCCGATGGAGTTGTAGCCAGCAGAAGAACGGGGGAGTTACACTGGTATTTCCACCTGGTCTTTCCGCGAGAGTCGATGTGAGTGATTTCGCCATCCACATCGGCGAGCGCCCAACCTCCCTGCAGCGAACAGGCTGCAGACCAGGGAGCCTTTGCAAGAGGACCGAAGGGGCGAGCGTCTCCATCGACGTCGATGAGAACTGGTCTTCCTGCGTAAGGGATGGCGAGCACCTTTCCCTTCTGTTCGACCAGGATGGGGGCCGGGTGTCCTTCGACTCCAACAACATGCTCACCGATGGAACTGAGCTTTTGAACATCGACAACACGAACCTGTCCATCACGCCCGGCGAGAACCAGGGAGTCTCCAGCAAGTGCTGCATTGTTCACCGAGTCTGGCAAGGTATAGGTACGAAGGGGGCCACGAACCAGGGCCACCTCTACCTGAACTGCTGAAAGGTGGCTGAGTTCGATTCTCTTGCTACGACAGCCGGTCCTCTCGACCAGAAACGATCGTCCACTGTTGTGGGGCAGGTCGACAACGACAGGTGTGATGCCGACAAAGTTCTGTTTCGAATCGAGCACACGAGCCCCGACCGGACGACTCTGGATGATCACCGGGTAGGTGATGGAGTTGAGTTCGATCTCTGGCAAAACATTGAGCAGTTCAGGGTCGAGAGTGTCGAGGATTTCTCGCGCTGCCGTCACCTGATCCTGGTTGCGGAGATCCCGCGCCTTGCCGATCGATTCGCGCACACTGGCCAGCTTCTGCTGGCGAAGTTCCCTCTGCATCTGCAGGGCTTCACTGCGTGCGGACTGTTCGTTACTACGCTGTTCTTCCATCTGATTGCGAAGTCTCACGCCTGAGTTCGAGCCTGTGGCCCCGGCAAGGGTCCAGGGGTGCTCCTCGGCGACCCTCTCATACGCAAGTGCAGCATCCAGCTTCCCGTTGAGACTGTGGGTTGTGGATTCGATCGATCGCGCCGCAGCAAGCAGGCCTCGAGCTCGCCATTCCGATGAAACCTGAAAGACGAGTAGCATCAGCATCAAGCAGGCGGCGGAAACGAACATGTTTTTTCTCAGTCGTTTCCTCGACTCGATCGATACCCTTCTCTCTCGCAGATCTTCAACATCCTCCTCGCCCATGGCGAGTTCCGAATTGATCGATCGCAGCAGCTTCTCGGCACGAAGGGCTACATCGGGTTCCTTGACGCCTGCCAGCTGGATTGCCCTGGCCAGGCATTCTTCTGCCGCAGGATCCTTGCAGCGCTGGAGAGCGGTTCCCAGTTGAAGCCAGTAGATCGATTCCTTACCTCGTAGTTCCTCCGCTTCGCGCAGGACATTGGCGACCTGGCGGTATTCTCCTGCGCGTCTCAGGGTTCTGGTGAGGTCGTCGAGCAAGGTGAGTTGTCTGCGAACCGGGGCATACCCTCTCAGCGCCCACGCTTGCTGAAGATCCTCGACGTTTCCCGGTTCCAGTACGAGTAACCGTTGAAGTCGGACCCAGGCTCCGGCGCAATCGCCGTCTCTCTTGAGGATTTCGGCTGCTCTCCGGATGAAGGCTGCCTGAGCTGTCGGGTCATCGTGGGTCGCGCATTCAGCAGCCTCCTCCAGGAGAGAATGTCCTGCTGAAGTTCCCGCCCGCTCGATCAAGGTCTCGTACAGGTTGAGTGCTGCTGCGGGTCGCTGCGCAGAGATCGCTCTCGCCTGCGTGAGCAGTTCGCCATGTGTTGCCTCTCGTACACGTCCCTCTTCGAGGAATCGGTACAAGACTGAGCAGGTGTCGAAGCGAGTAGTCGTCGCCATTCCGAGGATCTCATCGATGGATCTCAGGCCATCAATCAGTTTGAAGATGGAGTGAGACTCTGCCGGAGCAGGCATCGAATCAACCGCAACCAGAATCCATCGGAGGTCAGGAATCCGGTTTCGTATTACTTTCCACTCATCGGCCTGTCTCAATCCTTCGATGATCACGGACATCGGATCGATCTGTATCCGGGTAACCTGATGAATTTCATCTTCATTTGTCGATTGAATCAAATCGGGGAAAAATTCGAATGTGCCGGCTTCCCACAGGAACAGATCGAAGAGTTCTTCTTCAACCTTCAGTCGCAGAGCCTGCGCCAACTGGTCATCATCGATGACTCCTCTTTCGATGAGTGCCCGGCCCAGCAACATGCCGGTCTGCTGTTGATCTTGTCTGGCCTGTTGAAGTTGTGCTTCGGAGACGACTCCTCCCCGCAGAAGGATGCTCCTGAGGCGGATCTGGCTGGAAGATCCAGACCGGACAAGTGTGATGTGGCCCGTCTCGAAGACGATCGACACCTTTTCTTTATCTCGCTCGATCTGCAGGGTGCCTGTGCGAGCTCCGTGCGATAGGGTCTGTAGGAGTTCCTGGAGACCGAAGTGCTCAAGATGTCCTCGAAGGCTACTCATTACATGACTCCCGATCATCCGTCGTCGTCGGCCGACGGAAGCCGGAGGTCCCGATGAGCAGATGCCCTCGCCGCTAGAGGAGGGTAGGATCTCAGGAAAGACCTCGAATAAGGATACAGAATGGCTGCGAGATCCACCAACCGGGCTTCCCCTGCTCATCGTGCCAACTCCCCGGATATCACCTCTCCGGGGCTGTACGTCCATGTACCGTTCTGTCGCAGTCGCTGCACATATTGCGACTTCCACGTCGCAGCGATGAATCCGCCGCGGATGCGGGCCTACGTTCGAGCCCTCGTCGAGGAGATCGAGGAGTGTGCAGGGAGTGGCTTCCTCCCTCGAACCATCTTCATCGGGGGGGGGACCCCCAGTGCCCTCGACGATGAATCGTGGAACCTGCTGCTGGCATCCCTGTCGGCGGCTTTCGGAGAAGGATTACTGGAGTGGACCATCGAGGCAAATCCAGAATCGATCGACGCCGGTAAACTGGAGTCGGCAGTTGGCCACGGTGTCGATCGGATCAGTACTGGTGCGCAGACCTTCGATGAGAAGGGACTGTCACTACTGGGAAGAAGGCACGATGCGAAGAGGGTTCTGGAGGTCCATCAGTTGATGAAGGATCTCGGCGTCCCGAGAACCAGCCTCGATCTGATCGTCGGTTGGCCGGGGCAGGAGGAGAAAGCGATCGAAACCGATCTCGCTGCAGTGGAGCAGATCGACCCCGATCATGTGAGCCTTTATCACCTCAGCTACGAGCAAGGTACCTGGCTGCATCGAATGCTCGATCGGGGGGCCGTTGATCCGCTTCTCGACGAGGATTGCATCGCGTGTGCCCGGCAGTTTCTGTCAGGGCTCGATCGTCTGGGCTTCTTCCGTTATGAGGTTTCCAACCTGTATCAACGCGGCGGTGAATCCCTTCACAACCTCAACTACTGGAAGCGTGGGGAGTACAGGGGTATTGGAAGCGGGGCTGCTTCCTTCCTCGAGGGTGTGCGCTGGAAGAACAAACCGGATGTGCAGCACTACATCGATTCCGGCGGGAGGCCTGAAGCTGTGGAGAGGGAAGAGGTCGATCGATTCACCGTGGTAGTGGAGTCGATCATGCTGGGGCTGCGACTTGCAGAAGGGGTGAATCTGCAAGCAATCCGAAGTCAGACAGGCTTATCGGTCGGTGACATCTGTCGTGCCAGTTTGCGTCAATTTGAGGATCGGGGTTTGCTCTATGGTGAGGGGGACACGATTCGGGTCACCGATACCGGATTCGAGGTTCTCGATTCACTGATCATCGAATTGATCGAAGAACTGGAGAAATCCCCGGATGGATGCCAAGCACTCGACATTGCCCGATCTGACCATCGCGATTCGAATCCTCCGACAACGAGGTTGGGTCAAGGATGATCAGATTGCGGAATCTCTGCTTTGCTCGCCAAGGAATCCCGATGCGAGGCAGTTCCTCGAGATCCTGATCCGCAGTGGGGTGCTTTCCACGACACTCGCAAACCACCTTCTCAAGATGACCAGGGACCACCTTCGTACACGGGTTGCCGATGGACGCAGGCGACGCTCTGAAGATGCTTCGCTGGGGAAACTGGCCAGGGAGCAGGGGTGGATCACGGTCGAGCAACTGGAAGATGGAATTCGCGAGCAGGCTCAGATGCGTCGCATCGGGCTTCGTTTCCGCATCGGAGAGGTTCTCGTGCGACAGGGAGCGCTCACCGGGCAACAGGTGCAGTGGATCCTCGATCTGCAGGGGCAGTTGACCCGTTTTTGCCGGGAATGCGGTTCA
>CBFIET010000002.1:0-4137 GCA_965661685.1 Planctomycetota bacterium
TGCTTCTTTTTCTTGCCGAAGAATCCAAAGATCAAGTGCGCCTCCCTCCAGATTGAAATTACCCACTGAGTGTCACCGTGGGAAGAGCCCACGCCATCGGTCGCATTGAACTCCTCAGCGGGCTCTTCGCGCCTGGTCCGATCGGTTCAGATTGGCGACCAGTGTGCTGAGGATCGACTGCAGGTGTTTACCGGGACAGCCTGTATCACGCAGATCCTTGTGGCTATAGATGCGCGTCGGGCGAATTTTGTGCAGAGAGGAGAGAGCCCCGAGCAAGGAGCCGAGACTCTCTACCTGCTTCGAAGAGGGACGTTTCTCATCGAAGTTTCCGATGAGCGCGATGCCGATGTTCCCGCGGTTGAGGGAGTTGTTGCCGGCGTGCGCACCCTGGTAACGGATCGGTCGCCCCTCCCAGATGCGGCCGTCGGAACTGATCAGGTAGTGATAGCCGATGTCTCCCCACTTGAGATTGGGGGACTGGCAGTACTGCTGGATCCGTTGCAGGTATTCCTGGGGATTGCGAAGACCGATGGAAGCGATGGCGGGCTGGTCGGCGGTGTGGTGAACGGTGATGCGATCGGGTCGAGACATCGGTTGCACCGCCCCGGTGCGTACCGGTCGAGCATTCCACGAGGTGCGCTGCTGGATGCGGATGCGCGGAGGAGGTGTCAACCTGGTGACTGCAGGCTTTACCGTTGGTGGTGGTTTCACCGGCTCCTCGACGATGGAGATCACCGCAGGCTTCAGCCAGATCGATGAGTACTCCGGGAAGTCATGGTTGCCGGCGGCATTGCGATACAAGGCCGGGACAGGATCTCCCAGATGGTCGAGGGAGTTGGTGATGAGGTAGGCGGCTCTCGACCGATCTTCCGCATCGCTGAGGGCGGTGTAGGCATTCTCCAGATGATTGAGACCGGTGTTGGTGGCTCCCGATCTCAGCTGTGCTTCGCCGAGATAGAGGAGTGCCCTGGCCCGTTGCGCACCGCTGTCGAGAATCTTGCGAGCCACCTCGAGGTGACGGATCGCTTCCGTCGTGTTGCCGGAGGCGAGGGCACAGCGCCCCAGTCCCAGCCGTGCCATGCCGCGCAGGCTCGCCGGTTGTTCGGGGCTCTCCAGCGATGCGAAGATCCGTCTTGCCTGCACCACATCGCCACGCTCGAGTGCGCCACGTGCTTCGATCAGCAAGGTCGGCAGCGGGGCGGCGCTACGACGTTCCGGAGAGCCGCCACAACCGGCGATGACCAGCAGCAGCGTGCACAGCCACGGTTCCCAGCGCCGACTTCGGGGCGAGCAGGGGCCAGAGGTGTAGAGTATCGGCTCATCGGTGGGCAATGGTCCCCCTAGAAGATCTTCCCGGCGTGGCTCGCAGCATACCGGAACCTGCCCTCGGAGCCAAATTGGAATGATCTGGACCTGCTGTTAGGGTTCTGTTAGGGTGCTGCGCCACGCCCCCTCCCCTGTCCCTGGAGGCCGGCGGCGGGGTGGGAGTGATCGACGGCATCATCTGCCGTCGAGCCACATCTACCTCTCATCTCATCGAAGGGGGAGTCATCGACTCTGCAGCGGAACATCAAAAACAGCACGATCGGGAGCTCTCCGACATCGGATTGTCGAGCGGCGGATCGTCGAGCGGAACTTCAGTGAGCGGAACTGCAGTGAAGCGGGCGCAGCCGGTGGAGATCCTCGAGGCGGTTCGATCTCGCATCGCATCCGCCGATGAACTGGTGGCGCTACGCACCATCGAGGCGAGGTCGGCGGTCGCAGCCACCTCGGTCCCCGATCTGGACCCACGACTCCTCGAACACCTGCAATCGTCGGGGGTGTGGCCCCTCTACAGTCATCAGGCGCAAGCGATCGGCGCCGTCCTCGCTGGTGAGGATGTCGTCGTGGCATCATCCACCGCCAGCGGCAAGACGCTGTGTAGCACCGTTCCCGTGCTCGATGCGATGATTCGCGATCGATCGGCCCACGCCCTCTTCCTGTATCCGACCAAGGCACTGAGCCAGGATCAGCACCGGCATCTGCGTAAGATGATCGATGGCATCGGCCTGTCGCTGGAGACCGGCATCTACGACGGAGATACCGAACCGGTGACGAGGCGTCGTCTGCGCCGCAGCGGTCGTATCATCCTGACCAATCCAGATATGCTTCACGCGTCGATCTTGCCGCACCACGGCGGCTGGGCGGCACTCTTCTCCAACCTCCGATACATCGTCATCGATGAGGTGCACACCCTGCGCGGGATCTTCGGATCCCACGTCTCCAGCGTGATCCGGCGATTGCGACGGATCTGCCGCCATCACGGATCGGATCCGGTCTTCATCGCCGCCAGTGCCACCATCGCCAATCCTTCCCAGCACGTCGAACGCCTCACCGGCAAGGCGGTGCGAACCATCGAGGAGGATGGAGCTCCACGCGGCCGCAAGCACATCGCCCTGTGGAATCCTTCCCTCATCGAACGCTCCGACGGAACCGTGTCGAGGCGCGGTCCCGCCTCGGTGGCGGTTCGATTGCTGCCAGAACTGGTACGCAAGGGGATGCGTACCATCTGCTTCGCCAGGACCCGCAACGGGGTCGAACTGATCCTGCGTTACATCCGGGAGCGCGCCCGAGGAGCGCGCGATCGGGAAGAGGTGGCACAGCGGATCGATGCCTATCGAGGGGGCTATCTGCCGGATGAGCGCCGTCGCATCGAGTCGCAACTGTTCGGGGGAGAACTGGGCGGGGTGGTGACCACCAATGCCCTGGAGGTGGGGATCGATGTGGGCGGTCTCGATGGCTGCATCGTGGTGGGGTGGCCTGGCAGTGTCTGCTCCTTCCTGCAGCAAGCGGGTCGTGCCGGGCGCGGCAAGGGGGAGTCGCTGGTGTTTCTCATCGCCGGACAGGAACCGATCGACCAGTGGTTTGTCCGACATCCCGATGCACTGTTCGGCCGCAGTCCCGAGAATGCAGTGATCGAGACGGAGAACCCGTACATCCTCGCGCGACATCTGATCTGTGCCGCCTACGAGTTGCCGCTGTCGGGTCGAGACCGCGACCTGCTGGGGGAAGAGGTGGAAGGGATGTGCACCGTTCTGCAGGAGGAGAATCGCCTGCGGGAAGAGGGAGGGCAGTGGTACCTGACCCGGGATGAGTACCCGGCAGCGCAGGTTCGATTGAGAACTGCCAGCGAGGAGAACTTCACCATCTTCGAGGTCGGACCCGATCGAATCGTCGGCGAACTCGATTACGTGGCAGCGATGGTCAGTCTCTACGAGGGCGCCATCTACATCCATCGCACCGAGACCTTCATCGTCGAGGAGATGGATCCCATCAACTGCCTGGTCAAGATTCGCCGCACCGATACCGGCTACTACACCCAGGCATTGACCCAGAAACGGGTGACGGTGACGGAGCAGTGGTCGCAGCGGGAGAGCCCGGCGGCGCGTCTACGACTGGCGGACGTGGAGGTGCGAACTCGTATCACCGGATTCAAGAAGGTTCGCTTCCATTCGGTGGAAAACATCGGCTACGGCGAGGTGGAACTGCCGCCGCTGGAACTGGATACGGTCAGTCACGAGATGAAACTCAATGGGGAGACGGTACGGGGGGCGGATCGTTTCGGAACCGGCTTCCTGCGCTCCGCCATGCACGGGGTGGCGCGGCTGTTTCGCGACCTGCTGGCGATCCGTGCCATGTGTGATCCCGCCGATCTCGACACTCATGTCGACGGAGACGAGATTCACATCTTCGATCTCTACCCCGGCGGCATCGGCTATTCGGAACTGGGATTCGAGAAGCACCCGCAGATCCTCGAAGATGTGCTGGAAGCGGTGGTGGAATGTCAGTGTGCCGCGGGATGCCCATCGTGCGTCTTGCCGGGAGCATCGCGCCTGCTCTCGCTGCTGGAGCGAGAGGTGCTGGAGTATCCCTATCCGAAGGAGGCGACCCGCTGGTTGCTCCACAAGCTCACAGATCGGCCCGAGTACACTCCCGATCTGACCGGGATCCCGGCGGGAATACACCAGCCTCCGGAACCGGTGCCGCCGGCACTCGACGAACGCACCGAGCGAAAGGTGCGCAAGGTCGCTCGCTGGAAATCGAAACGGGGCAGCCGATGAAGCCACAGATGGCCAGC
This sequence comes from Planctomycetota bacterium, assembly GCA_965661685.1. Lineage (GTDB taxonomy): Bacteria > Planctomycetota > UBA8108 > UBA1146 > UBA1146 > QNYK01. The sequence goes on from CBFIET010000002.1 coordinate 4,118, forward strand.
CGCCTGCGCCGTTCCCTCCC
>CBFIET010000003.1:0-60695 GCA_965661685.1 Planctomycetota bacterium
CCAACATCCAGATCCTCAGCGGCATGATGATGATGTCGGGAGAGGATTACTCCACATTCGAGACGATTCGCACGACCGGGGGGGTGCGACCGGATGCCACCTGGCAGGAGAATCTCCAGGCTGCCGAAGAAATCGCAACCATCGCCAGTTCTCTCGACATCGATCTGGTCACTTTTCATGGCGGTTTCATCCCACACGATCCCGAGGATCCTGAGCGGGCGCAGATGCTCCATCGATTGAAGAAACTGGCGGCTGTTTTTCACCAGCACGGTTGTCGGGTGGCTCTGGAGACGGGACAGGAGTCGGCAACGACCCTGTCGGAGGTTCTGGTCGAACTGAACACTTCCACCATCGGGGTCAACTTCGATCCCGCCAACATGATTCTCTACGGTATGGGCGATCCGATCGAGGCGCTGGACTTGCTGGCACCCAGCATCTTCCAGTTGCACATCAAGGATGCGCTGCCGTCGCAGCAGCCGGGACAGTGGGGAAGCGAGGAGTCGGTCGGCGAGGGAGCGGTGCAATGGGACCGATTCTTCCAGATCATCGAGAAGCACGATCTCGACATGGACCTGGTCATCGAGCGAGAGGCGGGGGAGCAGAGGGTCGCCGATGTCATCCAGGCGCGAAAGTTGATCGAGACCCATCGTGAGCCATCGGGGAGGACCTCGGCATGAGTCAGATCGGCGTAGGAATCATCGGTTTCGGATTCATGGGGCGCACCCACCTCGAAGCCTACCTGAAGGCGATCGAAGGAGGTGCCGACTGTCAGGTGCGAGGAATCTTCAGCCTCGATCCGCCTGGATCGACGGGGCAGGGGAATGTCGATACCGGAGCCTCTGATGATGTGGACCTGGAATCCCTCGGCGTCCGCTGGGCTGCCAGCATCGACGACATCCTGCAGGCGGACGACATCGATGCGGTCAGCATCTGTACCCCGACCGACACCCACATCGATCTGGCGATGGAGGCGTTGAATGCCGGAAAGCACGTGTTGCTGGAGAAGCCGGTAGCGCTGACCGCCGCAGAGGTCGATCGACTGATCGAGGTCGACGAACACAGCGACAGGTTGTGCATGCCAGCCATGTGCATGCGTTTCTGGCCTGGTTGGTCATGGTTGCGAGAAACGGTGGCGAGCGGTCGACTGGGATCGGTGACCAGCGCATTTTTTCATCGCATCGGTGCCGCTCCTGGGTGGAGTCAGGACTTCTACCTCGACGAGACCCGATCAGGGGGGGCACTGACCGACCTGCACGTTCATGATGTGGATTTCATCCATGCCACCTTTGGACTGCCCGATACGGTCAGCACCAGTGGCACCCGCTCGCAGATGGTGACCCGATACCAGTATCGAGATGGACCGCCGTCGGTGGTTGCGGAAGCGGCGTGGTACCCCGATCGATCGTACCCCTTCCAGATGCGCTACCGCGTCTCCTTCGATGCGGCGGTGGCGGACTTCGACCTCGCCAGGGAGGGCTCCGAATTGATCCTCTATCGAGGGGGTGAGAGCGAAGTGGTGAAGTTGCCGGGAGGGAATGGTTACGACGGTGAGATCGGCCACTTCATCGGATCCATCGCCGCCGGCCAGTCCCACATCGACCCGGATCTGCATCAAGCTCGGGCAGTGGTCCATCTGCTGGAGTGTGAGGGAGCGAGCATCGATCAGGGACTGCCGATCACCCCTTGAGTCGTGTCCATTGACCACCGATGAATGAAAAGAGGGGAACGACAGTGGCTGTCGTTCCCCTCTTTTTTGTTCGTTTGTGCTGGCCGTTCGTGGCCGACGGGTCCGTTGCTAGCAACCGCCGTAGTTGTTGCAGTCCGCCGCTTCCTGTCCGGGGAAGGTACCACAGGTGGGGAAGGGGGCCGGTGGCGTCGCTCCTTCCAGGAACTGGTACTGGATCACGAAGGTCGGATCCGCCACGTCGTAGTTGCCGTCGCCATTTGCATCATTGGCTCCGTCACAGTCGTTGTGAGTCCCTCCGAGGAACAGGTCAGATAGCATCCACACCGCATCGGACACGTCGGTGTTGGAATCGTGGTTGGCGTCACTTCGGACGAAGGAGGAGACACTCGCCGCTTCCATCGTGATGGTGCCATCCTGGGTGTCCGCCGCGATCGAGCCTCCACCGACAACCACCACATTGGTGACATTGGGAGATCCCAGATTGGAAGTCCAGGAGAGTGAGGAACTGGCCCCGGTCTCGTTGCCACTCAAGGCACCACTGATGGTGGAGTAATCTGCCGAGGCGATGGCCGCAGCGGCGGGGAAAGTGATGGTCTCCGCACCGATGAAGGAGTACACGCATCCCAGCGTGATCCCGTCGGGGTAGATGCTAGATTCCGCGAAACTCGGTCCATTTCCGCCATCCAGTGCTGCCAGCGGCCCGGTCAGGGTGACCGAGTTCGCCTCGATCAGGTTGGAGTCATGTGCAAGTCCCATCGAGAAACCTTGAGTTTCATTGGGGAATGGCGCACCGAGTGCGCTGTTGTCATTCTCGGCGATCTTCAGATCTGCGGAGAAACTGGCGTTGCCGTCGGCAGGATTGTAGAAGGTGCTGATGTCGTCGACGATGTAAGTGAAACTGGGACCGGGAATGTCGATCACTTCCATGTTGCCGTCATTCTGGGTCGGAGAGATGGAAGCACCGTTGATGACCACCACGGTGGAAACATTTGGAGTCCCGAGGCTATCGCACATTCCGACCGGGTAGTTGCCCGGCGCTGCAGAGGAATCGATGGAGTAATCGGCGCTGGACATCAGGTATCCAGTGGTTCCAGCAGGGATCGAGTCGCACCCGGTGAAACAGATGACTACTCCCTGGGTCCAGCCTTCGGGGTAGATGGAGGTCTCATTGAAGTCGGTGCCGGTACTGTCCTCCTGGTTGACCTGGGTGACAGTGGCGATGGAAGAATCGTGGCACATGCCGAAGGACCACCCCTGAATATCTCCAGCTCCTCCTCCGACATTGTCGAGGGTGGCGCCGATGTTCATGGTGCCTCCGGCAGCGGCAGAATCACTGCCTGCGCTGACGCTCTGGGCGTGGGTTGCCTGGGGTGCGACGCAAAGCGCGATGAACATCGTCAAGGTCGTGGCAATACTTCGAAACATGAAACAGTGTCCTCTCGGAAGGCGAATTCAGTGATCTGGATCGCCGGATGCCGGATAAACAGGCGTGACGATGAATATACATATCGCTTACTAGCGACTGACAATGGCAATATTCACGGTTTGGGTGTCTCTTCGCAAGCAGTTCTTTTCAGGAACTTCACCTCAGCACCGTGGGCGAGGAGTTGGCACTATCTTGTCGTGATTGTCAGGTTGCGAAATTGCAACCGGCTGCCGTGAGATTGCAGTTCGATGGGCCCCCTGGCGGGGATTGGCAGCTGGCGATTCCAGTAATTTTCCAGCACCACCGAGTCGACCACCCGTTCTCCGTTGAGATCGACGGTCACCTCATCGCCGACCATCTCGATGCGGAAATGATTCCACTGGCCCGGCGGATGATCGACAGCAACCTGCGGTTTCGAGGGTCCCTTCTGATTGTTGTACAGTCCGCCCGAACCCTCTGGATGTTGCTGTATGTCCCAGATCTGCACCTGCGGCGATCCACGCAGGTAGATACCGCTATCGCCTCCCGCCTCGATCATCCACTCCACTTCCAGCACGAAGTCCCCATACTCCTCGATGGTGCACAGGTGCGAGCCGTGACCGTCGAAGTGGAGGGTACCGTCGATCACCTGCCAGTGAGCCCGCATCTGTTCATCCGCCACTCTTTGAGCTTCCGCCAGTTGCTGTGGCGACATGTCGGCTCGGGAGTATGGATTGCCCACCAGGCCCTGCCAGCCGCGCAGCGTCTGACCGTCGAAGAGGAGAGGATCGCTGTCGCGCAGGTTCAATCGCTGACAGCCCATCGCCAGGATCAGCAGCAAGCACGGCACCAGGCAACGTTGCAGTGGAAGTGACTGTCGCATCGGTATCTCCTTCTCAGGCCGGGAATATGCCACAGAGAGGGGGGCGGGGCCACCCCGGTCAGTCGTGGCCCCTCGAGGTTCGATGCCTTACGATCTGCCCATCGGAAATGCTTTGGGCTCGGGTGGGGGAGAATCCCCCGTGAGGAGAGTTGAAGTGTCGGAGATGAGTGGTTCGGGCGCCTCCGAGGCGGCCCCCCTCGACGGTGGATTGAAGATTCGCCTGTCGATCATGATGTTTCTCCAGTACGCCATCTGGGGGGCGTGGCTGCCACTCCTGTGGGACATGCTCATGGGGGCCAAGGGCTTTGACTCGGAGCAAGTGGGGAACATCTTCGCGGTGGGAGCGGTAGGTGCCATCTTCGGACCCTTCATCGCCGGTCAGGTGGCCGATCGCTGGTTCAACAGCGAACGCTTCCTCGCCATCAGTCACCTCGCCGGAGGATACATCGCCTGGGAGATGGCGAGTGCCAACGACTACGACACCTTCTTCTGGATGGCGCTGGTCTATGGCTTGATCTATTCCCCGACGCTGGCGCTGACCAACAGCCTCTCCTTTCATCACATCCCCGATCGGAATCGCGATTTCGGGAAGATCAGACTGTGGGGGACCATCGGCTGGATCGCTGCCGGAATCGGTATCGGCCAGTGGTTACTGTATACTCATGCCGGTGGATCAGCGGATAACGCCAAGTCACCGGAGGTGTATGCGGGGATGGCAGACGCCTTCCGACTCAGTGGAATCCTCGGCATCGGCATGGGCCTCTTCTGTTTTATTGGACTCCCGAACACCCCACCCACTCGAGCCAAGGATGGCAGCAACGCCACCGCCAAGGCGTTGGGTGAAATTTCGACTCAACCGCTGTTGACCCTCTTCCTCATCGCGATTCCAGTCTCGTGCATCCATCAGTTTTACTTCGTTCACACCGCCCCCTTCCTCAATACGGTCCAGGAACAGCTGGGCGGAGGCGGATTTGCGAGTGGGATCAACAGCATCTTCGGAATCGGAGGCGGGGGATTGATGACCATCGGGCAGATGTCCGAGATCGTCGTCCTCGGGATGATTCCAGTGCTGGCGCTGCGGTTTTCTCGCAAGCGACTGTTGCTGGCAGGCCTGTTCGCGTACGGCTTGCGGATGCTGATCTTCAGTTATGCACCGGCACTGGGTGATTGGGGATTGCCCCTGATCCTGCTGGGGGTTTCATTGCACGGCTTCTGCTTCGGTTGCTTCATCTTCGTCGCCTTCATGGTGGTGGATGAGGAAAGTTCTCCGGATGTGAAGGCGAGTTCTCAGAACCTGTTCAACCTGGTCATCGTTGGGCTCGGCATCATCGTCGGCAGCAAGGTTGCCAGTTCGGTGTCGAACTGGGCCACGACGAGGGTCAGCGAGGACGCACCCTGGTATGCGAAAACCACGGAGATGTTTCAGGTGCCGATGTTCGCCAGCGTGGTTTGTATCGTCTTGTTGTTACTGATGTATCCCTCAAGGGGCAAAAATGAAGGGGAGTCCAGCGCATGACTTGCAAGGATTCTAATCTTGATCGACGTACCTTTCTCGGGGTAGGGATCGCATCCGCCGCGGGAATGGTGGGACTTTCCGGCTGTGGAGGGGGTGGCGGCATCCACATCTTTGGCGACAACAGACCTGCTATCGCCCCCTTCGAAGTATCGCTAGCGCAGTGGTCGCTGCACCGCACGCTGCGAAGTGGATCGATGACCAATCTCGACTTCCCGCGTGTGACACGCGAGGAGTTCGGTCTCGATGCCGTCGAATACGTCAATTCCTTCTTCAAGGACAAGGCGAAGGACAACGCCTACCTCACCGACCTCAAGAAGCGCTGCTCCGATCACGGGGTGAAGAGTCTTCTCATCATGTGTGACGGAGAGGGACGGCTCGGAGATCCCGATGGGAATGCCAGGAAAAAGGCGGTGCAAAACCACCATCGCTGGATCGATGCCGCCAAGTTCCTCGGCTGCCACTCGATTCGAGTCAATGCGGCCAGCTCCGGTGGCTATGACGAGCAGATGAAACTGGCAGCGGACGGTCTCGCACAGTTGACCGAGTACGGCGCAAGCCAGGGGCTCAATGTCATCGTCGAGAACCATGGGGGACTCTCCTCTAACGGGGCGTGGCTCGCCGGCGTGATGAAACTGGTCGATCACCCCCGCTGTGGAACGCTTCCCGATTTCGGGAATTTCAACCTGGGTGCGGGCAAGACCTACGACCGCTATCTCGGCGTAACTGAACTGATGCCGTTCGCCAAGGCGGTCAGCGCCAAGAGCCACAACTTCGATGAGGCGGGCAACGAGACCGCTACCGATTACGATCGGATGATGAAGATCGTCCGGGAAGCGGGATATCAGGGGTATGTGGGGATCGAATTCGAGGGTCCTGGTGACGAGAAGGCGGGAATTCTGGCGACTCGCGATCTCCTCTACCGCATCCGAACCGATTGGATGACCGACAGTTGATGTGGAGCGAATCCAGTCTGTAATGAAGATCAAATCGAACCGTGTTCTCTCGAAGAAGGAGAAGTGATGGATAACGAAAAATCGATGAGGCCGGCGGGGAATGACCGTCGTGAGTTCCTCAAGGGTGCAGCGCTGGCCGCGGGTGCCATCGCCGTCAGTGGCAACAGCTTGCTCGGGTCGGAACGGATCGGAGCCAAGTCGGGTGCCATCGGCAGGGCCGCGAGTCGAACCCCGGTCGGCGATGATGGCATGGTGCGGATGGCAGTCATCGGTACCGGTGGCATGGGGGGCGGACACATCGATTCCTTCCTGCGCTTCGCCAGCCGTGGCGACGAAAAGGTCAAGATCGTTGCGGTCTGCGATGTGAACCATAAGCGTCGTGCCGTGGCGGAGCAGAAGATCAACAAGGCGCAGGGGGACGAGTGCGCCCTCTACACCGATTACAGGGAACTGCTGGCCCGCGATGACATCCACGGTGTTCTCATCGCATCGCCGGAGCACTGGCACGCTCAGATGGCGGAGGACGCTCTGATGTCCGGCAAGGATGTCTACATCGAGAAGCCGATGACACTGCGTCTTCCCGAGGCATTGAGGTTACGCCAGGTGGTTCTCAACAATCCGGATGTGCTGCTGCAGGTGGGAACGCAGAAGATCATGCTGCCGAAGTACAAGGCTGCACAGCAGATGGTCGCCGATGGAGCCATCGGTAAGCCGACCTTCAGCCAGACCTCCTACTGCCGCAACTCGATGAATGGCGAGTGGAAGTACTACGGGATCGATCCCGAGTGGGAGCCGGGAGTCAACATCGACTGGGATCTGTGGTGTGGCCCGGCAGGACTGCGCGACTGGAATCCGGCCCTGTGCGCCCGCTGGCGTCGCTACAAGGACTTCTCCACCGGCATCGTCGGGGACCTACTGGTCCACGAGATCACCCCTCTGATGATGGCCCTCGATCAGGGCTGGCCGACCCGGGTGGTCGCCACCGGAGGTCACTACGTCGACAAGGCGATGGAGAATCATGACCAGGTCAATCTACAGATCCAGTTCGAGAAGGGGCACACCCTCATCGTAGCGGGGTCGACCTGTAACGAGATGGGCCTCGAGACGATGATTCGAGGTCACAAGGGAACCATCTACCTCAATGGCGGCAACTGCAAGATGGTGCCGCAGCGCATCTTCGCCGACGATGTCGAACCGGAAGAGGTGATCTGCGAGAGTATCGGCAATGACCAGGATGCGCTGCGTCGCAACTGGCTCGATTGCATCCGTACCCGCAGACAACCCGATTCCAATGTCGATCTCGGGACCAAGGTGATCGTTGCGGTCGACCTTGCCACCCGTTCGATGTGGGAGGGGAAGGCGTTCGAGTTCGATCCCTCCTCGATGACGGCCACGAGTATCGGCTGATCGATTCGGGGGAGAGTGAAACTGCACAAAGGTGCCCTCCCGGCGATGGGGACTCGTTTCGAGATCGTCGCCGGGGGGGATGACCCGATCCTGATTCAAGCTGCGGTGGAAGAGGCACTGGAAGAGGTCGCCTCCTGCCATCGTGCCTGGAACGCCTTCGCCAGCGACTCCCTGCTGGCGACGATTCACAGGGATGGCTACCAGCGAGCGATTCCCGTCGATGCCCTGACCCTCGATCTTCTCCTCCAGTGCCAGCAACTACATCGAGCCAGCGGTGGCTGCTTCGATCCCGCCATCGGTGCTGATCTCGTCGGCGGTGATCCTCGCACCCATCGCTGTGCTGGAAATGCCGAGTCGACGGGAATGGATGCGGTGGAGATCGACGAGGTGGCCCGGACCGTGAGACTGCTCCACAGGCGTGTCCGTCTCGATCTGGGAGGGGTGGCGAAGGGCTACGCCTGTGATCTCGCCGGTGAGGTGCTGCGCGCCAGTGGCGTTCACTGCGCCCTGATCCACGGTGGAACCAGTAGCGTGGTTGCCATCGGAGCTCCTCCCGGCAGGGAGGAGTGGGCCATCGAGGTGGCGGGTGCAGTCCCCGAGCGGGTGTTCCTGCGCGATGCTTGCATGTCGATCAGTGCCCCTTCCGGCGGAAGGGGTGAAGGACATCTGGTCGATCCTGCCAGCGGACGGAGGGTGACGATCGATCACCCCGCTGTTCTGGTGACCGGCCCGCGGGCAACCGATTGCGATGCGTGGGCGACCTCCCTCGCGGTCGCGATCTCTCGCAAGGGGTGTGAGATGAACTTACCAGTGGACCTCGAGTGGAGAACCATCGGCACCACCGAGGTCGACATCGAAGCACTGGTGGCGAGTAGAAACTGAATCGAGAAACCTATCCTGCATGGAAGAGGAATGATGGAAACGGATCGCAGAGAGTTCTTGTTACAGGGTGCCGGGGCACTGGCCGGAATCTCGTTACTGCCAGGTCTCGATGCACTCGCCACGGTGATCCCGGAAGGGATGCCGGTGGCGGTGATCGGAATGGGCAGACAGGGCCGGGCCATCGCCGCAGAACTTCAGAAGTTGGGAGCCACCATCGCGGCGATCTGTGATGTCGATGCTCCTCGACTCTCCAGCGGCAAGAGGCGGGTACCCGATGCCAGCACCTATCAGGATGCCGACAAGTTGCTGGCGGCGGAGACCTCGGTGGTTGCGGTATTCATAGCCACCCCTACCCATAAGCACAGGCAAGTGGTGGAAGCTGCGCTGGCGGCGGGGAAACATGTCTACTGTGAAGCGCCGCTGGCCAATACCCTCGAGGATGCGCGGGCCATCGCCGCTGCAGCCCGATCCAGTTCCCACAAGTTCCAGGCGGGGCTACTGGCTCGATCGAATCCGGTGTACTCGCTGGCTCGTTCCTTTTATCGCACCGAGGCATTTCTCAAACTGGTCTCGATGCGGGCGCAAAACTCGAGAAAGACCTCCTGGCGACAGGCCGCCTCGACTGCCGAGCGAGCCGCCCGCCTCGATTGGCGCCTCGATCCGGCGGTGTCGCTTGGATTGCCCGGTGAGTGGGGGACCCACCAGTTCGATGTGTTGCACTGGTTCACCGGTCAATACCCGGTTCGAGTCCAGGGATCGGGAGGCGTCTTCAAGTGGGAAGATGGACGCAAGGTCGCCGATACCGTCAACCTGATGCTGGAGTTTCCCAAGGGACAGTGCCTCGAGTATCAGGCGACGCTGGCCAACTCCTACGGGGGGCGTTACGAGATCCTGCACGGGGTCAACTCCGCCTTCAAACTGGCCTGGAGTCACGGCTGGATGTTCAAGGAAGCGGATGCTGCCACCCAGGGGTGGGAGGTCTATGCCAACCGTCAGCGCTTCTTCAACGATGAGGGGATCACTCTCATCGCAGATGCCACCAAGCTCGCTGCTCAGAACAAGCTCAAGGATGGAGTCGGTCTTCCCAACGACTCGCTGCATTACGGCATCGCCAACTTCCTGAAGAGTTGCGCCGACGGAGATCGCATCCGTTGCAGCGCCAGTGAAGGTCTACGCGCCACTGCCGTCGGCATCGCTGCCCAGCGTGCCATCGTCGAGGGAGGGGTCATCGAGATCTCTGCTGATGATCTGAAGGAGGCGTGAGCCGATGAATCTTCCCGCCCCGGGAGAAGAGGGACTCCTCTCGCAGCCGCTGGGGATCCGTCTCGGATTGACCGGTCTGATCCTGGTGCTGCTGGGTGGACTCTACGCCAGCGCGCTACACATGGCTCACCATTACGACAACCGTGATGAGAGACCTGGTCTGACTCTCGATGACCTCGAGGGAGCCTATCACGGCATCAACACCCCCTCCCTCCTCAACTCTTCTCTGGAACGAGAGCATCCCGCAGACCTTCCCGAGATGGAGCGCAAGGTTCTTCTCGAGTGGCTCGGCGGCAATCGAATCGTCGAAGACTACGACAGCCTCGACCTGGAAATCCCTCCCGCCGAGATCATCGAGTCTCGCTGCCTGTCGTGTCATACCCGCTCCGCCGGAGCCGCACCCGGCACCGAGAAGCCTCCGCTGGAGTACTTCGACGATATCCAGTCGATCGCCTTTTCCCGGGAGATCCGCCGGACTCCCGACCACGTACTGGCGATGACGACTCATGCCCACGCGCTCTCGATGTCGATCCAGGGGCTGGTAGTGATCGCTCTGGTGCTGTTGACCCGCTGGCCGGTGCGAATCACGGCATTCATCGTGGCGCTGATGGGGCTGGGACTTGTCGGAGATATAGGGGGTTGGTGGATGGCCCGTCAGAGTCCATCCTGGGTGTGGTGCATCGTGATTTCGGGGGCTTGCTACAGCCTGGGCCAGGGACTGCTCCTGGCCTCTGTGCTGCTCGACCTGTGGCTCCCTGCATCGGTGACGAATCGTTGGCGAAAGAATTCCTGACAAGGAGGATCGATGAATCAGCAAACAAATACTGGTGCGAGCCGCAGAGATTTCCTGAAGGGAGCTGCAGCCGCTTCTGCAGCGACGGTTCTGTCCCCCTCCCTCTTGCAGGGCGGAGTTCATGTCGATGGATCCGATGTTCTCAAGGTCGGCTTGATCGGTTGTGGTGGTCGAGGATCGGGAGCGGCGAACAACTGCGTCAGTTCCGCGGAGGGTGTCAAGATCACTGCCATGGCGGACCTGTTCCGCGATCGACTCGATTCGAGCCGTAACAACCTGAAGGGGCTGGGAGATCGATTCGACGTTCCCGAGGAGCGTTGCTTCGTCGGTTTCGATGGCTACCAGAGACTTCTCGAGAGCGATGTGGACATGGTGATCCTCGCCACTCCGCCCGGTTTCCGGCCGATCCATTTCGAGGCGGCGGTGGCAGCAGGCAAGCACGTCTTCATGGAAAAACCTGTGGCCACCGATGGTCCGGGGATTCGCAGGGTTCTGGCTGCTGCCAAGGTTGCCAAGAAGAAACGCCTGGGAGTCGTCGCAGGAACGCAGCGTCGTCATCAAAAGGGATACATCGAAACGATGCAGCAGATTCACGACGGCGCCATCGGCGAACTGGTCGGTGCCCAGGTGTACTGGAATCAGGGCGGCCTGTGGGTGGTACGCAAGACTCCCCAGATGTCTGACATGGAGTGGCAGATCCGCAACTGGCTCTACTTCGCGTGGGCCAGTGGAGATCACATCGTCGAGCAACATATCCACAACATCGATGTCATGAACTGGGCCTTTGGCGGTCCTCCCGAGAAGGCCAATGCCATGGGAGGTCGTCAGGTCAGGACCGGCTCGGAGTACGGTCACATCTTCGATCACTTCGCGGTGGAATACGTCTACCCCGGAGGGGTGAGAACCCTCAGTGAATGCCGACAGATCAATGATTGCTGGAACAGGGTCTCGGAGAAGATCATCGGCACCAAGGGTGTCGCCAATCCATCGGGACGAATTACCGGTGAGAAGAACTGGAGTGCTCCCGGAGGCGGTCAAAACGCCTACGTGCAGGAGCACGCCGATCTGATCGCCAGCATCCGTGCCAACGATCCTCTCAACGAAGCGGAGCGGGTCGCCATGAGTACCTTGACCGCCATCATGGGCAGGATGAGTGCCTACACCGGTAAGGAAGTGACCCTCGACTTTGCTCTCAACTCACAGGAAAACTTGCTCCCCGAGAAGTGGGAGTTCGGAAACCTGGCGATGCCCAGCGTCGCCATGCCGGGCAAGACGGCACTGGTCTGATCGGGGGAGTAGACGATGGATCGACGAACTTTCATCTCCGCCACGGTGCTCGGTTTGGTTGCGAATTCCCTGAGCACTTCGGCGGCAGTTCCAGGAGAGGTGTACAGGGCCATGGAGAAATCTCTCGCTGGAGGCGATGACGCAAAACCTCGGCTCAAGAAATCTCTCAAGATCGGCATGGCCAACGTCGGTAAGACTCTCGAGGAAAAGTTCAAGATCCTCAAGGAACTTGGATTCGATGGGGTCGAACTCGATTCACCTTCCGGCCTCGACTGGCGAGAAGTTCTGAGGGCCAAGGCGAGCAGCGGCCTGGAGATCCCGGGAGTGGTCTGTTCCACCCACTGGGGGCAGCCACTCTCTGCCGCCGACGAAAAGGTGCGGCGTCAGGGTATCGAGGGGGTCGAGAAGGCGCTGCGAGATTGCCGCCTGTTCGGTGGCACCACCGCGCTGGTGGTGCCCGGTGTCTGCCGAGATGGAGTCACTTATGAGCAGGCGTGGGAACGCTCCACCGCGGCGATTCGCGAACTTTTACCGCTGGCGGAAGAACTGCGGGTTCGCATCGCATTTGAAAATGTCTGGAATGATTTCATCACCGATGCCGACGAGGCGGTGAGGTATGTCGACCAGTTCGAGAGTCCGTGGGTGGGGTGGTACTTCGATACCGGCAACATCGTTCGTTATGGCAGTCCCCCGGAGTGGGTCAAGAAACTGGGAGCGCGCACCATCAAGGTCGATATCAAGGACTACTCCCGTGATCGGATGGAGAAGGACGGCGTATGGGCCGGCTTCAAGTGCAAGATCGGAGATCCAGACTCGTCGGTTCAGTGGGCGGAGACGATGAAGGCCCTCGACGACGTCGGTTACCGAGGATGGGGTTCTGCAGAGGTTTCTGGTGGCGGTCGGGACCGCCTGGCGGAGATCGCCCGCCGGATGGATGACGTTTCTTCTCGCTAGAGACAACCGGGGCGAACCTATATCATCGAAGGTGCTTGCCGACTTCCGTCAGTACTCTCATCCAGAGGAGATTTTCCATGGTTGATCATCGCCGGTTCCTCATGGCCATCAGCTTTCTGCTGGTGGCTTCCTTCTCGCTTCAAGCCCAGGGTACAGGTGATTCATGGGTGAACTGGGAGAGTCCTCCGGTACATCCGATGGAACTGGTTCCGGCAGCGGATCTGCTGCTGGTCACCAATACCGCCGACTCCTACCTGGAAATCTACGATGTCAGCAGCGGTGCACCGGTTGCGGTGACCTCGGTTCCGGTAGGAATCGATCCAGTATCGGTACGCGCCCGCAACAGTGAACAGGCGTGGGTCGTCAATCGCATCTCCGATAGCGTCAGTGTCGTAGATCTCCCCAGCGGAAGGGTGATCTGGACCCTCATCACCCCGGATGAACCCGCCGATGTGATCTTCGCCGGCACGCCGGAGAGAGCCTATCTCTCCTGCTCCGGAACCGACGAGGTGCTCGTCTACGACACCTCCGATCTGACCGTGCCTCCCATTCACCTCCCCATCATCGGAGAAGAGCCGCGAGCTCTTGCCAAGAGTCCCGATGGTTCCACCGTCTACTGCGCCCTCTTCGAATCGGGTAACGGAACGACGGTACTCGGCGGAGGATTCGATGGCGGCGTCAATGTCATCGCCTTCCCACCCAATGTCGTCAGCGACCCTCTCGGCCCCTACAACGGTCTCAATCCTCCGCCCAATGCCGGCTCAGGATTCATGCCGCCACTCAATTCAGCAGCAGGACCACCTCCCGCAGTGGCGCTTATCGTCAGGAAACTCGATACCGATGTGTGGGTCGATGACAACGGCGAGGACTGGGGGAACCTGGTCAGTGGTGCCCAGGCAGCGGTGTCCGGTAGACCCGTGGGGTGGGATCTTGCCGATCACGATGTGGCAGTGATCGATACCACCGACAACAGCGTGACCTACATCAAATCACTGATGAACATCTGCATGGCCATTGCAGTTCGTCCCTCCGATGGATCGATCTCGGTGGTGGGTACAGAAGCGCACAACCACATTCGATACGAACCCAATCTCAACGGTCATTTCATCGACGTCCTTCATGCGTTGATCCCCGCTGCACCTGGCAGTGTGCCGATGATCGATGACCTCAACCCGCACCTTCCAGCGGGAGGTGTCAGCGTTCCTGAAGAGGAGCGTCTGCTGAGCATCGGGGACCCCCGCGCCATCGTCTGGAACAGCGCCGGGACCGAGGCCTACATCGCCGGTAAGGGTTCAGGGAATCTCGTCAAGTTGAACGCCGATGGAACCCGTGATTCGCTGGTGGATCCCATCGATGTGGGAGCTGGAGCAACCGGGCTTGCGCTCGACGAGGCTCGCTCAGTTCTCTACGTGCTGGAGCACTTCGATGGTGCCGTTGCTGCGGTGAATCTCCTCGACAACAGCGTCAGCGAGCGGGTCAATTTTCACGATCCAACCACGGTTGCGGTGCGTGAAGGACGAAAGTTCCTCTACGACACTCACCTGACCTCGGGTATGGGGCAGGTCTCCTGTGCATCCTGCCATGTGGATGCAAGAACCGACCGCCTCGCCTGGGATCTTGGCGATCCATCGGGGGATGTGGAACCGTTCGTCGACGTCTGCAACATGGGATTGCCGCTTCCCGGTGTCGATCCGTGTGATGATTTCCACCCGATGAAGGGGCCGATGTTGACCCAGACCTTGCAGGACATCATCGGCAAGGAGCCTCACCACTGGCGTGGCGACCGCGCCGGGATCGAGGCGTTCGGCGGTGCCTTCATGCACATCAACGGCGATGACTTGCCACTGGGTGGTACCAGCATGCAGCAGTTCGAGGCGTTCCTGGCCAGTATTTACTTCCCACCCAATCCGTTCAGGGACTATCGCAACCAGTTGCCCACTGCACTCGATCTCGAGGGACACTACACCGTCGGTCGTTTTGCTCCGGAGGGGCAGCCACTTGGAGTCGGGAATGCCGTCAATGGCCTCAACCTGTACCGGACTGCCGATCTCGATGGCGGACTCGAGTGCACCACTTGCCACACGATGCCGGTGGGAATCGGCCCCAATTCAGCACTCGGTTCCGGATTCCAGATGGTCCCGATTCCCGATGGCCCGATGGGCGAGAAGCACCACGGCGTGGTGAGCGTCGATGGGTCGACCCAGCGCAACATCAAGATTCCGCAGCTTCGGAATCTCTACAAGAGAACCGGATTCAACACGACGCAACTGCTCAACACCAACGGCTTCGGTTATCTACACGATGGATCGGTTGACACCATCGAGAGATTCATCGGTGAACCAGCATTTTCGGTCACCAGTGATCAAGAGATTGCCGATATCACCGCATTCATGCTGGCCTTCTCCGGCTCCGATCTTCCCGCCGGAAGTAACTCCACACCCCTCGATCCGCTGGGACCAGAGAGCCAGGATACCCACGCTGCAGTGGGTCGGCAGGTCACCATCAACGAGACCAATCGTGACGATCCAGCGCTCCTTGCGGTGGTACAGGAGATCCTCGACGAAGCGGTACTCGGTCGCGTCGAGGTGGTCGCCAAGGCGGTGCAGGGCGGAGTGCCCCGAGGCTGGGTGCTGGTCCCCAGTTCGATGATGATGCAATCGGATCTGATGCTGGAGGCTCCTCTCTTCGAAGACCTGTGGAACTCTGCTGTGACCGGTGCGGAGATCACCTACACCGTGGTGCCAGTGGGGTCGGGAGTGAGGATGGGGATCGACAGGGACGGCGATGGATTCCTCGATGGAGAGGAGAGGCTTGCCTGCTCCGATCCGGCGGATCCTCTGTCGATTCCGTCCGCCTGTGGTGGTGTCCTGTTCGTGCGCGGAGATAGTAACGGCGACGCAACTCTCGACATCTCCGATGCGGTGGCGACGCTGCAACTCCTCTTTGGAGGTGCAGGATCGCTGACCAGTTGTGAGGATGGACACGACAGCAATGACGATGGAGTGATCAACGTCGCCGATCCGGTGGCGCTGCTGGGATATCTGTTCTCTGGCACAGGTGACTTGCCAGCGCCGGGATCCAGTTGTGGTATCGACCCGACCGCGGACACGTTGCTGTGTACCGAATCGGTGTGCCCCTGATCAAGAGGTGCCTGTGATCGGCAGTGTCCGTTACTGCTGGAGGGGCCAGAAGACCGGAATCAACCAGCCGGCCACCGCCCAGATGATGATCACCAGCGGTCCACCGACCCTGGCGAAGTCACTGAATCGGTAGCCCCCTGCACCGTACACGAGGGTGTTGGTCTGGTAGCCGATGGGGGTCAAGAAGGAGAGCGAAGCTCCGAACGCTACCGCCATCACGAACGGTAGGGCAGAGACGTCCAGTTGCGATGCGATCTTGATCGCTACCGGAACCAGTACCGCAGCGACCGCCGCATTGGAAATCATCTCGGTCAAGAGAGCGGCGGTGATCAGGGTCACGATGATCAGTCCGTGTGCTCCCAGGTGTGGCTGAAGTCCTGCCACCAGCTGAGCCAGCCAGTCGGCAGTTCCCGTCACCACCATAGCCTTGCCCAGTGCCAGGGTTCCCGCGATGAGAACCAGTACCTTCCACTGGATCGCTTCGTAGATCTTGGTGCCATGAATGCAACCGGTCGCCACCATGGCGACTGCGCCTGCAAGAGCTACCGTGGCCATCGGTAATGCCTGGGTGGCGAGCAGCCCGATCACCCCGACCAGGATGGCGATGGCAAGGGGGGCCTTGGCCCTGCGGACCACGACATCGTCGACTCCTGACATCAGGATCAAACCCTCTTCGCCACGGACTCGTTCGAGTCCCTCCTGGGTCCCCTGGATCAGCAGTACATCTCCGGTCCGAAGCGGATGCTCGGAGATCTTGCTACGCATGTGCATTCCGTGTCTCTGAAGTCCGATGACGTTGAGCCCGAAACGACGACGCAACTCCACCGATCCGAGCAACTGTCCGACGTACGCACTGCTGGGAAGGACCAGTAGTTCTGCCAGTTGCGTCTCTTTTTGAACGGGAGATCCCTGGGTTTCCGAGACGATCTCCGAGAGGCTTGCCACTCCCGATTTGTCCTGAACTTCCATCAGGTTCTCGATGGTGCCGGAGATCACCAGGGCGTCGCCAAGGCGTAGCAGTTCGTCATCGAGAGGGGGCCAGATGATCTCCTCTCCCCGGATGATCTGCAGGATGCGCACCTTGCCGGCGGTGGCGAGGAGGGTGTCGGCAAATCGCTTGCCGATGAGGTCACCCCCTCGAACCTCGATCTCCGTGATGTATTCGCGGTGGCGTTGATCTCCTCCGAGACTGGCGAGGGAGGTGATCGTCTGTCGTTCTGGGATGAGTCGAGGTGCCACTGCGATCAGGTAGATCAATCCGAGGGTCGCCAGGATCAGTCCCAGTTTCGTGAACTCGAACATCCCCAGTTCGATGCCGGCACCACCCTCTGCAACTGGCACCCCGGCAATCGATGCGACCAGGATGTTGGTGGAGGTGCCGATGAGGGTGCAGGTCCCTCCAAGGATGGCGGCGTAGGAGAGTGGGATGAGAATCGTCGATGGATTCATACCACTTCGCAAGCACGCTCCCAGTACCACCGGGATGAACATCGCCACCACCGGGGTGTTGTTGAGGAAGGCACTCGATATCAGCACGATGAGGAGAATCAAGATCGTCATGATCTTGTTGCTGCCGCGGCTCCACTCCTGCAGGTGGTTGGAAAGGAAACCTAGCGCCCCGGTTCTGAGAAGTCCTTCACTGACGACGAACAGGGCCCCGACCCCGATCACCGCAGGGTGACCGAATCCCAGCAAGGCATCGTCGAGGGGGAGGATGCCCCGCACTGTCAGGTACAACAGTGCCAGAACTGCGATGACATCGACCGCCAGGATTTCACTGGCAAAGAAGATCAAGGTGACAACGAGCAGGATCAGGACCTCGATGATTTCCGGTGTCACTGCGTCATCCCTTCCATCTCGACAGATTCGTCCTGGAGGAAACCGCTGCGATTTCATCGCCGCTCTCGATTGCGAGCCCTCGGTTCCTCCGTGTAGGGTGAGAGGATAACTGGGGGGGCATCGATCTCTCCAGTTGATTTATCGATCCGGGGGCGTTCCAGGGGGGAGCGAAGACCGGTGGGCAGGGGAAGTGGATGATCTCTCACGGGCAAGAACTCGCCCGAAACTGGTCTGTGGTGATCGTCGGCGGCGGATTGGCGGGGATTGCCACTGCCGCCAGTTGCGCCCGTAGTGGTCTCGGTCCCGTTTTACTGGTGGAGCAAGAATCCCTGCCCGGAAGGCACTCGAGCGGCCGAAATGCCGGCTTGATCCGTCAGGTCGCAGAAGATCCGGTCATCACCGGACTCTGTCGCGAGGGGGCGCAACGGATCGAGCAGATCTTCGATCCAGCAGTGGCAGGGTCTCCCTTCCAGCGGACAGGGTCGTTGATCCTCGATGGAGATGAGGAGATCGCCTCCGCTTCGTGGGATCAGGTTCACCATCGAGCGTGCAGCGAAGCGCAACTTCGTGAGTTCTATCCTGAACTCTCGGAGATGCCAGCCGGGGAGGCACGTCATGTTCCCGGGGATGGAACGCTGGAGGTGCCGGCGTTGATCGGGCACCTGCTGGCGGAGGCCCGATGCGATGGGGAACTTCACCTCGCCATGGCGCAATCCGCGCACTCACCCCGCATCGAAGGGGGACGAGTGACGGGAATCTGCATCGGCAACCAGGTTGTCTCCGTCGATCAGCTGGTGGTGGCCAATGGTGCCTGGGCTGGGGAATGGTCACAATCGGGCGGGGTTCCCGTCGATGTGAATCCGACCCTGCGCAGTTGCATCACGACCTCCTCCTTCGATGGCAGCGAGATCTGTCGCCCCTGGATCTGGGCTCATGATCCGGGCTGGTACCTGAGGGTGTGCGGTGACGAGTGGCTATGGTGCGGCTGCGAGGAGTGGCCCGATCGGGCTTCGCTGGCAACGATCGACGAAGACCCCTGGCCGGCGGTGGTGGAAAAGGTCGGTCGCTACTTCCCGGAGATGAAATCGTTGAAGCCACAACGGAGGTGGGCAGGGCACCGATCCTTCACCACAGATCGTCGCTTCCTGCTGGGGCCCGATCCGCGGGTCTCCGGCTGGAACTGGGCGGTGGGGCTGGGGGGGCACGGAGTGACCGCAGCGACCGCCGTCGGAGATCGGGTTGCATCCGCGATCATCGATGGTGCCACTGCTGTCGAGTCGGAACTTCTCTGGAGTTCTGAGCGATTCGCAATGAACCGGGTAGGAACACCTTGAGAAGTGACGGGAACCATCGATGATCGGCTCATCGCGGAGACAGCAGGGAAATAGTTGAAGACGGGGGGGCGGAGTGGTGGCCAGCGTGAAGAAAGAAAAAAAGAAAAAGAAACGAGATCGTCAGGCATTTCTCGCCAACAAGCATGATCTCTACCAGCGAGCGGTTCAGGAGCCGGAAGCGGATACCGAGTTCATGGACATGGTCTTCCGGAAAAAGTTCGGTCGGGACCCGATCCTCATGCGTGAGGATTTCTGTGGTACCGGATTCCTGTCCAAAACCTGGGTAGAAGAGAAAGAGAACCGTCGGGCGATCGGCTACGACCTCGATGAGGCTACGGTTCAGTGGGGTATCGAGAACAATCTCGACAAGCTCGATGAGGATCAACGATCTCGCATCGAGTTGCGAATCGGCGATGTACTGGAAGCTCCCAAGGACCCGGTGGATATCGTCTGTGCCTTCAACTTCTCGTGGTGGATCTTCAAGGAGCGGGAGCAACTGCTGGGGTATTTCAAATCGGTACGAGAGAGTCTCGGCGATGACGGGGCGTTTGTTCTCGATATCTATGGCGGCAGTGAAGCCTACGAGGAGATGGAGGAGGAGCACGAGAAGGATGGCTTCGACTACATCTGGGATCAGGACAAGGTGTGCGGAATCTCCGATCACCTGCTGTGCCACATCTCCTTCCAGTTTCCTGATGGATCGAAGATGAAGAACGCGTTCACCTACGACTGGCGTCGTTACGGGATGCAGGAGAGCCAGGACATCCTCAAGGATGCAGGTTTTTCGACGGTAGAGGCGTACTGGGAGGGAGTCGACGAGGATGGCGATGGGGATGGTAACTTCACCCATGAGACCACCGCCGAGAACACCCAGGCGTGGATCGCCTACCTGGTCGCCTGCGTCTGATCGTTCGCCAGCAGTTGCCGAGAATTGCGCCAGCCATCCCCACTGTTTCTCGGAGAAGCGGGGCCGGGTGAAGCGGTACTGACCGTTGCTGTGACCCACAACAATACCTTGAATCGGTGCGCTTCCAGTATCGAGGTGGCAGCCTGTAATGTTCCTCCGGTGGTGTACACATCATCGACGAGGATGACTCGACGAGTCTTCTCGTCGCCGTTGCCGATTCGAAATGCACTCCTCCCGAGGCTTCGTCGCCGATGGGGAGGAAGGCTGACCTGGGTGGGGCCCCTTCTCCTCTTCAACAAGTTGCGGCAGCGGATCCCGAGTTGCTCCGCCAGCGGGATGGCCAGTCGCCGGGAGAAGGGGATGCCGTGACTGCAGCGACGTGACCAGTGACGGGGAATTGCCACCATCGTAGGAAATCCTTCGGTCACCTCGGGATAGCGCTGACCGATCAGATCCCCGAGGGTCCTCGCCAGTAACCGGGCGAGATCATCCCGATGTCCCCGCTTGCCCAGCAGAACCAGTTCCCGCAGTGATCCCTGGTGGCCGGAGATGTGCAGGAATGGGCGCAACGGCGAGGCATACCGACAGCCGCTGCAGCGTCCATCACTGGTACGGGAGAGCGGGCCTGGACGCTGCAAGCAACGGTTGCAGCGAGGAGAGAGGGGCGGCAGCAGCTGCTGGCATTGCCGACAGAGGGGAGAGCCTGGCAGGGGAGCCTCCGGGCATAATCGACAGCGATCCGGCCACAGCAGCGACAGCATTGCCGTCAGCGGATTTCTGGGTCCGGATGTGGATTTCCGGACGTCGATGACCCTCGAAGTGGACGGGTGATCTGGACAGCCACAGCCTGTGACGCTATCGTCAGAGGCCATGCCGGTGTAGCTCAGATGGTAGAGCAAAGGAATCATAATCCTTGGGTCCGGGGTTCGAGTCCCTGCGCCGGTACCAATTTTGAAGGATGATCTCCCGGTCGACGCAGGTTGGCCGGGAGTTTTTCATCGACCTTCGGGAACATTCGTTGCACGATTCCCTGTGGCACAGCACTTACAGTGCAACTCCGCTGCCAGTTTGCCAGGGATAGGGGGATCTCATCGAAACGGACGCTTCCACACCTGCCGACATGAACCGTCCCGTCGTCGACGAGGAACTGGTACGAAAGACTGCCGGTCTCGCTCGCCTACAAGTTTCCGATGAGGAGATCCCGGCGCTCATCGATCACCTCGAAAAGATGCTCGACATGGTCGAGACCCTCAGAGCGGTGACGATCCCCGAGGAACATCGTTCCGATGCAGATGCGCCCCAGGTTGAAGTGAGCGGGACCCGAGACGATCAGCCGGTCGAGGGAGATGATCCCGGAGGGCCGAGAGATCGAGAGGATATCGGCAAGAACTGTTCCGACTGGCGAGATGGAACCTTCGTGACCCCACGGGTCGTCGGGTAGGAGCCATCATGTCGCAAGACTACCAGTTGCCGCCGACGCACTTCACCGTTCATGAGACGCAGCAGTGGCTCTCCGATGGCAATTGCAACTCGCGACAGTTGGTTGGCCACTACCTCGATTTTCTCAGGGGGCCTGCCACCGGGATCAATGCGGTGGTGGAGATCTTCGGCGACGAAGCGCTGGAGCAGGCGGACGCCAGTGACCTTCGACGCCAGGCGGGGCAGTCGCTTGGGCCTCTCGACGGGATTCCCTTCACTGCAAAGATGAACATCACGACACGCTGTGGAACCAGTGACGCATCCAGTGCCATGCTGGTCGGATTTCGAGCAGCAGAAGACGCCACCGTCGTTCGTCGGTTGACGGAAGCGGGGGCGGTGCTGGTGGGCAAGAGTAGCTGCGATGAATTTGCCATGGGTGCCTCCAACGAGACCTCGGTCCACGGTGTGGTGTGTAACCCATGGGACCAGCGGCGAGTGCCGGGAGGCTCCAGCGGTGGAGCTGCGGCACTGGCGGGGAGTCATGGCTGGTCCTTTCACCTGGGAAGTGACACTGGCGGATCGATTCGCCAACCCGCTGCGTTTTGCAGTGCTACCGGTTTCAAGCCGACCTGGGGAAGGGTGTCACGTCGAGGACTGATCGCTTTCGGATCCAGTCTCGACCAGATCTGTCCCGTCGCTCGAGATGCACGGGACTGTCGCGATGTGCTGGCAGTGATGGAGGGGTGTGATCCCCTCGATTCGACCAGCCGTGATTTTCCGGAGCAGCCGCAGCAGCCGATCTCCCGGGTGGCATTGATCCGTGAAGGATTTGCTGCGGGAATCGATTCGGTGATCGGTGACACCGTGCGTGCCGCAGCGGATCAGATGGCGGCACAGGGTATCGAGGTGATCGAGCGATCACTGCCGCACCTGGAAGCGGCCAACGCCTGTTACCAGGTGATCTCGACTGCCGAGGCGTCCTCAAATCTTGCCCGCTACGACGGGGTTCATGTCGGTCACAGGGTCGCATCCGATCAGTTGCAATCTCTCTACGAGACGAGTCGTCACGACGGCTTCGGTGCGGAAGTGAGGCGTCGCATCCTGATGGGCACCTTCGTGCTTTCTGCCGGGTACCGGGACGCCTACTACAGTCGTGCCCAGGTGGTCAGGGATCTGATCCGTAAGGGGATCGATGAAGCGCTGGAGGATTGCGATGCGTTGTTGACCCCGGTCTCTCCCTTTGGCCCCTTTCCCATCGGTGAAAAGATCGATGACCCGCTGGCGCTCTATGCCTGCGACATCTTGACGGTGACCGCCAACCTGGCCGGTGTGCCGGCGCTGGCACTCCCCTGTGGCTTCGATGACGAGGGCCTCCCCATCGGATTGCAATTGATGGGAGCGCGCGGAAGTGACGGGAGAATCCTCGAACTGGGGGAGAGGTGGCAGCAGTGGAATGATCTGCACCGCCGGCTTCCGGGGGAGGTGACAGGATGAGTCACCGGTGGCAAACAGTGGTGGGGCTGGAAATCCATGCCCAGATGTCGACGCGCACCAAGATGTTCTGCGCCTGCAGGCGGGGATCGGCGACGGAGCCGAATCAATTCATCTGTCCGGTGTGTAGCGGTTGGCCCGGCGCCTTGCCGGTGATCAACGAGGCAGCGGTACGTCGTGCCATCCGTGCTGCCATCACTCTCGGTTGCGATATCGAGAGAGAGAGTCGTTTCGACCGCAAGAACTACTTCTATCCCGACCTTCCCAAGGGATATCAGATCAGCCAGTTCTATCGCCCCTATGCGCTGGGGGGGCAGATTCCCTTCGAGCGTGAAGATGGTAGCGAGGGAATCTTGCCGCTGGTCCGCATCCACATGGAAGAGGACGCAGGCAAATCGATTCATGCCGAGGATGGCACCAGCCGCATCGATCTCAATCGCTGCAGCAGTCCATTGCTGGAGATTGTCACCGAACCGCTTCCGATGAGTGGCGTCGAAGCCGCTCGCTGCGTGAGATCGGCTAGAGAACTGCTGCGCTGGATCGGAGTCTGCGATGGAGACATGGAGAAGGGAAACCTTCGTGCCGATGTCAATGTCTCGGTGCGACCGGATGCCGATAGCGAGTTGGGGGTCCGCACCGAGTTGAAGAACTTGAACTCGTTCGTGTCGATCCAGAGGTCGGTGGAGGTGGAGTCTGAGCGCCAGGCGCAGGTGCTGGAAGGGGGAGGGTCGATCCGCCAGGAGACTCGCCTGTGGGATCAAGATCTCGAGGTCACCGAGGAGATGCGAGGCAAGGAAGACTCTCCCGATTACAGGTATTTCCCCGATCCGGATCTACCGGTGCTGATCATCGAGTCGGCGGACGTCGAACGTGAGCACGAGGCGTTGCCCGAGATGCCGGCACAGCGCACGCTCCGATACCGGCAGCAGTTCCAGCTCGATCCCAGGGAAGCGGAACCGATTCTCGCCAAACGGGAACATGGCGATTTCTTCGATGCGCTCATCGAAGCAGGTCTATCCCCTTCCTCCGCATCCAACTGGTTCCGCGGCGAGGTTCTCAAGCACCTCAACGACAGGGAGGAACGGATCGAGGACTATCCCCTGACCGCGGCATCCATCGCAAAGGTGGTCGCTGCAGTGGAGGGGGATCGCATCAGTGTTGCCAAGGGAAGAGAGATCCTGCAGGTGGCACTCGATGAGAAGCGTTCTCCCGAAGAGGTGCTCGCCAGCGCAGGAGAGCAGGTCAGTGATGAGGGCGCTCTCGTTGGCTGGGTCCAGGAAGTGCTCGATGCCAATCCCGACGCTGCCGACAAGATTCGTGGCGGAGACAAGAAACCGGTCGGATTCCTGATGGGGCAGGTGATGAAGTCGAGCGGGGGGCAGGCCCATCCCCGCAAGGT
The DNA here is from genome assembly GCA_965661685.1 of Planctomycetota bacterium. Taxonomy (GTDB): domain Bacteria; phylum Planctomycetota; class UBA8108; order UBA1146; family UBA1146; genus QNYK01. The sequence goes on from CBFIET010000003.1 coordinate 24,560, forward strand.
CCAGGAGATCCTGCAGCGTCTGATCCAGCAGGGTGGAGACGATCCTGAAACCCCCTAGGGGTGCGGCAGGACCATCGATTCCGGTCCCCGAAATGGAATGACGAACTCGCTGAAGCGGCCTTCCCGCTCGAGGCGAATCGTCTTGGTTCCGAAGGGGGGAATCTCGATCCATACCGGGAGATCAACCGGATCCTCGCCAGGAATCTGCAGTCTCGAGGGCATCCGGGTACTGATCTGAACAGGAACCGTCACCCCGCTGGTGGCATCGTTTGCAGGGTACTGTTCCAGCAACTGAAACACCCAGCGCCTCGCTGCCGGTAGATCTCCTCGCTCACGGGCCGAATCGACCAGCGATCTCAACTTGAGTGCCTCGGAGTCGTGGGCCTTCCACAACTGCGAGAGTTCCTTCGCCTCCGCTGCGGCTCCGTACTGGATGGCGATTTGAAGGTGCTTCCTGGCGATGATGTCATCTCCGAGAAGTCTTGCTGACCTGGCGTCCTGCAACGCTTCCCTGGCAGCAGTTGCAAAGTTGTGGTTGAGATCATTGTTGCGTTGATCGACCACCAGTGCGGCACTTTCCAGTCCACTCTTCCAGGGGCCCGGGGGCAACCAGCGAAGCCACGGTTGCGCCTCCTGCTTCCACTGTTCAGGGGGAAGAGTGTCAGCACCGGCGATGACCGCCTGGAGACGGAATTCTGCGAGTACGAGGATGGTGGCCATCGCCAGGAATGGCGCCAGCATGCAGAACTGTCGTATGCGCCGGAGAACCACCTGCCCCGTATGGGTGTGCTTCTCCTGTGCGCCTCGCTTGCGACGAAGTTTTCTGACGCTATCGGCGATCTGTCGGGCACGCTGGATATTGCCATCGGAAGCCTGGCGAGCCGCCAGTCGTTCCAGGGCAACCTCCGATGCTTCCGCTTCGCCGTGATCGAGCAAGAAGTCGACACGCGCCTGTTGCATGAGAGGATTTTCGGGATGCAGAGCCTCAAGACTGTCGACCAGGCGTAGTGCCCGCCGCTGTTCCGAGTTCCTGTGAAGTAGCGATGCGATGCGGATCCCTTCACGGATCTGCGCCTCGGGTGCGTGGTGTGAGGCGATCAGGCGCAATCGCAACTGGTCATCATCGGAGACTTCGATGGCCCTTCGCAGGTAACGTCGACCTTCTTCAGGCTGGCTCCCGGTAAGAAGTTGCTCGGCGCGCTCGGTGAGGATTTCGATGTGACTGGTCCTGGCTCCTTCGTGGTCAGGGACCTCCTCGAGAATCTCTTCGAGAACTGCGATGGCGGAATCTGGATTTCGTGCGCTCCGATGCGCATCGGCGATGCGCAGTGCTGCGTCCCTCTGCAGACCCTGCTCTCCGGAGATCTGATGTAATTGCCGCATCTTTTCGAGGATCCGAATCGGTTCCGCAGCCATCGTTGTGGCCTGCTCCAGTTTTTCCAGCAGTTCGACGCGGGTGTCTCCATCGAGGTCAGCCATCCGCACACGTGCGAGTTCTGGGAATTTCTTCTTGTAGACGAGGCCTTCAGAGGCGGCCCGTGCCAGCTGGCACAGCGTCTGGCATGGAGAGAAGGGAGAGTCCTCCATCAGTTCCCGGACCGAACGGAAACCATCGATGAGCATTCCAATTCGCGAGAACACCCAGCCGGTCTGTTCATCTCGGCACTGGACACCGGAGGGGGAGAGGATCAGCAGTTCATCGCCGGAAGGGAGGATCTTGAGGGCATCTTCCAGGGCGGCATTCTGCAGCCTGATCGCCTCCAGCAACTGATCGGAGCTGGTACCCGAATTGTCCGAGCACTTGCGGTCAGAACCCTGTTCGAACAGGAAAGCATCACCACAGCAGATGAAACTATCGACCAGCACCCCGATGGTCAGTTTCGGGATCAGTTTTTCGATGGAGGAAGTTTTTAGCTGGGGAATCCCGTCGAGGAGTCCATCGAACTGATCGTTTTCCGAATACCATCGAGAGAGCATCGAGTTCAGATCTGCCACATCGATGTGGTCCTGCCAGCATCCAACCTCCGGGAAGTGGAGTGGGTACTGATCGGGTGAGAAGAGAAAACGGTCTCCATCGAAGAGGATCTTGCGTCCATCCTGGCCACGACCCAGGTGAAAGATGCCGGAGGTCTTCGCTTCTATCTTTTCCTCGAGAATTGTCAGTAGATCCTGATTCATGTCAGTGCTTTCCCCTCGTCCGGAGGAATTTCCACGGATGTTTTTGTAACTGGGTCGCCAGCGGCAGGATCGGATCGGAAGCCTCGAGGGAGGCGATCGTCTCCGAGATCATCTGCCACGCACCGGGTGCGCTGCTGCGAGCGAGGCCTCGTAAACTGGCGATACGAATCTCGTTTGAAGTGGAGTGGAGTAGCGATCGATAGGTTTCCTGGCAGTCGACGAGTCCCGCTGCCCCCATCGATTCGATGCAGATTCGACTGAGAATCGGATCGTTGGAAGTCACTCCCTGAAGTAACCACGGACCCGCTTCCCGGATGGCAAGGGTGCGATAGGCGATGGCGAGGCGTTTCTTGCCGGACAGATCGGTCGATGGCCATGCACTGACCAGCCGCGCTTTTTGACGGACGGTGCCATGGCTTTGCAGGTACTGGAGAGCCAGCATCGAGACTGCCGGATCGTCGGAGTGGGGGATCAGGTCCGCCATTCCGTTCGATTTCAGGAGCCAGCTCTTCTGCAGGAACAACTCGATCCAGGAACGCTGAACCGAAGCGTCTCTGTCGGCGAGGAATGCATCTCGTATCTTCTGGACCTGCTGCTCTTGCAGATCCGGTCCATGGGCTTGCCACCAACCGATGGCGATCCTCCGGCAGATGGGATCGGCGGCAGTCATCAGGTCCAGTGCCACGGAAGGGTTGCATGCCGGATCGAGGAGCTGTTCGAGGGCTCCCACTAGCGAGGGGTCACGAAGGGGAAACAGCCCCCCGGGGAGGACCGTGGCGTCTGCTTCCGGGAATTCTCCTCCGTTAGCCTCCGCCACGAGCCAGACCCCGCGGTGCCCGACAAGAGCGCCGATACCCTCGGTGCCCTCTCCTTCCGGCTCACGTAGCCACCACGACTCAAGGCTCTGAATAGCTGAGCCTCCATCAGTGGCGACCAGGTAGAGTCGGTCCCTCTCTCCTTCGATTCGCTGGACCACGGTTCCGTGCAGGAGCCGGTCCGCTCTGTGGAACAGTGGCCACGGATCCTCGACCGCCACGACCGTTCCCGGCAGCGAACTGCCGAGTAGTAAGATCAACCACAGGTAGGAAAGTTTCATTTTCATCTTCTATGGCTCCAGTGTCGTCCACTCGGCGATGTACGCCTTGTTCAGGGAGTTGAACTGGTAGCCGGATTCACCTTCTACCAGTGCCGAGGTCAGTCCCAGAGCTGACGACATGACGTTCAGTCCTGGGGTGTCGATGTGAAATGCGGTGGTAAAGGGGCCTGCCAGATCGAGATCTGATTCGCCACCGAAGAGTCCGGTGGGGGGCAGCCCGTTGGCGCACAGTCCGACGGCGTGTCCGATCTCGTGGGCTGCGACGATGGAGACGACTCGACTCCATGCATCGATGGCATCCCACACTCCGTCGTATCGATCATTTTCTGCAGCGCTATTTCCAGGATCGAGGCGGACGAACCCATCGGAGAGAACGATGGGGTCAAGGATTCCTTCTCCGACGGGAGTTCCCAGCCCAGGGAGTATCGCCTGGAAACGATTCCTGAAGGTCCACGAGTTCCAGTAGAACTGGATCATGTTGCTGGTGAAGACCCCACGAGTTGGCGCAGTCTCATTGTTCGACGTCTGATTTCGATAATCAAAGGAGGCCCGACCGAGGGCGTAACTGTAGGCATCCGAATCATCACCACCGATCCCGACGGAACTGGTGGAGGAGGTGGGGTACAGGTCGAAGGAGATGTTTGGTTGCAGGTGTTCTCCTCCTGGCATTGCACCCACTCCGTAGTGTGAGCGAACCCTGTCGAGGATCGCTTCCTCGACCCATTGCTGGACGCGAGGATTGACCGCAGCAGCGGTTGAAGCTGGGGTTGCTTGATTCGATTGCAGTCCCACGGTGAGGAGATCCTGGTGGTGATCTGCGATTCCGTCCGCTCCACCACTGGCGTAGGGCATCAGGGACTGGGACTGGGCGTCGATCTGCAGTCCGATCTCGTAGTTGTCTCGCTGGAAGTCGAGGAACCAGCGGTCATGCCAGTCGAAGGGACGAGCCTGCGTCGAGCCGGCGGTGACGTTTACCTGATATTGCATCGGCAGCGACGGATTCCCCCGCATGTCATCAACGGTTGCGCTCAACAGCAACGGCCCGAGGGGTAATGAGTCTTCCTGACGGGTGTTCCAGACCGCGGTGAAGCCGGTCACCGTGAAGAGGTCGGAGAGGTCGTCACCAGGAGGTCGATCTGCAATCCATCTGTCGGCGCTGACCTTGAGAGTCGCGGGATCGACCGAGGCACCACCGGGACCGGCACTCCACTGCACCTGGATTCGAGAATCGACCGAGGGCATCGACAGGGTGAAGGGGACGCTCTCTCCCGCATCGGTGGTGGCAGCTTCACTGCCGTTGAGATCGTCGACGATCTCGCCGATGGTCATGGCGTCGATTCTCGGCTGGATGGTATTCAGCGGCAGGTAGTCACTGATCTGATGGTGACTGCCGCTGGCGTCGGAGGCGACCATACGAACCCTTGCAAAGGGGCTGACCACTCCCGGGCTATCGATGTGAGAGAGCCACACGAACTCGACCAGTTCTGCACCCTTGTTGGCGAGAATCACCGCCTGGTCGTCACCTTCCAGTGACGCAAGGGTCCACGGTTCATTGCCGTCCAGCGACCACTCCAGGTATACCGTGACGTGATCTCCATCGGCGTCGAAGACGCTGCCGCTGACCGCGATGGGACCGCCGACCGGTCCCGAAGGGACCTCGATCGATTTCACCACGGGGGGACTGGTATCTCCGATGGAGAAGGGGTCAGAGCGATGATGTGCCTCCAACGAGCCAGCGAGGTCGAAGAGGCGTACTTCCAGCAGGACGTCCGCCTGGGGCAAGGTGTTGAGGTCGCCACGGAAGGACCAGGATGTGGCGATGGGCTGGAAAGGGGGAATCAGTTCAATCGTTCCTTCATCGGGTGAGTTTGCAGTGACCGGGAACCAGGTCTGGCCCAGATCGTCACTGAAGTAGATGATTGCTTCCCAGTGTCGCTCCAGGGGGTCGATCACATCGAAGTTGAGAAGCACGGAATCGGTCCGTACATCGAGCAAGAAGTTCTCGATGGTGGGGGCCGCCAGCTGCGCCTGCGTATGGTTCTTCTGGCATCCGGAGGTGGATGCGAGGACGATGATGGCCACGAGCAGCCAGCCAGGAGAGAGAGTTGCAATTCGAGACACGCAATTTCCTCTTCGCTTCGACCACATCCCCCCTCTCAAAAAAGGAAATGGTCTCGATGAGTATCTGTTCGGTAGCCCCGAGATCTCGATGGAGTTCGAAGCAGTACCGCTAGCCAGGGTCACCGTCGGCACACCACGGGTGCGCTGACAGGAAAGAATACGACAATCTCGAAAAGTGGCCCAATCGGTGTCGACGAGAGACCTACCCAGGTACCTCGAAAGCGATTAGAATGACCCCCTACCGCGGGGAATCCCCGCGGCAACCGGAAGGAAGCAGGCGATGTCCCACGCCCCAAGCTCTCGACCGGCCCGTCACCAGGAGCTCTCCCCATTCGGGGCAAGAAGTGTCCAGTGGCTGGTCAATGCCCTCACGCGAGGAGTGATCCTGTTTGCCGTGACGTGTGCCCTTCACGGCACCGTCCTCGCTGCCGAATTGACGGTAGCGGCTACGGTGGACATCAGTCAGGCCAAATCGAAACTCGCTGCAGCGATCCAGAGAGATGACTTTGACGGCGCATCCCGTGCCGTCGACGAACTGGCTCTCGATGGCAGCAAGAAGGCGGTGGACGCACTGGTCCAGGTGGGGCTCGGGGGCCACTCCTACAGCATCGAGCGCTACATCGGATCGAAACTGGTGGGAATTCCAACCGGCGCTGGTTTCGATCGCCTGTGCCATCTGGCGACCAAGGACAAGCGCGCCTCTGCCCGCATCATCTTGACCCTGGTGCTGGCAGCACGGAAGGAGCGGGAAGCCTACGCCGGGGTGCTGACCAATCTCTACGATTCCGACGATTCCGTTTCGCTGACCGCCATCGAAGCGCTGGCGAAGAAGGATGATCTCGGCGCAGTGGATCATCTCATCGAAGCTCTGGGTCGCCAGGAGAAGGTGGGCCGGAAGGACAATCTCGTCGCCTACGAGATTCGCAAGACGTTACTGAAACTGGTGGGAGAAGATTTCCAGGTGGCGGCGGACTGGAAGAACTTCTGGGCGCCCCGCAAGAAGGATTACAAGCGTCCCGATCCGAGTGAGCGCAAGAGTGGATTGACCTCGGTACGCCGCGATCCGCCTGCCTTCTTCGGAATGGAAGTGGTCGCAAAGAACGTGGTCTTTCTTCTCGATGTTTCAGGCAGCATGGAAGTCATCGATGAACTTCCCGAAGATCCCGGCGACTCTCCGGGGGGTGGTGGCACCAGTGTTGGTCCCGGGGGACAGAAACCTCCGCCGACCCCTGGCCAGCAGGAATCACGTCAGAGGATCCGCAGGGTTCAGGACGAATTGATCCGTACCATCGAGAAGTTGCCCCCCGATGTTCGTTTCAACATCATCACCTTCAACCATGAGATCCACTCGATGTGGAAGGGCGTGATGACCGCATCTTCACGGCGTAAGCGTGAGGCGATCCAGTACGTCCGCAAGTTCAGCGCCCAGGGAGAGACCTGGACTGACCATGCCCTGCGCGATGCCTTCGGTGCCGATAACCTACGAGTGATCTTCTTGCTCTCCGATGGTGCTCCACGCCGCGATAACAAGCTGCTCGATACAACTCCGATCCTGCGCTGGGTGAAGGAGGCGAACCGATTCCGCCGGGTACGGATCAACACCGTCGGATTCGAGCAGGCGGGCAAGAAACTGCGGGCCTTCATGGGTTTGCTGGCAAAACAGAACAACGGTCAGTACATCGAACTACGATGAATTCTAGCAAATTCACGCAAGTCATTGCAGGTTCATGACTTGTCCCTTCTTGCGGTAATCGGTTCTGGTTGCCGCCCATCTCCGTTTCTGGTAGAAGCCTTTCTTTCCGGAACTGATGGAGGGAGATCCCTCCCCGGACCCGCTGGTGCGGGATGGTCGGGCCTGAAAGCCTCAGACCCGGAGATGGAGGAAGATAAAGATGGATATGATCGTCGAATACCTGACTAGCGAAAAGGGAGCGATGCTCGGCGCCGGAGTCTCGGTGCTCTCGCTTCTCTACGCATTTTATCTCAGTGGCTGGATCAACAAACAGTCCGCCGGCACCGATCGAATGCAGGAACTGGCTGGATTCGTTCAGCAGGGTGCGATGGCATTCCTCAAGACTGAATACAAGATGCTGGGAATGTTCGCTGTTTGCGTGGCGATCGCCCTCAACTTCGGAGTCGACTCGCAAACTGCCATCTCTTACGTAGTCGGTGCTCTCGCCAGTGGCGTCGCCGGCTGGATCGGCATGAAGACCGCCACCGCCAGCGCGGTGCGGACTACAGAAGCGGCGAAGAAGGGACTCACCGGAGCCTTGACGGTGGCGTTTCGTTCGGGAGCGGTGATGGGACTGACCGTGGTCGGCCTCGGCCTGCTCGGCGTCTCGCTTCTGTTCAACTACTGGCTCGGCAACACAGCGGAAGGTGCAAACTTCATCCAGCCGCTGTTCGGCTTTTCCTTCGGTGCTTCCAGCATTGCACTCTTCGCCCGTGTCGGTGGAGGGATCTTCACCAAGGCTGCGGATGTAGGTGCTGACCTGGTCGGCAAGGTGGAGGCGGGAATCCCCGAGGATGACCCGCGTAACCCTGCCACCATCGCAGACAATGTCGGAGATAACGTCGGCGACGTGGCGGGAATGGGTGCGGACCTGTTCGAGTCCTACGTCGGATCGGTAATCGCCTGCATGGCGCTGGGATTGACCGCATTCGGTATCGCCAATGCCGATGCTGCCATGCCGTGGGTGGCGCTACCGCTGGTCCTCTGTGCCCTCGGTACCCTTTCCTCCATCATCGGAACGCTGATGGTCAAGACCAACGACGAGAGCAAGGTGCACTCAGCTCTCTTCAACGGGTTGCTGACGGCCAGTGTCATCTTTGCTGGCCTCGCTGCCTTCGTCTTCTCCAAGATGCCCGATACCGAGCTTCCCTTCGCTGACGGTGCCACCAAGTGGGGCATCTACGGTACCCTGATCGGTGGACTGGTACTCGGGATCATCATCGGCAAGATCACCGAGCACTACACCTCGGAGCAGGCGCCTCATGCGCGCAAGATCGCCGGTGATTCGGAGCAGGGAACTGCCACGAACATCATCAGCGGACTGGCCATCGGAATGCAGTCGACGGTGTGGCCTGTGATCTGGATCTGTGTGGCGATCTACTCCGCACATCACTTCGGGGGACTCTACGGAATTGCCCTCAGTGCCGTCGGCATGCTCTCGACGCTGGGCATCTCGCTTGGCATCGACGCCTACGGACCGGTCGCTGACAATGCCGGCGGCATCGCCGAGATGGCGGGTTGCGATCCGGAAGTGCGTCAGCGCACCGATGCTCTCGATGCGGTAGGAAACACCACCGCCGCCATCGGTAAGGGATTCGCCATCGGTTCGGCCGCCCTCACCGCTCTGGCCCTGTTCAACACCTACTCCAACGAGGTGAAGGCAGGACTCGATCGACTTGGTCTCGATCCTGCGATCTTCGAGAATCTCGATATCCTCAACGTGAACGTGACCATCGGACTGTTCCTCGGAGCTGCCATGACCTTCCTCTTCTCCGCCCTGACGATGAAGGCGGTGGGTAAGGCGGCAGGGTCGATGATCGAAGAGGTGCGTCGTCAGTTCCGCGAGATTCCTGGAATCCTCGAAGGAACCGGGAAGCCGGACTACGCCGCCTGCGTGGAGATCTCGACCAAGGGATCGCTGCGTGAAATGGTGTTGCCGGGATTCCTCGCCATCGTGGTGCCGGTTGCAGTCGGCTGCTGGTCGATGCAGGTGCTCGGCGGATTGCTGGCAGGATCTCTCGCTTCCGGTGTTCTTTTCGCCATCTTCATGTCGAATGCCGGAGGAGCGTGGGACAACGCCAAGAAGTACATCGAAACGGGCGAGCATGGCGGTAAGGGCTCCGATGCGCACAAGGCCTCGGTTGTCGGGGATACCGTAGGTGACCCCTTCAAGGACACCAGCGGGCCGTCTCTCAACATCCTGATCAAGTTGATGACCATCGTCAGCCTGGTGTTTGTACCCCTGTTCCTGAAGATGGCAGGCTGATCCAAACTCAAGATCATCCCTCGAGGGGCCGCCCCCCGGTTTCCGGTGGGCGGCTCCTCTTTCATCTGGGCTTGCCGCCGGCGGGAAGACTGATAGTCTCTTTAGGATCGAAAGGTAGCGCATGAACGCAACAGGTGATCCCAAGACGGAACGCGACCCCCGGATTCTCGAGGAGTTGGCCGCCGATGTGGCCCGCTTTCTCGATGCCCAGAAGGCGGATCGGATCCTCGTGCTGAAGGTGAGGGAGATGATTCACATCTCTTCCTACTTCATCCTCGCCTCGGGGCGCTCGTCGCGTCAGGTTCGGATGCTGGGGGACTCGCTGGAGCGGTTCCTGAAGCCGTTACACCTGCCCCGTCTCGGCATTCACGGTCGAGAGGATGGCCGCTGGTTCTGCCTCGATCACGGGGAGATCGTCGTCCATCTCTTCGACGATGAGGCTCGCGACTATTACGATCTGGAAAACCTGTGGGTCGCTGCGCCGCGAGTCGATGTTGATTTCCAGCGCAGCAGTGTCTCTTCCGAGCCGGAGGACGCGGCCTAGTTGCGGCCAGATCCTGCGTCCTCTTCATCTCGCTCGCCGGCATCGATTCTTTCGATCAACGTCTTTACCTGAGTGGTGCCATCTTTGGCGGTGACGAAGGGGGCGGATTGAGTCACGATCAGATCCCCCTCGAGATACGGCGTTGCAGTTCCCCCCGCCGTGTCTGAAGGCCAATCCACCCAACCCAGCATCGATCCATCGACGAGGGAGTGAATCTGTAATCCGAGGCGTGTCGGAATCCACATGCGACCGGGCAGCACCCGGGGGGATCCGTGCAGACGGGGAGTGGCTGTAGAATCGCTGGCGTCGAGGGAGTTCTCCTCGCTGGATGCTGGCGGGATGTACAGGGGGATGCGCCACGGTCCTGATGTGACCGTTCCCCTGCGTGGATCGAGCCCGACCACCTCCACCGTACCCTGACGATCCTCGGCGGTCGCATCGATGATCCAGGCGTGTCCATCGACGATTCCCAGATAGGAAGCCGCCCGCGCCACCGGATAGCTCCAGCGAACGGTCCAGCGTTCCTGGTCGAGTGCGACCACAAGACGTCCGTCGGCGGGAAGCATCACCCAGGGTGTCTTGTCATCTTGTGGCTGTTGCAGTGGAGTCAGGGTTCGGGGGACCTGTGCAGGGAAACTGTGAAAACGGGAAGGGCCAAACTTTGCGGTGCTGAGGGGGGAGAGATCTTCCAGTCGCCAGCGTGGCTGGTAGAGGCTGGCGATGTGTTCTCCGGTCGAGGCGGAGAGGCAATCGATGGCGCCTCCCGAGCGACACAGCAGCAGGTTGTCGCCGTCGACGGCCAGAGCAGAGTGCAAGATCTTGTCGCGAAGATCGTTCATCGAATGGGCTTCGGCAGTCTCCTCCGCCAGTTGTCTTCTCCACAGTTCCTTCTTGCTGGAGACATCATAGGCGAAGAGCCACACTTCCAGCTGGTTCCAGCCGCGGGTCGCCATCAACCACAGGTGATCGCCATGCAGCAACGGGGTCGGGCAGGCGGTGAAGCCCTCCTCGATGAAGGGGACCACCCAGGAATCGGTGGGAGGGCTGGAGGGGTCGGGAATCTCCAGGAGGGTGGCCTCGAGCCAGCCTCGATCTTTCCAACCACCCAGTGCCAGAAAGACGTTGGAGGTGGGGCGCACCTTCTTGCTCGGTGTCGGCATCAGGAACAGGCAGCGCGGTCCACTGCTGACGGGAATCCACGGCACACTGGGAAATGGGGCGATCTTGCCGGGAGTACCCTTGTATTCCAGTTCGGGGAGGGAAGTCCATCGCCACACCTCCTGGCGCGGATCGTCGAGGTCGATGGCGAGGACCTGCTGGTCGTTGGACACCAGTGCCATCGTTCCCGAGAGGAGCGGGTAGCTGGCAGCGCGCCTCTGCCGGAGAGTCATCGAGGCGGAGATTGGCGGAGCGACGAATTGTTGTGAGGGGGGGGCGGGTCGGGAAGGAGAGAATCGTTGTTCCCAGCCAGCGGGAGGAAGGGAACCGATGGGTCCATCGACTCTTTGCCACGGCGACCGCGGCGGAGCATCGGTTTGCAGCCACTCGAGGATTTTCGGGTCGAGGATCGAGGCGAGCCCCGGTCTCCGTAGAAGCGCAGCGGCGCTGCTACGATCGGCTCTTTCGACCGCTTCCTGGAGGGCCTGGCTCGCTTCCATCTCCAGTCCCGGATGCCACAGCAATGGATGCACGCAATCGATGGGGATCGGCCCCAGACGTTGCAGTGCCAGCTCCAGAAACGACGCAGGGATGCGACGGGCCCACCTCGCCAGTTGCAGGTGCGGGGGTTCGATACGTATGGTCCCGCGGGTTCCGACATTGGGAGGTGTCGAGGAGATCACCAGCGAGCCGCGGCGGGTCTCGATCCACTGACGGAACTGATCGGCGGCGAGGGTCGGATCGATCTCGGCAAGTTCTCCGATCGCCTGCAGGGAGGCGGGACCCTGGTGATAGGGGATCGAACCGGGACCCGCTGCAGGAGGTCCCGGCAACTCGTGGTGCCTCTGATCATCGGCCATCAGTGACGACGTCACGACGGCGATCAGCAGGTGAATCGAGAGGTGCAGCGGTCTTGGCACGGTGTGCTCCGGTTCCGGCGTCAGGGATTCCAGCGTCAGGGATTCCAGCGTCAGGGATTCCAGCCTTGTGGAGTGGTCACGGGCCCTCCACCACCTCCATCCTTGCGTAAGGGGGCAGCGGGTACCAGCAGTCTCTTGCCGGCACTCGGTGGATCGGGGTTGTTCCCCAGACAGGTGCCCGATAGTCTCCAGGACTCGGAAAGGAATCTCCTTGGCACCCTCATCCGCCTCCATCCAGCAACTCCGTCTCGAATCAGAGGAGCAGACTGAAGCTCTCGGGGAGAGGATCGGTGTTGCTGCCGTAGCCGGGCTGGTCGTCGATCTGCGTGGGGACCTGGGGGCGGGAAAGACCGCGCTGGTCCGTGGCCTGGCCCGGGGAATGGCGGTGGAAGGGCGCGTGAGAAGCCCCACCTTCACCGTCGCTTCACTGCATCGGGGATCTCTTCCACTGCTTCATGTCGATGCGTATCGTCTCGACGATGGCTCCGAACTGGACCTCCACGGCTGGCAGGAATGGCACCTGGAAGGGGTGATTGCCGTGGAATGGGCTGATCGTGTGGAAGCGATCCTGCCGCCACGACGCATCCGGATCGATCTCCAACATGGCGGCGAGGGAGTCCGCCTCGCCCGGTTAGAGTGCACCGGTATCGGCGCAAAGGACCCGATCCAGGGGGTCTTCGAGGCGATCATCGTTTCCTGATGCGACTTGCAAGAGTTTCCGTGGGCTTCACAATCAGTGGAGACCGATTTCAACCCGTTTACCTGAGCCAGGATGGAACGCACACGATGCCGAGAGACCGCCGTCATGGAGAGCAAGAGAGCAGATCTGAAGAAACCGAAGATTCTGGCTGGCTGCTGGATGGCCTGGCGATCCGTCCACCCCTGGAGGAGTTTCGCCGCCTCTTCGAGATGAAGAAGCGAGCCTTCGAGGGCAAGGTGGACGCCGAGAGCCTGTCAAAGTACGAACAGGCCCGAAAACTGGGCGAAAAGTTCATCTCTGAACAGGAAACTGATTCAGGCAATATCCAGGGGGGGGACTCGTGCTGATTCGAAGTCTCCGCGCCGAAGGATTCCTCAAGTTCAAGAAGTTGCGCATCGAGAACTTTCCCCGCCGTGCCCTGATCGGGATCGTCGGTCCCAATGAGAGTGGCAAGTCCAGCATTGGACAGCTGTTCCAGTTCGCACTGTTCGGATCGACTCACCAGATGGTTCGTGGGTCCATCACCGATCTGATCCACTGGGATGACGATCACTGTATCGTCGAACTCGATTTCGAACACGCCGGCGAAGGATACCGGATCTGGCGTGAGATGGATCGCTTTGGCAGTTCCTTCGCTCGACTGGTTCGGATCGACAAGGCGGGGGGGCCGCCAGGAGATGAGATCGCATCCGGTGCGCTGCAGGTCCAGAGGGAGGTGCAACGTCGCTTCCATCTGGGAGCAAACGAAACGATGCACTCCTTCTATCTCGCCGAACGGGAGTCGGTGACCACTCCCGATCAGTTCCGTGCATACCTCGACCGGGTGACCGGAGTCGATGTCCTGAAGAGGGCGCGGGAGAAGGCGGGCGATTCTCTCGATCACCTGGAGAAGGGCTTCACCGAGGTGCAGCAGGAGGTCCAGCGCAACGAGATGCACATCTCCCGCCTGCAACCGAACATCGACAAGATCCCCGATCTGGAGCAGGAACTGAAAGATCGAGATCAGAAGGTGGAAGAGGCCCGTGCTCAGAGTCGTGAGATGCAGCGAATGGTCGAGCAGGAACTGAAGAAGCGGGAAGAAGTCCAGAAGATCCAGGCGGAGCTGCGAGTTCTCGATTCCAGCGTCGCAAGCGAGGCACTGCGCAAGTGCAACGGTCTGGTCGGGCTGTTCCAGGCGGATCTTTGTCCGGAGCCACTGCGGGATCAGCATTCGGTCACCGACCCGGTCAAGGAAGGCCTGGAGGAACTGGCGGAAGCGTGCAAGATCCGGCTGGCGCTGGAGCAAGCGGTGGAAGAATCGGTCTCACAACTGCAGCGTCGAATCGAGGGAGAGGGAGAGGGCTCCATCTCTTCCGAGGTCGCAGTCCAGAAGGAGATCGTCGCCAACGCGGCCTCGTCGCGTGTTCGCAATCGTGCTGCAGCTGTGGTGGTCTTCCTCGGGGCTCTGGTGGGAATCCTCATCGGTCTCGATCAGGAAGTGAACTGGGGTATCTCCAACTACATCCCTTATCTGGCGAAACTCGAGCCGGAGAAGGGGGTAGGTTTGATGGTGGCAGCGGTGGGGGCGGCTTTCCTGGTCCTGGGGTGCTGGCTCTCCTCGCGCAGTTCCCTCTGTCGGCAGAGCATCTTCGATGGCGAGGGAGTTCTCTCTCGCTTGCAGATGGAACAAGATGTCGGTTCCAGTTCGCTGGAGGCAGCCCGCGCTCACCTGGCTCGCTCCTCGGGAGGACTCGATCCCGGTGACGATGTGGGAGAATGCCGTGTTCGTTCCGTCCAGGTTTCACTCGAGGAATTGCGGCTGGCACGACGCAAGGTCCATGGCGCCATGGGCGATGAGCCAGGCGAGTTCCTCGCACAGAAACTGAAGATTCCTCTCGATCGGGTTCGTTCGACGTTGAAGGAGCGGCGCAAGTCACTGGATGGCTCCAACGATTCCGTCAAGCGACTGCGGTCGAAGCGAGACCGGATACAGTCGGAGATCCGCGAGTATCAGAACCAGGATGGCCGTCGCCGTGCCCTCGATGAGGTCTCCGATGGCCAGCGCAGGAAGTCGCTGGCGATCCGTGAGGAGATGGATGTTCATCGACTCCTGGTGGAACTGCTCGACGAGACGATCGAATCGGTGCGGATGCGTGCGGGGCCGAGCCTCGGCAAGGGCCTGTGCCGGTTGCTGCCTCACCTCACCGGTGGCCGCTATCGAGATGCCCAGGTCACACCCGAGTTCGAGATCCGCCTCTTCACCGGTGAAAAGAGTGACTTCCTGCAGGCGCACGAACTCTCGGGAGGAACCCTCCAGGGTCTCTCCTTCGGCTTCCGTCTCGCATTCGCTCAGGCGTTCGTGAGGGCGGTCACAGGTGCACCTCAGTTCCTGTTCCTCGACGAACCGTTCCCTGCGATGGATCGAGAACGGGTCTTCTTGACGCTGCAGGCGTTGCCGAGACTGAGCCAGGAACTCTCCCAGGTGATCGTTTCTCACCCCGACCTGGATCCCGCCGCTCGCCACTGTTTCGATCTACTCATCGAAACGGACCAGGACTCCGATCGACTGGAGATCGATCTCCAGGACATGTCATTGCCGGAGGTCTCGGCGCCACGGATGGAGCCGATGGCGGAGATCGCTTCGATGAAGAGTCCCACTCCTTCGGCTCCGCGTCCACGGCGCAGCGACTCCCGGGAACGAGGTCGCCGCCAGCCAGAGAGCCCGACGCGAGAATCATCGAGAAGGTCGAAAGATGTTCCGTCGAGGGGACGCACTGCTCGCCGTGGTAGAGGCAGGCAGGAGCGGGAGCAGGGACAGGAGCAAGCGCGAGGACAAGAGCGAGGACAAGAGCGAGGACAAGAGCGGGGGCAGGAGCGAAGGGTGCCCGAGGTGCCGGAAACTCGCACCAGAAGAGCCGAGTCCCCGTCGAGGGGCCGAGATGATTCCCCCCCCTCCGCTGCCAGCAAGAAGATCGAGACCCCGAAGAAACCGCTGGATACTCCGCCGGCGAAGCGACCTCAGCGGGAGCGAGCAACACCTCCACCCGCCCGATCAAGTACTCCATCCTCCAGCGCCGAAAGAGCGGCACAGGATCCGAAACCTGCCGCCGCTCCTTCCAGGGACGCGGCTCCCCAGCGCAAGAGCGCAACCGGGAGATCCAGTTCTGCAGCGGCGGATCGCAACACCTCGAGGGAGGATCGAAGCGCCGCTCCGGAAAAAACCAAACGGCGCGACGCAACCACCTCGTCCACCAGGGAAAAACCTGCTGTCGAGAAAACCCCATCGGCGAGGAAAACTCCTCCAGCCGAGAAAACCCCATCGGCGAGGAAAACTCCTCCAGCCGAGAAATCCCCACCGGCCACGAAGACTCCTCCCGGGGCATTCGATCCGGATGACTGGACGATACCGGAAGCATGATCGAACCCGCTGCCGCTGCCCAGGGTGAGAATCCACCGACTCGACGGTGTGTCATCGCAGCGGATCTGCACTGTGACGGTGGTTCAAGGCGGCTTGCGATGCTCGAGAGATTACTGCGATTCTGCCAGGAGCAGGATGCCGACTGCTACCTGCTGGGAGATCTCTTCGACGTGTGGTTGGGTCGCGCTCAACTCTCTTTACCACAGACCCGCCGTGAGTTGCTGGCGTTGCAGGAGGCGCGCGATTCCGGCATCGATGTGGTGCTGGTACCGGGCAATCGCGATTTCCTTCTCGATGAAAACTTTGAACTGGCGACAGGTGTGGCGGTAGGGGGCGATCACCTGGTCCTCGAGCATGGCAGCGAAAGCTGGCACCTCTCCCATGGAGATCTGTTTGGAAGTTCCGATGTGGGTTACCAGCGGTTGCGAAAGATCCTCAGAAGCGCACCCTTTCGCTGGCTGATTCGTATTCTTCCCCTGATCCTGTGCAAGATGCTGGCATCGATGTTGAGGCGAAAGTCGAAGCAGTCGCTGCGCAGCAAGGATCCCGCGAGTATTCAGCCCGATACGAAGATGGTGGAACGCCTCATCGATGACGGTTTTGATCGGGTGGTGTGTGGGCATTACCACAGACCTCATGAGCAGACAGGACTCGGAACCGCTGGCAAGGGGACCTTCACCATACTGGAAGCGTTCGAGGAGCGGGGATGGCACCTTTTCCTCGATGACGACGGTGCGGTGGAAGCGCGTCACTTCGAGGAGACTCCGGAGTCGCAGGAGCGAGCGAGTCGATGACAGAGGTGAGTGCACCACCACTTGCGGTCATCGTCGTCGGCCCCACCTGTGGAGGGAAGTCGAGTCTCGCTGCCGAGATTGCAGAGACGATGCAGTGGCCGATCCAGGTGATGGACTCGATGAAGGTGTACCGGGGAATGGACATCGGATCCGCCAAGCCACCTGCGGCTTTGCGAGATGGACACCCCTTTGCCCTCCTCGACCTGGTCGAGCCGTGGCAAGACTTCACCGTTTTCCAGTGGCTGGAGGCTCTGCGGGAGAGTGTCACTGCAGGACAGCCCTGGTTGCTGGCGGGGGGTACCAGTTTTTACCTGCATGCCCTGAGAGAGGGGATCTTCGCCGGCCCCGGCGCTGATCCCGAGATCCGACAACGGCTGGCAGCAGAGGCGAATGACGGGCCCGAGGGGGGGCTCCACCGCCGTCTTCAGCAGGTCGACCCGGAGGCCGCTCGACAGATTCATCCCAACAATCACAAGCGCATCATCCGGGCTCTCGAGGTGCAGGAGATCAGTGGTGAACCGATCACCGTGTGGCATCGTCGACGGGTTCCCATCATCGATGCCGATCGTACCCTGTTGCTGGGGGTTCACCGCAAGCGCGATGAGATGCACCGTCGGATCGAGGATCGAGTGGAGCGAATGTTTGAAGCGGGCTGGATCGAGGAGGTCCAGCAACTACTGGCGGCCCACGATCCTCCGTGGAGTCGTACCGCCTCACATTCCATCGGTTACCAGCAGATCGCCACGGCGCTGACCGAAGGTAGCGATCCGCGATCACAGATCGAAACGATCCAGGCACGAACTCGTGGTCTGGTTCGTCATCAACTGGCATGGGCGAGGAAGTTGCCGATCGAGTGGTACTCTCCGGAGGAACAGCCGTTGGCCCTCCAGAGGGTGCAGCGAGCTCTCGATGACGTCACGGCAGGAGACCCTCTGGCTGCACTGGATGCGGATCGAGTACGTCTTCATGAGGAACTGTGAGGATCGATCTCGGTCATGCGACCGAGCGAGGAGCGGTGGGGGCACAAAAGAAAACAGGTCCGGTTGCCTCGAGCATCCGGACCTGTTTTTTTCATCGTTACCATTTCATCGAGTCTCTCGAGATCAGGTAGTCTTCGATCTAGTTCTGTTCCATCTAGTACTGTTCGATGGGGCGATCGTCGAGATCCCACACGATGCGATCGATGTCGGTGCGGGCTGCGCGCAGATCCTGTCCCATCTGACGGAAGACACGCTTCCAGTAGAGGCTGGAGGCCACGGTGGTCTTGGGCCCGGTGGAACAGCCGACGCTGGCCAAGGTCATGCCGAGACACAACAGCAGTGCGAAGGTGCGTAATTTCCGACGGTTGGAGTTCGGACTCATGGTCCCTCCCTCTCTCTCTCTGGTAGCCGAACCGGTACCGCATCGAGCGGCACGGGATTGGCGGGTTTTCCTTCCGAGACCCTCCTGGTCCCGTTTGGGCCACAGGAGGAAGAAAAAAGAGTACGTCCCCGAGGGCTCCAAGTCAACGAACCCGATCCGGTCTCTTTGACCGCTGCGTCACAGGGGGCTACGATCCTGTCGAGAACGACCCCGGCCCCCCACGAGGGAGGTGCGAGAGGCCGTTCCCGGGGAAAGCGGGGAGAGACCCCCCGCAGCCGATGAGCAGGGGGCTTCGTGGCCGAGGACCGGATCCGCGACATCAAGATCGAGAAGATTCAAAAACTGCGAGATCAGGGGATACAGCCCTATCCCGAACGGTGGGAGAGATCTCACACCCTCGAGCAGGCGAGTGGCCTGGAAGAGGGACAGGCGGGGGTACGGATCTGTGGTCGCATCGTCAGTCGCCGAGATTTTGGCAAACTGACCTTTTTCGATCTGCAGGATCTCCAGGGCCGGATGCAATGTTCCCTGCAGCGCGACGATGTGGGGAAAGAATCTTACTCCGACTTCATCAAGCTGGTCGACGTGGGGGATTTCGTCGGAATCGAGGGGGATACCTACCACACCAAGATCGGTCAGTTGACGGTGCGCGGCAATCAGTGGCAACTGCTGGGAAAGATGTTGCGACCGATGCCGGAGAAGTTTCATGCCATCTCCGACCGAGAGATCCGCTACCGTCGTCGCTATCTCGATCTGATCACGGATGAAGATTCCCGTGCTCGATTCCGCTTACGTCGCGATTTCATCCGGGCCTTGCGAGATGGACTCGATGGTGCTGGATTCGATGAGGTGGAAACTCCAGTTCTACAAACGAAACCGTCGGGTGCCCTGGCGACCCCGTTCCAGACGCATCACGCAGCACTCGACATCCCCGTGTACATGAGGATCGCCCCCGAGACCTACCTGAAGAGATGCATCGTGGCGGGCTTCGATCGGGTGTACGAGTTTGCCCGCGTCTTCCGCAATGAGGGGATGGATCCTTCACACCTGCAGGACTTCACGATGCTGGAGTACTACGCTTCCTACTGGAACTACATCGACAACATGGATTTCACCGAGAATCTGCTGCGCAAGGTGATCGAACAGTGCACCGGATCGTTGCAGGTTCCTCACCCCTCCGGGGAGATCGACTTCTCCGGGCCTCCGTGGCCTCGGCGTGCCCTCCTCGATCTGATCGAGGAGCACTCCGGGATCGATGTGGGTAGTTGCCCCGATGCCGATTCCCTGCGCAAGGCCCTCGACGGTGTGGGCATCGTCATCGATGGAGCGGACAAGTTCGGCCGTGGTGCCCTCATCGACCAGCTGTACAAGAAGACGGTACGACCTCGCATCTCCGCACCCACCTTCGTCACCTCCCATCCGGTCGATCTGTCGCCGCTGGCCAGGAGAAATGATGAGGAGACGACCATCTCTGACCGCTTCCAGCTTGTCATCCACGGCTGGGAAGTGATCAATGCCTATTCGGAACTGGTCGATCCCATCGACCAGAGGGGACGCCTGGAGGAACAGGCACAACTCAATGCCGATGGGGATGATGAAGCGATGGTGATGGACGAGGATTATCTGATGGCGATGGAGCACGGCATGCCACCCATCTCCGGATGGGGGATGGGCATCGATCGGATGGTGGCTCTGTTGTGCGGGGTCGAAAATCTACGGGATGTGGTGCTGTTTCCGCTGCTCAAGCCGGAGGAGGGGAATGCCATCGAGGAAGCGATCCAAGATGCCGGGGAAGAAACCCCCGCCTGAGTTGTGGAGCCGATTCACTGCTGGGGTTCGACGAACGGATCCCAGCCCGCCATCGTTTCCATCGTTTCCAGCGATCCAGCTCCCGTCGATTCGATATGACCCGCTCGTCCCTTCTCCACCGTTCCGATCCAGTGCAGTGGCGTGGCAGTGGTGGCTGCGACCCGTTCAAGGTTTGAACGCGATGCTGGCGGTACTGTCAGGATCAATTCGTAATCCTCGCCGCCGTGGAGGAGTTGCTGGAGCCCTGGACCCGCTTCGAGCAGCCTCAGGGAGTCGTGCTGGAGCCGAGCCATCAGGCCGCTGGAGCGACACAGGCGAGAAAGATCGAGCAGCAGCCCGTCGCTGATGTCGATGGCCGCGCCGATACAGATCTGTCGCTCCTCGGAGGCGATCGCCTCCACCAGCGACCGCCGGCAGCGTGGCGATCTCCAGTGGTCGTCGCTGGAGAGATCTTGGCCCGCTTCGATGCGCTGACGAGCGCTGGCGGCACTGCCTGGATCGCCGGTGACCGCCAGCAGGTCTCCAGGCCTGGCACCACTTCGCAGCCACGGAGATTCGACGACGAGCCGGCCGAGGGCGGTGCAGTGGAGGGAGAGGGGACCATCGCTGCGAGCAACGTTTCCGCCCAGCAGATGCATCTGATGGTGCTGGCACTCCTCGTCGATCGATCTCCAGAAGTGTTCACCGACTCGCCCTGGTAACTGTGGGGACTCGATGGAGATCAAGATTCCGACCGCCACCGCTCCCATGGCGTGGAGGTCACTGATGGTCGAACGCAGCAAGCGTCGGGCGATGGATGCATCATCGAGCCAGTGGTCGAGGAAGTGCTGCCCCTCCAGCATCGCATCGACGGTGAGGACCGGTTTTTCGGAGTGGGACCAGGGGGCGATGGCAGCGTCGTCGCCCGGACCGAGCCAGCGATCTCCCGGACGCTGGCAGCGAGGAGTGATGTAGGTTTCGACCCACTGATTCTCGTTCACGAGGTCGGTCGCTCGCTGTGAGCACCGGGTACCGGATCGGGGAATTCATCCATCAGTAGGTTGTCGATCTCCATCTGCACATCGCGCAACGCCTCTTCCGACAGGATGCCCTCCCGGTACGCCTCCTCGACAGCTCCCCTCTGGCGGTGCAGGAGTCGGATCACCACGTCTCGTACCTGTTCCCGAGCAAACTCGGGGTGGTCGGTGAGTACCTGCCTCATATCCTCGTGAATCGTGTCTCGGATCGCCAGCAGTCGATCACGGAGCGATTCGATCCGTTGCGGGTCAATCTCCGACGTGGAAACCGCATCGGCGAGTTCTTCGAGGGCCGTCTCGACGGAGATGGAGCGGGCCTGGTGCCGTTCCCAGCGACGACGGGCTTCCCGGGGCCGCACGATCTTGAGTACCCGTAACAGTGGTTTGATAGTGGTGCCCTGGATCAACATCGAGAGCATCACGACTCCCGCCACGATGGCCTGGATTCGCGGGGCGATATCGAAGAGGGCGGTGGAATTGGCGACGCCGAGGGCCAGGGCTACCGGTACCGTCCCCTTCAAGCCTCCCCAGTGGATGACGTGGAGCCATGAGAGTGGATAACTGCCACGGATCGCCTGGTCGGTGCCGCCGATGGCGTAGGTCATCATCGCCCGAGCGGCAGTACTGGCGATCCACACCAGGATCACCGTTCCGAAGTTTTCGACCACGAGTACCGGATCGACTGCGAAGCCCAGAGCGATGAATGCCAGGGAGTTGGCGATGAAGGCGATCACCTCCCACGTCAATCCGAGGCTCAGGATGGCAGTGGCACTCATCGAGTTGCGGCGACCGACATTGCCCACCATGAGACCGGCAAAGACCACCGCAATCACTCCAGACGCCTGGAAGCGTTCCGCCAGCAGGTAGGATCCGTAGGCGAGCAGGATCGAGAGCAAAACCTCGACGAGGTGCTCGTCGATGCGTTCGATGATCCAGTTGACCAGCGATCCGAGAGACAGCCCCACCAGAGCTCCGATGCCGATCATGTGCAGGAAGGTGAGCACTCCCTCGCCGGGGGTAATTTCCGACCAGCCATTCTCGAGCCCCTTCATCAGGAGCAGGTACAGAACCACCACCAGGCCGTCGTTGAAGAGGGATTCCCCCTCGACGATGCTGGACAGTTTCTTCTCGACCCCCTGCTCACGGAAGATCGCCAGCACGCTGACCGGGTCGGTGGGGCTGACCATCGCTCCCAGCAGGAGCGACAGATCCCACGACCAGCCGGTCAACCAGCGCACCGCTGCGGTGGTGAGGAGGATGCAACCGAAGGTGCCGAGCAGCGCCATGGTTCCGATCAGGGGGCCATTTTCTCGCAACTTGCCGAAGGGGGTATTCATCGCTCCGTCGAAGAGGAGGGGAGGTAGCAGTACCAGCAGGATGACGCCGTCGGTGACCTCGAAGTGGTCGCCACCGCTGGGTAGAACCCCCTGGTGGCGGAGGAAGCCGATGGCAGTGCCGGCGATGACGAGGCCCACGGTGTACGGAATCCGCAAACGGCGGGTGACGATGGCGACCAGCATGGCGCCCAGCAACAGCAGTACCAGGTCGTTGAGGACCGGCAACTCCTGCGTTGAAAGGGCGAGGTGCCACGTTCCACTCGACGGCAGCGATGTCATCGGCAACTCCTTCTGGCAAGAGAGTGCCCCGGGATTGCTGCGTGGGCAAGGAGGCTTGCCACGACGATCGGGATACGATCAGATGAGCTCGGGAGGGAGGTCCCCTGTTGCGACGATGCGCTCGATTCCGATCTGCAATCGCTGGAGGTGATCTCCACTGGCACCTGTGGGGGGCCAGTGTGCTCGTGAGCCTGCTAATCGGCTGTACTCCGGTGGCGGAGCCACCGCAGCCGCAATCGCTTCCGGAGCAATTCTCGGCACGCATCCTGGAGGCGGGTGTGGAGAGCGAAGATCCGTGGTCGCGGGCGCACCTGTTGCTGGCATTCGATGGTCGCAGCGAGGTGAAGGAGATGCAGCGTGCCTGGGTCGATTGGGTCTCCGATCCGCTGACGACGATTCCGCTGAAGGGGAATGATGGGCACCGGGGAGAGCAGCATCCTCACCTGGTTCTTCGTACCGCCGCCTGGCTTCTCGACGATGATCGCCATCCGATGCTGCGCAGTCGCATCGAGCAGGCGCTGGCGACGACCGCCACTCCCAGCAACTGGAAACAGATCAACGATCTCGCCTGGCTGCTGGAGTCCGCTGCGGTGATCGGGGTGCCGGCAAACCATCCCTCCGCCGATTCCGATGTGGCGACCCTCGCCTTGCGATTACTCGAAGCGCTGGAGGAGTCAGACACACGGGTCTTGCAATGTCTCGAGGAGGGATCCGATCGTCCCGACGGATCATCCGGTCCCGCCGGGTCCGGGACCTGGGCCTACACCTGTGGCGGCTTTCACATCGTTTCAGCGCTGGTAGAAGCGGTCGAGGCGGGTTACCTGGAACCGCAGCGACAGCGGGTGGTCGAGCGGTTGCTCCTGCTGTGCCGCAGGATCTCCTGGGAATTGCAATTTCGTCTGGCAGAGGAGGAGCGAGCGCTGGCGACCGGTATTTCACCTCGTCGAGCAGCAAGGCATTCGGTCCTGGCCCGCATGAAACTGGCGGGTCACGGACTCGATGTCCTCGCCAGAGCTCGTATGGTGAGACTGCTCGATGCGGAGCAGGCGCAGCTGGCGGCTGCCGATTGCCTCGAGGCCGCCACCTCTGTCGTCCAGCGATTTGTCGAGGAGGTGGATCCGCAGCGGGTCATCTTGACCGCCGCCACCGAACGGCTCGATCCCCACACGTGGGAACGGACCTTCGGAGATGGGTGTCACCTGCTGCGCGGCCTGGAACTGTGGTCAGCCCTTCCCCGCAAGTGACGGGGGAGGAGCCGGAGAGGAAGTCTCGTGGTCGGTTCGAAGAGAATCTCACAGATCGGCACATACGCCATGGCGGCGGTGCGAGAGCGCACCGAGCAACTCCGTAAGAAAGGTCTCTCTCCCGTCGATTTCGGCATGGGAGACCCATCGGCAGCGACCCCGCAGTTCATCCGTAATGCCTGCGCCGAGGGAATCGAGCGCCATGCCGCCAGCGGCTACCCACCTTTTGCGGGGAGTCAGCCCTTCCGTGAGGCGGTGACCCACTGGTTCGAGGGGCGTTTTGGCGTCCCCATCGATGCCGACAGTGAAATCGTCTCGTCGGTCGGCTCCAAGGAATCGATCTTCCATCTTCCCGAAGCACTGATCGATCCGGGGGATGTGGTGATCTGCCCCGATCCCGGCTACCCACCCTACGGAGGAGGAACCACCTTCGCCGAGGGGGAGCCGTATTTCGTACCGATCCAGGGGGCAACCGACTTCCTTCCCGACCTCGAATCGATTCCCGATTCCATCGCCGAACGGGCCAAGATCTTCTGGCTCACCACACCGTCGAGTCCATCGGGGCGCATCGCTTCTTCCGAGTACCTGCGCCACTGGGTTCAGTGGTGTCGAGACCGTGACATCGTCGCCTGCAGCGACGAGGCGTATTCCGAGATCTACTTCGGAGATGCTCCTCACTCCGCGCTGGAACAGGGGAAAGATGGAGTGCTGGTCTTCAACTCACTTTCGAAACGCTCGGCGATGACCGGCTACCGAGTGGGGTGGGTGGCAGGAGATCCCCAGTTGATCGCACTCTATCGAAAGCTGAAGGCGAACATCGATACCGGTACTCCCTGGTTCATCCAGGAGGCTGCCATCGCCGCCTACTCCGATGAGAGTCATGTCGCCGAGATGAGGGACGGGTATCGCAAGCGTCGAGATCTGTTCGTCGACGCGTTTGAAAGTGCCGGGCTGCCCCGTAGCGAGCCGGAAGCGAGTCTCTACGTGTGGCAGCAAGCACCGGAGGGGGTCACCAGTACTCAGCTGGCAGAAGCACTTCTCGACGAACAGATCCTGGCAGTGACGATTCCCTCCGCTGCACTGGTGGGGGATCCATCTCGACACGGACCGTCAGAACAGTACGTCCGCCTGTCGATGGTCGCCACCTGGGAAGAGAGTGAGCGAATCGCCGCCGCCATCGTCGACCATCTTCGTCTTTGATCGGCTGAGGGTCGGTGACGGTTGCCACCGCCTCAACGGGGTCGTTGACGCTCCTGCTGGAGCAGATCGCGGCTGGTGGTGATCACCTCCTCACGTGCCCAGCGAGCGAGGTCCTCGATCAACCGCGTAAGGGTGTCGGCGCCGACACCGCAGCGCAATGCCCCCCGCAGGTGCGAGTGCAACGGTTTCATGCGCCCCTGACCGATGAGGGAAGCCACCGCCAGCAGTTCGACATCACCCGCCTCCAGCGACGATGATTCCATCACCGTGCCGTAGGCGAATTCTTCGATCCACCGTTGCAGGTGGGGATGGCGCCGTTGCAACTCCGCTTCGATTCGAGGTGCAGCGGGACCGTAGATACGCTGAAAGAAGGGGAGGTGGTCCTCCGTCGGGGAGGATGGGGGGCGATCTGCGATCCTGGGCTGGTGATCCCGCAGCCACCCGAATGCCTCGACCGCCGCAGGAAAGCCGCTGTACGGGATCGATTGCAGGATCGTCTCCTCGACCATCGGCGTGGCGCAGTTCTCCAGGGCGCACTGCAGTGCGCCCTTCACCGACAATCTCTCGGGAACTGCCAGTGCGAAGGAGAGATGGCCACAGCGTAGAATTTCCATGTCTGCAGGGTAGAGAGTTCTCGCCGCGGAATCCAGGAAACCCTGCTACCGCCTGATCTGGCGAGCCTGCTCCGACACCATCGCAACCATCGATGACGAGAGTGGCTACCGTGTCAACTTCGTCTACGGCTGTCCCATCTGTATCGCTGCTCTGGATGCGGTGCGTCTCCATCTCCATCGTCCAGGCTTCTATCGAGACAAGCGGGATCGTGATACCTTCGGACCCGGTCTGGATGCTGCCGCCCGAGAGTCCCTGCTGTCGATCGATGCGGTGCAACGGCGGCAAGTGTTGCAGCAGTTGATCGACCGCTGGGTGGCGGAGCATCGGACACGCTCCTCCTTCGATGAAGCGGATCTATTGGCTCTGCAGCAGTGACTACGGGAGATGCGTAAGAAAGGGATGGCACTGCTGACGCAGTTCCAGTCGGAGGAGGAGACGGGGCTCGACCTCGACTTCTACAACGGCTGGCAATCGTGTCCCAGTTGCGATGGTGCCAACGGCGGGCAATGATCGGTTCCTGGCAACCGATCAAGCGGAGGGGGAGCGATGAGTGACTCACGCAGCGATCGACGGATCGCCTTCATCAATCAGAAGGGTGGAGTGGGCAAGACCACCCTGGCCCTCAATTGTGCGGCGGGCTGGGCACGGCTCGGCTTCCGGGTGCTCATCATCGATCTCGACCCGCAGGCGCACCTGACCCTCTCCCTCACCTCCACCCTCACCGATGCGAGTCTGGAGCGGATCGAGGACTGCACCATCGAGGCGGCTCTGAGGCGAGAGAAGCCACTCTCCGATTGCATCTTCGAGGTTCCCACCGAGGGGATTTCACTGGTCCCATCCCACATCGATCTGTCCGGGGCAGAGGGGGAACTGGCCCAGGAACTGGGGAGGGAACTGCTGCTGAGGGATGCCCTCGATTCCATCGCGGACCGCTTTGATCTGATCCTCCTCGACTGTCCTCCTTCTCTCGGCTTGCTCTCCCTCAATGCTCTCGCCGCCGCGGACGAGGTGGTGGTGCCGGTGCAAGCGGAGTACCTGGCTCTTCAGGGGATGGCCCAGCTGATGAAGATCATCACGCTGGTGCAGGAGCGTTTGCATCCCGATCTCCACTGGAACGCAGTGGTTCCGACGATGGTCGATCCCCGCACCCGACTGTCGAAAGAGGTCGTGGAAGATCTTCGAGAGCATTTCCCGCAGCAGGTGACCCGGACGCTGATCCCGTCGCGAGTCCGTGTGGCGGAAGCGCCATCCCATGGAGTCTCCATCTTCGGACACGATCCCCACGGGCCCGCAGCCGGAGAAATCGAGGATCTGTGCGAGGAACTGGTCGAGCGTCTCTCCTTGACGCTGCCCCAGACCGATTCCGCCACATGATCCTTCAGGTTTCCTGACAATCTGTCGATGAGGGGGGTAGAGACAAATAAACCCGAATCGAATCAGATAGGAGGCCACGTGGCCAAGCCGCTCAATCAGGAAGAACTCGAATTTGTTCGCGCCATCGAGGAGTACAAGAAGGACAACGACAAACTGTTCCTGTCCTGGACAGAAGTGCTGGGAATCGCCAAGAAACTGGGCTACAGCCGTCCCGTACAGGCCCGCACCGGTTCCGCGAGTTCTGCCTCGAGTAGCAAGAAGAAGGTCACCCGCAAGGTCGCCAAGAAGGTGAACCAGGAGTCCGCTCCCCTCTCCTGATCTTCAATCCAACCCTGACCCCTCTTTCCCCCCTGGATCGTTCTGGTACCCCCGCCAGAGACGATCGAGGGGGGTCTTTTTTGTCGAATTCAGGCGTATTTCGGTAAGTCCTTGTCTCCTAAGGGGAAAGGGAAATCATGTCGTTGCGGGTGCTGTCGCTGCGTGCTAGCCTCGAATGTCACAAACCCGTTGCCCACCGTGATCTACAGGAAGATCGCCGGATCAGGGCAGTTCCACCGTATCGGTGTGAACCACGGGGGGCTATTTCGGGAAGGAGCGCGCTCCATGGACACCATCACCAAGCGCGATCTGGTACAGCGGATCTCCGAGAACACCAAGGTGCAACAGCAGAAGGCAAAGGAGGTCATCCAGGGTTTCCTCGACGAGATCATCGCTGAACTCGCCGACGGCAACCGCCTGGAATTCCGCGACTTCGGGGTCTTCGAACCGAAGTCAAAGGCGCCTCGTACCGCACGCAATCCACGCACTGGAGATCGCATCCAGGTTCCCGAAAAGGTGACCGTCAAGTTCAAGGCGGGGCGGCTGATGAAGGAGAAGATGCAACCTTCCAGCGCCACCGAAGAAAAGACTGCTGGTGACGGTGGAAGCGCTGGTGGCGACCAGTTGCCACCCTCGGTGAATCGCTAGGCGGTGCTACCGGTCGAGGAGACTCCCTCGATTTCCAGCGCAGCGGATTCGACACCTGAGCCATTTGCCGACTGCACTTCCCCGACCTGGAGAATCCCCCTCTCACGACCCGATATCGATCGTTGCGATCGAGCGGCGGTCGACGATGTGCTACGCAGTGGTCGTCTCGCCGGGGGGCCCGCCACCCAGCAGCTGGAACGACTCGCCTCGGAGAGATTTGGTCGATCAACGGTCGCCTGCAGTAGCGGCACTGCAGGCCTGATCCTGGCGCTGCGTGCCCTCGGAATCGATTCGGGAGAGGTGATCACCCCCGCCCTCGGTTTCATCGCCACCGCCCACGCCATCCGCGCGGTGGGAGCGACTCCCCGCTTCTGTGATGTCGATCCCGAGACGCTGTGCATCGGCGTGGAGCAACTGGAAGCGGCGGTAAATCCACGGGTCACCGCGGTGATTCCCGTCGATCTGCTGGGGGTGCCCGCTCCCATCGATGACATCGTCGATTGGGCGCGGCAGCGGCAGATTCCGGTGATCCAGGATGGCTGTGAGGCACTCGGTTCGAGTCGCCAGGGGGTTCCCGTCGGAGCGGCGGCGGACGCCACCGTGTTCGGCTTCTATCCCAACAAGATCATCACCATGGGTGAAGGGGGCCTGGTCAGTTGTCGTGACCCGGAGATTGCAGATCGGATTCGCCAGCTGGCAAATCAGGGCCGCACCGGCGATGGCTTCCACTTCAGCGGGGAAGGATTCAATTACCGACTGACCGAGATGCAGGCTGCCCTCGGCGTCAGTCAATGGCAGCGTCTCGATTCCTTGCTGGAGCGGCGGCAGCACCTTGCGAACCTGTACCTGGAGAGAATCGACTCCATCGAGGGAGTCGAGGCAGCACCGGCACCACCGGTCACCGGAGAGGGGGATCGTCGCAGTTGGTTCGCCTTCGTTGTCATCCTGGAAGATGCCAGGTGGCGTGCGCCTGTGCGTGAAGCACTGGCACATCAGGGCATCGAGACGGGACTCTACTTTCCCTCCATCACCAGCTTTTCTCCTTATGACGATCTCCCTACCGCTGCACTTCCCTTCACCGAGCAAATCTCCCCACGGATGCTCACCCTGCCCCTTCATCCTGGGCTACAACCGGCCCAGGTCGACGAGGTCGTGGTGGCACTGCAACAATCGCTGCAAAGGATCCAGGTCGAGGAGTGAGTTCCACAGTATTCGCCGAGAGATGGCAACCTGCCCTTGTTCAGCCCGCTGTGAACCGCCATCCTGTGAAGAGCGAGACGCCCAGTGGATGGTGACTCGAGATGCACTGGAGTAGAAGAAGGATCGGTGGGTCCTTAGCTCAGCTGGTTAGAGCGACGGACTCATAATCCGTTGGTCGCAGGTTCGAGTCCTGCAGGACCCACACTTTTTTGATGGTCGTGAGGACTCTACAACTCTGGTTCGTATTCCATTTCTTCTTCTCTGCGTGGTGATCGGTGTCACTGGCATTCCCCTGGAAAGTGGCCACGGCGTCGGGATTCCCACTGATCTTTCGGTCGGCCTCGCTTGCAGCGCTGTTGCTCTGAACCAGGGTCACATGGGGGTTGGTTTTCCGGTTCCTTTACCAGCTGCATGCTGTATCCACGGATTGCTCGCCGTATCAGGCAGCAACAGGAGGAAGCAGTTGCTGAGACGATTGCTTGCCGCTGGACTCGGATTCATCGCCACTGCCATCGTCAGCGATCCAGATCCTCCTGCTGACTGCGTCTCCGAGGAGTCGGAGACGAGAGTGGATTAGTTCACTCCAGGGTCAGGATCTCGGGAACCGGGGGCCAGTTGGCTGCGTTGCCCCTTCCTGAGATCACTATGACGGGTGTGTTCGTGGTCTCTGATAGTGTGCTTTTCTTCCTGTAAGTCTGGATTCGAGGTCAATGGCCAAACTGGCCATAGGGGTCCAGATCATGGAAAAGGTGTGTGTCTTCGGGGTACACTTGCGATCGCTACCGGAGTTGAGACCGGGCCGATGGTGGATCGCTCACCCTGAACTGATTGATACTAGGAGTTCCAAGATGAATCGAATGGTAGCTGGTGATTTGTTGTGGCTGAACCTGTTCCTCATACTGTGCCTGTTGGGCTGCGATTCTGGCAACGATGCTGGCGATAAAGATAAAGACGCTGGTGCGGGTTCCACGAAGGCTCCGGTAGAGCAACTCGAGACTCTCACCTTCGGAATCGTACCGCAGCAATCGGCGAGCAAACTGGCCCGGCTGTGGATACCGATCATGCAGAAGGTGGGTAAGGATGCCGGTGTTCGTCTGGTGTTCAAGACGACCAAGAGCATCCCCGATTTCGAGACAGAGTGTCATGAGGGCAATTACGACATCTCTTACATGAATCCCTTTCACTACACCCAGTTCTGTGAGGACCCTGGCTATCTCGTGGTGGCCAAGCAGAAGGACAAGAGGATCCAGGGAATCCTGGTGGCAAAGAAGGGCAGCGGCTTGAAGGAGAATCTCCACGAACTGAATGGCAAGACGCTGGCCTTTCCTGCACCGGATGCTTTTGCCGCCACGAAAATCCCGATGCGAGAACTGGCTGCCGAGAATCCGTCCATCTCCGTCAACCCTGAATTTGTTTCATCTCATGATTCCGTCTATCGCTCCGTGGCCCAGGGACTGTTCCTCGCGGGCGGAGGCATTCAACGAACCTTCAACAATGTCGAACCAGCGATCTTTGATCAACTCGAGAGAGTCATGTTCACGGAAAAGTACACTCCTCATGCTTTCGCAGTGCATCCTGGTGTCGGGGTGGAGACGCGGGAACGCCTCGCCCAGGCTTTGATCACTCTGGGGGACTCGGAGGAAGGACGTGGGTTGCTGGCTTCCATCAACTTCGCCGGCATCGAAGCCGCTGAGGATAGTGAGTGGGATGACGTTCGAATGTTGAACATGGATCCCATCCAGTTCGACGACTGAACCAACTCCTTGCAAGACCCTGAAAGAGTGTGAAATGTCATTTCGCCTCAAGACCGTCCTGGGGATTGCCGCCATTGAGGGGTTTCTGCTGCTGATTCTGGTCTGGAGCAGTAGCACGACCCTGGTGGACACGACCCTGGATGAACTCAACAAGCGTGGCCAGACCGCACTGGCGCTGCTGGAAGCCACCGTCAAGGACGATGTACTCACGAGCAATGTCGCGACATTGTTTGAATTCGTCCAGGCGGTGGTGAGAAATGAAGGGATCATCTACGCACGAATTCTGGACGGTTCCGGTGTTGTTCTCGCCGAGGCAGGAGACCTAAGTTTCCTGGGTGGGGTGCGTGAGGTCGATGGTTCTGCCGAGGATGTCGACGACGGGATGTTTGACATCCAGAAGTTGATCGAGGAGTCGGAGGTGGTGGTCGGGATCATCGAATTGGGGATTTCGACCACACAGTTGCAGAGCACTCAAACCTCGTCACTGAAGCGACTCGGTTTGATCGCCGTCATCGAGATGTTGCTGGTAGCACTCTTTTCGCTGGGTTTGGGCAATTACCTGACCCGCCAGCTGGCTCGCCTCGAGAATGCTGCGCGGGCAGTTGCGGAGGGGGGGCTGGGTCACCAGGTCGAGGAATCCGGTAGCGACGAGATCGCCCAGACCATCTACAGTTTCAACAAGATGTCGTTGAAGCTGCATGGCAATTTCCAGGATTTGACCGAGAGCGAAGCTCGTTATCGGGAGAGTCAGCAACGTCTTGACGGATTGGTCGCTTCTTTATTCGAAGGAGTGTGCCTGATCGATGAGCGGCAGAAATTGTTGTACGCGAATCCAGCGGCCAGGAAGTTTCTCGAGGAGTTATGCAATGACACGGTCGAGGACGGTTCCACGCTTCACTTCGAAGGACTGGGTTCGCTTCTTCAGCAGAGTGTGACCGCAGTTGAGCTGGATAGTCCGGGGCAGTCGCCAGGATACAAGTTCGAGATCAGCAGCCACATGATGTCGAGTCAGCAACTCGAAGTTTCGGAATGGGTCCTGGTGATCCGAGATGTCACCGAGTTACGAAGGTCGCAGGCGGGGATCGTTGAACATGAACGACTTGCCGCAGTCGGGCAACTCGCCGCAGGCCTCGCCCATGATTTCAACAACATCCTGGCGGTGATCATCGGCTATTGCGAGATCACCTTGCTCTCCGAAGATCTTCCGGAGAAGGCGCGAGAAAATGTCAAGATCGTCATGGAGCAGGGCGATGTCGCCGCCTCTCGGGTGCGCCAGATCCTCGACTTTAGCCGCAAGTTCGATGAAGAAGTGGAGCGGATCGATCTACAGGATTTTCTCGAAGAGACGATCCAGTTGTTCAAACATGTCGTTCCCGAATCGATCAAACTTGAGCTACAACTCGATCCCCGTGGTGGGGGTATTGAGTTCAACAGCAACAAGCTCCAGCAGGTGATGGCCAACCTGATACTCAACGCCGTCGATGCGTCACCCAACGGCGGAAAGATCACCATCCGGACCAAACGACACTGGATTCATCATACCGATCCGCTGGCTGCCAGACTTCCGGTGGGGGATGGGGTCAGCATCAGTATCATCGATACGGGAACCGGAATGACCACGGCCATCAAGGATCGCATCTTCGAGCCCTTCTTCACCACCAAGCCGGTGGGACAGGGAACCGGACTGGGCCTGGCACAGGTCTATGGACTGGTGATGCAGAATGATGGAGATATCCAGGTCGAGAGCAGCCCAGAATCAGGGAGCAACTTCACCATCAGTCTTCCCGTCAGCGAGGCGGATCAAAGGGAGGCTCCTCCGTCTATTGTGAGAACGCCTCTCAATCCGCCTGCGGATTCCGATCTGACGCTGTTACTGGTGGAGGATCAGCCGGAGGTGTTGCAGGCGGTGGAGTGGATCCTCGTTTCCCTTGGTTATCGCGTCTTGACCGCTACCGATGGGAAGGAGGCTCTGGAGGTCTTCGAGAAGAACCGGGGGAAATTTGCCGCGGTGATCAGCGATATCGTCATGCCGAGACTCAGTGGCGACAAACTGGTGGCAGAACTGCGCTCGAGAGGCTACGAGCAGCCGATCATCCTGATGTCGGGCTACTTCCCCAAGGAAGGACTCGATCTGCACCAGTTCAGCGATTCCATCGACGGCTTCCTGCAGAAGCCGATTCGTACCAGCGACCTCAAGGAGGTGCTACACCGTTGCCTCGGCGACGGATCATGGAGCGATTGACCTTGACGAGTCGATTCACCATCAGGCGCCGGCGAGATTTGTTCCTTCACTTCCACTGCGAGACCGGGTTCCTGCGAATTCCAGTTGGCTAGGGGTGGTGGAGGGGGCAGGATGTCCGGAGTTCTCTTCGAAAGGAATTCCCCATGAACGGCATCTGGCTCGACGACGGCAAGGTCACCATGCGAGCCGATCTGGCCGTGCCAGAAGTGCCCTCTGACGAGGTTAGAATCCGACCGACGCTGCTCGGTGTGTGTCGTACCGACCTCGAGTTGATGGCGGGCTACTACCCCTTCACAGGGGTACTGGGCCACGAATTCGTCGGAATCGTCGAGGAGGGCCCACAACAGTGGCTCGGTAAGCGAGTGGTGGGGGAGATCAACGCCACCTGTGGCCGCTGTCCCGATTGCCAGGGGGGGCGAGGCAACCATTGCCGGGAGCGAACTGTACTCGGCATCGTCGGGCGCAACGGTTGCTTTGCGGATTCCTTCCTGCTCCCTACCCGCAACCTGCTGGAAGTCCCGCAAGGGGTTGCCGATGAGTGTGCCGTATTCACCGAGCCGCTGGCGGCAGCGATGCGAATCCCTCAACAGGTCGAATTGTCCGCTGGTTGCCGCTGCCTGGTGGTTGGAGATGGGAGACTGGGGCAACTGGTCGCTCGTGTCCTGGC
The DNA here is from genome assembly GCA_965661685.1 of Planctomycetota bacterium. Lineage (GTDB taxonomy): Bacteria > Planctomycetota > UBA8108 > UBA1146 > UBA1146 > QNYK01. The sequence goes on from CBFIET010000003.1 coordinate 58,531, forward strand.
TCTACATCCGCTGTCACTGACGGTTCTGGGTCGCCACCCGCGCAAGCTGGCACTACTTGACTCCCTCGGCATCGACACCGTCGATGACCCCCGGGCCATCGACGATCAGGAGTTCGATCTGGTGGTGGAGTGCACTGGTAATGCAGAGGGGTTCGAGAGGGCACGAAGTGCCCTGAGGCCCCTCGGAACCCTCGTGATGAAGAGCACCTACGCCGGCAAGTTGCAGTTCGATGCATCGGCGTTGGTGGTCGATGAGATCCAGCTGATCGGGTCTCGCTGCGGGCCCTTCGCTCCGGCACTGGCGGCGCTGGCGGACGGTTCCATCGATCCTCGCGATCTCATCGATGAGCGGATGTCGCTGGTAGAGGGCGACCGTGCGTTGAAAAGGGCGGGGGAGCGGGGAGTGCTGAAAGTGCTATTGAGCCCATCCTGAGGTGGTTTCAGGGGTTTTTCCTTCGCGCTGAATGGGCCGACTGGCCGCATCTCACGATGGCATCGGATACTTCTTCAGGGAATTCCTCCCGGAGGGAGTGCGCCATGAAGATCCGACCCTGGAATCGACTCGACGATCCCGAAGCCTCGTCTCCAAGCCGTGTCCTGGAGCTGTGGGAGGTGACGCTACAAGATGGGGAGAGCACTCCCCTGCTGGAGCACGCCAGTCAGGAGGAGATGGTGATCTCGCTGGAGGGGCGAGGCCTCGTCCAGATGCGTGAGCAGAAGATCGATCTCTCCCCTGGAAATGCAGTGATGGTTCCCGCCGGAACTCCCCACTCCATCGTCAATCGATCGGGATTGCCCCTGCGAGGCTTGACGGTGGCGATCCATCGCCCCGGACTTGCCGCCAGCGCCAACAGCGAGAAGGTCACCGCCGGTGACCTGGAGCAACTGATCGAGACGATTCCCGCTCAGATCGACTGCCCCACGAGCCTCCAGTACATCATCCAGCTGTTCGATACTGCCGGACATCTCTCCGAGCAGATCGACGACGCCATCGGACTCGACACCGAGACGGGGATGAAAACGCTGGAGAGCATCGAGACCCAGGTGATGGAGGCGATTCTGCGCATCGCCCGCGCCTACGGGGGAGATTCGAGCCTCTTTCCCCGGCGTTTCTAGCGCCTCCGTCAGCACCTTCGCCGAGTTCTCCTCGCCAGGATGTGCCGCCGTCTCGGCGGAGATCCTGGTGCCGCGGTCCGATTCCGGCCCGAGATCCTCCTTTTTCCGCAAGAATCGTGTCGATACGCTGCTTTGACACCGACCCCATGGCGGTGCAGAATGGCGAAGGACACCGGTGTCCCCCGGTTCCATCCGAGCGTTTCCGTGATCTGCGTGCACCGGACCCCTTTCCGGGGTGGTATACGGGTGCGGATGTGTGAGCCTGAATTGCGGATTACAGCGATAATCACAGTGAAAATCACAGTGAAATTCACAGTGAAGCACGGCACGGAATCAGGCCACTGGAGAGAGACAGAAGTGATGTCGTTGCAGCGACAACGAGATGGCCGGTGCGCTACAGCCGCACCGAGAAGGTGGTCACTCTTGTACCGAGGACTGTACCGAGGAGTGTACCGAGAATTGAACCGGGGATTGGCTGCCATGCTCGCCGGGGCATCACTGCTCGGACTGCTCGCAATCGCAGGATGTCAGGGGGGCACAACAAGAAGTGATCTGGGGATGCAGTCGCAGCGTTACAGGGCAACCCCTGCGCAGCATGCGCGCTCCCAGGTGCAGTGGCTTCGCTCGAAGGGTGACCAGTTGACACCCCAGCAGTTGCATCTGCTGCAGCAGATTCCTTGGAACGCCAGTTCCGATGTGGAAGAAGCACGCAGGAGGATGCTGGAGCGGGGAGGAGAAGAAGGAGATCGGGAGCCGGAGTTTGTCCGGCAACGAATCCTTGGCCGTCCCCGTGTGATGGACGCTGCGCGAGAAGCAGCGCAACAGGAAGAAGACGATTCTCAATGAGGAGTCGCACCTGTATTGAAGATATGTTTCGAGTAAAGAGGAAATGGTAAGAGAGAATTCCTGGGGGAATGGCCCGACCAGGAGGTCGGGCGAGTCCGGGATGATGGAGGAGAACAGATGGCGGATAAACCACGGAAAACAAGAGCGGCAGCGAGCAAGAAGGCCTCGGAGAAGGATGGATCGTTGACAGATTCCATCAAGGG
>CBFIET010000004.1:0-11291 GCA_965661685.1 Planctomycetota bacterium
CTGTGACGACGACGACGACGGCGACGGAATCCCCGACGCCTGCGACGCCGACAACACCGGTGGATCTGACTGCGATCTGGACGGTCAGGACGACAGCTGTCAGACCGATACCGACAGCGATGGAACCATCGACGCCTGTGACGACGACGACGACGGCGACGGAATCCCCGACGCCTGCGACGTGGATAGCACCAGCGGCGCCGACTGTGATATGGACGGTCAGGACGATAGCTGTCAGACCGACACCGATAGTGATGGAACCATCGACGCCTGTGACGACGACGACGACGGTGACGGAATCCCCGACGCCTGCGATGCCGACAACACCGGTGGATCGGACTGCGACATGGACGGTCAGGACGACAGCTGTCAGACCGACACCGATAGCGACGGAACCATCGACCCCTGTGATACGGATGTGGATGGCGACGGAATCGAAGACGTTTGCGACACCGATTACGCTGCTGGAGCAGACTGCAACAGCAACGGAACCATCGACAGCTGCGACATTGCAGCGGGTGAGCCGGACGATGACCTCAACGGCATTCCGGATATCTGTGAAGCGAGTGACTTCATCCGTGGTAACGCCAACAACGATGGAAGCGTTGACCTGGGTGACGGAATCCTGATTCTCGGGTACCTGTTCTCTGGTTTCGCCATTCCGTGTCTCGACGCTGCCGATTGCGACGACAACGGTCAGGTCGACATCACCGATGCGATCTACATGTTCAGCTACCAGTTCTCGGGAGGAGCCGCACCGCTGGCACCGTTCCCGAACTGTGGTGAGGATCCGACCGATACCGACGCGCTCGACTGTCAGATCACCAACTGCCCCTGATCTTCAGGAAGTGATTGATGATGCGTGACCGTGGCCCTGCAGGATCTTTGATCCTGCAGGGCCACTCTCTTTCCTCGAGGGAGGTTGGAGGTGATCGGTTGCAGCGGAGAAGCGAAGGGGCGACCCTCTCATCCATGAAGAATCCTCAGGTGCTGCTCGCCTCCTCCTCGCCCAGGCGCAGGGAGGCACTTCTCTCTGCAGGTCTGGAGCCGCTGGTCCTGCCCGTCTTTGTCGATGAATCCCCGTTACCGGGGGAAACCGGTGTGGATCTGGTGGAGCGTCTGGCCAGCGCCAAGGCGAGAGCGGTACCGGACCAGGACCTGCCCGTCGTCGCAGGCGATACGGTGGTGGTCCATGAGGGGGAAATCTTCGGAAAACCGGTCGATGTCGCCGACGCTCGGCGGATGCTCAGGTCGATGTCGGGGAGTCTCCATCAGGTAATCAGCGGCTGGTGCGTTCGTCGGGGGGGGCACATCCAGACGGGGCATGAGATCACTGCCGTACACTTTCGGGATCTGCCCGGAGATCAACTGGAGGAATATCTCGCCACCGGAGAGCCATACGACAAGGCGGGGGCATACGGAATCCAGGAATGCGGAGGCGGCCTCGTGGACCGGGTAGTGGGATCCTGGAGCAATGTGGTCGGGTTGCCGCTGGTGCCGGTGATTCCGCTCCTGAGAGATGCCTCTAAGCGTTGAGCGAGTTCGGTTCCCTGATTAGACTCTACCCGGAGACCATCAGAACTGCTTGTCGACCCAGGAGGGTGAACTCGTGAATCTAGACCTCACTGCCATTCCCGATCTCTTCGGTCGCTTCCATCCGTTGCTGCTGCATTTTCCACTCGGCTTGCTGCTGTGGGCAGGGGTCGTCGAGGCTGCAGAGTTGTTTCGGCGCAGGCAGATTCCGGCGAACGGTCCTGCCTCGTTACCCTTCGTGATCCCAGGAGCTCTGCTGGCACTGTTCGCCTCGACCAGTGGCTGGATGCTGGCAGATCCCAGTGACCCCGACCCGGTTCTCGGCTGGCACCGTTGGCTCGGTGTCAGTACCACGATGATGGCACTGTTGACGATGGGGGTCGGAATCGCGGTGACGCGTGGGAGCAAGGTCGCCAGCGGAGCTTACAGGGTTTCACTCTTCATCTGCGTGCCGATACTCGCCGCGGGAGGGCACTTCGGTGGGGAGTTGAAGTGGGGAGAGGGGTTCCTGGAAAAGGGCTTTGAAAAGGTCTTCTATGCGACCTCGGATTCTGGTGATGGTCTTGTAGGGGTCGCTGCCTCTCGAGGCGATGTCGACTCTCCCCAGGAGAAGCTGGGACTGAAACTCTACCATGAAGAGGTCCGTGCGACGCTCGATCAGCATTGCGTCCAGTGCCACGGCCCAGACAAGGTCAAGGGGAAGTTGCGCCTCGATGTTGCCGATGACCTCAAGGATCTCCAGCGTGATCCGCCGGTCATGGTTCCTGGCGATCCCGACAACAGTTTGATCGTGGAGTTGATACTGCTGTCTGACGATGACGAGGATCGAATGCCTCCCCCCGAGGAGGCTGGACTCTCCGAGGAGGAAGTTCGGGGCCTGGTGGAGTGGGTTCGCGCCGGTGCACCGTGGCCAGCTGAGGGGCCGAAAGGTGTCTCCGGGGTGGCAGGGGTCGTCGGTTTCGCCGGAGAAGCGGGGGAGAGCGGCGCCGAGGAGCAGCCTCTCGCGGATGGCCATGAGACCGATGAGGATGAAGAGACTGAAGATCCTGCCGCGATGCACTTCAAGGAAGATGTATTTCCTCTGCTGGCGAGGACCTGTTTCGAATGCCATGGCCCCGACAAGCAGAAGGGTGGCCTTCGTCTCGATTTGAAGTCAGCGGTGTTTGCGGATCGAGAATTTCAGACAGTCGTATCAGGGGATCCCGAGGAGAGTGAACTGATACTGCGGGTCACTCTCCCCGATGACGATGATGATCGTATGCCGCCGGAGGGGGACCGTCTCACCGAGGACCAGATCGCCTCGTTGACCAGGTGGATCGAAGAAGGGGCCTTCTGGCCAGAGGCAGCAGAGGATCCCGACCAGTCGTCAGCGCCTGGAACTCCCGATACGCCACAGGCGCGCTCGAAGACGCCGGGGCAAATTCCTGAGATGCCGCCGATCCTTGTCGAGGATCCACAGGTGAAGGCCGCAGTGGCACAATCGATATCCGCCCTGCAGGATCTTGGAGTCAGGGTGGCACCGATCTCCCGCAACGACGATTCCCACGAGGCTGTTTTTCGGCTGCTACGCAAGGGAGCAGATGACCAGGTAGTGGCGGGGCTTGCCGGACTGGAACCGGTCCTGACGCGACTCGACCTGGCGGGCACCTCGGTGACCGCGGAGTCGATCCGTGGATTGTGGAGATTCTCACGACTTCGTGTACTCAATCTCTCGGAGACTGCAGTAGGTGACGATGAGGTAGCGACCCTGGCGGGTTTGCCAGAACTGACGGTACTGAATCTGTTCGGGACCGAGGTGACTGACGAGTGCCTGCAGTTGCTGGAGGGGATGCCTTCTCTCCGCAGGGTGTACCTGTGGAGAAGTGCCGTGACCACCGCTGCCGCCCGGCAGTTGGCGTCGAGGAGACCCGATCTGCTGGTCAACATCGGGGTGGTCAAGGGCCCGCAGGTCCTCAAGGCCACGGTCCAGATCGAAGCCAGTGGCATCTGGCCCGGTAGGGAAGAGGAACTCGCCGTCGATCATGTCCGCGATGGATCAGTCTCGACCATCTGGGCAGGGCCAGAGGAGGCGAGGAGTGGCTGGGTTCAGTTGACGCTGGAAACCCCTCGCGAGGTGGTAGGGGTGGTGCTGGACGAGGGACCTTATCCACGTATCCAGAAGTTCCTGGTCGAGGCGCAGGTCGATTCCACCTGGGTGGAGATAGCCAGCGGCACAACCATCGGGTCGAAGAAGAAGATCCTCTTCGATCCGCAGCAGGCAAAGATGATTCGGCTGAAGATACTGGAAGCAAACGAGACGCCGGTGATCGCCGAGTTCGACCTTCTGGTCAACTAGACCGATTCATCCCGGATATTCTTTTCCGCTTCCTCGAAGATGTTTTCCCACGAGTCATCGAGCGCTTCCAGCAGGGATGATGTACTCGACACTCCCGTTGTTGAATGGGAGCGTTCAGGTGGCTTTCCGCCGCGCCGGCGTGTTCTGACGATACGATCGATCTCGATCTTCTGCTCCTCGGAAAACTCGTAGCGACGCACCAGTTCGAGCTGGATCTCCTCGATGGGGGCGATGGTCAGAAATGGCTCTGCATGGAGTTGCTCCCGCAACGAAAGAATCGCCTCGGCGGGAGGAACATCAGGGACGGCGACGAGTACGACTGCGCCGATCCGGGAGAGGGGAAGGATTCCGTGTTCCCAGGAGAAATCCGCTTTCAGTAGCGTCAGCAACTCCGGGTCGACCTGGTATCGAGAGAGGGGAACCATCGGCAACTGGTGCTGGGTGCAGAGGCAGCGGGCAAGGTCTGCCTCGGAGAGGGGAGTTTCCCTCAGGATGCATTCGATGATGCTTTCACCGGTCCGCTCGCTCTCGGCACGAGCGACCTCGATATCCGCAGGGACCAGCAGTCCCTCCGAGACCAGAATTTCACAGGTGTCCCTGTAGCGAATCGTTCTCATCGAATCAGTTTCCTTCCAGAGAAGAGTAAGACGCTCCCCCGCATCTCGTCAAATCGGCAACTGGACAGATCGGAGATTTCAGGGAATGCTGAGATGTCCGCTCGCCCGCGGAAGGAGAGATATCCTGTCTGGAATGACCTCTGGTGGCCTTGAACTGGCTGCCACGGGGAACATGGTGATCGCAAAGATCAATGCGACACCGGGAGTCCCCCCCAGATCCATCGTGAAGGCCCTTGGGGCCCTTTCTCGCAAGGTTCAGGAACATCCTGGCACCCAACTGGCACTGATCGTGCCAGAGGGCCAGGAGTACCCTCCGGCGGTCCTGAGAAGGATTGCGGACCTTGCAGAAGCGGTCAGTCGTGGCAACGGATTCATGGTCATCGTCGGAAGTCGGGAATCGCTACCTGCCGATTCGGTTCCAGGGCTCGTGATCCCCATCGTCTCGACCCTCGACGAAGCAGAATCGATCCTGGTCCGTCACTGATCGTCGGTGGCGGGATCAGCTGCCTCGTCGCCGAGTGAGGCTTCCAGCGCTTCCTCCTCCACGTCCGGCTCTTCCGGCGAATTGAGGAAAGCGTGCAGGGAAGTCGCCAGCTTGGCGGTCATCCCTTCGACCGCAGCAAGATCCTCCACCGAGGCATCGCGGATCGCTCTCAGTGATCCCATTGATTTGAGAAGAGCCCGGCGTCGGCGTGGTCCGATGCCGGGAATCTCTTCCAATCCGCTGACCAGCTGACTACGTCTACGAAGTTCTCTGTGATAGGAGTTGGCAAAGCGATGCGCCTCATCGCGAATCCTCTGTAGCAGTCTCGAAGCAGGATCTTCTTCTGGCAGGGGAACCGGTTCAGACTGACCGGGGATATAAACCCTCTCCGTCGTCTGTTTATCGCCGCGGGATCGTGCTTTTGCCAGGCCGCAGACGATCACCTCGGGAGCGTGTTTTTCGAGAATCTTCAGCGCGCTGGAGATCTGCCCCTTGCCCCCATCGACCACCACCAGGTCGGGAAAAGGATCTCTCCCCGGGGAAGCGCGAAATCTTCTCTCCAGAACCTCGGCCATGCTGGCGAAGTCATCGCTACCCTTCACGGTTCGAATGCGATAGCGGCGGTACAGTTCGGTATCCGCCTCTCCATCCTCGAAGTAGACACGACTGGCTACGGACAGGGAGCCCTGAATATTCGAGATGTCGTAGCACTCGATGGTCCGCAACGGACGAGTCGCGCCGAGGATGGATCCAAGGGTTGCGGATATCTTCTCCTGCTGCTCGAGGTGCACTCGATCGGCATCGGACCGGACAGTTGCATTGCGAGTGGCCATCTCGAGTAACCTGACCCTCGGGCCACGGTGCGGAACCTTGAAACTCACCTTTCTTCCCGCCTTTTCGGTGAGCCATTTCTCGATCAGATCGTCTCCCTCGGGCTGTACGGGGACGACGATCTCGGTGGGGACGAACTTGTCGCCGTGATAGTACTGCCCGAGAAAAGACTGCAGGATCTCCGCAGAGGATCGTCCGGCGTCTCGACATGTGTGGGTGACCGAAGAGATCACTCGTCCATCTCGTACCAGTAACAGGTGAATCGAAGTCGTCGAGCCGTCTTCGCCTGATTTTGTCCGGTGTAATCCGAACACATCGCAGTCCTTCTGGTTGTGCTCCTCGACGTGCTGACGCTCCATGATCTTCTTGACGGCATCGATCTGATCTCGGAGTCGACCGGCGGTCTCGTACTCCTGAGACTGGCTCGAGTCCTCCATCTTCTTCTTCAACAGTTCCAGCAGGGAGCGATCTTTTCCTCGCAAGAGAAGTAGCACCTCGTCGACCATCTTCGCGTAGGAGGTCTCTTCATCGAGGCCCACGCAGGGTGCGGTACACCGTCCGATCTCGTGTTCGAGGCACGGTCTCTGGCGGCTATCGAAAAACGCATTGGAACAGGTTCGGAGCGGAATGTACTTCTTGATGAGGCGGAGCAGCTGGTAAACAGATTTCGAAGAAGAGTAGGGGCCGAAGTAGCGATGCCCATCGTCCTTCCAGCGACGAATCGGATGGACACGGGGCCACTTTTCTCCCGTCGTGACCCGCAACGACAGATAGGTCTTGTCGTCCCTGAGCCGCAAGTTGTACAGGGGACGGTGTTTCTTGATCAGATTGTTCTCGAGGAGAAGTGCCTCGAGTTCGTTATTGCAGACGATGAAATCGATGCTGTCGGTGTGTTTGACGATCCTGCTGAACAGGAATCTGCCGTCGTTTGCGCTCGACTGGAAGTAGGAGCGTACCCGTGTGCGCAGATTGATCGCCTTACCGACGTACACCGTTTGAGAGCGGGAATCGCTGAAGATGTAGACCCCCGGCTCCGCTGGCAGGTTCTTCAACTGCTGCTGGATCTGGTCGGGGAGTTCAGGAGGCAGGGCCATCGCCTGATTTCCTCAGGTAGAAGTGATGAATCGGCTGACCCTTCGAGAGAAACCGCTTCTCGAATAGCGTTTCCACATGAAGTTCCTGATCGAGTGGTTCCAGCAGCCAGCCATGGTGTTCCGTGCGATATTCGAGGGGCTCGACCTGCTTCAGTTCCTCGAGTGCCTGGAGAGCATAATCGGGGTCGTCGGTGCGGATCTCCAGGGGTGCACCCGCCTGTAGTTTTCTGGCGATCAGGAGCAGGAAGGAACTCTGGAGCAGTCGACGTCGAGCATGGCGGGCCTTGGGCCAGGGGTCCGGGAACAGGATGTATCCGCCAGCAAGGGATCGGTCAGGGAATACTGGATCGATGGCGTCGAAGGCATTGGCGTGGACCAGTCGAAGATTTGCACCGCAGCCGAGAGCCTGCGCCTTTCGCAGCGTCAGCTCGAATTTCTTGCGGCAGTACTCGATGCCGATGTGAAGATCCTTCGGATGCTGGATCGATCGTTCCATCAGGTGAGTGTCCTTGCCGGTTCCAACCTCCAACCACAGGTCTCCCTGACGCTCGAACAGCTGGTTCCAGCTACCTGCTTCCTGCAGTTGCTGTAGCCTGGCCTCCCGTGCGCCCTCCGCCTCGGAGAGATGTCGATGTCTTCTCAGTCGGGTCAATTGTCCTCCGGTGATCTCCGTCTCTCCCCGTAGGGTAGCGGCAGAAGGGGCCGATTCCAGCGGGAGTCGTAGCGACCGGCACCGGCTTTCCGGTGCGGTGGAGTCCCCTCCCGAATCGAAAAACCCGAAAAGGTGTCGGGGGACTTGTCTCCTTCCCGGATGTAGGATCCAGCAGGGGAACCCCTGCGGGGGACGAGGGGAGTCATGATGGAGATCGGACCAGCGACTGCATATCAGCGTTTTTTCCGCGGTGGTGGTGGGTGCCATCCCCGACGGGGGTTTCTATTCCTCGTCACTTCCTTTTCCCTGTTGTTCCTGCCGGGCTGTGGACTGTGGGGGTATTTCTCCGGTGAGCCGGATGAAGCGGTCGATCGCTCCACGAGTACCGAAACGAGTCGTACCGGTGCTTCCTCCGATGGAATCGGTGTCGATGACAGCCTCCTCGATCTGGAGCAGTTCTTGCTGGCGAAAAATCCAGCCCTGGAACTGTTGAGGGAGCAGAACCGTGAGGAAGAGAGTCGTCGCCAGCCGTGGGTGAGTGGTGCACGAATCGATGATAGTGCCGGACTGGACCGGGTTCTGTCCGCCGGGTCCTCCTCATTCCCCGATCGCTCCCTCTCCATCGACTGGCGGCCTGCGAGCCTCTTCGAGGGGGAACAGCGCCAGCAAAACTCCCGCTCCCATGGCATCGTTCGAACCGTTCGGCTGAGGGAGTCGGAGAGCAAGATGGTCAGGTTGCTGAGGGAAGAGTGGTCGGAACTGTGGTTTCTACAGCAAGCGACGGATCTCACCTCCAGCGCACTCTTGAGTCTAGAAGGAGAACCTGCATCGAAGGATGACGAAGCGGTGCACGTGACTCGCTCGATTCAACTCGCATCGCTGACGGCTCGCTGGTCTGACCGATTGCAAGGATACCAGCAGGAAGAAATTCGCACTCGTACCCGCATCAACGGATTGCTCGGCAGGAACCGTGGAGCGGTGTTGCCGCGCGCTCTGGAGCCAGGGGATGCACGTTTTCAGGATGTAGATCTGTTTCCTGAACGACGGATGCACCCGCGGGAGATCCTGGCGGACCAGGAACTGACTCTGGCCTCGGCGCAACTCGATCAACAGCAGGGAGGTTCCTGGCCCGATCTGGTGCTCGGGGCGAGAACCAGCTATGACCCCGACGCTCCCGTGGCTGGATCCTCGGGTCGAGAAGAGTCGTGGACCTTCACCCTCGGTGTGGAGATCCCGTTGGGGCAACAGCCAGCGAATCGTCAGATCCACGAGGCGCAACATCGGCTCGGAGTCGCTCGGGCTCGTAAGTTGCTGGCCAGGCGAGCCATCGAGGATGAGATCGCCGTCGCTCGTGCTCGATTACAGACCAGCCTCCAGACCATCAGGGAACTGGAGGAGGAGGTGATCCCGCACATCGAGGAGGCCGCTGCAAAGCTTGCTGCGGTTACACCGGGAGAGGGAGATGGAGCTCGATTGAGAATCGCCGAGCAGCGCTTCGACGCCCGGATCAACTTGTTGAGGGCCATCTCGCACCGAGCCAGGGCGCGGGTATCGCTCATCGATCTACTCGATCTCGACTCAGCCACTGCAGGTCAGTTGTTCAGCGGCAGATCTGGTCCTGGCGATCGCTGGTACTCCAGTCTCGACAATTCTCGCTGATAGGATCCGGATTGTAGAGGAGGATGCTCCTCACTTGCTGCGTGGTAGTGCCGATACTTCCTGGCGCATGGTGGCCTACAGCGCCCTTTTTTCCTTGATCCGTACCATCTAATCGTTGAGATGGGGGTGGGTTGATTTGAGGAGAGGGTGGCACATGAAGAGTTCTCTAGCGACTTCAGCGATCTCGGTCGGCTGCTCGTCGATTTTCATCACCCTCATCTGCCTCTGCCCCATCCTCCAACCGGTTGCATTCGCATCCCCTTCCACGATTTCCGCCTCGACGACGCTGCTCCTCGATGATGATCAGCACGAGAAAGCTGTTGCTGCTCCCGATCCTGGCCGAGCACTTCGGGAAGCGATGAGCAGATTCGATGCCCATTCCCGCAAGAGTGGATACGAGATGGAATGCCTCGCCAAGGGTGGGCTTTCCAGGACCGGGGATCATGAGGTTTGGATGCATCAGGTCTACGAGGATCATCGAGGACAGGTTCGTGGAGATCTGATGTTTGTGGAGGAACTCGAGGTTTATCGAAATCCCAAGAAGGGTGCGATCCGTGTCGCCAAGAACTGGATTCCGCTAAGAGACTCGCCTGCAGGAAATCGGTTCGACAGGATCATCCACTTCCCTTCGCGGCTGCTGTTGACCGCTGCTACCCGGGCCAGAAAGGTGGAGTGGATCGAGCCGGCGGTGGTGATCGACCTCAACGACCCCGATTACGTCGATCCGATGGATCCCCTGGAGGATCCGAAGGGTGGTACGGCGGTGGTCGAGGAGCAGAAAAAGATCACCTCGTACGAACGGATCAAGGTCGAAGTTGATGAGAAGATGGCAGTGGAGTATTTCAATGGAATACAGAACTCGGGATTACTCGGTGGCTTCTCGTGAAGCATCACCAAGTTCCTGGCCAGTGTGGACAGGACCCGGGCGCGCTGCAATATCGAGGTAGGGCTGAACAAGGAAACCAGGCTGCCGACGTCACTCCTGATGACGGTGTTGATCGGCCGGCGAGATGATCAGGGGAAGACGCAGACAGGGGATGCGGCCTTCTCCGACGGTGTGGAGCACATCGTGTTCACCTATGATTACAAGTTTGATACCGATGCCGAGGTGAAGGAGTTCTCCCTTCCAGGAGCGGTCAGGTCCCTCCTGAAGTAGAGCCTCCAGCAGTTGACGGTGCCGTTCCTGGAGCCTCGCATTCCCGCTCAATTTCTTCATTACAATCTCAACGATTTGGACCTCGTAGAGGGGGCGTTCAGGCTCCACTGCGTCTCTTTCAGCGGGTAGGGCCACGATTTCCGAAAATTTCAGAATTGTATGACCCATCGAGGTCGAAATCGGGATTCAAGGAATAGCCCTACCCTTTGAAAGGAGGCGCAAGATGACCGAAACCATGACAAGGACCAACTCCAGATTGATTCGCAGCACCATCGTTGGAATGGTGATTTCTATCTTCTTGATCTGCTCCTCGCCGGGATCAGCACAGGAGAACCCACGCAAGGCTCTCGCCAGGGCAACCCAGAATCTGATGAAGATGGCCCAGGAAAGTGGCTACAGCTCCTACCTCGGGGTCATTGCAGGTCTCTCCCAATCGGGAGATCACTCCATCGAAGAGGTGAAGTGCATGATGCGAACCCGTGGATACGTGCGAGGTAAGTTGATGCACTTACCAGAGGAAGAGGCATACCTGTTCGGAAGTAAAGTCGTCGTTGCAGATGGCAAGGATTGGACCAGGGCAGGAGATTCGCAGATCGGCCGTCAGATCGATGGCCTCCTGGAAGTTCCCACTGATCTGCTGATCAACGCACTGAAGAGGGGAACAAAGGTGAACTGGGTTCCCGGTGAAACCAATCAGATTCGCATCGAACTTCCTGACGGAGTGTCCCGCATTCGATTGAAAGAGATCGATCGGTCCGGCTGTGTCTCGGTCGATGGGTCCCAGAAGTCCTATTTCCAGCAAAAGTTACACAAGAGAAATGTACAGACCACCGTCACCGTAGATCTGGATGAAGATGGAAAGTACCCCGTCGGAATCACGGTGGAGGTTCTGGCTGCCTTCAAAGACAGTAATGGCCGGACAAGGAGGGG
>CBFIET010000005.1:0-4940 GCA_965661685.1 Planctomycetota bacterium
GTTGATCGACGACGATGTCCTGCACTTGCCTGCCTCCTGCGTTGCATATCGACTGGATCTGTTCCCATGGGATATACACCGGCAGAGGTCGGTGGGACAGTACCGAGTGGTCGCCAGGGCCACAGGCGGCACAGACCTCACGTCGGTCTCCCCGCCAGTTTCCGGTTGGCTGGAGTTGGCCCATCGATCATCATCGGAGCGGTGTCGGGGTCATGCGAGTTGCACGGGAATCGCCGGGGGAGGTCCACTGGAATCGTATCTGCCGGTCGAAATGCTCGCCTCCTTCAACTATTACCCTTCCATCCCTGCATTGCTGCTGGCGGCAACGGTCACCATCGTCACCATCGTTGCGATCCGTCGCCGTGGGGTGCTGATGTCGATGGGGGCCAGCGCCCTGGTCGGTGCCATCAGTGGCGCAATGGCAGCACTCGCCGGCAGTGGCGATATGCGTGAGTTGACGGCGATTCCCTTCGCCCTGCTGGGCGGGGGAGCGGCGATGCTGGTGGGGGCAGTGACCGGCTGGCTGTGCAGGACTGAAAAGCCCCGATCCGCCGGCGAGATCGCTGGATCCAGCGACGCCACCTCCGGCCCCGAGGTCGACTGAAACGTCTCGACGACCCCGACGCTCCTCGGTACACTGCTCCCCGATGGATTCCCCATCCCCTTACAATTGATTTCTCCCTCGATCTCCGACGTGTCGGAAAGATCGATGCCACCTTCTTGCAGGAACGCAGAGTGGCACTGTGGAGTGGACATGAAACGGTTCTCGGGACACCGATGAGCGATGAAGATGAGAGGTAATCATGGAGGATATTAGCAAGTGCCCCGCACTGGGAGGAGCTGGCAAGCACAATGCTGTCGGATCCAATTCGAACCAGCACTGGTGGCCCAACCAGCTGAACCTGAAGGTTCTCAATCAGAACTCTCCCCACTCCGATCCGATGGGGCAGGACTTCAACTATGCGCAAGAGTTTCAGGGTGTCGATCTGAACCAGTTGAAGAAGGAGATCGAGGAGGTGATGACCACCTCCCAGGAGTGGTGGCCGGCAGATTACGGTCATTACGGACCTCTCTTCATCCGCATGGCGTGGCACAGCGCTGGAACCTATCGCATCGGCGATGGCCGCGGCGGAGCGGGTTCAGGCACCCTTCGCTTCGCTCCTCTCAACAGCTGGCCCGACAACGCCAACCTCGACAAGGCGAGAGCGTTGCTGTGGCCCATCAAGCAGAAGTACGGTCGCAAACTCTCGTGGGCAGACCTGATGGTGTTCACCGGCAACTGCGCGCTGGAGTCGATGGGATTCAAGACCTTTGGCTTCGCCGGCGGTCGTGAGGATGTGTGGGAACCGGAAGAGGACATCTACTGGGGCTCCGAGACGGAGTGGCTCGACGACAAGCGATACAGTGGTGACCGGGAACTGGAGGGAAACCTCGGAGCGGTACAGATGGGATTGATCTACGTCAATCCCGAGGGACCCAACGGCAACCCCAATCCCATCGCTGCGGCGAAGGATATCCGCGAGACCTTCGGTCGCATGGCGATGAATGACGAGGAGACGGTCGCTCTCATCGCCGGCGGGCACACCTTTGGAAAAGCACATGGGGCCGCCGATGCCGATCAGCACGTCGGGCCCGAGCCGGAAGGGGCCACCCTCGAAGAGCAGGGCTTCGGCTGGAAGAACAGTTACGGCAGCGGCAAGGGCGTGGACACCATCACCAGCGGTCTCGAGGGTGCCTGGACCACCAACCCGGTGCAGTGGGATAACAACTTCTTCGAGAACCTGTTCGGCTACGAGTGGAAGCAGACCAAGAGTCCTGCCGGAGCCACGCAGTGGACACCCTCCAGCGCCGATGCAGATGGCACTGTGCCCGATGCGCACGATTCCTCGAAGCGTCACGCACCGGTGATGTTCACCACCGATCTGGCCCTTCGGGAAGATCCGACCTACGGGCCGATCTCGCGCCGTTTCCATGATGATATCGATGCCTTTGCCGATGCCTTCGCCAGGGCCTGGTACAAGATGACTCACCGCGACATGGGTCCAGTGACCCGTTGTCTCGGATCGCAGGTACCCGCCGAGGCGCAACTGTGGCAGGACCCCGTTCCGCAGGTCAATCCCGACGAGGTGATCGGTGCCGCACAGATTGCTACCCTCAAGGAGAAACTGGTCGGCTGTGGCCTTTCGATCCCCCAGATGGTTGCCACCGCCTGGGCGTCGGCGGCCACCTTCCGCGGCACCGACAAGCGTGGAGGTGCCAACGGAGCGCGTATCTGTCTGGCACCGCAGAAGTACTGGGAGGCGAACAATCCGACCCAACTGGCAGAGGTATTGCCGGTGCTGGAGGGGATCCAGGACGACTTCAACACTTCCCAGAACTCGGGCAAGAAAGTATCTATGGCGGATCTGATCGTGCTCGCCGGCTGTGTGGCGGTGGAGCAGGCAGCCAGCAACGGTGGCCACCAGGTCGAGGTTGCCTTCACCCCGGGCCGCACCGATGCGTCCCAGGAGCAAACCGACGTGGATTCATTTGCGGTTCTCGAGCCGACTTCCGATGGCTTCCGCAACTACTACGCCGCTGACAATCATCGCAGTTCCGAGGAACTACTGGTGGATCGGGCGCAGATGCTGAACCTGACTGCGCCGGAGATGACGGCACTGGTGGGGGGGATGCGAGTGCTGAACGCCAACGTCGGCCAGGCCGACTTCGGTGTCTTCACCTCGAAGCCGGGTACCTTGACCAACGATTTCTTCGTCAACCTCCTCGACATCGGTACACGCTGGCAGAAGTCGGACAAGTGCGACCATCTCTACGAAGGAGTCGATCGCTCCGGTGGCGAGGTGAAGTGGCGCGGCTCTGCGGTCGACCTGATCTTCGGATCCAACTCGCAGTTGCGAGCCATCGCCGAGGTCTATGCCTGCGACGATGCCGACGGCAAGTTCGTCAACGATTTCGCAGCCGCATGGAGCAAGGTGATGGACCTCGATCGTTTCGATCTGTCCTGAAGCCGTTGATGTTCCGATTGTGACTGGGTGAGCCCGTGTTCCGGTGGGATGCGGGCTCACTTGCTGTGTGGGCTCACGTGCTGTGTGGGCTCGGTGGCGTTTTGTCTTGGTGGTGAGGCGGACGAGGGCTAGTATCGCAGCGAACCAAACGGGTGGGTCGAGCTGGAAGAGGGGGCCGGAGCAGTGATGGTCGACGTCGAGACTGCTGCTGAAAGGGGATCGTATTCCCACGGCACCCACTGGCGCTGCATCTCCGCTGCGGCAGTATTGCTGTCCCTGTTCACCTTCACCTTCTTGCCCAGCTGGCATCTGGTTTCTCACCTTGATCAGCAGTTCGTCTCCAGCGACGCAACCGCCGCTTCCCATCACGGGTCGTGCTCTCACCATCCAGCGACGACCGGTGCCGAATCAACAACTCCTGAAGAGCCTGACCAACCTGTTGAGTCCCCCTGCGAGTTGTGTTCCCTGCTCGGTTCATTTGCACTGACGCAGATCGAGTTCCCCTCGACGCTGCCGGTGAAGGAGATGCAGGGGATCTGCTCCCCTCCCTCCGTCACTGCGATGCTGCTGTGGATCGGTGGAGACCACAGGGTCAGGGCTCCTCCCATCTCGCCTTCCACGGCACCACGCAGTCTGCGCTCGTAACGGGGTTACGGCGCGATCGGTGGTGCCACACCTGACGCAGTTGCGATGTCTCATCTCCACGGCGGCGGGTCTCATCTCCGGTACTCTGGCCTGAGTGGTCAGTTCGATCGGAGGACCGTCTCAACCGTTCCGATGATTCATCAGGAGGCTGCCAGGTGATCTCCTGGGACGCCGAGATTGCATCCCTTTCATCTCCTGGAATCGATCAAGTAACCGGTTGGAGTTCCGATGTGCCGTTCTTTCTTCTTCAGTTTCTTCGTTGCGAGTTCGTTGCTGGTAGCCGCCATGGCAGTGGCCCATCCCTTGCCTTCAGGTGATTCCCACGACCAGTCCGATGGCGCCGATAATCTGTCCGGCGGTGGCCACCCCTTCAATCCGACGATGAGCTTTCTCGGAGATTTCGTGGTGAGTTGGGGTGATGGATCTGGCCCCGAAGCGGGTGCCGATGGCTTCAAGTTGCGAGGAGCGGAACTGGGCCTGTTCGGAGAGGTCGAGGATGGATACGAATTCACGGGAATCATCTTCTTCGACGAGGAGCAGATCGAACTGGAAGAAGCGTTCATGGTGGCGAACGACTGGATCGCGCCCGATGTCTTCATCAAGACGGGTCGTTTCAATCTCGACTTTGGCCAGTTCAGTGCGATTCACGACGGGGAACACGCCACCCTCGACAAACCATCGGTATTGCAGGAGTACATCGGGGGAACGGTGCGGGGCACCGGTGCCGAGTTGCACTGGGAGCATCTGTCGGGAACCACCACCATGCTGGAGGGAACAGTGGGGATCTGCCAGCAGGTCGATAGTGATTTGCATGGCATCCTGGGCCCCGCCGCTGGCCACCATGAACATGAAGAATTCGATTCCCATGCCGCTCCCAGCAGGGCGTTCGAGGACTTTGCGATGAATGCGCGACTCTCCGCCCACTTCGATGTCGGTTCGGGGAAAGAACTCGAGGTAGGGACCAGTTACCTGCATTCTCCCTCGCGGGTTTTCGGAGTTGGTGAGGAAGACATCCATTCGGTGGACCATGCCGTGCACGGTGTCGATGTGACCTTCACCTCCCACGATGACTTGAGCGAAGGGGGGTACCTGCTGCAGGGAGAGGTCCTCTTCAATTCTAAGGATTTCGGTGATCTGGATGACGGGGGAACTCCAGCGGATCCGCTGGACGATCAGTTTCTGGTGACCCGACAGGAGGCGAGTGGTTTCACTCTCCTGCTCGAGAAAAGACTCGATCACGAGAGTTCTTTCGGGGTTTCCTGCAACCTCTACGAGCATGCCGAAGATCCC
>CBFIET010000006.1:0-7779 GCA_965661685.1 Planctomycetota bacterium
CACGATTTCTAGAACTCCTTCAGTGTGCCTGGGATCCTGGCGCAACCTGACCATCCGGGCCGATCAGCCGGACCACTCCTTGATCCTCCACCGCAAGCAGCATTCCTCGCGACTCCACGCCGCGAATCGTTGCCGGTTGCAGGTTCCACACCACCATGATCGTGCGGCCAAGTAGCTCATCTCGGGTGTAGTGCGCACGCACTCCGGCAACGATCTGTCTCTTCTCATCTCCGCCGTCGATGGTCAGCAACCACAGTCGATCCGCCTTGGGATGCGGTTCCACCTCCAGAACCCGGGCGGTTCTCAGCTGGACCCGGGCAAAATCGTCGATGGTGATCAGGTCTTCGGTCGGGATCGGATCGGTTTCCGTCTCCGCAGTCGTCTCCTCATTCATCTCTTCTCCTCATTTCTGAATTGAGATCTCTCCCTGGTGCAGTCCATTTTCTATGCCCTGGCGGGGATGGGAGCAATGCCATGAGGGGGAAACGCTACTTCATCCGCTACAAAAATCGCCCCCGAACAAAGAATGTCCGGAGGCGAGTTTCTGCAAATTGTAGGAGTTCTCGATCGACTCTAGATCCCCTCTTCGAGGATTCTATCGATCATCTGACCGATCTTGGCGTCATCGACGCTGCTCAGTCCCTCCTTGGCGATCCGGGAGATTTGACTCCCCTCGACTGTTTCAGCGACATCCGCGCCTCCCGCCCCAAGTTGCTGGCGAATCATGTCGAGGTACCGGGCATGCTCTCCACCCGACTCGATCTGATCCGGAGAGTTCGGTTCGATACCGCCACCTTCGGATTCGACGTTGCTGTCGACGCCATCGGTCTTGGAGGTCTCTTCTGCACCATCCGGACCTTTCGGACCTTCCGGACGATCCGAGTCGCCGACACCGCCAACGCCGCCAATTCCATCCACTCCAGTTGTCACCATGGGAAAACCCCTCTTCCCTCCGAGGATTTACGACTCCGGGTGGGATTCCTCGAAATCCCGCCCTTCGGTCACAGGCCAGATAAAAGTGCAGCCTGCTCCCAAGGACTTCTTCGGAATCGTACCGGCTCAACTTTAGGCAAATCGGGAAAAAAATCAAATCTTCGGGGCAAAGGATATCGTCATCGATCGTGACGCGCCAACGTCATTCCCAGAACCGTAGCCATAACAACAACTTACAGAATTCAACGATGGGCGAACCAGGGCCGAGAAAAGAGAGAAGCGGACCCACCTATCCTGAAATAGATGGGGAGAACACAATCGGTACGGTTCCGATCATCGTGCAAAGCGAAGTTCTGGTAGGGAGAAGGAGTCCCCTGAAAGAAGGAGTCTCCTGAAAGAAAGGCGTCCCCTGAAAACTGAAACCCCCTCCCGGACCATCCGGGAGGGGGCACCTGAATCGGTGCCCCAGGAGGTGCGTGCGGGACCCGCGTATCGCACGACGCTCCCATCGAAGGGGGGCTTCCGATCCTAGTCTCGAGTTAGAGGACCACCTTGCCGTTCCAGGTGAGGATCGTCTCGGCAGAGGGATCCGCAGCTTCTCTGGAGGCTTTCGGATCCTTGTCCTTCTTCTTGTTGCCAGCCTTCTTCTTGTTGCCAGCCTTCTTCTTGTTGCCGGCCTTCTTCTTGCTCGCAGCCTTCTTCTTACTGGCGGCCTTCTTCTTGTTCGCAGCCTGCTTCTTACTGGCGGCCTTCTTCTTGTTCGCAGCTTTTTTCTTGCCTGATACATCATCCTTGAAGACTTCGAGATCCTTGATCAATCCGCGAATCTCCACGGGTAAATCGTCCGGCAGTTCGCCATCCATTTCGACATGGATCTCGATCTCGCCGGCTCCATCTTCATGCCCCGCGAGTTGCTTCCGGATCAGTTCACGAATCCCCGCAGGAAGTCCCTCCGGTGAATCTCCAGCCACTTCCACATGGATTTCGATTTCCCGATCTCCTCCTTCATCTTCCGAGATGCGCTTCTCGATCCTGCGACGGATTTCTATCGGCAAACCATCGGGAACCTCTCCGGAAAGATCGAACTCGAATTTCATCTCGGAAGATTCATCTCCGAGCGGGTGATCTCCCAGGATCATCATCTTCTTGACGGTACGACGACCATCGCCGTGCTCAGAATTTCCCTCTTCGCCATGCTCGCCACCATGAAGAACAACCACGCCGCCGGGGGCAGCCCCACCGAAGCGCATCTCGTGGCCTGATTCCTCGATCATGCGACGGACTTCAGCGGGAAGCTGCTCCGGCATCTCGCCATCGGCATGAAACACAAATCCTTGCGGCTCTTCCCCTTCAAACTCGAAGGAATGAACGTCTCCGAGCCGGATGGCTCGATATTGATGGGAATCGGATCCAGAGGAGTCGTTGTCGTACCAGCGCACTCCCTGGTGACCACGATCATCGCCGTCGCAGCAACCGTCGCCGTCACCGCAACAGTCACCCTCATCATGCCGGTTGCAGTCGTCTCCTTTGCAGCTGTCTCCTTTGCAACTGTCTCCTTTGCAACTGTCTCCTTTGCAGCTGTCTCCTTTGCAGCTGTCTCCTTTGCAAGAGGACGAACCGCTGAAGGGGCAATCCTGTGCACCCTTGTCAGCACATCTGGAATCATCACCGCAGTTTGAATCGCCGCCGCAACTGGAATCACCAGCGCAGATCATCTTCAAATTGACGCCACCCGGCATCCCGGTGCGACCCATCATCATGCCACCGTGGCCCGGCATTCCGGTGCGGCCCATCACCATGTCACCGTGGCTCGGCATTCCGGTGCGACCCATCACCATGTCGCCGTGGCCCGGCATCCCGGTGCGGTCCATCATCATGTCACCGTGGCCCGGCATTCCGGTGCGGCCCATCATCATGCCACCGCCACCCGGCATCCCGGTGCGGCCCATCATCATGTCACCGTGGCCCGGCTTTGACTGACTCCCTGCACAGGCTGGACAGCCCTCCTGGGATCGACCAGAGGAGCGTGGACCCTCGTCATCGCCTCTCCGTGGCTGGTGTACCCGGGTCATCTCTTCCAGTTCACGTTCCACCATTTCGATCTCACGCTGGAGATCCTCCAGGCGATTGATCAATTCCTCGGTTCCAGGATTGCCTCGCCTCTCATCGCTGCGGTGTCCATCGGTGACTCCATGCTCATCGGCGAAAGCGGCCTTGCCGGGATGCACGTGGATACATGCCGGAAGCACGAATCCACAGATCAGTAGCAAGAATCCAAGATATGCGGGCTTCATCATCACTTCTCCTAATCGAGGGTATTCAAAATCGGTGAGGGTTCTCACCGATTCGTTGTTGGTTTTTTCACTTCGATCCGTTGACCCGCTCTGAGAACTCTCACGGGGCCAACGAGGGTTTCAATACTCTTGTTCATCAACAGGTTGCGAGCGTCCTTCAACGACTTCACCGGCTGGTCACCGATACTCAGCAAGATATCGTGCTGCCTCAAACCTGCCTGGTGAGCAGGGCTGCCATCACGAACACCTGCGAGCAACACTCCCTGATCTTTCAGAGATGGGAGATGAATCGTGAGGATCTCCGGACACTCTTCCAGCAACACTCCCAGCGGTTCGATGGAGCACGAACTGGAGGAACTGCGACTCTCCATGACGATCTGCCCATCTCTGGAGAAGCGAATCTCTGTCGATTGGCTCCAACCACGATCCTCTTCACCGCCAAAGGACACACCGTGCGGGCCGATGAAATTTCGGCCAAGGGCAGGGCGATTCCTTGGATCGGGAAAGGTGGGGAACCCACCGAACGGTGTGGACCATCGACCCAGATCTCGGTTGATCTCCTCGATCATTCTCTGCACCTGCTTTTCCAGCTCCTCGTTGCCGGCAGGACCGGTGAGGATGGTGGCCGGGGCGGGACGCTTCTTCTTCAAATCAAGGGTCGCGAGCAGTTCCTTCGCGTGCTCCTGGATCTCCGGGTCGTCACTCTTGAGGGCCACGGCAAGGGAGGAACGAGCCTCTTCCCCCACCTTTTCCAGCGCCTTGCGAGCCCGCTGGCGAGTCGACCAGGAGTCGGAGCCTAGATCCTTGATCCATCCCGATATCTTATCGGCCAGTTGTTTCTGTGGCTCATCCGCAACTGCCTCCGTCGCCGGTGCAGCGGGTGGCTCATCGGCAGCGGAGGGGAGGGCAGATGGGAGGGCGGATGCGAAAAGGTCCGGAACCCCAGGCACGACGATCAAGGTCAGGGCTAGACCCATCGTCACGAGGGCCAGAAGTCTCCTGGTGGAGATTCCGGGGAGGTGTTGGGCTCGGTTGCGCCCAGGGCTCCGGCTCGTTGCAGATTTCGAGTTGTTCATTCCAGAGTTCCCTTCCTGGAAATAGCGGGGTTTCTCCCCGCTCCACCGGAGACGTAGCAAAGAAGATGCCATTCTCCCCTTGCCATCGAAGACAATCTACACACTTCATAACTTACTTATATCACTTCATTTACGGATCAGTCCTGGATGCGAATCCGGGGCACGCTCCTGGACTTGAAGTGCGATCACCTCGATTGGTCCATGAGCGTGCCCCGGATGGGGTACTCGATTTGAAATCACGACTCTTACGGCTCGATTTCGACCTCCAGGAACTCGGTGGTTCCCTCTTCGACGAAGACCTCGATGGTGGGCGCATTCTTGAGGTCGTTACGAGAGCCGTCCCCTCGACCGAAATTGGTCACGCGTACGGTGTACTGTCCCCTCGGCAATCCGGGGAAGGAGAAGAAGCCCTTTCGATCACTCTGGACCCGGGCATCGGTTCCCTTGGCTCCACCGGAGAGAAGTACCTGGGTCCCCGCCAGCGAGTTGCCCTCGAGATCGAGGATCCGTCCCTCGATGATTCCTCCCGCTCCGATGGCGACAACAAGATCCGCCGTACCGCTGGTCACATCGTTGACAGTCACGGTGATGTACGCCCTGTGTTCGATCTTGAGTTGCACCGAGGGTACCGAGAGTTCGATGAACTCGAAGAAACCATCTGCTCCGGTCAGACTCTGATCACGACGGCCACTCCCCGAACCTCTCAGCGAACTGTTGAGGAAGTTACGATTGCCACCGACCACGGTGACCTTCGCCCCCGCAACCGGTTGATTGGTCTGAGCATCGATTACCCTGCCCAGTACACGGCCTCCCTGTCCGAGGATCACCGTCGGAAGCTCGGCCCACTGATTCGATCGAACCGAGACATTCTCGATGATCTCCTGGGCAAATCCGGGTGCTCCGATGATCACGTTGTAGAGGCCCGGCTGAAGGCCATCGTATGAAAATGATCCATCATCGGACTGGAAGGTACGGGCGGGAACTCTCGTGACCTCGCGGTCTCCTTCGATGATCCGCGGGGAGACGCTGTAGGCTCTCAGTGGTACTCCCGATTCATCGATGACGGTTCCACGTATTCCTCCCAGTGCCTCCATCTGCACCGTGATCGGAGCCACATCGACAGCCACCTCGAAGAGACGGATATCGGCGAACCCCTTCTTCTCGACGATCAGGTCGACTGGATATCTACCGAGTTCGTCAAAATGAAAATGACCGGTGAGATCGGAGGATCTGTTCACCTTCCGGAGACCGTCACTGGTATCGATGGCGATGAGGCGAGCCCCCTCGATGGGGGTACCATCCAGTTCCGTCACCATCCCTTCGAGTACTGCTCCTCGAACCATCTGCAACTCGATATTCGGGCGATCGTGTCCTTCCATGACCGACACTCCCGATCTCTCGATCAACAGGTAACCAGGAACGGAACAGATCAAGGTATGGTCTCCATCGGGAAGACTACGAATGCTCCAGTTCCCTGCGGCATCGGAGTAACTCTTGTTGGGTAACGATTCCGGATTCACTTCACCGAACCAGTTGTCTCTGACTGCGACGACAGCACCCTCGATGGGAGTGCCCACCTCGTCGATCACCACTCCACTGATGGAGCCGCCAATTTTCATGACCAGGACCAAATCGTCGACCTGGCCTCCGGCGGTGAGGTCGAAGGAATCGGATGGGGTCGTCAAGTACAGCGAGTGAGATCCTTCCAGGAACAGACCGGTTCCGGGAGAGACCTCGACCACTTCAAAACTACCGTCTGCATTACTGACGACTGCCGGTGCTGCGTTGACCATCACCGGATTTTGCTCGGAATGTTGCTTACGAGCACTGACGGAAATTCCCTGCAGCGGCTTTCCGTTGGCATCCATCACGACACCACGGACCACTCCGTTGCGCTCCAGGAAGAAGTCTTGCCCGGTGGTCTCGGCACCTTCGGTCACCCCTACCTGGACATTGCCAGATCGCATGAAACCGGTTGCGGTGACGCTGACATAGGCGATGGGTCGTCTTTGTTCGGTGATTCCACGGATGTAGTAGCGTCCGTTGCCGTCCGTCACCGCCGTTTTCTTCACATCGGCAACATCATTGACCGTGACCACCGCTCCGGAGATGGGAGCGCTCGTCTCTGCGTCGAGGACACTACCGCTGACAGCCGCACCATCGGTCAACTGGATGCTCAGCGAATCGTCACCGGGCTGGATTCTCAACTCCTGATAGGTTGCATACTGGGGCGAACTGACGATCAGGCGGTAATCGGTTTCTTCGAGGGTATCGAAGACGAAGGAACCGTCCGCATCGGTCAAGATTCCAGCGTCAGTCAGATCGATGGGTGGGCCTTCGGTGCGACTGCCCATCGGGTTCACCTTGCAACGGGCACCCTCCAGAGGCGATCCGAGAGGATCGTAAACGGTCCCCTGAATCCTGGCGCCAGGTTCGAGGATCACATCGACTCTTTCGCTCGCTCCAGATTCCACGACCAGGTCCCCGTACTGCCTCGGCTGGAAGCCGGAGGCACGGACGACAAGGCGGTACTTACTACCGGCACCGAGCTGGTCAAACTGGAAGAAGCCGCTTCCGTCCGTCTCCAGCGAGGCCAGCGGAGGCATCGCTCTCTCCTGGATGATCTCGATGATGTCCTGGGTTCCCGTCTCGCGGAACACCTCGACCATCGCATCGGGAATCGCAACTCCACCGGGATCCTGCACCGTACCGGAGAGAACGCCTCCCACCTCCAGGTTGAAGTTGACGCCAGTACTGCCAGCACTGATGTACCGCTTCTCCTGTGGAGAGAAGCCACCCACTACGGATTGGAGTCGGTATGCGAGGTTTTCGAGGCCGGCGATCTGGTAGTTTCCGGAGGCATCCGAGACCGCGACGATTCCGTTCTCTTCCTGCATCTCCTGCAGTTCGAGAAGAACCTGCAATCGCTTCTGCAGCGGTGCTTCCTGTTCAACTCGCTCGACGAATGCGGCGATCTGCGCACCTGGAATCGGCTTGCCCAGTGGACCGAAGACGCTGCCACTGATGGTCAGCCCCGAGGTCAGAACCAACACCACCTCATCCGGATTGACTCCATCGATGAGGGTGACATCTACCTTCTGGCTCTGATAACCACTGAGGCTCGCCTGAAAGCGGTAAAGGCCCGCTTCCAGATCATCGAACCTGAAGCGTCCATCACTGCTCTGCAGCTGGGAGAGCAGGTTGGCAGCGGAAATACTGCTGCCCCCCTCCAGTTTCGAGACGGAAACATTGACTCCGGGCAACGGCGCTCCCGCATCGTCCCGTACGATTCCAGTGATGCTGGCGGTCAGGATCTCCCTGGCAGGAAGGCGATTGATGGAGGCACCCTCATCGCCCGTGCCAGAATCTCTCTCGGTGGAGACGCCGCTCGGCAGGGTTGGGCCTCCGGAATCATCTCCGAAGAACATCATCAATCCGAATCCGATCAGCACGATCAGACCGGTCAAAACCAGGGC
>CBFIET010000007.1:0-6988 GCA_965661685.1 Planctomycetota bacterium
ACGGTTTCTCCGGTGATCTCCGGAGCAGGTTGGCCCACTTCCAGGCTGTCCTTCGAGTGCGGCGAGCGCATCGCTGTTGCGATGGCTCCGTAGGTGGTGTCCCGGAAGGCAAGTGCACCGTATTTGTTGATGAGCAGTGTGAGGTACTTTTTCGCCAGTTCTAAATCTTCAGTTTCCTTGCTTCGACGAAGCCTGCCGGCAAGAGCATGATAGGCCGCTGCGTCGACGATATCGTGTGGACTGGTCTCTACCAGTTTCTCCATCACTGGCCGGAGTCCAGTCTTCCCGAACAGGTAGGAGAACTGGGCGATCTGAGCAAGTTGCGGAGAGTTTGGATAGGTGCCAATCAATCGATTGGCGTGATCGATGGAGGTCGATTCCATCGTGCCTTCTGCACGCTTCCACCAGTGGTTCCTGAGGATCCACAGCTCTGCCTGGAGCCCAACTTCTGTACCAGCGTGCTTCGTTGCAAGTGCCTGGAACTGGAGCAGGTACTCTTCCGACACTTCACGCCGATTTCCCTTCTTGGCAGCAGCGTCATGCTTCTCTTCCAGTTCCTTCACGATATCTACCGTCGTCAACTCCTGTGGAAGTTGGGACAGGGTTGAATCGGGACCAAATGAGAGAACGTAGAGCGTCAAGGTGATTACCTGGATCATCGCCAACTCCTTTTCGAAGATATGGTACACCCATTTTCAATTGGTAGCCTGATGAACTTGCTTGAACGCATCTGTTGGGTCTAAGGTGTCTCTCAGGAGGTACTCAAATGTCAACTGAGGAACGCGGATTTCACCTCCCCTTCCCGCTGAAGCGATTGCTTCCATTGTCACTTCTGCTGCTCGTCTCTTGCGGTGGAGGAGAGCAACAAGGTGTACCTGTGCAGGAGCAATCGAAGGGCAGTTCTTCAGTGGAGGTGGGGGCTCCAGCGGGCAACGATCTGGGCAACGATCCCGATCCTGCTCCGGTGATCCAGCAGACCGATGCTCCGACCGGAGATGATGATGAGAAGACCCCCGCTGCAGATGACGATGAGGAGCCGGTTCCGGATTCAGGGGGAAACAATCTCCCTGCTCTGGACCTGCTGGAAGATCCAGATTTCCAGAGAAGAGCAAAGCTAGGCCACCTGGTTGCCAAGCGGCGTTGTATTTTGTGCCACAAGGTTGATGGAAGAGGTGCCATCCTGCAGCCCCCGTTGATTCAGGTTTCCGTACGTAGGTTGCTGAGGATGAAGGAGTTTCCCGCACATCTTGTAGAGCTCAAGGACGCAGATCCTGACAGGTACAAGGCACACCAGCAGCGATTCGATCGCATCGAGGCGGAGCCGGACCTACTTCGCAAGATGTCGATCTGGTTACACGGATATCTGAAGCAACCGACCTTTGACAACCCCGAGGCCAAGATGCCGCTGCAGGTGTTGAAGCCGGAGGAGATCGACCAGCTGTCCAGTTATGTCATCCAGCTGGCGGTGGATGGAGTCAAGAAGGGGATAATCCCCCCCGAGTGAGGGTCATTCCTGTCTTCCGGATACCTGACAATCCTGTCTTCGAGGTGTGAACTGCATCAGGAGCCGCTCCTAGATCACCTTTGTCACCGTGCTGGCTAGAACATTGAGGTTCACCTTCCCGCCAGCAGTCGGGAACCCTAGGCGAAATTTCTGCGATGGATATCTTTGACATCAATTGAGTTTCTCTCCGGTGCAAACGGTTCAACAGGTCGACCTCGGGGGATGTCACCTGGTGCTGCTCTGCAGCAACCCGAGCACCACCTGCAGCATCATGCTGCCGGACTTTCGTGGGAGAAGCGGGGGATACTTGCGAACTCGACTTCGATTGAGTTTGCACACCCCTCCCGGTCTGACTCCTCGGACCGGGGGGGTTCTTTTTTTATCCAGAACCGTATTTGACAGCTAGAAGCCAGCCAGCCCCAGATCGCTCTCATCGAGACACTTGAATCCATCCTCGGCGAGTAATTCGAGTGCGATGTCATTCTCATCGACATGGAGGATCATGACTCCGAATCCATGAGGTCGTGTCAGCATCGGGTAGGCGTAATGGATATTGATCTCCGCTTTCAACAGGCTGCGGCAGATCATACGGATCCCAGCTCTCTCATTGGGAACTTCCACGGCGAGGATGGCATTGACCGAAGTGGGAACCCCATGATCGAGAAGAACCTTGTGAGAGGTGGCGACTCGATCGACGATGATCCTGACGATGGCATGGTCTGCGCTGTCCACGACGGAGAGAGCGTGGACGAGAATATCTTCGCTGGTGAGATGTCTGAGAATTTCTCGTAGTTTCCCGACTCTATTGTCGAGGAACAGGCTCAATTGCCTCACGAACGGATCGGTGGAGTCCTTCTCGGTTTTTAGCATGGCTTCATGATAGCCCGTATGGAAACGACCATGAAGTCATCGTTGCGATCTGATCGAAGAGACGCCACAGGTCCTCAGAATCCACCGTTGGAGCCGCCTTGCGACTGGTTGGATCCACCACCGGAGTTGTTGTTGCCGCCGGAGTTGTTGTTTCCACCGGAGTTGTTATTACCACCGGAGTTATTGTTGCCGCCACCCCAGCCGCGCCCGCCTCTGCCTCCACCGGAATCCTGAGGCATTGCCAGGTACTCCTCGTACTGGGTGGGAGTGAGGAGCTGTTCAACTTCCAGATTCTGATCATCCCGTGTCTGCTGGAACAAGTCTCGAGTCTCACTACGGCCGAAATCCATCTCTCTCGCTTCCGACCACAGTTGCATCCTCTCGGAGGAATGATCCATCAGCAAGGTGGTGAACTGATCGGCGCGGGCACCGGTGAGGCCCAGATCTTCCGCCATGCGAACGGCTCGATCCTCCGCCCGTCTTTGCATGCGATCGACCATCTCCTGCTGTCGCTCCATCCGTTCCTCTTCGCGGACGGATGCCAGCGTATCACGGACCTGCTGATCGAACTCGGCAGAGCCAGGAGTTCCCTCGGTGGAGTCGTTGCTGCTGGCAGGCTTGATGTTGCTGGTGATGCTGTCGAGGACGGCAGCGTTGCGGGATAACTGTCTGGCCACTGCGGAAACCAACTCGTCAGGAACTTCAATATCTCCCGTATTGGGATCGATATCGGGAACCGGCAGCAAACCCGACTGCGAAGTGTCCTGCTGCTCCATTGCCAGTTCAAGTTGCTCTCCAAGAGTCTGGATACTGCGTTCCAGTACCTGGATTTGCTCATCTGCCCGGCGAGCTTTCTCTGCATTTTGATATGCAGCAACTCCGGTACCCAGCACGACGATTGACAGGATGGTAATCACTATTTTCATGTGCCTCCAATGCCGCGATTGCCTGGTTCTAACTGGACCAGGTCTCGACCTGCGTATCAGGATAACCCCTGATAGCACCCCAGGATTTCAAGATCCGAGTATTTTTTCCAGTTGAACCTGACTTTGTTCCTGTAACAGCACAGCTTTTCTACGAATTTCAACGACCTTGTCGGTTATCGCACCCTTCCAGCTGGCGTCCTCGATCTCTGATAGGTTTACCTGGACGTTGAGGATTGCCCCTTCGAGGCCCGCCCGCGCCATCCAGCACGCAGTTCCCGCGTCGGTGACCCCCGCTGGTAAGCCCTGCTCGGTAGCTGTCACTGCCAGTTCCATCACCTGCAAACACAGTTCCGCAGTGGTCAGTGGAACCTCGGTCGCGTGTCGATACCCATCTTCGATGGCCTGAACTCGCTCCGACTCCTGCTCGGGAGAGTCCTGGGGAAGACGCATGGCAGCGATGACTCCCTCGAACGCTGCGGTGTCCCTGTCCACTGCTCGTAGTAGATCATCCTTGAGTCTCTGGGCCTCGATGGCGAGCAACTCCATCGCCTCTCGACGCTTCCTGAACTTTCTCTTCGAGAAGGTGAGATTGGCAACCATCGAAGTCAGGGCAGAGGCGAGTGAACCAGCGAGAGCAGCGATGGAGCCTCCGCCGGGAGCAGGGGAATCTCTCGACACCTCATCGACGAAGTCGTCAACGTGCATTCCGGTCAGCGTCCCGCGGGTAGTAGGCATTCCGAGCACCGCTCGATTCACATCGAAACTGGAGATGTCGGACAATCCCAGCGACTGGATCGAGGTTTCTATCCGATCTTGAATAGGCACTCCTCGACTCGATCCCTGCAGGGCCAGGTAGTGTTCACCGCTCTCCAGGATGGCATCGAAAGGCACGACCCCAACCACTTCGGAACCGGTCACGGCGAGACCGCGATCGGAAGCGAGATTTCTACATGCATCGACGACATGGTGCATATTCGTTTGATGGAAATCGGTCAGATTGATGGAGATCTGCGCCCTGCCGTACTCCGGAATCACCCAGCCTACTGCTCGACAGTTGCTAAAGGTTCCCCGTTTCATCACCATTTCTCCATCGAGAGCTTCGGGATCCTGTCCGAAAAAGGATGTCTCCTCCTGTAACGAGGTTCCGTGTTCCTGGAGGTGCTTCTCCAGATCCTCCCGGGAGGTGAAAATCTCTCCCGTCAGACCGGAGGGCCAGACCTGTTCATCCGGTTTGTATCGGAGCAACTTGCCACTCGAATAGTAGGGGGTCTTCGGTTCGACTCGAACGGCACGTCCCTTTTCTCGGATCTCCATCGCCAGGTCATTGGCCTGGCTCTTGTCCCGGGTATTGAGATTCACGTTGTAGGCGATGAGAAACTCCCGTGCGCCGACGGTGACCACTCCAGGACCTGGCTGAAAGGTTGCTGGTCCGAAATCGGGAACCCAATGCGGATCGGCAAGTTTTTCGGGAAGAGCTTCGTATTCTCCCTTTCGAACATCAGCGAGAGATTTCCGCTGCTCCTGTAGTGCCGCTTGATCGTACATGTACACCGGGATACCAAGTTCCTCACCGATCCTCTTCCCGACGCTTCTGGCCAGCTGTATGCAATCCTCCATGGAGATTCCACGGACCGGAATGAAGGGGCACACATCGGTGGCACCGTGTCGTGCATGGGCTCCCTGGTGGCTACTCATGTCGATCAATTCGGCAGCCTTGGCTACCAGCCTTACCGCTGCTTCAGCGATGGGATCGGGGGCACCAACCAGCGTGATCACCGTACGATGAGTCTCGGCGCCGGGATCGACATCGAGTACCTCTACTCCGGGGACTGCAGCAGCTACAGCGACGATCTGATCGATCTTGGCCCTGTCCCGTCCTTCCGAGATGTTGGGGACGCATTCTACCAGAGCATCTATATTGGTTTCTTGTGCCATCGGTTCCTCCCTGATGGGTTCATCTTGATCGTTTGTTGAGGTGGAATCCAGTCCGATACTGGTGCTCATTTGTTGTGGGCTTTCTCGAGATGATCTCGCAATGGAGAGAAGTCGAGATCCCTCGCTGGGTCGCGGCGGACGATGTGTACATGCCCGGAAGAATGCCATTCCCGACCCTCACCGGGTACGGGATCTCCGCTGACTCGCACCAGTTCTATCAAAATCGTGGGGCCATGAATCCGGTAGGAGTGTCGCTTTGATCTGTCGATGGGGCCCCACCAGCAGAATCGTAGCGATCCAGGTTGCGCCAGATCGATACGATTGCGCTCGGCTTTCATCATGGGTGACGCCATCAGACCAAGATGTACATCGATGAGTTGATCGAGAAGTTGCACCTGCGTTGGATCCAGCTGATCTCGACGGACCCCCTGGGGCTCGACTGAAATTCCATGGCCGGGTCCATGGAGGATATCCCGGGGGATTCCATCCGGCCGTAAAGCCATCTTTTTCTGATCACCATGCAGGGATTCGGCGAGTTCGATGGCGATCGTCTCTTCCGGTCCAAGAACTTCCATTCCAGTGCTCGGCCCGATTGGAATCACGGTGGGAGCCGCTCCGACGAACGCCGGCGTAGAGGAGAGCAACCTGTTGCCTTGCAGCAGGAATCTCAGAGAGATGTGGTGCCCTTCAACTCTCCAGCCCCAGAGATCGGTACCGGCAGGATCACCCACGATGGCGAAGGTGTATTGCCCTGGTGTTCTGGAAGGATCGGCCCGTCCCGCTCGGTTTGTAAGTTTACTGAGATCTCGTAGCACCGTTTCCAGCGCGACGATTGCATTCCATTTCAGGAAACCGGCTTCGGAAAGAGTACTTCGAACCAGTTGCTGGGCGCGGAATCGCTGCAAGTAGTTCATCTCGTCGTGCCGGAAGCCGCCACGCTTTCCGGGCAAGAAACTCCACTTGAATAGTGGAGCAAGGTGTTCAGTTTTCGGCGCGGAGGTGAAGTGAAGTTTCTCTCGGGCAGTTTCCGAGGTGGATTCGATCAGGTGGATTGCAGCAGCGGAGATGTTCGTGGCCAGGGTCTCATCGATGGCGACTCCAACTCCTTCATCAATTGCGTGGAAGGAACTGGCGAGAATCGGGGTGAATAGGACCAAAAAGGTGGCGATCAGGGCTACTCGATGGTCTGGAGATGAACCTTTCCCGAGGTCAACTCCTGCTGCATTTAAGGGCATGAATCTCCGATCGGACGGATTTGGGAGAGAAAGACCGCTTCAATATAATGCGGCTCAATAATTCCACAAGAACCGGGGATCTCAGATGGAAATTCAAGCGTTGGGTCCGCTACGGAACCTGTCTCACCAGCTGTGGTGAGTGAATCGAAGCGATCTGTAGTTTGTGGGGGAGGAGCCCTCAGGTGAGAATTGACCGATTGATGCTAATTGCCCTGGTAGCAGGTGGGATTCTAGGCGGTGTGGTGTACATGAAAATGTGTAACCACAAGGAAGTCGAGGATTTTCACATTCATGTTGTCTCCGAAGGGATTCAGGGTCTTGACAGCAACCTTTTGATTTCAACGGATGCGAATTGCGCCCTGGTGGACATGAAGATGAAGGAGCTGTTGGATTCCTTCCAACGTTACGACTCCGTGATGTCGATGCGCTCCAAGTTCGAGAAACTGGAGCAGGTCAAGAAACGATTGATTGAAATCAGAATCGGTTTCCCAACACGCACCATTGATTTTAGCAACTCT
>CBFIET010000008.1:0-85870 GCA_965661685.1 Planctomycetota bacterium
CTGCTGAGGGAACCGGCGATGACCCCGCCGAACAGTGTCGACAGGGAGATCGTGATGGTTGCCGCTGTCGGCAGCCTGGTGGAAGCGGTGAGGGCGACGGCGGCGAGGATCAGAATCGCCTGAAGGACCAGAATCATCGCCCACAAGATGTTCGGATCGACCGATTCAACGGGCCAGCGCAGCGATCCATCCGGTGCCAGGGAGGCGATGATCAATGCGCTGGGAAAGAGTAGCAGCGAACAATTTCTAGAGAGTGTCGCCGGAAAACTACTCCCTCGTCGGTGTGACCAGGCAGCGCTCACTAATGCGAGAGCGAGTACGCCGAAACTGATCAGGAGAACCGGAACCTGATCTTCTACCAGCTTGGAGTGAATGGTTCGATGGCGGATCGCCAGTACCAGCGTCGACATCCAGGAGATCTGCACCATCGTCAAAGCCATGGCAATGCCGGTGAATTTGCCAAGAAGTACCGTGGTACGGGTCACCGGCTTGCTCAGAAGAACCATGACACTTCTGCGGCGAATCTCGTCGCCAAGACTGGAAGCGGCGGTGAAGGCACCAAGGAATAATCCACAGGCGAGCATGGTGCTGAGGGACATGTCGACCAGGAGTAATGCCTCGTCTCCGAGGGCAAACGCACTGAGGACAGGAGAGACTCCTATCATGCCGATTCCCAGCAGTAGTATGGCAGCGTGGAAGGAGGGCCTCAGCGCTTCCCGAAACGCTGCTCGGGAAATCCTCCACCAGGCGGAAATCGTCTCCAGTTTTCAACTCCTCCCGTACCCTGCACTGCAACAGGCTTACTTTTTCGTCAAGCCTCCCCGACTTCCAGTGGTCACAGTATACTCCCTCTCCGGGAGTGGATGGGAGACGAGAGTCATTGAGAGGAGTGACGATGACCGGGACCACCGTCGACAACGGAAATCCTCGCGATGAGGTGATCCGTGTCCGTCACTTGCAGAAGGTCTTCAGGGATTTCTGGCTTCGCCCGAGGGTCGAGGCTCTCCGTGGAGTCGATCTCTCCATCGAGCGTGGCGAGGTCTACGGATTGCTGGGTCCCAACGGCTCCGGGAAATCAACCACCATCCAGATCTTGCTGGGACTGCTTTTTCCCTCCGGTGGCGAGGTGTCCGTTCTCGGGTCGGCACCGGGGGATCCTACCTGCAAGAACCTCATCGGGTACCTCCCCGAAGACTCGGTCTTCTACCCCTTCCTCACCGGCCGGGAGATGCTCGACCTGTCAGCGAGCCTCGGCAGGGTTGCCAGGTCGCAACGGCAGTCTCGGATCGATCAACTTCTCGAGATGGTCGGATTGCAGGAGGCCGCTCATCGAGAGATCGGTGATTACTCGAAAGGGATGCAGCGACGAATCGGAATCGCGCAGGCGTTGATTCATGATCCAGAGATCTTGATCCTCGATGAACCGACCAACGGACTCGATCCGCTCGGGGTTCGAGAGGTGAAGGACTGGATCAAGGGGCTTCGGCAACTGGGAAAGACGATCCTCATCAGTAGCCACCTGCTGGCCGATGTGGAGGAGGTCTGTGACCGAGTCTCCATCCTCTATGGAGGAAGGGTTCAGTCTACAGGAGCGGTCAGCGAGATCCTCGAACGAGATGATCGAGCTCACTGGGTCACCTCTCTCCCCGCTGAAGAGCAGATCGATGCGGTCAAGGCGATGTTGAAGGATGATGGGATAGTGGTTCATTCGGTGAGTCCTGCCTCGAGAAGTCTCGAGGAGAAGTTCCTCGAGACGGTGGAGGAGGCGAGGGAGCGTGGGGAAACAACGAGCGGAGCCGGCGTCGGAGGTGGACTCCCCGAGTTTCTCCGATCTCGGGGAGGTCGTTCCTGATGGAATGGCTTCTGGCACTGCTCGCATCGCTGGTCAGTGCGGCTCTGTTCACGTTTCTCCTGCGCCTTCCGCCGACAGGTGGAGCGTTGCTGGCGATCTCCCGCACCCTGCTCGCCGAGGTGTGGAGACGGGGAGTGATCCCGGTCGGGGGGGGCGTGCTGTTCGTCGGGCTGGCGATCCTGCCCCTGCTGCTGGAGGAATCTTCTCCCGTCGATGCCCGCTTGCAGACCGTTCTCGACTACGGGCAATCGTGGATCTCCACGGTGCTTCTGTTGCTGACGATGCTGATGGCTTGCGGGACGCTCGCAGATGAAAGGGTCACGGGAAGAATTCGGTTGCTGGTGGTGCGGCCCGGTGGTTCCTGGAAGTTGTTGCCAGGAAAGTGGCTCGGAATCATCGGTGCGGTGCTGACGCTGCTAATACCTGCATCCCTGATGTTGACCGTCATCTGCAATCAGGTCACCAACGATCAGAAAAACATCATCGAGATTCCCTCGGTGATGCTGGTTTCTCCGGAATCTCTGGAGGTGACCGATGAAGAGGTGCAGCAATACGTTTCGATGCAGATCCAGATGAATCCACAAGGGTGGGCCCGTCTCGATGCAGAGAGGGCACTGGAGATGGCCCGGTCGAAACTGGAACGACTCTATCGCTCCCTGATTCAGCGCAGTCGAACCGATTACAGGTTCGTGGCAGAAGGAGAGCTTACCCCCGGTTCTCAGCTGGAGATCAGGCCATCCCTGGGACGACTACATCGGTCAGAGGGTGCAAGATTGAGACTCTACTTCGGAGAAGGTCCCGATGCCGTCGAAGAGGAGGTGGTGATCTGGAATGGAGTCCGCTCGCGCTTCAACATTCCCGATTCTCTGGCCGGCAAGAAAGAGGTCACCATCGGCATGCAGTTCTTTGGTGCCGTTGATGAAGAAATCCAACTTCAGTCCTTGATGTGGAGTGGCTCCGACTCCCTCCGCCTGAGAATCCCGCAGGGAACCATATTTTCCTCCCTGCTTCGAGGGCAGTTGCTGACCTGTATCCGTTGTGGATTTGTTGCAGCGCTGGGACTGGCAGCTGCAACTTTTCTGGGTTTGCCCGTCGCCATCTTGTTGGTCGTCTCGTTCCTCATCGCTGCTGGTGGTGGTGGATTCACGGGAGCCTTCGAGTCGGAATCTCATTCCCACTCCCATCAACATGAAGATCCTCGCAAGGACGAAGCGTCGAGGGTGATCCTCGATGTACTTGCGGATGGGGGGCAGTGGATCGTCAGCAACCTGGGCGACTGGAATCGCCATGTCTCTGGTTCACGGGTTGCAGCGGGTGAAAGGGTCACCGTAGCGCAACTGGTCAGCGGATTTCTCAGCATAGGTCTGTTGTGGGGGGGCGGCTCGCTTCTGATTGGATCGTGGATCAATTCGAGAAGAGAGCATGGACTGGGGGCTGATCGATGATGTCCCGGGATGTCGTGGTTCCTCTCCTCGTCTCGGTGTTGTTGCTGGCAGCAGCGGCTGCCACCACCGCTCCACTCGATCGTGGTCTCGAGGAGGACGGAATCACCCTTCCTGTATCGGTATCCACCGGGGTTCCCGCCGATGTGTTGCTGTTGCAACAGACACTGGGGGCATTCAGGGGCTGGGCCATCGATGCGCTGTGGCTGAAAGCCCTCGAGAGAAGGGACCAGGGACACCTTCATGAATCGATGGAACTGGCACGCTGGATAACCAAGTTACAACCGTACTTTCCTCGGGTCTGGAACTTCCAGTCCTCGTTACTCGCGTTTGACATGGCTGTCGCCAGCAGGGATCCCGATCAACGCTGGAACTGGGTGAGGGAATCGATCGATTTGCTGCGCGGACCCGGGTTGAGAGCGAACCCTCGCAGCAAGGAGATCCATCGCCAGCTGGCCTATCTCTTCTGGTACAAGCTGGGAGAGTATCAGGACGACGGCGCCGTCCACTACCAGGTGCGACTGTGTCAACGGTGGCGAATCGTTGTCGGGGATCCACCCGGTGCCGATGCCGGGCGCTATCCCGAACTCCTCAGAAGGATCGATGCGGCACCCGACAACTTCTCTGATTTATCGATGGCCAGTACTCTGGATGAGACGCGCCTCGATCAACTGAAGAAGACGATTTCCACCGCAGAGAAAAGCCTCGCCGTAGGCATCCGATCGTCATTTCCCGAGCTGGATGAGGACGAGATCGTTGCAGTGGAAGATTTCCTGCGCAAGAAGTTGATCGAGGGGGAACTGAACATGTCTCCCGCTCAGATGGCGAGCCTCGGTAGTTATCTGGGTCCCATCGACTGGAGAACTCCTTCAGCCCATGCCGTGTACTGGGCTGCTCAGGGAACACTGCGCTCCGGGCCCAGCGGACTCGATGCGGAAATCGACGAGAGCACCATCGAAGAGGTGCTGGTGACCAATGGAGTGAGGCTGGGTCTGCAACAGATGGTGATGAATGGACGAGCTCTGCTCGACGACGAGAATCGGCTGGTCACGCTGCTTCCCCAGCCGAGGTTGTTACCCTCTTACGAGAAGGCTCTGGTACTGCTCACCAGGGGGATGGGAATCCCGGAAAACCTGTTACCTCGTGTTCTCGAGATCATCTCCACATCGGTGGTCACCTCCTGGTTGCAGGGAGAAGATGATCTGGCGAGGCAATTGCTCGATCGACACGACACCCTGGCGAACTCGCCGCTGCGCGGCTCCACCGACGATTTGGCCGGGGTGGTGATCACCCTCGTGCTGGCAACGCTGGATCCCGAAAATGATGAGAATGGGCTGCGCACCTTACTGGAGATGATCCGGGCAAAGGCACTGGTTGCTGCAGGTGGAGGTGGCACCGCCATCGAGGGAGTTCGAGGGATGTCCCTGGCGAGCCGGATCGAGGAGGAAAAGTACTCCGATCCGCAGCCACAGTTATACCGACGAGCGATCATCCGCGCCCTGCGCTGGCCGGTTGCATCGGCTCCACTGTCGGTGAAGAGGAAAATCTGGGAGACTCTGTCGCAACGGCAACGGGAATCGGTAGATTCTGGAACCCGGACATTCCTCAGGGGGCAGGCACGAATCAGCGGCGCAGACGAACTAGAGGTTTTTCCGGGAATCGACTCGTCTCCCTGAGCGTTTTACTGGATGTAGGATAGGTGACGACTCGAAAGGAAAGAGGCCAATGGATCCCTGGATCAGTGACTTACCCAAGGTGCAACTTCATGATCACCTCGATGGCGGGTTGCGCCCCGAGACGATTATCGAACTTGCTGCGGACCGGGGAATCGATCTTCCAGAAACAGATCCGGACGCTCTGGCGAAGTGGTTCTTTCGAGGTGCCGATCAGGGCAGTCTTCCAAAGTACCTGGAAGGATTCGCGGTTACCACATCGGTGATGCAGGACGCTCAGTCCTTGAATCGTGTCGCACGGGAGCACGTGGAAAATCTGGCCGCTGATGGAATCGTGTACGGAGAGGTGCGTTTCGCTCCGGTTCTTCATCTACAGCAAGGGCTTGATGTGGATGCAGTGCTGGAAGCAGTTCTCGATGGTTTTGCCTCTGCCAGCAAGGAGACCGGTGTCGACGCACGGGTGATCGTCTGTTCTCTGCGGCACATGGATCCACAGGTGTCGCTGGAATCTGCTCAGGCAGCTGTGCGGTTTCGAGATCGAGGTGTTGTCGGCTTCGATCTCGCAGGCGACGAATCGGGTCACCCTCCAGCCGATCACATCGAAGCATTCCAGTTCCTGAGGAAGAGCAACTTCAACATCACGATTCATGCAGGGGAGGCATTTGGTCTCTCATCCATCTGGCAGGCGATCCAGCATTGCGGTGCTCACAGGATCGGCCACGCCACTCGACTCGTCGAGGACGATACCGTGCCCGGCGATCACAGGGGAACTCTCGGCGAGTACATTCTCGACCATCGGATCCCGCTCGAGATGTGCCTGTCATCGAATCTCCATACAGGTGCGGTGCAGAATCTGGCGGATCACCCCTTTCCCAGGTATCTGGAGGAGGGCTACCGGGTAGGTCTCAATGTGGACAATACTCTCATGTCCAGCACAACTCTGACCCGGGAGTGGCAACTGGCGGTGGATCTTTTCCAGCTCGAGATCGATGATCTCGAGAGGATCGCCGTCAACTCGATGAAGGGCGCATTCTGCGAGCATTCGACCCGCAGGCGGATGATCCAGGATGTGATCTTGCCGCGATTCCGGCAGGTCCAGGGCGGTGCGAGTTGAACCTCCTCGTCTGACAGTCAATAATCCAGGACCTGGTATCAGGACCAGGTATCAGGACCAGGTATCAAGGCCCAACCAATCCTACTGAAGGACCGGAGTCCAGAATGTCCGAGTTGATCGATCGTCTCAAGCGACGAGAAGTTTCCAGGAGATCTCCTGAAGTACGTCTCGATGGTCGCGTCCTCCACCTCGTCGATGACGCGGCAGTGATTGAACAGCAACTGGCGGGTGAGGATCTCCCCCTCGACCATCAACATTCCTATCGAGACAACATCTCGACCGACGAGATCACCCCGGCTTACGTCTGTTACTTCCACGACGAAACGCTCGGTGAGTTTCCCTACGTGGGGTACTCCGCAGGGGGAGAGTTCCCCATCACCAGGAATTCGGTCAAGGAGAGCGGATTCGCCGCCTCCGTCAGTGGCAAGCGCAGGGGCAAGGGATCCAGCCGTGAGGCTTCCCCGTATGCTGAACTGTGCGCAGGGATCCACCTGGTCTTCGCCGAAAACATCGAGCGGATCTACCAGCAGAACTGCCACAATCTCGGATTGTTGACCTGCACCGATTTCTCGATTCTTCACAAGCTCGTGGCGGGAGAAACGGTGCCGCTCTCCGCATTCACCGAGGACAAGGATCCCGTGACCTGCCAGATCATCGAGTGGGGCGGTCTCTTCGAGTTCAATCTGGCGAGACTGCAGTCAAAGGTCGATCTGCCCGGTCCGATGGAGTGTCAGGGGCCGCAGACGATCACCCAGAAGATATTCGCTCGCAAACGTATCGTCGATTCCGCCAAAGGTGAGATCGGTACCGATGGAGCGAAGGTGGGAGACGCAGGGTTTTTCCAGACCGACATCCGATTCAGCCATGAGTACGTGACACCGATGGCGGCCTCCTTTTTTGAAGAAAAGGTGGGAAAGGGTGAACCTGTCACCGATCCCGATTCCATCATCTTCTTCCGGGATCACCTGACATTTCTCGAGCAGGCGATCACACCGGAGCGACGCAAGATGGGACTGCTTCAAACTGCCAACCAGTTGAAGGTCAAGCAGGAGGAGTTTGCCCAGGCGTACGATATCAAGTTGCACGGGGAAACCGGTCTCGGAGGAAGCGAGGCGATCTGTCACTCGAAGATCCTCCAGGATTATGCTCTACCCGGTCAGTTGATCATCGGAAGTGACTCCCACACTCCACACTCCGGGGCTCTCGGCTGTGTTGCCTTCGGGGTCGGAACCACGGCCATCTTCAACTCCTGGATCACCCGTGATGTCTACTCTGCGGTTCCCGAGACGGTTCGCGTGGAGGTGAAGGGGAAGCGACCCTCAGGGATCACCGCCAAGGACATGATGCTTGCGATACTCCGCGACCCCTACGTGACCGAGGGTAAGGCCATCGGCAAGATGGTCGAGTACTGTGGAGACGCCGTCGAAGCCCTCTCCATCGATGAGAGAGCGACGATGACCAACATGGCGGCGGAAGTGGGGGCATTCAGCGGAATCGTCGCTCCTGACGAGAAAACGGTCCAGTTCCTTCAGGAAGAACGAGGACTCGATCCTGATCCGGTACGCCAGCAGTGCGAGGATCTCTTCAGCGATGAAGGTGCGGAGTACTGTCATGTGATCGTGATCGACGCGGAACAACTCGAACCGCTGGTGGCACTGCCAGGTGACCCGGGCAATGGAGTGGAAATCTCCGCTCTCACCGAAGAGGTCGCCATCGATATCGCCTACGGTGGATCCTGTACTGCGGGGAAGAAGGAGGATATGGACATGTATGCCGAGGTCCTCCGTGAAGGGGTACAGCGTGGCCAGAAGGTGGCGGAAGGGGTCGAGTTCTGGATCCAGTTCGGTTCCCAGGAGGTCAAGGAGTACTGCCGTCAGAAGGGGTACCTGCAACTGTTCGAGGATGCCGGGGCGCAGGTGATCGAACCATCCTGTGGTGCCTGTATCAATGCCGGACCCGGGGTCAGTCGATCCCCCGACCAGGTCAGTGTCAGCGCCATCAACCGCAACTTTCCCGGCCGATCAGGTCCAGGTCAGATGTACCTCGCCAGTCCTCTCACCGTGGCTGCCAGTGCTCTCGCCGGTCACATCGTTGCGTACACGCCTGAGGGGTGATTCGGACCTGCTGAGCAGGAGTCGTTGCCGCATCAGTGTTGCCACATCAGTGGGGCACTCCTGCAATGGTGGCCAGCGATGTTCGCTCGTCGAGCAGCCTTCGCAGCGGTTCGATGAGGTCCTGGTAGTGAATCCCATCTCTCCCGGCCGGATCGGCTCTCCAGCGTTTTCCAGAGATCTGTTCGACCTCCTCGATCACACCGAGGAGGACCGGGAACTGGCGGGGATCATCGGTGGCGATGTGTGGATTTACGGCTGGCCACCAGGCTTCGCCCTGTAACCAGCGGGATTTCAGGGAGGGCGGCAGTTCTCTTCCGAGGTGACCGGTGAGGTCTTCCTCGAGGAACTGGATCAACGGCATCGAAGCGGTGATCAGATCGGTTTCCACCACGCGTAGTCGTTCCAGGGCGCGGATCCTGATGCGAGCGTTTTCTTCGTTACCCATCATGTGCTCCTGCGAATCGTGACATCAATTGAGGTTTTCGCTACCCTTTCAGGAGTTCGCCATAACAGGGAGAGGAGGTCAAGTTGTTTGAAGACGATGGAGGAATGCGAATCGGCACCTCCTCCTGGTCGGAGAAGAGCTGGAAGGGGGTCTTCTATCCGGAGACGCTGGCTCCTCGAGATTACATCCAGCACTATTCCACCGTTTATGACAGTGTCGAGATCGATGCGACCTTTTATGCCATTCCCAGACGTAGCACCATCGAGGGGTGGAGAGAGCGTACGCCGGATGGTTTTCAGTTCTCGGCCAAGATGCCGAGAACCATCACCCATGAAAAGGTACTCGTCGATGCCGAGGAGGACGTGGAGATCTTCGTCGAGACGATGCAGTGGCTGGGAGATCGGCTGGGGCCCTTGCTCTTCCAGTTTCCATACTTCAATCGCAAGGTGTTCAACTCACCCGATGAATTTCTGGAACGGCTCGATCGTTTCCTCGAGAGGATCCCAGCGGGACCCAGGTACGTCGTCGAGGTGAGAAATCGCACATGGATAGGAACTGCTCTCCAGAAGGTCCTCGATCGGCACGGAGTGACGCTGGCATGGGTTGACCAGGCCTGGATGCCTGATCCCCAGGAATGGCCACGACTGGTCGGGAAACCGAGGGGGGATTTTGGCTACTTCAGATTTCTCGGTGACCACAAGAAGATGGACCAGTTGACCGATAGTTGGGATCGTCAGGTCTTGAACCGGGGCGATCGATTGCAGCAATGGATTCCATCCATCAGGGCATTCCGTGAGGCGGGAATCGATGTGTACGGTTACTTCAATAATCACTTCGCAGGTCACGCACCCGCAACCCTGGAAGATTTCAGAGCACTATGGAACGACGATGATCACTCATCTTCATCGTCGAATTGAGAGAGGCCTTCGAGCCCGGCCCAGGATCCTACTCGATAGACCAGCATCAGGTTGGTTCTCCCCATGCGGTACGTCGGTGCCCCCATCAGCAGAACGAGGAGATCATTCTGTGCCGCAATCTTGTCTTCCTGCAGTGTCTTGTCGAGTTCCTTGATCAGTTCGTCGGTGTTATGAGCAGGTTGGATCTGGTACGGCCGAACTCCCCACACCAGCGTCAACTGATCACGAACGATTTGGTTGGTGGTGAAGGCGAGGATGGGTCTCTCCGGTCGTCGCCGCGCAGCCAGAAGTGCCGTGGAACCCGATTGTGTGAAGGCACACAGTGCGTGAGCTCCGACATTGTGAGCCACTTGACAGCCAGCGTCGGTCACCGCTTCAGGGGTTGAATCCACTGACCGTTCTCGGCGGGTCCTGAAAAAGGTCCTGATCGCGTTCTGTTCGGTGTAGTGAATGATGTCGGACATCATCTTGACCGATTCCACAGGATAATCGCCGATGGCAGTTTCTCCCGAGAGCATCACTGCATCGGTCCCATCGAGGACCGCATTGGCGACGTCGCTCGCTTCGGCACGGGTCGGACGTGGATTCCAGGTCATGCTGTCGAGCATCTGTGTTGCGGTGATGATGGGGCGTCCTTGCTTGAGGCCCTCAGCGATGATTTGCTTCTGTATGACCGGTACTCGCTCCGGGGGGATCTCCACGCCGAGATCTCCACGGGCGACCATCACTCCCCAGGAGTTCTGGAAGATCTGTGAGATGTCCTCCACCGCTCTCGGTTTTTCAATCTTCGAGATGATGGGAATCGAGGCTCCCTTGCTGGCGAGCAGTTCCTTGAGGAATATGATGTCCTCAGCCTTGCGTACAA
Source organism: Planctomycetota bacterium (assembly GCA_965661685.1). GTDB lineage: Bacteria > Planctomycetota > UBA8108 > UBA1146 > UBA1146 > QNYK01. Next base: position 10,423 of record CBFIET010000008.1, read on the forward strand.
AGGAAAGGGCCAGGAAGTCCACCTTCATCCTGGTGGCGAAGTATGCGTCTTCGATGTCCTTCTCGGTGAGAGCCGAGGTGGAGAGGTGGCTACCGGGAAGGTTGATCCCTTTGCGCGGATGAATCAGACCGGGGTTACTGGCCCTGGCCACCACCATCCCCTTCGATACTGAAATCGTTTCGAGGGCGATGCTCCCATCATCGATGAGAATCGGCTCTCCCGGCTTCAGATCCTCATCGAGCAGGTCGTAATCACTGCCGATCTCTCCCTCTTCAGCAGGGCGGCCGACGGCGATGCGAATCTCATCCCCGGTATTGACGGAGATCGGATCCCCCTCGAAATCGGCGAGGCGAATCTTGGGTCCCTGCAGGTCGTAGAGGATGCCCACCGGTCTTCCGACGCTGGCGGCGACCTCTCGCACCCGTTCGATCGTCTGCTGGTCCTTCTCGTGCTCACCGTGGGAAGCATTGATTCGAACGACATCGAGTCCCGCCTCGATCATTCCCTGCAATACCTCACTGGAGGTGGACGCAGGGCCAAGGGTCGCGACGATTTTCGTCTGCCGCAATTGTGATTTCGGTTGCTCGGTCATGTACCAAGGATGGCGGGATTCAACTCCCCTGTAAAGGGAAGTCAGGAGCAGATGAGCATGGAGAGAGAGAAATGGCCCGGAAAACCTCGTCGGTTTTCCGGGCCAATAATCTAATCAGGTGTTCTCAACATCAGGGACAGGGAGGGAAACTCGCACAGTCGATGGGGTCGGTGTCGGTCGGATCTTCTCCACAGTCTGGATACGGAGCCGGCGGGAAGGCACCACTGGAAAAGAGATTTGAAAGCAGGAACACGGCATCGCTGATGTCAAATCCACTGTCGTCATTGATGTCGCAAGAATCTCCACAGGGAGGTGGACCCGCTCCTGCAAAGAGGAAACTGAGTGCAGCGACCACGTCTGCGATGTTGTTGGGGCCTCCATCAGCATTGCAATCACCGCGGATGAATTGAGGGCCTGCGGTACAGGTCACATCGCAGCAAACCATCGCCAGTGCTCCGCCGCATTCATCGATCGCCTCGAGGCACAGTGTTTGAGGATCGGGGGAGATGGCGAGTGGCCCCTGCCAGCTGGTCGCAGTGGCTTCCACAACCTCGAGGACTCCATCGATGTAGAGATTGAACGAGGCGTATCCTCCGGGGTTTGTCCAGGTCAAATCGACGACGCAGCCAGAGACGGGATCGGCACTGGTCAGGGTGCAGGTGAAGTCTCCAGGAGGGGCCGGTGGGATATAAACGGGGCACTCGTCGGTGATGCAACTCTGGGCAGAGGAGGCGGTGCCGATCACGCCAGTGATGCACACATCGGTGGCAGCTTGCGGCAATGTCACCGAGGATGAAGTGGCGGTGCCAGGTAGCGTACTCACGACGACTCCGCCGACTCGAACTTCCACCGAATCGTAACTGGTCCCATTGGTCCAGCTCACATCGAAGGCACAGCTACAGATGTCGGTCATCGATGTGGCCACTCCGGTCGGTGCGGGCACATCGATGGCGACCGATCCTCCGGCACTGGCAGGGAAGATACTCGAGCCTCCCACGGTGAAGACGATGTTGGTGGGAGGACTTCCCAGACCGGTGGATGGATCGACTGCAGTGCTACTGCCGGGAGTTGCTGCGGGTGAGATGGAGTACTCCATCACCGCCACTTCCTGTCCCTGTCCGGGGGGAAGGGTGTCGAGCGCTCCCCCGAAGGTGAAGATGCAGGCGAGGATCATCCCCGGGCCATTTGCAGGGGCAAGGTCGGAGAAGAAGTACTCCGCTCCGGTTCCACCATTGAGTGGCAGGAGCGCGGAACCCTGGCTGATGGAGATGGGGGAGAGGATCGCACCGTCATGGGCTGCTCCGTAGGAGAATCCCAGGACAGGATCGTCGTGGCCGATCTCTACCGGGACGGTGGCGCTGGTGCCGGGGAATCCGGAGCCGTTGCCGATGGTCAGGATATCCTGACTGAATCCAGATGTGGGAAGCAGTTGAAGTAGCAGGATGACCGCCACGAAACCGCCAGAAAGTCGAGTTGATCTGTTCATGGAAAACACTCCAATGAGATCTCAGTGGTCTCCTTGATCGGACCGCTGAAACCAGTTGTGAACCAGGACGAGCATAGACTCCTATTGGACCTACCAATCGGATGTGCGGCAACCACTGACCCTGAGAATCGGTGGATCGCTTCCGGCAGGAGGTCTGAGGAGATAGGATCTAGGGGAGCCCTATTTTTGTCCTGAAGATCAGGCCGTTGATGATGTGAGGTACCCTTTGGCAGGCAACATGAAAGCTCTGGTCAAGTCCACTGAGGGTCCAGGGTTAGAACTGGTGGAGAAGCCGATTCCCGCCATTGCGGAGGATGACGTCCGGATTGCCGTGCGGGCCACCTCCATCTGTGGCACCGATCTCCACATCTACAACTGGGATTCCTGGGCCGCATCGAAGGTGACTGCGCCGCTGACCGTGGGCCATGAGTTTTGCGGTGAGGTGGTGGAGGTAGGATCGAGGGTGACTCGCTTCAAGACCGGGGATTACGTGGCGGCGGAGTCGCACGTTTTCTGCGATCGCTGTCGTCCCTGTCGCACCGGCCAGCGCCACATCTGTGAAAATGAAAAGATCATCGGTGTCCAGCGTGACGGTGCATTTGCCGAGCAGATCGTGATGCCAGAGCGCTGCGTGTGGCGGACTCCAGGGGAGTTGTCTCCGGAGATCGCCACTCTTCAGGAGCCCCTCGGAAACTCGGTTCATGTCGCGCTCGCCGGGGAGATCTCCCGTCGCCACGTGCTGGTCACGGGGTGTGGACCGACAGGACTCTTTGCCGTCGCCATCGCAAAGACCTGCGGCGCCGCCTCGGTGACCGCCGTCGATGTACAGGACTACAGGCTGAACCTGGCCAGGCAGCTGGGAGCGGATCATGTCATCGATCCCTCGAAAAGTGATCTGGTTCCCCTCGTTCATGAACTGACCGATGGACGGGGAGCCGATGTGGTCCTCGAGATGTCGGGAAATGAGAAGGCGATCGAGGACGGCCTCCGTTGCCTCGCCCGAGGAGGAGATTACCGCTTCTTCGGTGTTCCTTCCGACAGGATCTCCATCGACGTGGCTCGCGACATCATCTTCAAGGGTGCAAAGGTGCAGGGGATCCTCGGTCGAAAGGTGTGGGACACCTGGCACGATACCGCACGATTGCTCGAAGCAGGTCTCGACCTGTCACCCATCGTGACCCATAAGTTACCGCTCGAGGAGTACGAGACGGCGTTCGATCTGATCCGTCGTGGAGAATGCGGCAAGATCATCCTGTATCCGTGCGGTGTGCCGGAATAAACGAGAGTGGTTGAGGAGGCGAGATGTTTTCCGATCGTGAGAGATATGTCGAGGAGTTGCAGGAGATCGAGGACGCGGGACTGTGGAAGCAGGAGCGACTGATCACCGGACCCCAGGGAGCTCGCATCTCCACCGAGACGGGGGAAGCACTCAACTTCTGTGCGAACAACTACCTGGGATTATCGAGTCATCCGGAGATCCTGAAGGCGGCTCACGCTGCTCTCGATAGTCACGGATTCGGTCTCTCCTCCGTTCGGTTCATCTGCGGCACGCAAGATATACACAAGCAACTGGAAGAACGGATCTCCAGATTTCTTTCGACGGAGGACACCATCCTCTACACCTCGTGTTTCGACGCCAACGGTGGCCTTTTCGAAACACTTCTCGGTCCAGAAGATGCTGTGATCTCCGATGAACTCAATCACGCTTCGATCATCGATGGAGTTCGACTTTGCAAGGCGAGCCGTCATCGATACGCCCATGCAGATATGACCGATCTTCAACGGTGCCTGGCGGAGTCGAGTGAGGCGAGAACACGGATGGTCGTGACTGACGGGGTCTTCAGCATGCATGGAGATCTGGCTCCACTCGACGAGATCGCCGCCCTGTGTGACGAGCACCGTGCCATCCTCGTAGTCGATGATAGTCATTCCACCGGCTTCATCGGCGAGACGGGACGTGGCACCGCCGAGCACTTCGGAGTGCAGGATCGTGTCGATATCATCACCTCTACCCTCGGCAAGGCGCTGGGGGGAGCGAGCGGTGGATTTACCACCGGTCGCAAGGAGATGATCTCGCTGCTACGGCAACGCTCTCGACCCTATCTCTTCTCCAACACCCTCGCCCCGGCCATCACCCAGGCGGGGATCCGGGTGCTCGATCTGATCGATGCCGAGCCAGAGCGGGTACAGAGGAGCCAGTCGAACACCAGACGCTTCCGGGAGGGGATGACCGCCGCAGGATTTTCGATATCTGCCGGAGTTCACCCCATCGTGCCCATCATGCTGGGAGACGAACGATTGACGATGGAGATGGCCACTGCCATGAACGAGCGGGGGATCTTTGTCGTCGGATTCTCTTATCCTGTGGTACCGAGGGGGCAGGCGCGCATCCGGGTCCAGATCTCTGCAGGCCATGAGATCGACCAGATTGACCATGCCATCGATGTCTTTACCGATGTGGGAAAGCAACTGGGATTGATCAGCTGACCGCTTCCCCTTGCCACCTGAGCAGAGTCTCCCGATAGTGGGGCTGTCGAAGGACGGAGGATGGAAGATGAAGGTTCAGTGCCTGAAGGGGTTTCGCGACTATCTCCCCGAGGAGATGTTGCAGAAGGATCGGATGTTGCAAGCGGTCCAGCAGGTCTTCGAGCAACACGGGTACCCTCCACTGATGACTCCTGCTCTCGAGTACTCCGATGTTCTTCTCGGCAAGTACGGCGAAGATGGAGAGATGCTGCTCTATCGGTTCCGCGACAATGGCGATCGGGATGTCGCGATGCGATACGACCTCACCGTTCCGCTGGCGCGGGTTCTTGCCGAACATGGCGAGATCACCATGCCATTTCGTCGCTATCAGATCGCTCCGGTGTGGCGGGCAGAAAAGCCCGCACGAGGACGCTTCCGCGAGTTCATGCAATGTGACGTGGACCTCGTCGGAGTCGACTCCGCTGCGGCGGATGCAGAGATGATCGTCATCGGCTGCGCCGTGCTGAACAAGCTGGGTATCGATGGATACAGGATTCGCATCAATCACCGATCGATTCTCACGGCTCTCTGTCGGGTGGCCGGTCTCGAAGAAGCTGGTGAGGTCGCCTTTCTTCGACTGCTCGACAAGCTCGACAAGATCGGGGCCGATTCCTTTCGCGAACAGGTGGGCCAGATTCCCGGTATCGATGAAGCCGGTGTCGAGAGAGTGCTGGAGACGGTACTCGCGGATCGAGAAGATTCGCGACAGACACTCACCCTGCTGCAGGAAAATCTGGGAGAAGATCCAGACGCAGCGAAGGCGCTGGAGCGGATGGCAGCGGTCCTCGACCTTCTGGAAGCATCAGGTGTCGAGGGTTTCTGCCAGATCGATCCCTCCATCGCCAGGGGACTCAGTTACTACACCGGACTGGTCTACGAGACCTTCCTCGACAATCTTCCCGCGTATGGCTCGGTGATGAGTGGTGGAAGATATGACGAGCTGGTCGGGATGTTCTCCGGAAAGGACCTCCCCGCCATCGGCATCAGCCTGGGAATCGATCGCCTCTTCTCTGCCCTCAAGGAACTGGATCTGGTGGAGGATCGATCGCAGCCGGCAGAAGTGCTGGTGGTGCAGTTCTCGGAACAACTCGCGACTGCCAGTTTCGAGACCGCCTCGAAACTACGAGCGGCGGGAATCGCCACCGTGGTCTACCCACGGGAAGCAAAGCTGAAGAAGCAGCTACAGTTCGCCCAGAGGGCGAAGATTCCCTTCGTCATCGTGGTCGGAGAGGATGAGCGTAGCGCCGGTACTGTTCAGTTCCGTTCGATGGACGAGGGTAGCCAGGATGAGATCACCCTCGATGACGCCGTGCAGCGCATCTCCTCCTGGCTCACCTCGAAAGAGGCTCGATGACGATCACCTCCGAGGAGTTTCAGGTCGAAGTCGCTGAAGAACGGGTGGTCCGTGCATCCCTCGATCAACCGCAGCAGATGTCCGCTGCTGCCAGGACGATCGTCTTCATTCCCGGCTTCAAGGGGTTCAAGGACTGGGGAGGCTGGCCGTGGCTGTGCCGGGAACTGGCTAGCGGGGGGCATCGGGTAGTTCGCATCAATCCTTCGATGTGTGGAGTCGGCGAGAGCCTCGATTCCTTCGATCAGCCGGAGCGGTTCGCCCGTCAGACGCTGGGGCACGATATCGAGGACGTGGAGCGACTGATGCAGCACGCCGAGATTCCCGACTCGGGGGTGCTACTGCTGGGGCACTCGAGAGGTGGCCTGGTGGCTTCCCTTGCGGCGCCACGGTGCGCTGCGGTCGAGGGGGTGATCACCATGGGCGCTCCCGACAATCTGGTACGGCTGACGGAAGCGGAAGTGGAGCAGTGGCGAGAGCGTGGTCTACGAGAGGTGGTCAATGCCCGCACCGGCGAGGTATTGCACCAGGATGTCTCGGTGCTGGAGGACTACCAGCAACGACAGCAGGACTACGATGCCCCGGCTGCCTTGAAGAAAGCAGGGGTTCCCGTCCTCGCCTTTCACGGCGATGCGGATGAGGCGGTGGAAACTGATTGCGCCCGCCAATTGCTGGCCCAGGTCGACCCCGATCTGGCGAGCAGGGTGCTGGTAGAAGGGGCGGGCCACACCTTTGGCCTGGTCCATCCGTTTGCCGGTCCACACCCGCACGCGAACCAGGTGATCGAGGAGATCCTGCGCTGGATCGGAGAGAGGATGACCCGTTGAAGAGATATGCTGCTTACGATCCACCGGAGTACCAGAACTGGAAACCCGATCCCGAGGTGATGGATCAGTTCCGCAACAGGATCGCCGAACCTGCTCTGCGCGCCAGCGTCGATCAACTCGGCGGAGAGGGGTTACGAGATCTGTATCGAGGACTCCTGCGAGCGCGGTTGCATGACATCGCCCTCAAGCGCTGGGTAAAGACAGGTGTGCTGACCAAGGCGTGGCTCGGATGCGGGGAAGAAGCGGCGACGGTCGGGGCCTGTCATGCTCTGCAACCGGGTGATGTGGTGGGGCCGATGATCAGGAATGCTGCCGCAACATTCGAACGAGGCATTCCCATCGAGGAATCGTTTCGATCGTACCTGGGCACCGGCGATGGAATTACCAAGGGGAGAGACGTCCACTTCGGAGATCTCGACCACGGGGTGGTCGCTCCCATCAGCCATGTAGGGGATCTGGTTCCCGTCTGCGGAGGTTTCGCCCTCGCCTTCCAGCTGCAGAAGAAAGCCAATGTCGCCCTCACCTGGGTTGGCGATGGATCGACACGTACCGGTGCCGTCCATGAAGGTCTGGCGATGGCAGCGAGTCGGTCGTTACCACTGATCGTCATCGTCGAGGACAATCTGGTCGCTCTCGGGACACGCCGGGATGATCGCCTGGCAAGGTCACTGGAAGGAATGGCGGGATCGTACGGAGCCATCGGCCTGCAATGCGACGGCAATCACGTGATCGATGTGTACGCCACCGTCGCTCGCGCTCGGGAGCATTGCCTGGCAGGAGAGGGACCGGTGGTCATCCTCGCTCGTACCTTTCGCTTCGGAGGCCACGCCACCCACGATGAGGCGGAGGCTCGCGCACTGTTCGACGCCGATGAGTTCCAGTACTGGGCGAAAAGGGAACCGATCGGATGCTACGAGGAGTGGCTGAAAAGTCAGGGAGATCTGCTCGGCAGGGATCCAGGTGTAGCACTGGAGGAGTGGGAGCAACAGGTTACCGAGGAGGTGGAGATGGCAGCGGAGCGGGCTCTGGAGAGTCGCAAGAACTCACCTCCCGATATCAATTCGATGAGAGATGACGTCTTCTCTGGCTGACTGCTAGCGACTAGGAGTTCGATTCCTCTCCCGTGGATTCGGCGACGCTGAACGAGGTCCCGCAGCCGCAGGAACCGCTGGCGTTGGGGTTCTCGAAGACGAAGCCTCGCCCCATCAGGGATTCCTTGAAATCGACGATGCTGCCGTTGAGAAACAACCATGACTTCTGATCGACGAAGATGCGGACTCCCTCGACCTCGATGACGCGGTCCTTCTCATCCGGCGATTCGACGATGTCCATACCATACGACATCCCCGCACAGCCGCCTCCCTGGACGTAGAGGCGCAGTCCTCCACCTTCGCCCACAGCTTTTTCAGCGGTGAGGCGAGCGATCTCGGTTCCCGCTGCTTCTGTCACCTCGATCATCGATCTTGTCCTCTCATGGCACTCCCGACCTTGTCGTCGACGCCAATTTTACTCCTCCTCGATGGTCGCTACCAGCGTAACTGTGAGGAGTGTTGCAGTTTCCGCAGGGATCGTCAGGTGATACCTTTCAGGGAGGGAGACGACGTTGGTTGAAATCTATCGCATCATGAAGACGATCCCGAGGATGGTCCTGTTCCAGGTCATCCGGGTGGCGATCGGGTTGATTCCGATCCCGCTGGCCCAGGGAGTGGGTCGGTGGTCGGGACGTTGGGGTTACCGTCTGCGTAGCCGGGAACGGCAACTCGCCTGCAGCAATCTCGCCCACCTCGATCCGCATCTGGGAGAGCGGACTCGAAAACGGATGATCCGACGCAACTACGAGCAGATGGGGGAAACGATCCTCGAGGCGGCAGCTCTGGCGGGCAAGAGCAGGGATCATCTGGGGAGTCCACCGCGTCCTGGCGGAGTCGAGGTGACCGGCTTGCAGAGATTTCGCGATCAGGTTGCACGGCTGCGATCGAATGGCCGCGGCGTCATCATCATCTCGGGTCATATCGGAAGCTGGGAGATTGCCGGCGCACTCATCGGAAGGGAATTCGGAAGCGACGGGTTGTTCGTGGCGAGGCGTTACAACGACTCGCTGCAGCAGCGAACCGTCGATGCGATCCGCCAGCACCTGGGATCCCGCCTGGTATTTCAGGACGAGTCGCTGATTCGATCGGTTCGCCTCCTCACCGACGGGGGAGTGTTGACGATGCTGACCGATCTCGACATCAAGAGGATGGAGGGGGTCCACCTGCCCTTCCTCGGTGAACTGGCACACACCAGCACTGCACCGGCCAGGCTTGCTCTGAAGAGTGGAGCGGTGTTGCTACCCGCCTTCTTCATCCGCAATCGCCACGGCTATCAGGTGGAACTCGACGATCCCATCGACTGCCAGGAGATCGACCGCTGCTCGGACCAGCAGCAGATCTTGACCGTCACGGAGCAATTGAATCAGGCGATCGAACGGGCGATCCGTCGCCATCCGACGCAATGGCCATGGATGCACGATCGCTGGCATTCGACACCGGAGGTGGTGGAGAGGAGAAAAAGGCAGCGCTCCTCACAACTGCCGGTCTGAGGGATCTAGCATCGAGACCGAAATTCTGTGATCCTCAGGGTCCAGATGACGAGACGCCCCTGCCGACCCGAACCGGTTCGGCAGGGGCGGCCCACTGGAGGGAAGGAAACCCCGATGAGCGCCACCAGATCTTTGATCGCCATGCTGTGCCTCGTGGCCCTGATTTGCACTCCGCTGCTGCAGGTCTCTGGCCAGGACGATTCCGTGTCCCTCCACTGGAAAAGAGACGAGGGAGCGGTCGCCTTCAAGGAAGCTCAGGAGGCCTACAAGGCTGGAGATTTCAAGACCGCCTTCGGTCGTTTCAAGGATGCCAGGAAGCAGGCGAAGAACCGGGACACCCGTTCACACGTCGATCGCTGGCTCGCCTCTACGGAGGGAGCCAATGAACTGGCGGCGCTGAAGAAGCAGGCGGCCGAGGGGAAAGAAAGTGCAGCGTATCGACTCGCCGAGAAGAACTACCCCCGATTTGCCGAGACATTCATCGGCGCTGATTACAAGGCCTTCGTGATGGAGATGCAGAAGAAGTTGTTCCACGTGCTGGAAGATTTCGAGCGTGTCTCGCGACGATTCTCCGAGAAGTTCGGCAAGAAGTTTACCGATGAGGCGGAGGTCGTTCAGGAGGGGAAGCGTGCACTTCAGTGGGATGTGGCACCGGGGAAGAATGAACTGAAGATCAAGACCCTTCCTCGCAACCTGTCAGGTTTCAAGTCGGTGGCCTTCTACCTCGACCTTCCCAGGGGAGGGGGAGCCTACCAGTTGGTCTTCACCGTACCCGGTTCAGCGGATGCGGGAGTCAGTCAGGTTCAGGTGGTGAAGAATGCCTACATCGCCCAGATGAAGGCGCACAAGGGCCTCAAGCGAATCGAGGTTCCCCTCAGGAACTTCAAGGGGCAGGGGGATGTGGCATGGGAGCGGGTGAAGGATTTCCGCATCCAGTTCATCGGTGGCAAGAGGTTCACCGCCTACATCGATTTCATCGCGCTGCTAAAGTGAGGCCCGAGGTCCCGACCGGCGATGTACCCGAGCCGTGTCGCCACAGCGTCTCGAACTGATCTTTAGCCCTCTCGGTTCCCTCGTTGAGAGCATTCTCCAGTCGCAGCGACGCATCGGAGTCACGTTTGCGGTGATCTGCCGGGAACACCGGCTCTCCGACGACGACGACCGCCCTTCCCCACGGCGCCGGCAGGATCATCCTGTCCCAGGTATCGAGTCGCAGCGATCTGTCGCAGGCGAAGGAGAGTGGAAGCATCGGAATCCCGATGCGACGAGCGAGCGCTGCGGCACCCTCTTTCGCCTTGCGGGGAGGTCCCTTCGGTCCATCGATGGCGAGTACCGGTGACCGTCCCTGTCGAGCCAGCGATTCCAGTTGCTGGAAGCCGACTCGTCCCCCTCGGGAACTGGATCCCAGTGCCAGGGCAACGTCCAGAAAGTGCAGTGCCGATCCGAGTCTAGCGCCATCCAGGTGCTGACTGGTGATGGCGGCGAAGCCGTTGCTGCGAAGGGTGAAACTGAGGGGTAGAACCCATTCGTGCCAGAAACTGATCACCACATTGCCGTGATTCTTCAGCGTCTCGGTGGCGTGTTCCCCTCCCGACCAGCGAAGATCGAGGGAGTTGTACATCGCTGGGAGCAGCACCGAGAGGGCGCGGCCGGTGATGGGATAGGGAGGAGGAGATGCAGTCATTTCCATGGCAGCAGGATACGGCGAGGAGCGATTCAATGCGACTGCGAGTGGATTTCCAGCAACTCCATCAGGGAATTCGCCACCGTCGTCACCGACATCGACTCCATGCAAAAGGAATGCTCACAGTGTCGTAGGGAACAGGGGGAACAGGGAAGTGACGGCTGGATCACTCTCGTCCAGCGTCCCCAGGGACCATGTACCGATGGATCCTTGGGTCCGTACAATCCGATGGAGGGGATCTCCCGGATGGCACCAAGGTGCAGGACACCGGTATCCGCTGCGACCACCGCCCTGCAGTTGCCGATGCACGCCGCCAGTTCGCGTAGGTCACAGGTCGGCGGTGCCGGCGCCGCCGAGTATCCCGAGTCCCGGATGATGGATGCGACCGCATCGCGATCTCCGGGGCCACCGGAGATCCACACCGGTTGACCTCGATCCGCCAGCGACATCGCCAGTGCGCTCCACTGTTTTCGGGGCCACTCCTTGAAGCGACCGAAGGGACTGACGAAGGGGTGCAGGAGGATCGGTTTGATCGAGGATCGATTCGCGTCGCCATCGAGCTGGGTGGTCGTGGTGTCGACGTCACCGAGTTGCCCCCACGGCATCTCGCCCGACCAGCCGAGGGCCCGCACGACATGGAGTGCCCTTTCGGTACGGTGGACTCGGCCGGCGGCGGTGGGCGGATGAAAACCCCTCCACCAGCGAGGCAACTCCCCTCCATCTCGTGGATGGATGCCGAGGATTCGATCGGCGCGGGTGAGCATCCGGACCAGTCCAGAGCGAAGGTTCGATTGCCAGTCGATCAGCAGATCGTAGCGGTGGCGCCGCAATTCGCCGATGAATCCTGCCAGTGCCGGCCAGGTGGAGGCTCTACGGGCTGGATCCTTCCAGGAAGCCTTCATCTCTGCCCGGGGCAGGGTGATCACCTTGCGCAGGGCGGGATGTCCCTGCAAAAGGCCAGCGGAGAGAGATTCGGTCACCGCATCGATCTGAGCGTCAGGAAACCGCCGGGAGAGTGCCTCCAGGGCGGGAAGCACCTGGATCACATCGCCGAGGGCGCTGAGACGCACCACCAAGATGGCCTGCGGATGTAGTGGTTCGCTGGGCAGAGATCTCACGTGGGGTAGAATGATCTCCAGGTGGCTCCTAGGGAAGCCCTGAAAGAGGAACTGATGAGTGTTTTGCTGGGAATCGAGTTGCAAGGATCCACCGTGCGCCTGCAGGCAGTGGACCGAAAAGGAGTGCGCCTGGCTTCCCTGGAGGAGTCGGTCAGCGTGCCATTTTCACGCTGGTGGGGAGTCCATCCCGACGAACGGGTCCGCTCGGTCCGTGCGTTATTGCAGCATTCCCTGCAGACGGGGCAGATTCGTCCCGCTTCCATCGCGGCAGTGGGGATCTCCTGCGAGCCCTCGCTGGTGCTGGTCGATGCGGAACTGGATCCGATCCCTCCCAAGGCTCTCGGCTGGTCCGAGAAGGAGGAGGAGCATCTTCAGCCCGCCACCTTGCTGCGTGAAACGCTGCAAAAATATCCGAAGTTGAGCCAGGGAATTCACTGCGTGCTCGATCTTCAGGACTGGCTGCGCTACCGCTGGACCGGTGCGCTGGCGACCACCTCCACCTTCGCATGGCATTCCGGTCTTTCCAGCGAGCACACCCCCGGTCAGCGCTGGGACCCCCTTCGATTGGAGGAGGCGGGACTGGAAACGGGACAGGTGCCGCCCCTGTTCCCCGGGCCGCACCGGGTCGGGACGCTGCAGGAAGATCTGGTTCGGGATACCGGGCTTCCCAGAGGTACCTGGGTCAGCGCCGGGACGTCACCGAGAGCAGCCAGGCTGTGGCTCGCTGCCGAGCCGAAGGAGGGGCAGAGGATCGTACTTCTCGAGGAGCAGGGGGCGTCGATGTGGCGCGTTGGTACTGCTCCTCAGCACAATACTGACATCGACCAGGCACTTCCCTCGCCGCTGGGAGATCATTGGTATCATCGAGAGTCAGGGGAGGTGGCGGATCCACGACGCGGCGGCGATGCCGTGGCAGATGTGGTGTACGACGCCGATCGCATCGACTGGAAGGAACTGCAACAGGTCGACGCCGAGTCGATGCAGGTTTCTGCAGACTTCGGTTGTACTTCCCGTGCCCCCGCTCTGCTGGCAGGGGTGGGACTCGGTTGGTTCAAGGATCTCCGGCCGATATGGCGCAAGAGGTGCAAGCCTCAATCGTTGCGAAACTGCCTCGACCAGTTGCAGCGCGATGATGATCATCAAGATGTGGAGACGAGAGAACAGACGTGAAGGCCCGAACGACACTGAAGGATCAATTGCCCTCCCGTTTCAGGGGGGCACTGCTCGGAGCCGCCTTTGGCAGCGCTCTTGGATTCCCCCATTCCGGTTCCTCTCGTACCTTCATGCGCGCCCTCGGATCCGAGGTGATTCAGGGGTTTGTGCGCCATCGAAACGGCTACTTCGCCAAGGGACAGTACGGAGCCAGCGTCCAGTTGTTGACCCTGGCAGCGGACGCCATCGCCGATGGGCAAGATGTTCTCCCTGAAAAGGTAGTGGAGCACTGGATCCCGCTGTGGCGAGAGAACCGCATCGTCGAGAGACTCTCCGACGTGGACGTGGCGATGTCACGCTGGTTGAGACTTGGAATCGAGGCTCGAGGATGTGCCTGTGGACCTGGAGAACTGGGCAGCGGTTCCCTGCTCACCAGTACCCTGGTTGGACTGTGGGACCATGACAATCCCGACTCCCTTCACGACGATTGCGAAAGCCTCATCGGAGTGACTCACGAGGATACAGAGGTGAGGGCAGTGTGCGCCGCTCTCGCTTGCATCATCGGACACAATCTGACGCACCACGATGTGGTTCTCGGCGATGTCATCGATGCCGCTACCGTCGCTGCATCTCGCATCGACCCCGCCGTGGCGGAGAGGATCGAGGAGATCCCCATGTTGCTGGCCGCTTCCGCGGATCAGGCTTTCATCCAGCTGGCCTCGACTCCCGGAGAAGTGACTGAGGTGGCACACGCCGGGGTCGACAATCGCGCACTTCCCATCTTCCTGGTGGCCCTCCACAGCTGGTTGCGAAGTCCTTCCGATCCGATGTCGGTGATCTCGTCCTGCTTGCACGGCGGTGGATCGGTGGAGATGACCGCCGCAGTCGGTGGTGCACTGGCCGGCTCTTCCGTGGGGGATGAATCGTTCCCGGAGAATCTCCTGTCGGAACTGCTCGACTGTAACGAGATCTCTGCCACTGCGGATCGCCTCTTTCAGGAACATCAGCAGGCACGCCGTCGTCGTCACGGCTAGTGCGGTGGCGCAGCCACTCCGTCACGGGTATCTTTCTGAAGTACAGTAAATCCCCGATCACTCGACCGTTGGGGCTTCGATCGGTGATGTACTTGAGGAAGGGAGCCGTGATGGCTGACGAGACCAGGATGTTCGGTGAAGTCGCCTTCGAGTTGCAGTACATCACCACGGCACAACTCTACGAGGCGCTGGCGACCCAGGCTCGGGATGAGGCGCGCGGCGAGCCGCATCGTTTTCTCGGGCAAATCCTGATGGATCTGGGACACATGAAGGAGAAGCAGGTTCTCGAGGTGCTGTCGATCCTGCACGAGCATCCCCACCAGCAACAGCGGGAAGTCTGATCGCTGCCGTGCAACCACTCCTCTCCTGGCCCGAGCCGATCTTGCACGGTCTAGAGAAGTTATGGTGCTGGGGAGTACGACTCGTCCATCGAAGATACAGTCGGCGAGTTGCGGCAGGGGATTGGCCTCGAAAACTACCAGTGCCTGTCATCAGTATCGGAAACATCGCCGTCGGGGGGACGGGCAAGACTCCCATCATCGAGCGACTGGCAAGTCACTGGATCTCACGAGGAGGGAAACCCGGCATCGTCAGTCGTGGGTACCGTGGTGGAGTCGAGGGCAATGACGAGTTCAAGATGCTCGCGAAGATGCTGCCCGCTGTTCCCCATGTGCAGAAGCGCTGCCGCTACAGTGCAGGTCTCGAACTGCTCGCCAGCCATCCCGACACCGACCTGATTCTGATCGACGATGGCTTCCAGCACCGGGAGTTGCACCGCGATCTCGATGTGGTGCTCCTCGATGCCGCCAATCCCCTTGCGGGAGGTCGGTGCATTCCACTCGGTCGATTGAGAGAGCCGTGGCAAAATCTCGCCCGGGCTGACCAACTGGTGCTGACTCGCACGGAAAGATGTGAGTCCGATGAACTTGAGAGTTCCATCGGCTTCCTCCGTCAGTGGTTCCCGTCGAAGAGGTGCACCCTGGCTCGCACCGAGGTGATGGGGGTGCGGGTGATCGGTGAGAAGGGTGAGTCCGATACGAGCCAACCCGCCTTCGGGTTGTGTGGAATCGGTGATCCCGATGCCTTCGAGCAGACCCTCCGCGGCCACGGCTGGAATCTGGTCGGTTGCCAGCACTTCCCCGATCACCATCGCTTCAGCGGCGGCGATCTGCAGGCGGTGGCGTTGCAGGGGCAGCGGGCAGGAGCCTCGGTGCTGGTCTGTACCGCCAAGGATGCGGTGAAGATCGAGGAGATCCAGGCCACTGGAATTTCACTTCCGTTGCCGATCCTGGTGCTGGATGTGACGGTAGAACTCGATGTGGCCCCCCTGCTCGATGGAATTGACGCCCCCCGATCGCCGGGGAGGCGTGAAACTCCCGCTTCTTCCTGCTAGCATCCGGGAAAGCTGGTGACAGCCAGCAGTTCCTGACAGGAGATCCCTTGGTTGCCGATCCACGCTGGTCACCCCTCGATCTGGGAGATGTGAATCCGATTCCCATCGGAGAGCGCACCCACATCGTCCACCGAGATCAATTTCGAGACCTGTGCGACCCCAACGGCTCTGCGCAGGAGTTCCTCGCCTCTTTGCCGGAGATCCTGGCGGGCAAGGAATTGAGAGCAGCGAGTGAGGCGGTGGCCAGTTCCGTCGAGTGCGGGGCTCCGGTGATCGCCGCCCTCGGTGGTCATGTCGTCAAGGTCGGCATGGGTCCGTTGATCATCGATCTGATGGAGCGGGGAGCGATCTCCGCCATCGCCATGAATGGAGCGACGGCGATCCACGACCTGGAGCTGGCACTGATCGGCCAGACCTCGGAAGATGTGGCCACCAGCGTGGCGGACGGCTCCTTCGGGATGGCACGGGAAACCGCCGAGGCGTTTCGCCAGGCCAGCAGGGCAGGGGCGGACGGGATCGGACTGGGAGCGGCGCTCGGTGAGGGATTGCTGGCGGCGGAGGTTCCCCACGTGGAACTGTCGATGCTGGCCCAGGCTCGCAAGCTGGGGATCCCGGCGACGGTGCACGTGGCGATAGGCACCGACATCGTTCACATGCATCCGGGAGTGGCGGGTGCCGCCATGGGGGAGGCGACCGCCATCGATTTCCGCTTGCTGGCAGCGGTCGTCTGTGACCTTGGACGGGGCTGCTGGCTCAACGTCGGGTCGGCAGTGGTGATGCCTGAGGTGTTTCTCAAGGTGGTCAACATCGCCCGAAATCTCGGCCATCCCCTCGACGGTGTCACCGCCATCAACTTCGACATGATCCCGCACTATCGAACCAGTAGGAATGTCCTGCAGCGTCCCGTTTCCCGGGGAATCTCGCTGATCGGTCATCACGAGATCAACCTGCCGCTGTTCAGGATCGCCCTGCTGCAGCGGCTCCAGGCGCAGGGAAGAGGCTCAAGCGATGATTCCTGAACTGGATACCCTGCAGAAGCACACGATTCTGGTGGCTGGCGATCTGATGCTCGACGAGTACCACTACGGAGACATCGAGAGGATCTCGCCGGAGGCACCGGTGCCGGTGGTCCAGGGCAAACAGTACGAGATGCGAGTGGGGGGAGCCGGCAGCGTCGTCGCGAATCTGGCCGCACTGGGGGTGGAAACCTCCGTCATCGGAATGGTCGGTGCTGATGAGGCGGGGGATCACATCCGTGAGGCACTGGAGGCGACCGGTGCAGCCATCGATGGGGTGACCGTCTCGGCGAGTCGGCCTACCATCCGCAAGATCCGCATCCTGGCCGGGGTTCAGCACGCAGGTCGAGGGCAGCAACAGGTGCTACGTCTCGACCGGGAGGAGATCCACCCCCTCGACGAGGCGGAACTCCAGGCTCTGCAACTCGCCGTCGCCGATGCGCTGGACCGATCTCCGGCAGCGCTGTTGATCTCTGACTACGAGAAGGGACTGCTCGGCGAAGAACTGCTGAAGGCTCTCATCGACGGCGCTCGAGCACGATCGATCCCGGTGCTGGTCGACCCGGGAAGATCGGGTCGCTGGAACGGCTACCGGGGGGCGACGCTGATCTGCCCCAACCGCTACGAGGCTTGTAGTGCCAGCGGCATCGAACTGGATTCGTCGGTGGAAGAGCAACTGGAGGCGGGACGTGGATTGATCTCTCAACTCGACCTCCAGCACTGCGTGCTGACCCTCGACCGAGATGGCATCACGCGTATCTCCAGGGGAGGGGATTCGCGACGGCATCCGACACGGGTCCAGGAAGTGACCGATGTGGCGGGAGCTGGAGACATGGTGCTGAGCCTGCTGGGGCTGGCGATCGCCTCCGGATGGGAACTCGACGATGCCTGCCAACTGGCAAATCTGGGGGCTGGCATCGAGGTCCAGAAGGTGGGGGTCCAGCCGGTGGAGCGGTGGGAACTGGAGGCCGCACGTCAGTCGCTGGCAGGTACCATACCGGATCAGGTGAGAAGTCCTCGACAGATGGAGGAGATCGTCGCCAATGCCCGCTCCAACGGCCAGGCGGTGGTCTTCACCAACGGCTGCTTTGACCTGCTCCATGCCGGGCACCTGCAACTACTGGAGGCGGCTCGTGCCTTTGGAGACCTGCTGGTGGTGGGAATCAATTCGGACGCCTCGGTGCAGCGATTGAAGGGGCCCGATCGACCGATCCTGCCCGCCACCGAGAGAGCCCGATTGCTGGGAGCCCTCGCCTGTGTCGATCACGTGGTGGTCTTCGATGAGGAGACCCCGGAACTGCTGATCGCCGGGTTGCTGCCAGATGTACTGGTCAAGGGAGCCGATTACAGTCTCGACCAGGTGGTCGGTCGAGAGGCGGTGGAGGCTGCAGGGGGTCGGGTGGAACGGGTGACGCTGGTACAGGGAGCCTCCACCACAGGCCTTATCGAGAGGATCCGGCGTGGGACTCGAACTTGCCCCCCGACGCCGGAAGGCTAGTATGACAACTCTGCACCGCAGGTGTGGATCGGTCTGAACCGGAGAGCCCATTCCGGAATCTCACCTCCCGTGGTGATGTACTTGGACCTTACTAATTCCGGAGCCGATTCCATGGGAGTATTGCCATGACGGATGAGACGAAGGAGGGGACCGCAGGACGCCCCTCCAGCGCTGCGGCCATGTTTGGTCGAATCGCCCTCAAGAACAAACTGGTCGAGGAATCCGATCTTCGCCGGGTGATGTCGGAACTGCCCAGCGGCGGAGATCTCGGCGCTGCACTGGTGGAGCAGGGATTGATCTCGTCGAAGCATGCGGACGTCATCACCCAGAAGGTATCGGAGAGGACTGCGAACTCGGAGCAGAACTCGCCGGAGGTGGCGGTGACCGCCAGTCGCGATGGTGTCGTCTCGGTCGACGAGGTGAAGAGGATGGATTTCAGTTCTCTTCACGGAAAGCCACTGGTCGAGTACCTGAGAAAGGCTCGTGGACTGGGCTGCTCTGACTTCCACTTCCAGGTCGATTCTCCACCCTTGGTACGCTTGCACGGCCACCTCATCCGCTGGAAGCATCCGACACTCAAGGCGGAGGACACTGCCAGAACCATCGAGCAGATGCTCGATGAGAAACAGTGGAAGGAACTGGAAGAGCACCTCGATCTGGACTTCTGTCTCGAAGATGGGGACCAGGGTCGTTACCGCACCAATTGCTTCAAGCAACGCAAGGGATTCGAGGCGGTCTTCCGCATCATCCCCGAAGAGATTCCATCTTTCGATGATCTGCATCTGCCCGAGATACTGGGGCAGTTCACCCAGTACAACCAGGGAATCGTGCTGGTCACGGGGCCCGCAGGGTGTGGAAAGTCAGCGACTCTTGCGGCCATCGTCGATCGTATCAATCAGCAACGAAACGATCACATCGTGACGGTCGAGGATCCCATCGAGTACATCTTCAAGCCCCTCAAATGCAACATCAACCAGCGACACGTGAGTCACCATACCGAGACCAACTACACTGCGTTGCGTTCGGCGATGCGGGCCGACCCCGATGTCATCATGGTGGGAGAGATGCGAGATGTGGATACCATCTCGATGGCGATCACTGCCGCCGAGACGGGGCACCTGGTGCTCGCAACACTGCACACCACCAACGCGATTCGCTCCATCGATCGATTGATCGACGTGTTTCCTCCGCGCGAGCAGGAACAGATTCGAGCGATGGTCTCGGAGTCGATGCGGGGGGTGATCTCCCAGCAGTTGCTTCCCAGGGCGGACGGAACCGGCGTCGAGCCTGCCCTCGAGATCATGTTCTCCACCGCTGCGGTGGGTAACTTGATCCGCGAGGGCAAGACCTTCCAGCTCGCTTCCGTACTCCAGACTGGCAGGAAGCAGGGGATGATCACGATGGACGATTCGATTCGAGCTCTTCTCCGAACGGGTATCGTGACCCTGGAGACCGCCAAGTTCCACGCGGAGGATCCGTCCTCCATGCACGGTTAGGAGTCGATATGAGCGTTGATCAGCTTGAAAAACTACTCTGCAAGATCCGTGAAGTGGATGGCTCTGACCTGCACATCAGTTCCGGTATGCCTCCCAAGATTCGGGTCCACGGACATCTGCGAGCGGTGTCGAAGGAACCCCTCACCAATCAGCAGGTCGAGGAATTGTTGCTTCCTTCTCTCGACGAGAAGCGTCGAAAGATCTTCGACGAGAAACAGGACCTCGACTGGGCCTACGCGATTCCTGGAGTGGCTCGATTCCGCTGCAGTTTCTTTCGCCAGCAACATGGCATGTCTGGTGTATTCAGGATCATTCCGGAAGAGATCAAACCGGTGGAGTCACTGGGAGTTCCGACACACATCGAGGACTTCTGCAAGTTGCGCAATGGCCTGGTGCTCTGTACCGGTCCCACTGGAAGCGGCAAGTCGACGACGCTGGCTGCGCTGATCGATTACATCAACAGGAATCAATCGCGTCACATCGTCACCATCGAGGAGCCGATCGAGTTTGTTCACCAGAACAAGAACTGTCAGATCACTCAACGTGAGGTGGGGATCGACACCGAGAGTTTCGCCAAAGCGTTGCGTTCGGTGAGTCGACAGGATCCAGATGTGATCCTGGTGGGTGAACTGAGGGATCTCGAGACGATCGGCCTCGCCATCACTGCCGCCGAGATGGGGTTCCTGGTCTTTGCGACCTTGCACACCAACAGTGCCGCCAAGACGATCGACCGGATCATCGATGTATTCCCCGAGGATCAACAGAATCAGGTGCGAACGATGCTGTCTTCCTCGCTGAAGGGGATCATCGCTCAACTTCTGATTCCTCAAAAGGATGGCAAGGGGCGAGTCGCCGTCAACGAGTTGCTCTTCTACGATGGTTCACTGCCCAACATCATCCGTGAGGGAGCGGTCCACAAGATCGTTTCTCTCATCGAAGGGGGCAGGGGAAAGGGGATGCAACTGATGGATGACTCCATCATGGCAGCCTACAAGAGAGGTTCCATCTCCGCCGAGCACGCCTATCGCTGGGCCAGCGAGAAGAAGCAGTTTCAGCACCTGAAGAAGGATTGATCGGTGCCGGACCCACAACGGATCCTGATCCGGATGCCGACATGGGTCGGGGATGCGGTCATGGCGACGCCGGCGCTACGAGGGATCAGAAGAAGTTTCCCCGACTGCACCATCGCAGCGATGGGGAGAAACCACCTCGCTGCCCTTCTTGACGATGCAGATCTCTTCGACGAGTGGCTCGATGCGGGGGCAGGTTCCGCAAGTATCCAGCAAAACATCACCACGATCCGTCAGTTCGCTGCGGATGTGGCTGTGATTCTTCCCCATTCCTTTCGGACCGCCTGGGAAACCTGGCGAGCGGGAGTTCCACGGCGGATCGGGTTTTCCAGGCAGTCGCGGGGATGGTTACTCACCGACGCGCTGCGTGCGCATCCGCTGCCAGCGGGACGGCGAGCGGTGCCGATGCATCACGAGTACCTGGAAGCGGTGGCTCCCCTCGGTGCCTCGGGAGATGGCCACGGGTCCCGTCTGTCGGTCGGGCCCGAGGTGGTGAAATCTGCAAGGGCCAGGATGCACGCACTCTCCATCGGATCGGATCGACGGTGGGTCGGTTTCCATCCGGGAGCCGCGTTCGGGCCATCCAAGATCTGGCCCCTCGACAGGATGGCGCAGGTTGCCACGACGCTGCGTGAGGAAGACGGGTGCGGCATTGTCGTGACGTGTGGCCCCGGCGAGGAAGCACTGGCTGCAGATCTGCGCCAGCAGATCGGAGGTGAGGTGGTCGATCTGTCAGAGGATCTGTGGCCCCTCGACCAGCTCAAGTCGCTGGTCGGACACCTCGATCTGTTGATCACCGGGGATACAGGACCTCGGCACATCGCTGCCGGCATGGGAACCCCCCAGGTGGTTTTGATGGGGCCGACCAGTCCCGACTACACCGACGCCTTTCTCGAGATCACCACGGTTCTTCGCCGTGAAGATGTCGATTGCAGTCCCTGTCAGCAGAAGACCTGCCCGCTCGGTCATCATGAATGCATGACCCGTATCGAGCCGCAGCAGGTGATCGAGGCTGCGAGGCGCTGGCTTCGTTGACTCCGCCAGTTGTTACCTGGAGGTGATCATGTCACGGATCTGATCACACGCTCCAGACATCACCGTGGCGAGAGAACCATCTGGATCGGTCAGCATCACCGGTGTACCACCATCTCCACTGAGAGCGGTTGCCGGTTCGAGGGGAATCTTGCCGAGGAACGGGACCTCGTAGCGACGTGCTGCCGACTCCCCGCCACCTCCCCGGAAGATCTCGGTGACATGCCCACAGGATGAACACTCGAAGCCACTCATGTTCTCGACGATTCCCAGGATGGGCACGCCGGTCCTCTGGAACATCTGGATTCCCCTCTGAACGTCGAGCAATGCGACATCCTGGGGAGTCGTCACGATGACTCCGCCGGCGAGTGCGATCGACTGGACCAGGGTCAATTGTGCATCCCCGGTGCCGGGGGGGAGGTCGAGGACCAGGTAGTCGAGTTCACCCCATTCCACCTGGAAGAGGAACTGCCTCAGTAACCCGGTCACCATCGGTCCACGCCAGATTACCGGGGAGTCCTCCTCGAGGAGGTAGCCGATGGACATCGTCTTCAATCCATGTTTTTCGATGGGGACGATGGTTTCCTTCTCGGTGGCCTGGGGTCGTGCGTCTTCGGTTCCCAGCATCTTCGGAGTCGATGGGCCGTAGACATCGGCATCGAGCAATCCGGTGGCGAAGCCCTTGGCAGCCAGTGCCAGTGCAAGGTTCACTGCGACCGTCGATTTTCCGACGCCACCCTTGCCGCTCGCCACTGCCACGATGTGTTTCACGCCGGGAATGTCCTGGGCTCCCACTGCCGATGTGTTCTGTCCCGGGGCCACATTTTCCTGGGAAGGAGGTGGTGCAGGATTACGATCGAGCAAGGTCACCTTGTCGACTCCATCGATCTTGCGGATCTCGTCTTCGATCTGATCACGAATCGAACTCTCCTGGGTAGTGAGTCCGGTGGGGAACTGGATGATGAGTGTGACTTCTCCCTCATGGGCGATCACCCTCTGGATCACTCCCGCTTTGACGATGCTGCTGGTGGTTCCAGGCAGTGCGATCGTTTCTAACTTCTGATTCACTGCGGCGATCATCTGTTGCTTGTCAAATACCATTTCTAGCTACCTCCCAGGGGAAAATCGATGAAACGTGTAATCTCGGTCCCGAAGACGGAATCAAATACCGGGTGAATACTATACAGAGAGTTCCTTCCCGGCAATCAACCCCGCATCCCTCACCTGTCGGACCCATCCTTTCATGCCACAGTTGTCGCCGGAAGCGGGCAGTTTGTGAGGGGAGATGCGCTGAATGATAGTATGTATGTCATGCCTGAAAACTGATCGAATTCATCGATCGGGGCGGGCAGGAATTGGGGAATCATGAGACAGTTTCTGTTCCTGGAGATCGAAGAGTTGGAAGAACAACTCGATCGCCGTGACGGACTGACCCTGGTTCATTTCGGTTCTCCCCTCGTCTCATCCTGTTCCTTCACCCAGCGTAGCCTGGCGTTGATCGCCCCCGACTTCGGACAGCAGGTTCAGTTCGCCACCGTCGATGTCCCCCTTCAGGAGGTCGAAATACTGCGCCATTACTCGCTGAGGACCGTTCCCACCCTGGTCCTCTTCGACGGCGGGCGCGAGGTGGAGCGGCTCGAGCGGATCCTGCTGCCGGCAGAGTTGCGGTTGTTCCTGCAGGATGCCGTGGCTTTCTACGGGATTCCGCTGCCAGCTCCTGGCAAAGAGGAGCCGGGGTCGAACTCCTGATCCGCCAACTCCTGATCGGTCGCTGTATCCACCCCCGGCGCGGGTAAATCGCCCCCCTCCCATTTCTCTTCAAATTCACTGAACTTCTGGAACCAGAGGTGCGGGTCTGGCGTTTGTCTGGATGTAAGCAAGGTAGGGAGCCTGATCGATCGGGTTCCGGGAGAAGGGTCAGGATCGACTCCAGGCATGCTGGAGATCAGATCGAAAGCCTGGATCCCGGTTCGTCCCTGCCGATCCCGGGCGGGAGTCACCTCCTGGAGAGTTGACAAAGTACGCCGTGGTGCTTACATTGTTTTCTTGAATCCCACCTTTCAGAGCCCATGAGGCGCAGCTGGTATCCTCTACCAGATGCGCCTCTTTTTTTTACTTTTCAGTGCCGGCCGGTGGATCTGGCGTCTCGGGGAGGGGAAAGAGGCGTTGTCGGTAGCGAGGTGGCGTTGTCGGTAGCGAGGCGGGGTCACGGGGTGGAGGGGAAAGATCTGCCAGCCAGGGCTGGAAACTAGCGACTGGAGCGTCTCTGGATGTATTCCACCAGGGAGCGGTACTGCGATGAGAGGTCGTGTTGATCGCACCGAAGTGGACTCTTGAAGAAGAGGCTGCACTGCTGCTGGAGTCCCGAATCTCCACTTTGCCTCGCCGATTCGAGGAGCCGTACCAGGTCGATCACCAGCGGTGCTGCGAGGATTGCATCACAACCCTGCCAGGTGAACTGCATCGACATGCGGTGCCCGAGAAATCCCTCGAAGTGGATCAGGTCCCAAGCGGTCTTGTTATCTCCAAGGCTCGGCACGTAATCGATGGAGACCTGGTGGTGCACATCCGGACCCAGGATCTTTTCGATCAGTTCACCCTTCGAATCGATCTTGGCCTGTCGATTCTCCTCGTGGGCGAGGATCTCCCCATCCCGATCTCCCAGCATGTTGTAGCCTTGCCACGACAGAACCTTGAGGGCGCGCTGTGAAAACATCGGTGCCAGCGCTGACTTCACCAGGGTTTCCCCCGTCTTGCCATCACTCCCTGCATAGGCGCAGCCATTTTGTTCAAGCAACTGGCAGGTGGCGGGGACCAGTGCTCCGGGAGATGGTGTGAAGTTAACGAGAGAAGCACCGACTCGCGCCGCTGCCACGGCGTACAGGGTGCTGGAGCGAAATGCATCGCAACGACCTGAAGCGAGTTCCTCGAGGAGAGCGTCGGCGGAAAAGTGACAGGGGTGCCCTTCCAGGGCGCTCTCCGTGGAGGAGAGGATCACCACGACCAGTCCCTGCAACTGTTCTTCATCGATGAAGTGACGAAGATCGCTTTCGATACGATCGACTGCCGCCGCCGGATCGGTCTCGATGCACTGCGGATTCAATCCTTCGAGGGAGAGAATCGCATCGCCGGCGTTGAGCAGCACACCCGGTTGGATTCTGGCGTCAATTTTTTCCAGATGGTCGGAGATGGAGTCGATGAGGTGGCTGTGGATGCTACCGCTATCGGCGCGGATGGCGCGGGCGCTATCGATGAGCGATCCGTCACGGATCTCGTGTCCTCCGATGACCAGTTGCTGCAATGGTGGAAGATCGAATCCTTCGAACAGTTCAGTCTCGGTAAGCAAGCCGGTAGTGGGCTCGAGTCCCAGCTGGATTCCAGCGAGACCGGAAGCGACAGTGGTGGAGACTCCACCTCGAGCACCGACGAGCCACATTCCAGTGGATGCCAACGCGCTTCCTTCCCAAGAAAATGGGCCGGTCGCCCGAGGGGCGACCGGCCCGTTTCTTCGATCTGGTTGAGAGTCTATCGTCTACGCAACTTGCGACGCGAATCCTTCACATCCTGGCGGCGATCCTTCTTGCGCATCAACTTCTCGAACTCCCGCTGCTTGCGGCGCTTCGCCTCGGAGGGTTTCTCGTAGAAACTCCGCTTCTTGATCTCCTTGAGGAGACCTTCCTTGGCCACGGTTCTCTTGAATCGTTGCAGAAGTTTTTCCGGGGTTTCCCCGCTTCGGAGCGTGACGCGAATCAAACCGGCTCTCTTTCTCTTTGCCCTGTGGGCACGACTCTCCGACAGGTAGCCTCCGGACATCTCCGGATCTCGCTCTTCTGTCAGCCTGGATACCACCCTGCCGGAGTCCTCCTCCGGGGGGGCTTCAGGAACCTTGAAGTGTAGGGGATTGATAGAGTTCTGACAAGGGAAGCGAAAAAGGAGTTCATACGGGGGGAGACGGGCTGGACTCTCCCATCCGGGGGGGGCACGATCCCCTGTACGGCAGGGAAGGGAGACCCCAGGGTGACAGGATCCGCACACGATTGCGATGGACAGGTACCCGGCGAAGGTCGCCGCCGAGTCTCCCTGGCGGTAGTTGGCGGGGCCTGTGTCCCTCTGGCGTACGACCCGTGGGGGTGGATTGCCCTGCTGCCCCTGTCGATCTGGTGTCTGGCCGTCGCCGTCGAGGGAATACCGTGGCGTCGCGCCCTGAAGATCGGCTGGATCTACGGCGTGGTTGCGGAGGGACTGTGCTTCTGCTGGCTCGGAACCGCAGTCGAACGATACACCGGCATCTTCCTGCTCGGTGACGTGGACGCCTGGCAGGCGACCCTCGCCGGTCTGGTGGCGTTCGTGGTGTGGTGTCCCATCGCGGCCATCGGCTGGGGACTGGTCACAGCGGCTCTCACCATCGGTCCGCAGCAGGGACCGAGGTACTGGCTGTGGGCGATGCTGTGCTTCGGAATGCTCGAGTGCTGCTGGCCGAGGATCTTCCCGTGGACCCTGGGCAGCGCACTGGCCAGTGAATCCCCGACGACAGGGTGGTGGTTGCTGCGCACCTTCGGCGTCGAGGGATCCTCCCTCCTGATGGTGTTGCTGGTCTTTATTGCGGCCTCGGTTCGCTGGCCAGGGGATGGTTCACGATCTCGCTTCCACGTGTCGCAGTTGCCGTGGCGGTGGCTGCCTCTGTTGCTATGGATGGTGGCGACCCTGATTCCTTTGCCCGCGCCGCAGCCAGCCAGTTCCGGTGCGCCGGCGACCATCGTTTCCCTGGTGCACCCCTCGATTCCACTGGAGATGCGTCACGGCGGCGACTCCAGCGACCGTCAACTTGCGCTGCTGCGGATGCTGATCGAGCGTGCCGGTGAGGTGGATGCCGTGGATGGTACCGCCCCCGCAACTCCCCTGGTCATCTTGCCAGAGGGGATCATGCCGGGATTGTGGACCGAGAAGTGGATCGGTAGCTACTTTCAACCGTGGTTGAAGTGCGACCTGGTGGTGGGATTCTCGCTGGTGGCAGAGGAGGGGGTCTCCAATGCGGTGGCCTATCTCGAGACCGAATCACCGCAGGGGGGTGGTCCTCCGGTCCTTCACAAGATGACCATCGGCAGGAAGAGAGACCTGGTTCCCTTCGGCGAGCGGATTCCATTTCGAGGCATCGTCGAGGGACTGGGGATCGAGATCCCGCTGGTCGACATGGTGGCTGGTGAGGAGCCGATCATCATTCCTGGTAAGGATGGTAGGCCCCCGCTGGGAGTGACCATCTGCTACGAGGGAATCCTCGCCGGACCGATCGGAGATCTGGTCGAGGGAGGAGCGATCTGGCACGTCAACATCACCGAGGACGGCTGGTACGGCGATTGGTTGGAACCTGCGCAGCACCTGCAGTTGCAGAGATCGAGATCGATCGAGTGGGGGATCCCCTGGCTGCGTAGCGTCAATGGTGGGATCAGTAGCGCCATCGACCCGGCAGGTGGTGACGGTCGATCGCTGCAGGGGACCCGGCGCTGGCGAGAGGGGGCCTGGAGTGACTGGTCGAAATCGCAATGGCAAGCGACCCTATCTACCGATGAACCTGCCATCTTGCAGCTGCGGATGGTGGCGGGGCGGACCCCGAGGGGACCGTGGCTGCCGCTCTCCTCGCCGTGGATCATCGGCGTTTGGCTGCTGCTCCTGATCGTGACTATTTTACCTAAATTGCCTGAAAAAACCTCCTCACCCTCCTGATGAGGTCTGCTGCTCTTGACCTGCAGAAACAATGCCGTACCATCGACAATTGCTATAGGTTCCCTGATCATAACGACTTGTGGTTCAAAAGTGGATCCAGGCGTCTCTCAGGGGGGGTATAGCAAATCTGTGGCCCAAAATTGAGGTAACTACGGGATCTGTTCTCTCGTTGGAATCTCGACGGCACGATCGAATCACCTCCGATCGCTGTTCATTTCGCCCGGTGTAGCGGGGAGCAACTGCATGAAGCTGAATGCCGGTCTATTCCAGCAACAGACCCAGAAACAGATCCTGTCGCCGCAGATGATCCAGTCGATGGAGATCCTCGCCCTCAATCAGCAGCAGTTGGATGAAAAGATCGCCGGGGAGCTGGAGGAGAATGTTGCGCTGGAGCGCGACGATTCCGCCGGCAGTAATTCTGATTCCGCCGCTGCCGAGATCGATTCGAGCGTTGACCTCTTCTCCGAGGGGGTGGCGGAGGATGCTTCCGGGCAGCAGGAGATCTCCGATCTCGCCGAACGCTACGATCAGTTGCAGGAACTGCAAGCTGCGGATTTCTGGTCGGAGTCATCTCCGGTTCGCAAGACCGCTGTCGGGGATGAGGACGACAGGTTCGAGTTGATCGAGAACACTGCCGACAAACCAGCGACATTACACGAGCATCTGTTCAAGCAGCTGGGGTTGAGAAGCGGGGTCGACTCGCGCCAGCGGGCTCTCTGCGAGGAGATCATCTACAACCTGGATGACCGAGGGTGGTTGATGCACGGGCTCAAGGAAGTCTTCGAAGCGATCATCGTCAGTGGTCAGAGGGATGGAATCGATCCCAGGCTCGCCGACAAGAACGTGTCTCTTTCCGAGTTGAATGCTGCGCTGGAGCAGGTTCAGACACTGGATCCTTGTGGCGTAGGTGCCGTGGATCTGATCGATTGCCTGTGTATTCAGCTCGATCGTGATCCAGGCGAGAATATTCTCGAGAAGATCATCGTGCGCAATCATCTGGAAGATCTGGCAAAGAATCGCCTCCCACACATCGCAAGAGCCACGGGTCATCCACTGGAAGAGGTGAAGGTGGCGGTCGAGGTGGTTCGTTCTCTGGAGCCGGTTCCCGGTCGACCGTTTCGTCAGGAGAATAACGCCCGCGTCGTCCCCGATGTGATCATCGAAGAGGATCCCGACGGAAAACTGGAGGTCGAGGTCAACTCCGCCGCGGTGCCTCGTCTGAAGATTTCTCCCCATTACAGAGATCTGTTGAAACAGGCGAAGAAGGATCCGGAGCTTCGCAAGTACCTCAAGAAGCGCATCGAGAATGCCGAGTGGTTGATGGGGGCGGTCCAGCAACGAAGTTCGACACTGCAAAGGGTCGCCGAGGAGCTGGTGCAGCGGCAGGAGAAGTACTTCCGCGATGGAGATCGGTACCTGCAACCGTTACGGATGCAGGATGTCGCAGATGCGGTGGGGGTCAATGTCTCGACGGTGAGCCGAGCCATCGCCGGCAAGTGGTTTCAGGCGCCCGGGATGGTCCGGGAACTTCGCAGCCTGTTCACCAGCGGAACGGTGCGCGACGACGGCTCCCAGGAGTCGCGGGGAGGGGTCATCTCCCGCATCAAGGAGATGGTGGCGAAGGAAGACCCTCGCAAACCCCTCAGTGATGCCCAGATCGTCACCGAACTTGAGGAGAAGGGGGTCCGCATCTCCCGTCGAACGGTGACCAAGTACCGGGAAGCGGAGGGGATCCCCTCATCGCGGAAGCGACGCCAGTACTAGACCCCTCGAAATTCAGCTGCGATCTGACGAGGTGGTGCCCTCTTTCGTCAATTTCCTGTTATCCTGTCCGCTTCCGGCCGGTCCGGTCTTGGTCCCCACAGGAGTTCTTCGCCAGCGATGATCGAGGTTGAATCTCTCTCCCGAAGTTTTGGTAGCCGCAAGGCTCTGGATGCCATCAGCTTCCAGGTGCCGAGCGGATCGGTGACCGGTTTTCTCGGTCCCAACGGTGCCGGCAAGACCACAACTCTACGCGTGCTGACCAGCTGGCTCCTTCCCGATCCAGGGACTGCGGGTATCTCGGTGGCGGGAGTCGACCTGCTGCGCGATCCCCGGGCAGCCGCACGCAAGGTCGGATCGTTACTGGAACAGTTGCCGCTTCCCACCGAACTGAGGGTCGGTGAGTTCCTCACTGCCCGGGCGCGACTCAAGAGGATTCCTGCCCACAGTATTGGTGCCGAGGTGGGGCGAGTCCTCACCGAGGTCGACGCGGCGGATTCTGCCAGGCGTGGGCTCGGCACACTCTCTCAGGGATACCGACAGCGGATCGGTCTCGCCGATGCTCTGCTGGGGGATCCTCCGGTGTTGCTCCTCGATGAGCCGACACGGGGTCTCGATCCACGGCAGGTGGCTCTCTTTCGAGAACTGATCGACCGGTTGCGAGGTCAACACACGATCATCCTGTCGAGTCATGTGCTGGGAGAAGTGGAGCAGATCTGTGACCGTGTCTGCGTCATCGCCGATGGCAAGATTCGTCTCGATGAAGACAGGGAAGCGTGGACGAGACGACTCGAAAGCGCAGGATCAATTCGCATCGAGGTGGATTCAGCGGCACCGGATGTCGCAGCCCAGTTAGCGATGGTTGAGGGTGTGACGGAGGTGACCATCGACGGAGATGGTTGGCTGATCCGTGGCGACCGGGACATTCGCCATCAACTGGGGGAGCTGGCCCTGCAGAAACGGTGGATCATCCACGATCTGCACGGGGTTCCTGCCACCCTGGAATCACTGTTCCTGCAATTGACCCGAGCGGAGGATCAGTGATGACCTCCTTCATCGCAGTCGTCAGGAGAGAACTGCTTTCAATCTTCGTGTCCCCGGTGGCGTGGACCATCGTCTTCGTCTTCGTGCTGGTGATGGGGGTCTCTTTCCATCTTGCGCTGATTTCGGTCGGTGGAGATCTTCGCCAGCTGGTGGCTGCCATCTACGGCGGGTTGGTCTCCTGGTTCATGATCTTGCTGCTGCCGCCACTGCTGTCGATGCGCACCGTCGCAGAGGAGCGCAGGAGTGGCGCACTGGAACTGCTGCTGACCACCGGGATCTCCGATACGGTGGTGATCAGTGGCAAGTGGTTCTCCACCTGGATCTTCTTCCTGTTCCTGTGGAGTTGCCTGTTACCGCTGTGGGGATTGCTGTCGACGGTGGGAGAGGTGGATGGCGGAGTCCTGCTCTCTGCCCATGCAGGGATCGCCCTGGTCGGCGCCGGATTCTGTGCTGCCGGAGTTCTCGCCTCGACCTTGACCTCCCATCCCATCGCCGCAGCAGGTCTGGCAACCGCCATCAATCTGGTGCTGTTCATGGTCCATTTCTTGCGCTTCCTGTTCCAGCCCGGGGATCTCGAACTTCGCTGGATCGATCATTTCAGCGCCGTTCATCACCTCTCCGATGAGATGTCTCGAGGGATCGTCGATTTACGGGTCCCGATCTGGTGGGGGTCCTTCACCATCCTGATGCTGTTCCTTTCCATCAAGTTGCTGGAAAGGAGGCGCTGGTGACCGATTTCATCGCCTCCCGACGACGTCGGGTGAGGATACAGGTGACGGTGCAGATCCTGCTGATGCTGTGGATCGTGTGGGTCATCAACGTGTGGTCCTTCCACGACACGGTCCGCTCCGATTGGAGTGAGGATGGGTTACTGACGGTGACCGATTCCGATCAGGAACTGCTGGATGCCTTGCCTCGATCGGTCGAGGTGCTGGTTCCCCTCGATCTACAACCCAACGCTGGAGGTCGTGTTCGTGCCAGGGTTCTGTTCCAGGCGATCCGCTGGATCGACGAGCTGAGCCGCTCCGCTCCCGATGCGATCTCGCCACCGGTCCAGGTCGATATCAATCGAGAGGCGGATCGCTGGGAACTGGTGAGAGCTTCACGACAGCTCGAGGCGGATGCAGTCAACCAGGTCCATCTGTTCTGCGGAGATCAACATCTGACACTGGATGTGGAAGATCTCGCCATCATCCGCGAACCGTCTCCTCTCGAGCCGGAGCAGGTGGCTCGCATCGAGATCGATCGAGTGCGGGAAGCGGTGGAGGCGGGACTCAGGCAGGTGGTCAGTGGTCGGTTCACCGAGATTCTCATCAGCCAGGGGAATGGTGAGCCTCCTCTCGAGTCGATGAGGGAGGTCTCCCTGGTGAGATTGGTGGAAGATCTTCGCCAGCGAGGCTCTCGCATCTCCGGAGTCGATCTGTCCGGCCCCGGGGAGATCGATGGTTCCGCCGACCTGCTGGTGGTGATCGGTGGAGGAACGGGAGGACATGATCCGGTCGGTGAATCGATCCGGAGGCAGGTCGATCGATTCCTCGAAGGGGGTGGTGGTGTCGTCATCATGCTTCCAGCCACTGGAACTACCGGACTGGAATCGACGATGGCGGACGCCGGCATCCGTGTTCTGCCAGGACTCGCCGCCCAGGTTGCGGCGATGCCCGGAAAAACATCACGCTCATCCTTCATGGTGCTGGGAGAACGTCTCGATCCAACCCATCCGGTGACTCGAAGTCTTGCTCGCAGTCGTTTCTCTGCCAGGTTCAATCCCGGTCGAGTACTCCAGGTGCAGCCGCCTGCGGTCGGCCTGATGGCGACCGGCCCTTCCGCCTGGCTGGAACGGGATCTGGTGACCCCCCGGCGCGACCGTGACGAGTTACCTGCACCGCAGTTACTCGCCGCTGCGTCCGAGGTGGGGAAGGGCAGATTGGTGGTACTGGGGAACTGGAACTCGACGCTTCCCGCCTACTGGGATGGAGATGCACGCCGCCTGATCCTGGCCAGTTGTGACTGGGCCAGCGGCAGAGATCTGTTGCCGGCGGGAGCCGGCAGAGAGCCG
Organism: Planctomycetota bacterium; assembly: GCA_965661685.1. GTDB lineage: Bacteria > Planctomycetota > UBA8108 > UBA1146 > UBA1146 > QNYK01. Next base: position 42,861 of record CBFIET010000008.1, read on the forward strand.
ATCTCGAACCGGGTAGAACTCGATGGACCGGTACGCCGATCGTTCTTCTGGACCTCGATGGTGGTGGTGCCCGCCTGCGCCCTGCTGGCAGGGTGGATTCTCGCCAGGGTGCGAAGGAGAGATCGATGAGCCAGCGTACTACCCTGTTGTTGCTGGTGATCGCAGCGCTGCTGACCCCGTTCTCCTACAGGGCAGTTCGCGATGCCAGGCCTCACTACGTCACCGACGAGGCGCGTCCCTTCTCCTTCGCCATCGGTGCGGTCGACAGTCTCGAGATCGTCAGGGGTAGTGAACACATCTCCATCGAGAAGTCGCCTACCGGCTGGGATCTGGTGCAGCCGGTCGAAGATCGCGGACGATATGCTTCGGTCGAGGATCTACTGCTGATGATTCGAGACCTGGAGGTGAGGGGCGAGGGCCCCGATGATTCCCTGCTGACCGGTCTCGACTCCGCAGGTGCGGTAGTGACGGTGAAGACTCCCTCCCGCGAATACCGACTGGAGTTGGGAGCGGATCATCCATCTCTGCCGAGGGCGTACGCACGAATCGATGGTCGCCCGGTGTTGATTGCTGTGGAGATCCGTGATGCACTCCTGCAGTTTGAAGTCGACGAGTTGAGGGACGATGCCGTGTGTGGGGCGGCCCCCATGACGATTCAGCGCCTGGTGCTGGAACGTCCCGAGCAGGAAAAGATCGAACTGGTTCGGGATGGTGCATTCTGGCGAATGGTCTCTCCCTTCGTCGCCGATGCCAATCCCGAGGTGGTGGAGCGCTGGTTGTCGAGCATCGCCCAGTGGGCCATCGTCGATTACATCGACCCGCCATTGCCACAGGATCTGGGTCTCGACCCATCGCGGGCGTTGCTGTCGGTGATCTTGGCCGATGGAACCAGCAAGACGGTGGCGGTGGGAGCACCTCACCAGTCGAAGATCTCCGGAACCGTGGCAGTGCGATGTTCTGGAAGAAGTGCCCCGATGATTGCGGCCGGTGTGGTGGCGGAAGATCTGGTGAATCGTCGCGCCGAGACGCTGGTCAGTCCTTACCTGGTGCGCATCGAGCGACCGCGCATCCAGCACATGACACTGAGCAAGGGAGCGTATGGCAAGGTCGACCTGCAGGCGGATCCTGCCGGCGGTTGGCAATTGCGATGGGGTGGAGATGAGGGAACGGTGCGCGCTACCGCCGGACTCGTCGATGACTGGGTCGAGCAGTTGAGGCAACTGAAGGTGAAGCGGTGGGAGGTGATCGATCGCTCCTCCTTGCAGCGCTGGGGATTCGATCAGCCGGTCCTGCAGGTGTCACTCGTCTCGGCTGGTGACAATCCCGAACGAATCGTCTTCGGTTCCCGTGTGGATGGAACCGAAGCGACACGATACGCATGGAATCCAAGGAGTGAGTCACTGGGAGTGGTCGAGGTAGAGGGGCTGGAAGTGCTGATGGAAGCTCCCTTCACCCTGCGAGATCTTACGGTGACCGCTCTGCCGGCAGGAGAGTTGCGACGGCTGCGCATCACCTCGGCGGGTACCTCGCAGATGCTGGTCTGCCCCCAGGAAACATGGAGGTGCCAGGGCATCGAGCAGGTGGAACTCCCTCAACCGGATGTTCGTATGATGGTGAGACGCTTTTCCCAGATGATGGCAACGACCTGGATCGCCTCTGCGGAAGAAGCTCCACGTACCGATCGCTTCCAGTTGAAGGTGGAACTGTTCGGACTCACCGGGAATGAACCGCAAACCACCATCTACTTCGGTCCGTTGCAGCAAGATGGCAGTCGCCTGGCACGGGTCGGTTCGTGGACCTTCCTGCCGCTTCCTTCCGAGGGGCCTGAACTGGTATCCTTCTGCCAGCAGTTTCTCGACGACCTGAGCAGCCGCCAGGAGGGTGGAGGAAAAAGATGAAGGATCGGATCCATCCACCTCTGTGGTTGCTGATCATGCTGCTTCCCATCGGAGCTGTGTTGTTCCTGATGCAACAACCGAAGGCTCCGACCCTCCTCGATAGCGTGCCGAAGGATCGTGGCGAAGAGATCGTCGAGGCACCTGCGCCGGTGGTGAAGGAAACGGTTCCGGAGGTGGAGATCCTCGATCCGGTCACCCCTCCCGTCGTCGATCCCGTCATCCCTGAACTGCCTCGAATCCTCAAGATCCGAGCGCTCTCCTACTCCGGGGAGTTACTCCCGGCAGGGACCATCTTGCCCATCGATGATGTGGACGGTCCGCTGCGGGCGGGAGAAGGCGGAGAGGTGGAGGTTCAATCCACCGACCTGTACTGGGTCGGGGCAGCGGGGGAGCGGCAACGAATCGAACTTCCTGCCGGGACGTGGATCCTCGACTGCACATTCCAGGAAGCGAAGGGTGGGAATCGAGAACCGGTGGCGTTGAAGTGGGTGGTGCTGGCGAGAGAGCAACAGAACCAGTTGCCTGCCCACTGGGTTCTCTGCGGGGAGACGCCATTGTCCGCCGGGTTGAGACTGCTGGTCCGTCTCTACTACAAGGACCGGGTGTTGCAGGGCAGTTACGAGACTACCCGGCGATCTTCCATCCTGTGGACACGATCCCTGGTGCAGGACTCCTGGTTCGCAGGTCAACTGTCGATTCGCATCGAATGGGATTCAAATCTCGTGTCGGAAGAAGTTCGCCAGCAGATGGCAAAGGTCTGGCCCGCTGCTGCCGAGGGAGAAACCTGGATCGGTGAGGGCTTGATGTGGGTCGATGATCCGCAGGTATTTCGTACCCAGCAGCGAGAGATCACCCGCTGGTACGCCGGCGCTCTGGCGGAGGTGGAAGCGAGTCGAGATCTGTTGCTGGTGGCGGGAGCGGCAGCTCGAGGTCGCAGGGCTTCTCTGCTGCGCGATCCGGGCCGTGTCGATGATCTGTACGAACATCCCCTCGCACCGGTACTCGATCGGCTCGGTCGGGGTAGAGCTTTCGATTTCAAACGATGGCGCAAGTTGATCGACGAACAGTTACCGGGGCACTGGGAGCAATGGATGAAAGAGGAGAGCATCCCCTATCCGCAGAGGCATCCAGCGGCCTCCCGCAATATCCTGCTGCTCTTCCAGACGTTGCAAAAGTACAGTCGCCTGGAGAGCACCGTCGTCTACGAGGAACTGGGAAAGCCGCGGCACAAGCACGATTTCGTGGCAAATGTCGACTGGGGACCCGCCACCGAGCGCAAACAGACGCTGACCAGGATCCGGAACTACATCTCCTCGATCCGTGAGGAACTACGCCCCTGAGGGGGAGGGGGAGGGTGGAACTGGGAGGGTGGAACTGGGAGGGTGGAACTGGATGGGTGGAACTGGATGGGTGGAACTGGATGGTGCGCGGGACCGGCGTGGTCCCTTCTAACTACCTACCCTGATCGTTCTGCTCCTGTTTCTCCCCGATCTTCTTCTTGCTGGCGGGTGGGTCGAGATAGCGGCGCTGAATCACCAGTTCGCCCTGGCTGTACCTCTCGACGGTACCCTTCTCGCCGATCCAGATCTTCGCCTGGAAATCGCTGCAATGGACACTCCAGCGAGTTGTTTGCAGCGTACCGACCTTTTCGGTCCGATCCTTCGAGAGGGTCAACTCGATGGTCCGATATTCGCTCGGGATCAGCGCATTGATCTTCACCTGCTCCAGGTCGGGGAGGTGCAATCCGATCAACAGCCAGTGCTCGAAGCACTGGCTCTCCAGCACCCTTGAATTGCGATCGAAGGGGATCTCTCGATCGATCTGGGTGCCCTGTTCAGGAACCTGGGAGACGATGCGTACCGACTTCTCATCCGGTTGCACCTGACAAACGACCAGATTCTCCTGGCTGCCGACACCGGCGGCATGGAGGAATCCCTCGCGCCGGGTGAACTGGAACTGACCTGATTCGAGAGTGAAGCGGGTTTGCCCTTTTACCTGCATCCTGCGGCCAGGGCCGGACCAGTCCAGATTGCCGAACAGGGTCCATTCTGAGGTGTCCTTCAGTTGCGAGGTTGGTTCCGGAGCAAATCTCACCGTGGTGGTACCAACTTCTGCACCGGCGGAGATCCACTCCCATCTCAAGTTCTCATCCTGTGGGTAGGGGAAAGTGTCATGACTTTCTGCGTTGGTCCCGGTGGTCTGCGAAGGCGGATCGTCTACTCCAAGGATGAAGGACAGGAACAGTAGAATTGAAAGTGGCATGGGGTGTCCCTTTCATGACAGTCTCGAGGATACCAGAACTGGACCCGTGCAATTTAGATGCGGTTTGTGGTACGATCTGATCTTGGTAGGACAAGGGTACCTCTGCAAGTCCCAACTCTCTATTTCTGGGGGACTTGAGATGTACCTGGCTCACGTGGTGGGGGGGGACCTCCCGCGTCATGTCATGTCATGCAGGCGATCATCGTGGTCGTTGCAGCCATGTTCGGATAGTCAGAGGAGTCAAGTTTTTCAGCGATAGTTTTATCGAGGGAGAACTAGCGGGAAGGAATGTCGATGCGCAAGGACCTGTCCTTAATTCGCCGTCTGGAGAAGATCGAGAAGGAACTGGGGTATTGCCAGATCAAGCTCGAGAAGGAACAGCGTCTTGCCACCAGGCTTCACTTTCTGCGATCTCATCGAGAGCGCCTGAATCAGGTTCTCGATCTGTTTCCCGAGCAGGACTTTGGATCGGGAGATCGACTCTGTGGCATGAAGTTCACCGAAATCTCTGCACGCATCGTCGACGAGGACAGGAAACTTGACCTCGATCCGTTGCGCAACTCCTTCCTCGCCATCGGCATGCGTCCCGAGATCATTGCCGAACTGGAAGAACTTGATGGAGAGATCGGAGATGTTGCGGAACGGCTCCGTACCTTCCGTGTCTTCCATGAAAAGATCAACGGTTTGCGAATGGAGCGTCGTACTGCTCTCAGCAGTTTTGAACTGAAGGGGAATGAACCGGTTCTCGCCATCTCCGACGAGTTCGAGGAGACGGAAAATGACTGGAACGTCCTCACAGAGGATCTCACCAACCTCGATGACGCCCTGGCAAATGTGGGACGAACCAAGGACTACCTCGCATCGGCTCGCACCTTCGTGCTCGATGCTCGCAGTCACTACTCGGTACAGGACTGGATCGATCGGGGATACCTGGTCGACCTGCTCAAGCATTCTACCGTCGGGCGCATCCGCGAGATGCTCGAAGGTGCCGAGCGTAATCTGAAGATGGCGTTGAGTGAGTTGATCTGTCTCGAGAACTACCCCATCGAGGTGGAGGATTTCACACCGTTACTGCGACCCTTCTACCAGTTCCTCTTCGACGACGTTTTTCATCAGACGAAGTTCAGCGAGGTGTTGAAAATGGTGGAGGAACGTTACGAGAGAACCAAGAGACTCTTCGAGCAACTCGAAAAGGAGCGAGAGAAGGTGTTCCAGGTGCAACTTCAGAAGGAAGCCGCACGGGAATCTCTCTTCCATCTCATCGGCGACGAGCGTCGCAAGCTGAGACTCGCTCCCTCCTGATCTCGGGAATTGCCGGGAGAGGTGACTCAGCAGCGGTGTAGAGCGTCACTGCCGAGGTGACGCTCCAGTACGATGCGAATCTGCGCCAGATCCCCTGTCTCGTATCCAGTGATCAGGCAACGGCCGTCGCTGTAGCAGTTCAACTCAGCTTCGGGATCCTCCACTCGAATCGACGTAGATCCTCGAATCCAGCGGGTGTTGGACTCTGCTCCATCGAGCCGACAAGCGATCTCGTCGAGGTCGATGTTCAACCAGCTCTCGATGGTTCCTGAACCACACAGTCTCCTCAGGTAAACCCGATCCCCTCCACTACCGGTGGAGAGGTGAGTACTGACGTTGTCTCCACAGTGAGGGCAACCGGGATCCGCCTTCAACTCGACGACTCTCTCCGCTTCTCCGATCCTTCCCCGGATCACCTTTCGAGATGTGTTCCTGGCGATGCTGCCATCGGCGGGAGAGAGCTCTTCGGTGAGGAGTCGGATCACCGCAGCCGCTGCCGACAGGCAGGCGACGGGGAGCACTCCAGCGGTTTCGCAGGTTTCGATGGAGCCGGGTGCCGGTACCTCCGGTACCCAGCAGTGATAACAGGGAGTTCCGGGAGGCATGAAGGAGGCGGCAACCCAGCGATCGGCGATGGCTCCCGAGTGAATCCAGCCGGTTCCAGTTTGCAGGGCGACCCGGTCGATCAGTGACCTCACCACGATGTGGTCGGTGGCATCGATGACCACGTCATGTTGACGGAACAGATCTTGTGCGTTGCCAGGGGTCAGCATCTCGGGGATTCCCGTGATCTTCGATCGGCCACCGATGCGCTGCAAGTTGTGGCAAGCCGCTTGCGATTTCGGAGTTCCGTGGCGGGCGTCCTCGGGGAGAAACAACAGCTGGCGATGGAGGTCTGTCTCCCGTACCCGATCCCCATCGATGATGGTGAGGGTGCCGATGCCACTACGCACCAGGGACTGGGCCACAACGGTGCCGACGCCACCGCAGCCGACCAGCAATACTCGCAACCGTCGCCACTTCCCATCGAGGTGGGAGTGGTCAGGAATCATCTGCTGGCGATGGTATCGATCCACGAGGTCTCCTCCAGCCTTTGAAAAGTAGCCGCCGCCCAGACTAAGGGACCGACCGCACCGCCTCCACCGATGGTGGTTCCGTCGAAGGGGGTTGCTTCTCTTGCCATCCGGATGTGTACTGCGCCCTTGGCTGAGAGCCTCGCTGCTCTCGGAGTGCACTGTCAGGGTGCATGGCCAGGTGGGGACTCGTCGATGTTACGACCGTATGGGCCGTTCCTCGAACTCTTTCAACTCCGGGAATTCCCACCCCCGGGGACGGTGCTGCAAGCGATGCAGCAGCAAGCACCCCTCGAGCTGTTCCCCTTCCTCATCCCCTTCCTCATCTCCTTTCTGTGTGGATCGATCCCCTTCGCCTGGTTGGTGGGCAAGAGCCGTGGGATTGACCTGCTGCAGGTCGGCAGTCGAAATCCAGGCGCCACCAATCTGGCCCGGGAAGCGGGCAAGGGGTGGGGGGCGGTGGGCCTCTTCTTCGATCTGCTCAAGGGAGCCGGCCCGGTGCTGTATTTTGGCTCGGCGATGAATCACCCCCAGCTGTTTCTGGTGGGCGCCGCTGCCGTCGTCGGCCACTGCTTCTCACCCTTCCTCAGGGGCAAGGGAGGCAAGGGGGTGGCGACTCTGGTGGGAGTGCTGCTGGCGATGGAACCGTGGATTGCCCTGTTGCTGCTGGTTTTGTGGCTCATCGGGTTGAAGGTGGTCGGCAGCGTCGGAATCTCCTCGGTGCTGGGTGCCGTCACCGGATTGCTCCTCTCGCTGGGCCTGATGGTGGGGTGGCCGCCGGCTCTCTCACTGTTGTGGAGGGAAGTCTCACCGGCGGAGGCGGCCACCTTCGGGGCCATCCTGATGGGGATGAGCGTGCTGGTGGCAATTCGCCACCGATCGAACATCCAGGAGTACTTGAAGATTCGCAGGGAGGCTTCCTGATGAAGGTGGTGGTGGCAGGATCCGGGAGCTGGGGAACGGCACTCGCCTACGTGGCTCGCCAGGCGGGCAATGAGGTGACGATCTTGTGTCGCAGAGCAGATCGAGCCGATCAACTGGCGCGGGGAGAGCATGACCGGCTTCCGCAAGGGTCTCTGGGAGAAGGGTTTCCGGTGGTGGTGGCTGATCGAGATCGAGTCCCCGAGGCAGACCTGATCATCTGCGCCGTGCCCACCCAGAAGATACGCAGTTACATGGAGGGTCCCGGCGCCGCTCTTGCTCGGGATGCGATCTGGGTCAGTGCATCGAAGGGCCTGGAACTGGAGAGTGACCTGTTGCCGTCACAGATTCTCCATCAGCACTGTGGTGTAACCGAGGTTGCTGCCGTGCTTTCGGGTCCGAGCCATGCGGAAGAGGTGTGCCAGGATCTGCCCACGGCAGTGGTGGTGGCGGACTCCGATGGCAGTCGTAGCCGGGTGATCCAGCAAGCCTTGAAGACTCCTCCCTTCCGCATCTACCGCAGCGAGGATCGGGTTGGCGTCGAGTGGGCCGGCGCCCTGAAGAATGTGGTGGCTTTGGGGTGTGGCATTGCAATCGGCCAAGGATTGGGCGACAACACCGTTGCAGCACTGGTCACCCGTGGCACCGCCGAGATCTCGCGTCTCGGCACGACACTCGGGGGCAAGCGAGAGACTTTCGCTGGACTCTCCGGAATCGGTGATCTGGTGGTGACCTGTTGCAGTGGGCATTCTCGAAATCGAACAGTCGGCTACAGGATTGGTGGCGGAGAATCTGTCGATGAAATTCTCGATTCGATGGATCAGGTCGCCGAAGGGATTTCAACTGCGAAGGCAGTTCATCACCTGCGGCAGAAACTCGATGTAGAGATGCCTATCTCGGAGACGGTGTACCGGATCGTTCACGAAGGCCTGGCGGTGGAAGAGGGAATCGAACTTCTCCTGATGCGTCAGCCGGAACTGGAATGAAGAGGAGTGCATTTTGTACTGGGTTGTTTCGATCATCCCGTCCGATGCGCTGGACCTCCTGACCGAGAGATTCTCCACGGTGGGAATCGTTCGGTTTACCGTGGCCGAAGTTGAAGTGGTGAGCGGCGCAGATGATGGGTCATCCGAGCAGCATGCACTGCGAGTCGAGGTTGCACTGAACGAGGAGTTCCTCAGGCCTGCCATGGAGGTCCTGGAAGGAATGAAGAGTGATGGGTTCGAGGTTTCCACTCACGTCGGAAATCTCTCGGATGCGATGCGGACGAGAACCGGTGAGAGTGGCCCTGAAGCGATCTGATCTCGATATGTTTCAGGGAGTCAGGTCTGTCGGTGGGATCGGAATTGTAGTTGTAATATTTGGGAGTTTCTTCAAAAGGCGATAAGCGCGATGACCGGCAGCAGCAAGAAGCCGGTGAAGGGAGTGGCAGTGACCGTCAATGAGGTCCTAGAACTGGTCCGGAACAAGGGGATAGAGGCGGTCGATTTCCGTTTCATGGATTTCCCCGGATTGTGGCAGCATTTCACGATTCCAGCGAGTGGGCTCGACGAGAGCACCTTCACGGATGGTCTTGGCTTTGATGGATCGAGTATGCGTGGCTGGAAGGGGATCCAGGAGAGCGACATGCTCGTGGTTCCAGACCCCAGCACCGCCTGGATCGATCCCTTCCCCAAGATGAAGACGCTGGTGCTGATCTGCGATATCAAGGATCCGGTTACCCATGAATCCTATTCGCGAGACCCGAGAAATATCGCCCGGCAAGCGGAGGCGTACCTGCGCTCCTCCGGAATCGGAGACGAGGCATTCATCGGTCCTGAAGCGGAGTTCTTCATCTTCGATGATATTCGCTTCGATCAGAACGAGCACTCCGGCTTTTACTTCCTCGACAGTGTCGAGGGGCGCTGGAACACCGGTACCAACGAGGGACCCAACCTCGGTTACAAACCTCGTTACAAGGAGGGGTACTTCCCGGTCCCGCCGACCGACAAGTTCAACGACCTCCGCAACGAGATGATGAAAAACCTCATCGACTGTGGGCTCGAAATCGAATGCCAGCATCACGAGGTTGCCACTGCCGGTCAGGCGGAGATTGACATCAAGTACAACACCCTGCTGGCCGCTGCAGACCAGCTGATGAGTTACAAGTACATCGTCAAGAACACTGCCCACCAGAATGGTAAGACGGTCACCTTCATGCCGAAGCCGGTGTGGAATGACAACGGCAGCGGCATGCACATGCACCTCTCCATCTGGAAGAATGGTGTCAACCAGTTTGCCGGCGACGGATACGCGGGAATGAGCGAGATGGCGCTGCACGCCATCGGCGGAATCCTCCAGCACGCTCCCGCCCTGGTAGCACTGACCAACCCGACCACCAACTCGTACAAGCGACTGGTGCCCGGCTTCGAGGCTCCCACCCGTCTGGCGTACTCGTCCCGCAATCGTTCGGCAGCGGTGCGTATCCCGGTGGGGAACACCAATGCCAACGCTCGACGCTTCGAGTTCCGTTGCCCCGATCCTTCCTGCAATCCATATCTCGCCTTCTCTGCACTGGTGATGGCGGCGATCGATGGCATCAAGAACAAGGTCGATCCGGGACTCCCCTTCGACAAGGACCTCTACGATCTTCCGGCGGAGCAGCTGGCGGATGTTCCCAGCACTCCCGCATCCCTCGAGGATGCCCTCAACGAGCTGGAGAAGGATCACGAGTTCTTGTTGGCCGGGGATGTCTTCACTGCCGATGCGGTGCGTGCCTGGGTCGATTACAAGCGAGAGAGGGAAGTGGACCAGCTGCGTCTGCGCCCTCACCCCTATGAGTTTGCGCTCTACTACGACATCTAGTCGAGGAGATCGACCGGAGGAGGTTCCCGCGGGAACCTCCTCCGGTTCGATGGCGAATTGCTCCTCCACTCTCCCCTCGCGGAAGACGATGCAGCGACTGGAGAAGTGGTTGCTGGAACATCGTCCGGTGGTGGTGGCCCTCTCCGGTGGGGTCGACTCTGCAGTCATCGCCTCCATCGCCGCCGAAGTTCTGGGAGACGAGGCCATCGCAGTTACCGGTGTTTCTGCCAGTCTATCCGCCGAGGAGTTACAGGCGGCACGTCGCTCGGCGCAGGTGGCAAAGATCGGTCACCTCGAGGTCAACACATCCGAGCTGAACCGCCCCGGATACGTCGCCAATGCAGGGGATCGTTGCTACCACTGCAAGTCGGAACTCTACGATGTCATCATCTCGGTTCCTGAACTCGCAGGGCATACCATCATCGATGGGGCGCAAGCCTCCGACGATGCGGGAGATCGTCCGGGTATGGTGGCCTCGGGAGAACGGGGTGTCGAAAGTCCGTTGCGGATCGTCGGCATCGACAAGGAGCAGGTTCGTGAACTGGCCCGGCTGCGTGGACTTCCCAGCTGGAATCGCCCTGCCCGCCCATGTCTCGCCAGTCGCGTCCCGATTGGATCGGAAGTGGATGCCGATCTTCTGGCAAACATCGAGACACTGGAAGCGGTGCTCGCCGGAGAGGGCTTCTCCATCTATCGCGCTCGCTGTGGCGAGAAGCGTGTGGTGGTGGAGATCGACCGGCTGGAGATGGCCGCAGTTCTCGATGATCGGTGGCGCCAACGTTTCGATTCGGTGGCCCGCTCTCTCGGTTTCACCGAGCGCTACATCGATACCCGGGGGTATGGCGGAACTGGTCCCGTTCGTCTCGAGCCGCTGGTCGGGTGATCGCCGGTGCTGGCACTCGAGTTACTCTACCTGATTCTAATCTTGTGGATCTCGTTGATCGGATTGCACCGATGGATCCTGTGGAGGCAGTGGAAGCGGCTGGTCGAAGCGGCTCCTCCTGTAATCGTCGAGGCGGGGCAAGCCACCCCCCGCGTGCTGATCCAGATACCGGTGTATCGAGATGCTGCGGTTGCGGTGCGCTGTCTGGCGAGCTTGCGTGATCTCGACTGGCCTACCACTGACTTGCAGATCCAGGTGCTGGAGGACGGCAGCGACGAGGGGGACCCACTCCTCATCGAGTCGGTCGAGGCGATGAGGGCCAGCGGGCTTCACATCGAGCACCTCTGTCGCAGTGACCGCAGCGGTTTCAAGGCGGGCGCTCTGGCTGCCGGACTGGAGCGCAGCGATGCTCCGCTGGTGGCGATCTTCGACGCAGATTTTACGGTGCCCGAGGATTTCCTCAGGAGGACCGTCAACGCCTTCGAAGATCCGCGGGTGGGCATGGTGCAGACTCGGTGGGGTCACCGAAACCGCGAGGACTCATGGCTGACCAGGGCTCAGGCTCGCCTTCTCGACGGACACTTCCGCATCGAACATCGAGTTCGAGCGGCGAGTGGTCGCTTCTTCAACTTCAACGGGACCGCAGGCATCTGGCGCAGGCACGCCATCGATGATTCGGGAGGTTGGAGTGGTGAGACCATCATCGAGGATATGGAACTGTCGCTACGAGCGTGGGATCGAGGATGGAAGTTTCGATACGTCGACGATGTGGTATGTCCCGCCGATCTGCCCCGTACCTTCGGCGCACTTCGCACCCAGCAGCGTCGCTGGGTGGTCGGTGGCATCCAGGTGTTGAATCGTCGCTTGCGGCAGGAATCACGGGGGTCTCTCGTCGATCGACTCGATCAACTGGTGATGCTGGGTGGATCGATGGTGGCTCCTGCGCTGGTGGGACTTTCGCTGATCTCTCCCTGGTTGTGGTGGATCCAGTCACGGGTCGGTGGCGACCCGTTGATCCAGAGCTGGGGAGTGGGGAGCTGGCTCGACATCGGATTCCTGCTGCTGGCTTCGTTGTCGGTGGCGCTCTTCTACGGAGGGATCGCTGTGGCGCCGCTGGCGAGGCGGGGAGCGGAGGTGGCGGCTCTGATGCTGCTGGGACTGGGACTGTCTCTGCACCTGTCGAGGGCGGTGTGGAGTGGCTGGTTCGACGCCTCGGTTTCCTTCGAGAGGACCCCCAAGGATCGCTGCTCCGGGGGAGGGAGGGCACCTACCTCCCTGGAGCGGATTTACGCCCATTGGCTGCTGATCAGTGCCCTGCTGGCCCTGTCGGGACCTGGGTGGGGTGCATTTCCGTTACTGGCGATGATGTGGGGGGGATTGATCTGGAGTCTGGAACCAGCGGAATCGCCAGAAAAGAGCGATTCTTGCCCCCCGGAAGTCCCTGATGAACTTGCACAACTCACCCTGGATCCTTAGTTTATTGGACTCGCCTGTCGGTTTTCCCGGTGATTTTCACAGGAGGTGCCGACGGTCAGCCGACGGGGCAATGCCCGGGAGGATCGCTTGGTTCTGCAGATCGTGACCCTCGATGGTCCCGCGGGCTGTGGCAAGAGCAGTGTCGCCCGGCAACTCGCCACACGGCTGGGAGGACGGATGTTCTCCAGCGGGCGTGTCTACCGGGTTCTGACCTGGTTAGCGCTGGAACAGGGAGTCGACCTTTCCGATCGGGAAGCGGTTCGATCGCTGATCGACGAGCATCGACTGGAAATCGTCGCCGATCGGAACACGTTTCGAGTCGAGGTCGATGGTGTGGATCCGGGGGATGTCCTGGATTCGACCCGGGTGACCGGGGAGATCCATCACATCTCCAACAATCCGGCGGTGCGAAGTGCCGTATTGCCGCTGCAGCGCGATTTGCCTGCTGATCTTCCGGTATTTGCCGAGGGTCGAGACATGGGAACGGTGGTGTTTCCCGATGCGCCGGTCAAGATTTTCCTGACCGCCTCGGTGGAAGAGCGAGCCCGCAGACGGCAACTGGAACTGCGAGATCGGCTCGAGGAGGAACTGCCGCTGGCTGTGGTCCAGGAGCAGGTCGCCCGCAGAGATGCTCTGGATGAAGAGAGAGAAGTGTCGCCTTTGAAGGCGGCGCACGATGCGGTGACCGTCGATTCGACTTCGCTCGAACTGGAGGAGGTGATATCGGCGATCATGGAAAGGATCCCAAGGTCTTGGAACCTGGGGCCCACTGGTTCTACTTCCTGAGCCGTTTCGTGGCCTGGGTTCTGTGCGTGATCCTGTTTCGCCACAGGGGTGTCGGTCTCCAGAAGGTCCCCGCCGAGGGGGGCTTTCTGCTGGCAGTGAACCACTGTAGTTTCCTGGATCCGGTGCTGGCAGGGATCTCGCTGAAGCGTCCCCTGTCGTTCATGGCTCGCAGTTCGCTGTTCGGGCCATTTCCCTTCGGGGCAGCACTGCGCGGCATGAATGCTCTTCCCCTCGAACGGGAAGGGGTCGGACTGTCCGCATTCCGAGCGGTACTCGACCACCTCGATCAGGGAGGTGGGGTACTGGTCTTTCCGGAGGGAACGCGCAGTAGTGATGGAAAGTTGAAGAGGTTCAAGGGTGGCGTGCTGAAGCTGGCTCGCATGGCAAAGGTACCGGTGGTACCCGCCATGGTCGTAGGCAGCCATCGAGCACTGGGCAGGGGGAAATGGATTCCCCGGCCGAAAAACACCGAGATCCGTTTCGGGGAACCGCTGGAGTTTCTCGACGAGGCCGAGGATGATTCGGCTGCACTGGATCGCCTCAAGAAGGCGATGGTACGGCTGGCACCGGAGATATCCGGTGATGGCGTACCGGTTGCGAATGGATAAAATTTTGAGCCGCATGACGAAGGCAGATGACGGTCATCTGTTGCCATGTGGATAACGAGGACGAGTGCGAAGAGCCGTGGACGAGCACGATGGTCGAGCTCGGGCTCCACACCGTCCGATACCAGAAAGAAGAGGCCTTTTCATGGCCAGACCAGAACTGCTCAAGCAGTTTGATCTCCGGGGAGACACCCTGGAGAAAAAGGTGGAGGAATACCTCGACGGCAATTCCCTGGAGAATGTCGACGAGATCCTTCGCGACTCCGTTGGAGACTTTGAAGAAGACAAGATCATCGTCGGTAAGGTCGTCAGCGTCAGCGACGACTGGGTCATCGTCGATGTGGGGTACAAGGCCGAGGGCGAAGTTCCCCGAAATCACTTCGAGGGAGCTGAAGTCGCCGTCGGCGACAAAGTCGATGTTCTCATCGAGGAGGTCGACGAGTTTGACGGAAGGATCATGCTTTCCAAGAGGAAGGCAGATCGGATCAAGGGCTGGGAACAGGTTGTCGACACCCACAATGAAGGTGATGTCGTCAGCGGACGGGTGATGAGAAAGATCAAGGGTGGTTTGCTGATCGATATCGGCGTGCCAGTCTTCCTTCCCGCTTCCCAGATCGCCATCCGCCGGGTCGGAGATGTCTCCGAGTTCGTCGGAAGAGATCTCGAATGCAAGATCATCAAGATCGATGAACCTCGCATGAACATCGTCGTGAGTCGCCGTAAGTTGCTCGAGGAGCGCCGTGACGAGATGAAGTCGAGTCTGATGAGCGAGATCGAACTCGATCAGGTTCGCAAGGGTATCGTCAAGAACATCACCGACTTCGGAGCCTTCGTGGATCTGGGTGGTATCGACGGATTGCTGCACATCACCGACATGTCGTGGGGGCGCATCAATCACCCCAGCGAGATCCTCAAGGTGGAGCAAGAGATCGACGTCAAGGTGCTCAAGATCGACAAGGAGCGCGAGCGGATCTCGCTCGGTCTCAAGCAGACCCAGCCGAGTCCGTGGGACGACATCGAGGAGCGCTTCCCCATCGGATCGAAGATCAGCGGCAAGGTGGTCAATGTCCTCTCCTACGGTGCCTTCATCGAACTGGAAGAGGGCATCGAGGGACTGGTACACGTCTCCGAGATGTCCTGGACCCGACGGATCTCCAATCCCAAGGAAGTGGTCGAGGCGGGACAAGAAGTTGACGTCGTGGTGCTCGAGATCAAGAAGGACAAGCAAGAGATCAGCCTCGGCATGAAGCAGATCGAGGTGAATCCCTGGGAAGTCGTGGCGCAGAAGTACCCTGTCGGACACTACATCAGCGGCAAGGTGCGAAACCTCACCAACTACGGTGCCTTCATCGAACTCGAGGATGGCATCGACGGCTTGCTTCACGTCAGTGATATGTCGTGGACCCGCAAGATCATTCACCCCTCGGAGAAGATCGACAAGGGTGATGAGATTCACGCCGTCGTTCTCGAGGTAGATCAGGAGCGCAAGAGGATTGCTCTTGGTCTCAAGCAGATGGAAGAAGATCCCTGGATCCGTTTCATCCCCGAGACCTACGTCGTGGGAACGGTGATTCGTGGAACCATCACGAAGACGACAAACTTCGGAGCATTTGTTCAGATGGATGAGGACCTCGAAGGCCTTCTTCACATCTCTGAACTGGCAGACGAGAAGGTCGAGACCCCCGAAGAGGTGGTCAAGATCGGCCAGGTTGTCGATGTGAAGGTGATCAAGGTAGACGACGAAAATCGTAAGATCGGACTCAGCCTCAAAGAGGTCACCGAAGAAGAGAGTGCGCAGTTGTCTGCGCTCTACGCAGAAGCCGCCGAGGGTGAGTCGCCCACAGCGGTTGGATCGGTCCCGGAAAACCTGCCCGATGAAATCCCCGATCTGGGTGAAGTCGTCGAGCAGGCCGATGGAGAGGCCGATGAGGAAGGGGAACAGCAGCAAGCCAGTGCCGAAAGCGAAGCACCGGCCACTGCTGAGGAAGATTCCGCCGAGGAACCAGTTACTGCCGTGGAGGATTCTGCTGTGGAGGAACCGGTAGCGGCGGATGCTGCTGCTGAGGAGCCCGCTGCTGAGGAACCCGCTGTAGAGGAACCCGCTGCGGAGGAACCTGCAGATGATGATGCAACCCCAGAAGGTGAAGAAGAGTCAAAGGAGTCCTAGGCTTCCTGCTTCTCTCTTCATCGAACGACTGAAGACCAGCGGTCTCCTTCACGGGTGGCTACTGGCATCGATTCTCGTCACCGCCGCAGCTGTCGCTGCGGTTGGTGACGAGGATTCGCCTCCTTCCTTCCCCCGCACTCCGGGATCTCAAGAGCCACAGGCAACCTCCCTCAAGGACCAATCCGATGACGCAACTGCCAAGGTGAACGTGGTGATCGAGTTCCTCACTCACCGCTATCGAGAAGCAGAAACTGCGTACAGAAATGGTCAGTTCGAGAAGGCGTGGAAAACCTGCGAGGCGATCCTGGTGCTGGCACCGGAACAGTTCCCGCTTCGCTTCGAGGTGGGGAAGTTGCGTCGGCGAGCTCACGGCAGACATCTCAGTCGTAGTGCCCTGGTGGTTCGCTTCGAAATCGCTCCTGTTGAAGAGGAGAAGATCCAGTTTCCACTGGCGTTTCTGCAGGGTTCCGTGCTGGTGGAAAATCTCTCAAAGGAAGAGATTCAGTTCGGAGATTCTGCCGAGGATCCACTTCTTGGCCAGCTGATCTGGGTGGTGAGAGAGGTGTACGAAGATGGAACCAGCCGATCCACCACGGATATGAGAAACCTACGCATCGACAGTGGGTTCCGGGTGGAGCCGGGAGCTAGCCGTGGAATCCCCATCACCCTGCCACTGACGGTGCCTTCGGCGACTCCCATCTTGCAGCAGTGGTCAGTGACGGGGGCAACGATGCCGATCCGTCTGATCACTCCTGAGGGTGAGGTCAGACGCGGGGTACCGTGGGTGGAGGAACGGGGTCTGGCGACCCCCAGTGGATACCAGGATGTGGAAAGAAATCCCGCCGGAGAAATGCGCCGTGCGCTTCTGGAGGGGGACCGGGTGCGGATGGCCATCGCCTCCCATCTGTGGCTAGAAGCCCGCAATGAGGCGTCCACCCCGTCTAATCCGTCAGATCCCATCGTCGATGATCTTCTCTCCTCTCTCGGCTCCCATGAAGGATTACTCGACGGGCATCTGGTCATGCTGCTGGAAGAGGTGACGGGGTTGATCCGGGAAAGATCTGCGAGAGCATGGAAGATCTGGGGAGTGACACGTCAGGTTCGCGGGGAAACGATCGAAAAAAAGGACTGATTGCGGGGGAAGATGAGCGCAGAAGAACAGAGCCCTTCCGATTCCAACTTCGAGGAAGCGATCCGCGGAGTGGTCACCGTCGACACGGTGGAAGAACTGACCAGGAAGTGGAAGCGGTCACGCAGTGAAGATCGTCCGTTGCGCGTCAAGTTGGGGGTGGATCCCACCAATCCACAGCTGCACATAGGTCATGCAGTCCCACTCAGGAAACTGCGGCAGTTTCAGGATGCCGGTCATATCGCCGTACTGATCATCGGAGATTACACCGCTTGCGTCGGTGATCCGTCGGGGAAGGACAAGACTCGTCCCACCCTTACCCATGACGAGTGTCGGGAGAATGCCCAGGACTACCTGGAGCAAGCATGGAAAATACTCGATCAGGATCGCACCGAATTGCGCTGGAATGGCGACTGGTTTCGCGAGATGTCCTTTCTCGATGTGATCTCGCTGTGCGGAAGAACTACCGTCGCACGCCAGCTGGAAAGAGATGATTTCCAGAAGCGCTTCAGCGGTGGACACCCCATCAGCGTCCACGAATTCATCTACCCGTTGATGCAAGCGTGGGATTCGGTACAGGTCGAGGCGGATATCGAGGTGGGGGGGACTGACCAGACCTTCAACCTCCTGCTGGGCAGGGATCTGATGAGACAGGAGGGTCTCGAGCCTCAGGTTTGCATGACGACTCCGCTGCTGGTGGGTACCGATGGATCGATGAAGATGTCCAAGACATACGGCAATTCGATCGGAATCAGCGACCCTCCCGAGGAGATCTACGGCAAGACGATGTCGATCCCCGACGAGCAGATGAGGGATTACTTCACCCTCGCCACGGATCTGTCCCTGGCCGAGATCGATGATGCCCTGACAGCCCCACCTCGTGAGGCGAAGGGAAGGCTGGCCTCGACGCTGGTCCGCCTTTACCACGGCGAACAGCAGGCCAAGGATGCCGAGGCTCACTTCATCCGTGTATTCAGTCAACGCGAGATACCAGAGGTGATCGAGGAGTACCAGGTGTCCCCGGCAGATCTCGAGGACGGCAAGATGTGGATCGTGAAGTTGATCGTCGATTCAGGGCTTGCTGCCAAGAACAACGAAGCACGTCGCAATATCGAGGGCGGTGGTGTCAGAATCGATGACGAAAAACTTCAGGACCATGGCAGTCATGTGCAGATTTGCGATGGAATGGTCCTGCAGGTGGGCAAGAGAAAGTTCCGCCGGATTCGCCTCGGTTAGTGCGCCGAGAAGGTAGCCTCGCCCGATAGCACCATCTTCAGCGCACGAGGATAGGCCTTCTTCTCCGCCTCGAAGACCCGGCCCGCCAGCGATTCCACCGTATCTTCGGCGAGTACCGGTACCTGCTCCTGGAGGATCACTGCGCCGTGGTCATACTCATCGTCGACGAAGTGAACGGTACAGCCGGTGACCGATTCCGCCCCTTCCAGGACGGCTCGGTGGACGTGATCGCCGTAGCAACCCTTACCGCCATGCTTCGGTAGTAGCGAGGGGTGAATGTTGAGCACCCGACCGAGCCAGCGCTCGGGAACCTGCAGTTTTCGCAACCAGCCACCGAGCAAGGCATAGTGACAACCAGCAGCATCCAGCTCCTCGAAGATTCGCTCAGATGCGCCCGGCTCACGACAGCGATGAACCTGGTAGGGGATCTCCAGGCGTCTCGCCCTGTCGAGTCCGCCGGCAGACTTCTTGCTCGAGATCACCAGGTTGATACGGGCCTCGATGGAGCAACTCTCCAGCACCTCGTGGAGGTTCTCAAGACTTCGACCCCCACCGGAAAGAAGAAACCCGATGTTCACCTGTCGGGTGTCCATCGGGTTTCCTTGGTCGTGACTCACGGCAGTCGTTGCTTCTACAGATCTTTGAGACTGGTCAGGATCTTGCCGATCAGTCCGTACTCGAGTGCATCCTGCGGAGACATCCAGCAGTCTCCGTTGGTGTCATTCTCGACCGCCTCGAGGGTCTTGCCAGTCTCGTCGGCGATCAGTTGGTTGCAACGTCTTCTCAGCTTCATGATTTCTTCGGCGGTGACCTCGATCTCCGAGGCCTTGCCCCTCACGCCACTGGAAGGCTGGTGAATCATGATGCGACTGTTGGGGAGGGAGAACCTTCTCTCCTTCGGAGTTGCCAGCAGGATCACCGTGCCGGCTGAAGCGTTCAATCCGTTGGTGATGCACAGAACAGGGCTGTGGATGAACTTGATGGCATCATGAATTGCGAATCCGTCGTCAGCGGATCCCCCCGGTGTGTTGATGAAAAGGCGAATCGGATCATCTGACTGGGAGTCGAGCCACAGCAGTGCAGGGACGATCTTGCTCGTCAATTTCGGTGAGACCTCTTCGGAGATGAAAAGGGTACGTTGCTTCTCCATCAACTCTCTCATGAAGGGAGTCTTGGCCTTCTTGGCCTTCTCTTCATCGGAGGGCTTATCCTCGTTGATGAATGAGTCGATGAAGTGAGATTGATCTGTCATCCGGTTTGTTCCTTCCCGGGCCTGTTGAGGCCAGGTTTCACCTGTTCAAAAATTTCACGACCAGGCGGGTCAATCTTGGTTCTGCTTCTGCGGCAACTGCAAGGATCTCCTCGACGGACACTTTCTTCAAGTCTTCCGGATCGCAAAGGTCGGTAACTACCGAGATTGCCGAGGCTCGGATCCCTTCATGGGCTGCCAGGATCACCTCGGGAATTGTCGACATTCCGACCACATCTGCCCCCAGGGACCGTAGCATTCGATATTCGGCCCTCGTCTCCAGGTTGGGACCGGGGACCGCCACGTAGATTCCACGAACCGCTCGAATTTCCTCCTCGGCGGCGATCTTTTGCATCTTTTCCACGGATTCGAGGCAGTAAGGCCGAGACATGTCGGGGAATCGAGGTCCCCAGTCGTCGAAATTGGCCCCGGTCAGCGGGTTTGCTCCGAGCATGTTGATGTGGTCATCCAGAAGCAGCAGGTCGCCCTTCTGTAACTGCGGATCGAGTCCACCGCAGGCGTTCGAGATGATCGCCGACGAGATCCCCAGGCGACAGGCCACGCGCATCGGCATTCCGATGTCCTCCATGCTCCACCCCTCGTAGAGGTGAAACCTACCCTCGAAGGCGATGACCTTTGCTTCGCCGATTCGTCCGAGATGAAGTTGCCCTGCGTGTCCCGGTGCAGTGGAAACAGGAAATCCTGGGATCTCCGAGTAGGGGATCGTCACTGCATCTTGAATCTCACCGACGAGAGCTCCGAGGCCGGTGCCAAGAATCAATGCGGTATCGGGAGCTGCTTCCGGAGAGATCTCCTTGATCGCTGCAGTAGCGGTCTCGATGCGCTGCCGATGATTCCTGCCTGCCTCACTGATGCGATTCATTTTTTCTCCTCGGAAGATCCGGATTCTCGGTCCGGGTCGGTCCAACGTATTAGTCGTTCTTCGATCTGTCCAGCGGTGGTTCCGCTGACGAGAAACACCTTACTCCGGTGCCGCTCTCCCCGGATCAACTCCAGGTCACTCTTTCGGCAGGAAAGACTGCTCGCCAGTAACTCGACGATGGCTCGGTTCGCCTTGCCCTTCTCGGGTGCAGTGGTGATCTTGACCAGCAGGGCACCGTCCCGTACTCCGCTGATCTCGCTGCGAGATGCTCCGGCGATGGCTCTCACGGGAACCTCGACACCGGCGGCGGTCTGTTTCAGCGAGACGGGAGTATAGGATGTCATCTCGATCCTTCCATCCTAAATCCCTCCAGCGGTCGTCGCGGAGAATCGTACGGCTCTCCTTCAGTCATCTTCCCCGAGTTCCTCGATCATCTGTCTCAGTCGAGTTCTCGAAGCCTCGGGCAACTGCTTCCACAGTGGAATCGCCTCCTGTGACCGTCCCGACCACTCCAGTAGCAAGATCAGGGGCTCCAGCAACAGTGCCGGTGGCCCCGCCTCCAGCAGTAGATCGAGGCGAGATCCGGGTGCGATTTCCTTCCACAGGAGGTAACGCCCGACCTGCTCCTTCGATTCCCGGTAGATGACACGATCTTTTTCGATGGTGACATGGAGGGCGGAGATCTCCCCTGAACTGCTCCCCTCGATGATCCGTTCCTTCCTCCTGGGAAGTTCGATCGTCTCCAGTTTCGCCAGCAGGGGATCGAATTTCATCAGGAAGTCGAGGTGGCGATCGGTCACCTGTAATGCCGATTCGGGAAGTCCATCTCGAAGTGCTGCATCGCGCAGGGTGTTCATCGCCTCGCGACCGGAGAAGGTACGACTCCACTGACTCCAGCCCTCACGAAGAACCGGTCCCACCTCGGGAGCGAGTACCGCCTGCTGTTTTTCACGGGCAATCCGCACCAGTTCTCGCAGTTCCGGTTCTCGATCGCGGGTAGCGGGAAGCAATGCTCGGGAGACCACTCCATCGATGACATCCTCTGCCTGTGCCAGGTGGCCTCGGGCCAGCAGTGTCGAGACCTCCTGACGAGTGGCTTCCCAGATGCCGATGGCATCCTCGGAGAGCTCCGCCAGGAAGCGGCTGCGCTGCTGCCAGGCGTCAGTCTTCGAGAACTCCTCGGAGAAGGTCAAGGCCTCCTCCCGGGCCCGCGCTGGATTGCCCGAGGTTCGCCACCCCTGAGCCCTTGCCATCGTCTGGCTCCAGAGGTTATTGGCCCGATCTTCCAGCTGATTTCGTTTCACCAGTTCCGCACGCAGATCGACAGCCAGTTCCAGAGCACGGGAACCTGCTCGGGTCTCGGAATGATCGCTACCGAGTTGTTGTAACCGTTCGAGCTTTTTCTCAAGTGGTTGCTGTTCCTCACTGGCGGCGAGGATGTCTGCGAGTTGATTGCGGGCTCGATCTTCCCTGGCCAGGGAATCGATCCGCTGTTGTTCCAGTTCGATGCGTCGTTCCAGATCCTCGATGCGCACCTTGAACTGCTCAGGAACCTCTTCGAGCGACTGCAGGATCTCGTCGGCGCTGACCGGTTCGCCCCTGCTGATGGCAGATTCTGCCAGATCCAGATTACGGGTGATCTCCCGGTGGCGAGAGTCCTGCAACTCACGAGCGATACGATCTTCGGTCTCGTGCTGGGTCCACTGACTCCAGATCACGACCGCTGCAGCCACGATCAAGATGGGGGTGACAATCCGGGACCAACTGCGGCGAAGGTCAGTTCGGGGAACCGTGTCGCTGATACCCCTGTACCTCTCCAGCAGTTGATCCAGCTCTGCTCCGAGGGCTCTGGCGTTTGCCGGTCTCGAATCGGGTTCCGGTGCCATCATCCGTGCGACCAGCTGGCACACTTCTTCGGGTGTCTGCGGCGACACCTCGGAGAGTGCCGGGGGTTCGGTTGCATGGATGTGTTTGAGGATGATCTCCCTGGCACCTGCTCCCCGGTATGGGGTGCGACCTGCCAGGCAGTGGAACAGCGTTGCCCCCAGCGAGTAGATGTCGGCTCTCTGATCGATGGCATCGCCGCGAGCCTGCTCCGGTGCGATGTAATGAGGGGATCCGCTGACACCATCTTTCTGCGAGGCAACCCCCGATTCATCGGTAGTACGGGCGATCCCGAGATCGCCGATCTTCACCACACCACTGCTGGAAATCATCAGATTGCCGGGCTTGATGTCCCTGTGAACCACCCCTTGCTTCTCTGCGTACTCGAGACCTCTTGCGGCATCGCGAGCGAAGCGAATCGCAGACTCCAGTCCGATGCCTCCCTCTTCGTCGATCAGTTTCTCGACGCTACCGCCTGCGACCAGCTCCATGGTGAAGTAGTGGTAGTTCTCTTCCTTGCCAACGTCGTAGACCTGCACGATGTGTGGATGACTGAGGCGACCTGCTGCCCTCGCTTCACGGATGAAGAGCTGGATGAACTGGGGGTCACTGGTGTACTTCTCGGAGAGTATTTTCAGAGCTACCGGGCGGTCGAGAGACTTCTGCCGTGCCCGGTACACGGTCCCCATACCTCCCCGGCCGATGCGCTTCTCGATTCGACATCCGCCGATCTCGATCCCCAGTAATGGATCATCGTCCTTGAGGAAGGTGAGTCGGGTGATTCCCACATCGATGTGATCGTTGTGATTCAGCCGGGTGGGTTCCTCGATCCACTCACCATTGACCTGGACTCCGTTGGTACTGTCGAGGTCCCTGACGATCCAGTGGCCCTCACGGAACTCGATCTGGCAGTGTCTTCTACTGATCTCGTCATCCCGGAGCGGGATCTGCGCGGCACTATCACGGCCGATCAGAAGAACTCCTCGTTCCCGGATCGACCAGGTGCTGCCCCGATCGGGTCCTTTTTCGGCGACGATTCTCGGCATCAGTCCACCTCTCCAGGAGGTAGGTACAGAGCACGACCGATGCGAATCCAGGTGGCTCCCTCTTCAACTGCCACCTGCCAGTCTCCCGACATCCCCATCGACAGGTGCTGGAACTGATCGCCTCTCTCCGCTGGCAACTGCTGGCGAATCTGATCACGGATCTTTCTCAACTGGCGGAAGATGGGGCGGCACTGCTCCGCCTCCCAGGCGGGGGCCATCGTCATCAGGCCGTGAAATCGCAACGACTGGAATTGATCGACCCACTTCTCGATGCACTCCTGCGCCTCGACGGGGTCGAGTCCCGCCTTGCGTTCTTCTCCGGCAACATTGATCTGAACCAGCACCGGTAGTGGCGATGACAGGTGTTCACCGACCCAGGAGTCGAGGGATTGCGCGAGTCGCTCCGAGTCGAGGGAGTGAAAGAGAGAGATTCGTGGGGCCACCTCGCGAATCTTGTTCCGCTGCAATCTACCGATGAAGTGCCAACCCCCTGGATCCTGCCCCGGGTCAGTCTTCTCCTTCAACTGATCCGCGCGATTTTCCCCGAGGGGTCCATGGTCGTGTTCGAGGAGGGTGCGAGCATCTGCGCGATCGAGGTACTTTGTTACCGGTAGAATCTGCGGCTGGTCCTCCCTCCCTTTCGACAGGTCGGAGGCTTGCTCCTCCAGCCGCCTGAGATTCTCCTGGAAGAGGGATAGATCGAGAGCCAACGGGCTCTTCGTCATGTCTTCTCCTTGAACTTGGCGAGGCGTAGACGGATCGCTTCAGGCCCGAGAAGTTGTCGGATCTCGCCGACCAGCTCCTGAGAGGCGTCGATTCGAAGCCGATCTCCGCACGAGATCCTCCACGAATCAGCACCGTGATCATCGAAGATCAACGTCACCGGCAGTTTGCCGGGAAACCTCATGAGGATCTCCTTCGTCTGGAACAGCATCTTCTCGTCGACCGCTGCCGGGAACAGGATTCCAACCTGGCGAGCCAGTTCCTGAGAGGCTGCTTCGAGGGGGAAGGCTCGCTGGACCTTGAGCTGACTGCTG
This sequence comes from Planctomycetota bacterium, assembly GCA_965661685.1. Taxonomy (GTDB): domain Bacteria; phylum Planctomycetota; class UBA8108; order UBA1146; family UBA1146; genus QNYK01. Next base: position 67,542 of record CBFIET010000008.1, read on the forward strand.
CTCAGTCCGCCATCCTTTTCGTCGGAGATCTCGGCGATGCCCTGGGCGATCACGACTCGATCAACTTCGAGGAACTCGTTGATCTCTTCGAATGTCTTGGGGAAAACCACCGCTTCCAGCGATCCGGTCCGATCCTCCAGGGTGATGATGGCCATCGGGTCGCCACGCTTGGTTTGACGCTTGCGGACCTTCGAGATCATCGTGGCCAGGGTGATCGGCTTCTGGTCGAGCTTGCTAGTCAACTGCGAGATGAGATGGGTTCGCAGCGGCTCGATCTCCGCTTCGATTCGCTCCAGTGGGTGACCGCTGAGGTAAAATCCGAGAGATGCCTTCTCGCGGGCGAGCATCTCTCCCTCACTCCACGACGGAACCACCGGCCACTGGACCTCGACGGTCGGTTCGGCGTTCTCAGCGAACAGGTTCAACTGACCTGCTCTTCGCTCGGCATGGACCCTCTTACCTTCTTCGATGGCGTCCTTCACGGCAGCATGCATCACCGCTCGTTCCGGTCCCAGCTCGTCGAAGCACCCGGCGCAGATCAACTGCTCCAGGACCATCTTGTTGATCAACTCCGGTGCGATCCGGGAGGTGAGATCGAACAGGTCGGAGAAGGGACCGTTCTCTTTCCGGTCGGCGGTGATCGCCTCGATGGCTCGTTCTCCGACACCCTTGAGCGCCACCAGGCCGTAGACGATGTTGTTGTCATCGTCGATGGAAAAGTTCTGACTGGAGCGATTGACGTGGGGAGGCAGCACCTCGATACCGATGCGGGCACACTCATCGAGATAGGTGATCATCTGATCGACCTGTGCGATGTAGCACGACATCACTGCGGCGAGGAATGCCGCAGGGTGATTCGCCTTGAGGTATGCGGTCTGATAAGAGATCAGTGCGTATGCAGTGGAGTGCGACTTGTTGAAGCCATACTTGGCAAACTGTTCGATCTGCTCGAAGATCGCAGTGGAGATCTTTGGCGGGATGTTGCAGGTGGCTTCGGCACCCTGGATGAACTGATCACGGAACTTCTCCATCAGTTCGATCTTCTTCTTACCCATCGCCTTCCGCAGGCTATCTGCGTCATTCATCGAGAAGCCAGCGAGGTCGTGGGCGATCTTCATCACCTGTTCCTGATACAGGATCACGCCATTGGTCATGTGAAGGATCGGTTGCAGAGAATCGTGGAGATACTCGACCTGTTTCTTGCCGTGCTTGCGATCGCAGAAAAGGGTGTGCATCCCGGAACCGAGAGGACCCGGACGGTACAGGGCGAGCACCGCGATGACGTCCTCGAATCGATCGGGAGAGAGATTCCTCAGCAGTTCCCGCATGCCGGAACTTTCCAGCTGGAAGATTCCGTGAGTCTCACCACGACCGAGCAGTTGATAGGTCGCTTCATCGTCGAGGGATAATTGATCCACATCGAGATCGATTCCCGTCGAATCGAGGATCAGCCCCCGGGCCCTGTCGATGATGGTGAGATAGCGCAGACCGAGGAAGTCCATCTTCAACATGCCGATCTGCTCGAGGATCTCCATCGGATACTGGGTGACGATGTCATCGCCATTCTTGGAGATGGGGATCAACTCGGTGAGCGGACGATCGGCGATGACAACGCCAGCGGCGTGAGTCGAGCAGTGTCGGTTCAGGCCTTCCAGTCGCATCCCCACGTCGAACAGTTCCTGGTAGCGCGGATCCTTTGCTGCGGCGGCCAGCTTCGGTTCCTGAAGGATCGCTTCCTCCAGCTTGATTCCGAGGGTGTCGGGGATCTTCTTCGCGAGCTGGTCCACCTCTCCGAGGGGGATTCCCAGTACCCTTCCGACATCCCGGATCACCGCCTTGGCGGCCATCGTTCCGAAGGTGATGATCTGGCACACCCGATCATCGCCGTACTTATCCTGCACGTACTGGATCACCTTCTCGCGACCGTCCATGCAGAAGTCGATGTCGATATCCGGCATCGAGATCCGGTCGGAGTTGAGGAATCGTTCGAAGATCAGGTCGTACTTCAACGGGCACATGTTGGTGATTCCGAGGCAGTAGGAGACGATCGATCCGACCGCCGATCCCCGTCCTGGACCGACAGGAATCCCCTCCTCCCTGGCGAAGCGGCAGAAGTCCCAGGTGATCAGGAAGTAGGAGACGAATCCCATCTCGACGATGACGGAGATCTCGTATTCGAGACGCTCGTTGGCGGTCTCCGTCGGCTCGGGATAGAGGCGATTGAATCCTTCACGGACCAGCTCCTGGAATCGAGCCTCGTTCTGTTCGCTCAGTTGTTCCGGCGTCTCCGTTGGCTTCTCTTCATCAGCGCTCTCGATGAACACGGGCAAGAAGGTCTTTCCCGTCTCCAGTTCGAAATCGATCATCGAGGCGACATCGAGTGTGTTGGTGATGTACTCGGGATAATCGGCGAAGACCTGCGCCATCTCCTGACCGCTCCGGAAGTAAAAGTCCTTCGAGTCGAAGGACATCCGGTCCTCGTCCTCCATCTGCTTGCCGGTGTTGATGCACAGGTGTACCTCCTGTGCATGCGCGTCATCCTTGCGAAGGTAATGAACGTCATTGGTGGCGATCACCGGAACTCCCAGTTTCTTCGCCAGATCAGGAGCTCTTTCGAGGATTCGCTTCTGCTCCACCAATCCATGATCCTGAACCTCCATGAAGAAGCGACCAGGAGCGAAGATGTCGATGTAGCGACGGGCGCACTCCTCCGCTTTCTCACCATCGCCGTGGAGAAGCGCTCGGTTGACCTCGCTGGAGAGGCATGCGGAGGTTCCGATGAGCCCTTCCGAATGCTGGCGTAACAACTCGTGGTCGATGCGAGGCTTGTAGTAAAAGCCTTCGGTGAATGCGGAACTGGTCAGTTGCAACAGGTTGTGGTATCCCACTTCGTTCTCTGCCAGCAGCACCAGGTGGAATGCATGTTGCTTTCCGCTCTCACGTTTTCGTTCGTGTCGACTGCCGTCGGTGATGTAGGCCTCGATCCCGACGATCGGCTTGATCCCCTCCGCCTTGCAGGCGTTATGGAACTCGACCACACCGTGCATGTTGCCGTGATCGGTGAGTGCCAGCGCCTTCATGCCTAGATCGCGGGCGGCGCGTACCATCGATGGGATGGGAATCACCCCATCGAGGAGGCTGTAGTGACTGTGGACGTGTAGATGACAGAATTGATCGGACACTTGTGCCAAGACTCCTCCGGCTGTTCGAATCGGATGGGGGAGTTTCCCCAGTCCCGGTTGTAGATGCCAGAAGGGGGACGGGCAAGTGCCACGGAGACTTGATGCGGTGGCTTCCCGGGGTGATCCTTGCTGCCGAGAGGGGGCCCCTTGTCTGAGGCCGAGATTCCAGCTGCGGAGGCGACGATGGCCGATTCACCGGAAGAGACCGACAATTCCTCCGATTCCTCCGATGTTCCGGAGCAGGAGGATTGCAGCGGAAAGACCACCGGAGACGCTCAACAGGGCGCTGGGACCTACTCTCCCAGGCCTACCTTCGCACGGCTGCGTGAGGAGCAGCAGCGGGTGGCGGGGGGAGGTCGCTGGAGTGTCGACGCAAGTCGTCGACAGTGTTTCCGCTGCCAGCAGGAGATTCCCCGGGGAACCTCCTTCTGGACGGTGCTGGCCGAGGCGGATCCCGATCAGGCAGGAGAGGTGGTGGCTGCGTACTTCTCGCGCCAGGACCACTGCGAGGGGTGTATCGAGGACCTCGAGGAGGATCCCTTCTTCGCCCGCTGGAAGACCTCGGTACCGGCTCCCGACGGGCCGCCGCGGCGAATCGTCAACATCGTGTCGCTCCACGCCACCTTCCTGTCGCTGATGGAGACCAGTGTCACCTCCTCCGAGAGTGCCGATTGCGCCGAGGATACGCAGGAAGATCTCCATCAGCCCGACCAGCCGTCGGATCAGGATCTGGAATCGACTCCCAAGCCGCAACCGCAGGGTCTCGAGGTTTCGGAGGAGGCGGACCGGATCCGCCTCGCATACCTGCTGGCGCTGTTCCTGGTTCGCAAAAGGGTTCTGCGCTGGGTCGGCCACGAGCAGCAGGTGCTGTCGGTACAGGAGCGTGCAGGAACCCTCCACAGGGTGCCAGTCCCCTCCATCGACGCCGCCACCCTGGAGGATGCGGTGGCGGAACTGGAAGAGTTCCTCGGCTAACCGACAGCGACTCCCCTGATCGCGGTGGAATCACGGCACTGAGGTGGGGGAGATCCTCCCCTTCCATCAAAGCCCCCACTTTCCTCCACGATTTCTAATTCAGTCTCTCTCCAGGTCGTTTCCGGCGACGGCTTCGATCTGCGTGTATCCACCTCTTTCCCCACAGGATAGGCAGATAACGCGGTTTTCGCACTGATCCCGGCTTCCGGGGTGCCGGAAAATTATTTTCCCCACCTGTTCCACTAGATGTGGGGGTGAGCCCCTGCGACCCCCAAAGGGGTTGCGCTCCCGTCGTCACAAACCCTTATTTCATAAGGATCTGCGGGATCGGTGGGTTTACTTGGTGCGTTTCACCCATAAGGTGGGGCAAAGTGGAGGCCAAGGGAGGCCCGGTGGGATTCAGAGCCGGGTCGGGCTCATAAGATCCCGGGCCCCGGGCGACCAAGAGCGGGAGAGACGATGGCAGCGCATTTCAAGGGACAGTTCGATCTGACACTGGACGAGAAGGGACGGGTCATCATCCCGTCTCGTCTTCGCTCCCGGATCGATCCGGTCGTCGACGGCGAGGGATTCGTCGCCACCGCCGGCACTGCCCCCTGCCTGTGGATCTACACCACCGCCGAGTGGGAGCGAATCTTCGAGGAGATGCGCCGCCATGAGCGGGGATCTGCAGAACTCCACGAACTCCAGCGGGATCTATTCGGACAGGCGGAGGATCTGGCTCCCGATCGCCAGGGGCGGGTACTGCTGCCGGAACGTCTGCGTCAATGGGGACAGCTCGACAAGGAACTGGTGTTCGTCGGCTGTTTCGACCGCATCGAGATCTGGAGTGCAGAGGTGTGGAAGGAGAGGAGAGACGACCTCGAAGGGTATCAGCGTCGTCTCGACCGCTTCCTCGAGAAACATGGAAGTTACGCGAATCGAATGCAGAGGTACTTCGGCGGGGGGTCGTCGGAGTCGACTACATAGAGTCGGAAGTTGGGGAGCCGATCCAGTCCCTGGGGAAGGGGCAGGATCGGATCAGAAATCAGGGGGAAGTAAGATGATTTCATTGATTGAACAGCAGGTAGATCAGAACAAGCGCCAGAGATCGGGGCGGGAGCGGGTACGCGAGTTTCTCGCCACCGGCCGTCCGCTCGACATGGCGCCGGATTCCATCCTTCAAGACGTCGACAGGTTGTGGGAGAGCGTGGAACGCGCCAGGAGTCGAGGAGCGCACGGGGTGCGCCTTTCTCGAGAACTGCAATCGGTTGCCAGGGCCAGGGCAATAGCGCGTCTCATCACGCCTCTTACAGAAGTCGTCTAGATCACCGGAGGTCAGGGAATGGGTGGGCACGATCCCGTCCTCCTCGCCGAGGTGATCCAGGGTCTCGAGCCGTGTTCCGGGGAACACCTGCTCGATCTGACCCTCGGCCGTGGGGGACACGCACAGAAGATACTGGAGCAAACCGCTCCGGGGGGGCGATTGACCGGGGTCGATCGTGACCTCCGTGCTCTGGAACTGTGTGGTGCTTCCTTGCCGGCAGAGCGTGTCGAACTGGTTCACGGCAACTTCGGTGACGTGCCGGCACTGAGAGAACACATCGGGGATGGAACCTGGGATCTGGTACTGGCCGATCTGGGAGTTTCTTCCCCTCAACTCGACGAAGCAGATCGAGGCTTCTCGTTCCGTTTCGATGGACCTCTCGACATGCGGATGGACACCACTCGTGGGGAGACTGCCGCACAACTCCTGGATGGAATTTCCGAGCAGGAACTGGAGAGATTGATCCGCGAACTGGGCGAGGATCGCTACGCCCGGAGGATCGCCGCAGCGATCGTGCATGCTCGGGCACTGGAACCGATCGTCACCACCGGACAGCTCTCTTCGGTGATTCGTGGGGCGGTTCCCACCAACAAGAATCAAAAAGTGGATGCAGCGACTCGCACCTTCCAGGCACTTCGGATCGCCATCAACGATGAACTGGAAGCGTTGCAACACCTGCTCGATCGGGTCGGGAGCTTGCTCTCCCCTGGCGGTCGAATCGCCATCATCTCCTTCCACTCGCTGGAGGATCGAAGGGTCAAGGATGCCTTTCGAATCCTCGACTCGGAGGGGGATCACCAGCTGATCACTCCTCGCCCGATCCGGCCGAGGGAGCAGGAGATTTACAAGAATCCTAGGTCGAGATCCTCCCGCTTGAGGATCTTGAAGAGGTTGGGAGGCACGAGATGAATCTGTTCAGGTGGATCTCGCTGGCGGCCTGCATCCTGCTACTCGGTTTTGCTCTGGCACGGGACGGTGCCGTAAAGATGCGTCTCGAGATGCAGATCGAGTCGCAGAAGGAGTTGATGGGAAGATTGAGCCAGGACCTGGCGATTTCCCGTTCTGACAACCACTCGCTGGCATTTGACCTGGCGTGGGGAGAGGACCTGACCGAGATCGAGCAGATCGAGTCGGTGGCTCAACTCGATGTCGATGACCTGCAATTGGTGCCCTCGGAGTTTCATCACCTGTCGGTACGTGAATATATCTCGGTGGAACGGGGAGGTGAGAGGAATTGAGCGGTAACTGGTTTCCAGGAGTGAAGCGAGGAGACGGGGGGCAGGATCGAGGAGATTCTAGCCGGCGGACGGGTGAGTTCCTCTCTGCATCAGTATTCATCGCCCTTGCAATCTGCTTGCTGGCTGTCGTCGTCAAGTGCTCGATCCTGCAACTGCAGCAACATGAAATCTGGACCGCACGTCAGACCCTCGCACAGACCCAGGATCGCTGGACCACCGCTCAGCGAGGACGGATCATCGATCGCAACGGGGAAGTCCTCGCCGAGGACTTGCTCACCTTCCGGGTCGCCATCGATCCGCTGTCGGCATCGAGGGTTCGTTTCCGAGACTCCTCGATAGAGCCACTCTCCCACACCGTGACTCGGGTGCTCGATCTTCCGCACCTGCGGCTCGATCATCCTCGTGAAGTGATCGAGGAAAGGATTCTCGAGATCTGCCGGCAGAATGCCGCTCTTCTGGAAAAAGATGCCAGCGACAGGGACGGCACTCCGATTCAATACCTCCCCATCGGCGTTGTCGATGGAGGGGTGGAAGAGGTGCAATTGCTGGAAGCGACCTCGCAGCTGCACTCGTATTTTCGGCGCCGGGTCGTATGTGGTCTCGAGCCGGTGGTGGAGAGGCGTTATCCGTTCGGAAGTCGCGGCACGCTGGTGATCGGAGAACTGCGTGGTGATCGCCAGATCGGACTTCATGGCATCGAACTGGCCAGCAATGAAGCGCTGCGAGAGCGGCGGGGACTGATCCGAGAACTGAAGGATCGAAACGGTCGTCGTCTCAGGTCTGGCGTCGAGGAGATCCCACGCTTTCAGGGAAAGGATGTCTCGCTGACCATCGGCATCCACGAGCAAACCGTGCTGGAGACGATCCTGGAGGAGACCTACTTCAAGACCGGATCGCGCAGCGTCAGTGGCATCGTCATGGATCCAAGCAATGGCGAGGTGATCGCCATCGGAACCTACCCCGGTCTGTTGCGCGGTGAATTGCAGCAACTCTTCAACGAGCGAAGACCACAGGACGCCCTCCCCAAGATGTTACAACCGCTGCACCTGTCGATGGAGCCCGGATCGGTGGTGAAGCCGTTGATCCTCACCGCAGCACTGCAGCAAGGGATCGGTCTGGAGGACCCGGTGGCGGTCACCCACAAGTCACAGACCCTTACCATCGGTGGCAGAAGAAGAACCTTTCACGACAGTCACCTGCTGCGAGATCGAACGGTGCGAGGTGTCATCGTCGAGTCGAGCAACATCGGAATCGTCCAGATCGGACAGAAGCTCGGAATCAAAAAGGTCTTCAACTGCTTCGATTCCTTTCGCCTGGGGAGGCGGACCGGCATCGATCTGATCGGAGAAGAAACGGGGCGGATCCGACCGGTGCGAGAGTGGACCGCCCGCTTCACCCTCGCTTCTACCTCCTATGGATACGAGATGATGGTCACACCGATCCAGATGATCACCGCCTACTGCGCCATCGCAAATGGCGGAGTCACCGTCACTCCACATCTGAGAAGAGTGGAGGGTACTCAGCAGCCACCTCAACAGCGGATCCTCCCTGAATGGGTGGCGGCGCAGACGCGTGGAGTGTTGAGGCAGGTGATGGAGGAGGGAACCGGACGAACGGTGAAGGAACGGATCGGACTCGCTGGCAAGACGGGAACCGCAAAGATGAACATCGACGGGGAATATGTCGATGGGAAGTACATCTCCAGTTTCATCGGCTTCGCTCCGTGGGACGCTCCCACCCACATCGCCATGGTGGTGGTGGAGGAACCCGATCCTTCCAGGGGTTACTACGCCTCCAAGACCGCCGCACCGGCGGTCCGCGACCTGCTCACGTCAATCCTCAGGGAACCGGGGAATATCGTCCAGGAAGCGCTCGAACTGGGAGTTCCCGTCGATCGGTTGCGTGGCGGAGTCGACGCTCGGATGGGCGAAGCGGGGCAGTTTCGTGAAGATCTGCCGAGGCGGATTGATCCGAAGCCGAGGGCCGATAGTCTGAGCTCTCCGGGGGGACGCGGACAGGGGGGGGAGCCGGGAGCATGGGACCACGAGGATTGATGGCAGCGGGGGCCAGTCTCTCGGCAGCGGATCTTCTCGAACTCCTCGGTGAGCCGCACATCGGGTCGATTCCCCCGGCAGGAATTCACTCCTTCAACTGCGATGACCGTCTCTCTCCTGCAACTCTCTTCATCGCCATCCGCGGAACCATTCACGATTCTTCCACTTCGATTCCCGAAAGGGTCGCAGCTGGGGTGCGCTGCATCGTTGCGGAGCGCGCTCCGCTGCAATGCGATGGCAGCGAGGTGATGGAACTGCAAGCCACCGGGGAACTGACCTGGTGGCAGGTCAAAGATGCGCGCCTCGCCCTCGCTCGAATGGCGCATCGTGCCGCCGGCTCCCCGTCCCGCCAGTTACGGGTCTTCGGTATCACCGGTACCAACGGCAAGAGTACCACGGTGAAGTACCTGGCACGGATCCTGGAAGAGGCGGGAAGAGAAGTGGGGTGGAGCACCACCGTCGAGAAGCGGATCGGATCCTCGATCGTTGCCAGTTCGATGACCACTCCCGGTCCCTTCGAACTGAACGATGCGATGGCGAGGCACCTGCAAGCGGGAGGAACCGACTTCGTGGTGGAGGTCTCGTCCCATGCCATCGATCAGCAGAGGATCGGCGGGGTCTCGTTGCAGGGGGCGGCGATCACCTCCCTCGGCAGGGATCATCTCGACTACCACCGGACCATCGAGGAGTATCACCGTACCAAGAAGAAGTTGCGCGATTTCTGCCGGCACGATGCACCGTTCCTGGTGCCTGCGGGGGAGTGGCAGCAGGGGCAAAACCCGGCGTTCGAGATGGTCACCGGGGAGAGTCGGTCGGAGATTGCCGAGGCGATTCCCGTCACCACCTCACTCGCTGGAATCGAGGCCCGTATCCGCACCCCTGGATTCGATGGGCTGATCCGAATCCCGCAGCCAGGACTTCACAACCTGAGCAATGCCCTGGCCGCCGTTGCGCTGGCAGCGTCGGCTGGGATTTCCGAAGTCGACATCCGCCGTGGTATCGAGGGATCGGAGACGGTTTCGGGCAGGTTGCAGAGGGTGCCGGTCGAATCCCCCTGCGTCTACGTCGATTTTGCCCACACACCGGACGCTCTCTCCGCAGTGATTGCCGCCATGCGCCCGCTGGTCAAAGGCAAGTTGTTCCTGCTGTTTGGTTGCGGAGGAGATCGGGACCAGGGGAAGCGAGTGGAGATGGGGAGGGAGGCCTCCAGCGCCGATCATCTCTTCATCACCAGTGACAACCCTCGAGGAGAAGATCCTCTGCAGATCATCGGGCAGATCGAGCAAGGGGTGGCCACTGCAACGCCTTACACGGTGGAGTCGGATCGGCGCACGGCGATCTCGATGGCACTGGAGATGGTGGGTGACGATGACGTCCTCATCGTCGCCGGAAAAGGACATGAGCAGACGCAGCAGATCGGCGGAGAATCGCTCCCCTTCGACGACATGACGGTGGTCGAGGAATTGATCTGCCACCAGCGAGAAGGAGGGGTCGCCCGATGATTCCCAGAAGCCTCGGTGAGGTGGCTCGATTGTCCAGATCGAGCATGGTTCGCGGTGAAGCTGCCCGGGCGATCGGTGGGGTGGTGATCGATAGCCGCCTCGCATCCCCCGGTGATCTGTTCGTGGCACTGGAGGGGGAACGGTGTCACGGAATCGAGTTTGCCGCCGATGCGATCTCACGAGGTGCGGCTGCGGTGCTGTGTGATCCGGGATTTTCGAGGCACCACGAGGGCGCTTCCATCGAAGCCGCTTCGCCGCTCGATTCGCTGATCCTCCTGGCAAGTGAGGTTCGCCGGCAAGAATCGGATCGAATTCCGGCCATCGCCGTGACCGGCAGCGTCGGCAAGACCACCACCTGCAAGATGATTGGATCGCTGGTGGGGGGCGTGATCAGAACGCACTCCCCGAGGGCATCCTTCAACAATCAACTCGGAGTTCCGGTGACGATCCTCGAGGCCGCCGAAGAGACACGACTGCTGGTCCTGGAACTGGGAACCAGCGCGCCGGGCGAGATCGCCACTCTGGTAGAGATTGCCAGGCCTTCCCACGGAGTCATCACGGCGGTTTCTGCAGCACATCTGCAGGGACTTGGAGATCTGGAGGGAGTCCGTCGGGAGAAGTTCTCATTGCTGGAGCGCCTGGATGGGAAACAGGCCTGGGCTCCGGTGGAGTGGCGGCAATCGCTGGGAGAAGCAGCCTCCAACCTGTGCTGGACCGGTCCGGCAGGAGATCTGGAGGTTCGACAGCTCGACGGCAAGCGAATCGAGGTGTTCGATCGGCTGAGAGGTCGCCACCTCCAGTTCGAGTGGACGGTTCCAGCTCGCTGGGCACTGCGCTGTCTCGAGTCCGCCCTCGCCGTCGCCCTCCAGCATGTCGAGGACGAGGAGCAATTGCAGGAGGGTATCCAGCGAATTGAACTGCCGGAGTTGCGTCATGAAGTGCGATCGGTCGAGGGTGTGGACCTGGTTCTCGATTGCTACAACTCCAGTCCGCTGGCACTGAGAGTTGCCATCGAGGAACTGGCGCAATCGTCTGCGAAACGCAGGATCGCCGTGGTGGGAACGATGGAAGAGCTGGGGGAGAGTGAGCAGCAGCTCCACCATCAGGCTGGAAAGAACTGCGCCAGCCTGGGGATCGACCTGATCTTGCCCTACGGTCGCGGGGCGCGCTGGATCGCCGAGGGAGTCAGGGATGGTGGCGGAACCGTCGTATCCCTCGAGGATGGATCGCGAGGAGCAGAGACGATTCTCGACCTGCTCAGGGAGGGCGACCGGGTTCTCTTCAAGGCATCACGCAAGGAGGCGCTGGAGACGCTGGCCGGTGCTGTGGAAGCCAGGCTGACGGAGCGGGGGGCCTCGACTTGAGTGAGTTGCAACCTCGATCCTCTTCAGCGCCGTTGGCAGTTCCGGCACCACTCGATCCCTCGCGGGAGGGAATGCGCTTTCTGGTGGTAGTTCTGCTGTTGCTGGTGACCGGGTTGTTCTTTCACTACAGCGCTTCCTCCTATCGTTCGATGATCGAACAATCGGATCCATCCGCCATGTGGATGAAGCAACTGCGAGGGTACGGTTTCGGTTGTTTGCTCTTCTCACTGGCATTGCTGGTGAAGCCGCGTCAATGGATCGAGCTGTTCTGGATGCCGCTCTGGTTGGTGGTCCTGTTCCTGCTGATTGCAACGATTGCCACTCCGCTCGGTCGAGAACTCAATGATGCCTATCGCTGGTTGCAGCTGGGAATCCGCTTTCAACCGTCGGAACTGGCCAAGTTCTCGGTTCCGGTGGCAACCATCGCATTGACGGGAATCTATCGGTACCGCTCCCTTCTGGGCTGGAAGCTGACCGCCAGATCGGCTGCGGTGGTGGCGGTACTGCTGGTCGGTTTGCCGGCAGGGATCATCTTCAAGCAGCCAGATTTTGGAACCTGTTTCTTCGTGCTGTTTCTCGGCGTGATTCCGCTCTTTCGCTGGCCCAAGGTGCCGCTCTTCATGCTGGTCGCCGTGGTTCCACTCGCAATCCTGCTGTCGCCGAAGGTGATCTCCAGGTGGCAGGAGATGGAAGAACGGTTCATGGCACTCTATGCTCCCGAGAAGGTGGATCAGGTATGGTCCGGATTGCAGGCGATCGGTAGCGGAGGACTGACGGGAAAGGGGATCGGCATGGGAGTGAGCAAGACGCTCCACATGCCTTCCGAATACAGCGATTTCATCTTTGCAGTGTTCGCAGAGGAGACCGGATTCATCGGAGTCCTTTTCCTGGTCACCCTGTACATGCTGGTGCTGTTGTTTGGCTGGCGACTGTCGCGGGCGGTAGAAGATGAAGATCTCTCCTATCTGGTTCGAATTGTCACCGTCGCCATCTCGGGTCAGGCGGTGATCAATCTACTGGTCAATGTCGCTCTGTTTCCGACCAAGGGGATCCAGCTCCCCTTCTTTTCTCACGGATCGACGGGGCTTGCGTTGTTCATGGGATTGACCGGTGTCGTCGTGGCCGTCTCGAGAACCCGGGTGCGAGAGGTGGTGGCCACGCCATGAAACGCATCCTGCTAGCCGGGGGGAACTCGGGTGGGCATCTATTTCCAGGACTCTCGCTGGCCAGAGAACTGGAGCGACAGCAGGTCGCTCGACCGATCTTTCTCCATCATCAGACCGTGATGGAGAAGAAGCTCCTCGACAGTAGCGGGATCGAGACGATGGAACCTCCGTGGCGAGGAATCGGTTCGATTCCAGCAGCGTTTCTGCGGGTTCCTCGGGCCAGGAGATGGCTCCAGGAACACTCCTTCGATGCGGTGGTGTCGCTGGGAGCACGACCGGCGGTGGCGATGGGTCTGGCAGCTAGATCCCTCCGAATTCCACTCTTCCTCCTCGAACAGAATCGAGCGATGGGACTGGCCAATCGGCTTCTGATGCGCTTGTCGCGCAAGGTGTTTCTCAGCTGGCCCCTCGATCGACCTTCACGGTCACTTCGTTCTCGCACCGCCCTGCTCGGTTGTCCTGTACGAGACCAGTTCGTCCCGCAGGAACTCCCCCTCGGTACGAAGCCGCTGATACTCATCCTGGGAGGGAGTCAGGGATCGGAAGAGGTCAACGATTCCATCGTGGAGGCGATTCGCTACATGAATCAGCGCGACCAGCTACGGGTGTTGCATGCCTGTGGCGAGGGGAAGTCCGCATCTCTCCTTCAAAGATGGCGAGATGCAGGAGTCGAAGCGGAGGTGGTGCCGTTCATCGATGATATGGCGACCGCCATCGCCGAGGCGAGTCTGGTGGTGAGTCGGTCGGGGGGGTCGACGGTGGCAGAACTGTGTTGTACCGGACGGCCTGCAATGTACTTTCCCTTCCGCCATCATGGAGATCAGCATCAACTCCTGAATGCCAGCTTCGTGGCGAGCCATGGCGCAGCGGTGGTGGTCGACGACCACTCTCCCGAGCACCTTGGAGAAGTTCTCGACGGCTTGTTGGCAGATCGGAATCGTCTGGTCGAAATGGCTCTTGCTGCTCGAAATCTCGGACGATATCGCTGTGCCGAGAGGATTGCCGAGATCATCGCGACTCACCTCGGGGTCGACCGGCCCATCGAGGGAACCGATGGTCGAGATCACGAGCTGGAATCACAGGAGGTACTCGGATGAAGATGAACAGCCTGCGCTGGCTTCTCTGTTCATCGGTTCTCCTGCTGGGAATCGTCACCGTGAGCAACTCCGGAAGCCCTGATCCATTGCCCCTTTTCGAGGAGCCGAACAAGGTGATGATCAGTCCCGTCTCCATCGCCTGGTACTCGGTGGACGAGCGATCGAGGGAGATCCTGATGGGGATTCCGGTGGAATCCACCGGCCCCCGGCCTGGAGACGTCGATCCTCAATTCCCTCTCGGTCCCCGACAGGAGCCGGTGGATCCAGCACCGGTGGAACCCTCCGGCGAGGATTCCCAGGATGGAGGGGATGGCGCAGCCACCTGGACGGTTCGGCCCGGCGATAGTATCTGGAAGATCGCACGGGAAGTTCTAGGAAGTTCAGATCGGTACCTGGAGATCGTCAGGGCCAATGCCGAGATCGATACCGATCGTCTCAAGGTCGGTCAGGTGATAAAACTCCCCGGGGGAAGCAGTGGGTCTTCAACCAACCCAACTTCACCGAACTCAGTCACCACCTCGGCCAGGGAACATGTGGTCCGCTCTGGAGAGTCACTGGCGAGCATCGCCAAGCACTACTACGGTGTCGAGGATTGGCAGCGGCTTCTCGATGCAAACCGAGACAGGATCACCAGACCGGAACGGATCCCGGTCGGTACGGTGCTACGGATTCCAGCAAGAACCACTGTCGGCAGGGAAGGCGATGATCGTTGACCGGTAAATTCGTCATTCCAGATAAGATTCACATCGTGGGGATCGCTGGTGCCGCCACCAGCGGCCTTGCGATGATGCTGATGGAGCGAGGTCATCGAGTCTCTGGCAGTGATCAGAACGATGATCAGGCGGAACGGTTTCGGGATGCAGGAATTCAATTCCATCATGGTCATGCAGCACGCTCTCTCGATGAAGATACGCAGCTGGTGATCCGCAACCAGGCGATTCTCGACGACAACCCGGAGATCGTGGAAGCGAGACGTCTGAACATCGAGGTCCTCCTCTACAGCGAGATCCTCGGCCGCCTCTCCTCAGGGGGGCACGCCATCGCCGTGGCAGGGACTCATGGCAAGACATCCACCACGGGTATCTTGACCAGCATCATGATTGCAGCGGGAGAAGATCCCTCGGTTATCGTCGGTGGTGAGTTGCAATCGATCGGCGGCAGGAACTGGAGAACAGGGAAGGGCGACTACTTCATCGTCGAGGCTTGCGAGTACAAGAAGAGTTTTCTGAACCTGCAACCGAGCTCCGGAATCATCACCAACATCGAGGTGGATCACCCGGAGATCTATTGCGATCTCGATGCGGTGCAGGAGACCTTCGGTACCTTCCTCGAGGGGTTCTCACCCGGAGCCCCTGTGGTGATTCCCGACACTCTGGTGCGACGCCTCGCGGGGGTCGGTGAGGTGGAGTTGATCGAGTTTGGACTGGGTAGTGGGGCGGGCTGGAGAGCAACCGTCATCGAGAGTGGATGGTCGCCCAAGGTGAGATTCACCGAGGATGGCGAGACTCGAATCGAGGTTCGCCTCGCCATGCCGGGGGAACATACCCGTCTCAACGTGACCGCCGCAGTTGCGCTGGCCTCCGCTCTCGGCGTCGACATGAATTCGATCAGTGCAGGAATCGAGAATTACCAGGGAGTGAAGAGACGCCTCGAGCGACGGGATGTCATCGAGGGAGTCGAATGGTTTGATGACTACGCACACCATCCGACCGAGGTTGCGATGACCCTGGATGCGGTCCGAGAGGTGTATCCCAGCAGAAAGATCTGGGCACTGTTCCAACCGCATCAGGCGCAACGGCTGACCTTCTTCCTCGATGAGTTTTCCCGTGCATTCGATGGCTTCGATCAGGTCTGTCTCTTGCCGATCTATCACGCCCGTGAGGATCGAGCAGATTTCCCCGAAGATCTCCTCGATCAACTGGTGGACAAGTTGCACGACCGCGGTGTCTCGGCCAGGACGATGGGATTCGAGGAGACCATCGAGGAGATGCCGCGATTGGTCGACCGTGGGGATATCGTGGTCGCACTCGGAGCGGGAGATATCGACAAGATCGGCAAGCAAATCCTCGAGGGGGCGGTGATTTGAAACTTGAGCGATCGATTCCTCTCGATAAACGCTGCTGGTACCGGGTGGGAGGCATCGCGAACTGGTTCACCAGGCCGAAGTCTCTCGATGAGTTACAAGAGGCTGTCGAGTATGCCGCCGCCGAAGGGCTACCAAAATTTCTGCTGGGAAACGGCTCCAATGTGCTCTTCTCCGATGAAGGGTTCGATGGACTGGTGATCTGTACCACGCTCCTCAAGAGACGCGAACTGAAGGGGACGGGACTGATCGAGGTGGAAGCGGGCTATCAACTGAGCAGCCTGGTCGATGAGGCCAATGCGCTCGGCTGGCAGGGTCTCGAATCGTTACCGGGGATCCCCGGCACCATCGGTGGGGCGACCTGGGGAAATGCCGGTGCCGCCGGCGAGGCGATCGGGGCGAGTGTGGCGGAGGTGCTGCTCCTCGATGGTTCGGGGGGCAGGGAGTGGATCGACGGTAGAGATCTGCCCTGGAACTATCGAAACTCAGGAATCGGTGATCGGGTGGTGGCTGCCGTGAGGCTGCAACTGAAGTGTGGATCCGATCGACAGCAACTGGAAGAGCGCACCGCCAGCTTGAAGCAACGCAAGGAGAGAACTCAACCACTGGCAGAGAGGTCGTGTGGCTGTGTCTTTCGAAATCCCGTCGGGGTGGGAGAAGGAACGAGTGCCGGCGAGTGGATCGATCGCAGCGGCATGAAGGGAGAGAGAATCGGCGGAGCCCAGGTCTCCTCCGAGCACGCGAATTTTATCGTCAACGACGATAATGCTAGTGCCGGCGATATCGAGAAGTTGATTCACCTGATTCGTGACAGGGTACGAACTCTCTTCGATGTGGATCTACAGCGGGAGGTGATCTTGCCAGGACGTAACGGTGGGAGCAGGGAGTGAATAACGAATCGCATCAAAACTCTGCTACGGGTCGTTCATGGTTGCTGGCACTGGTGCTGGTCATCGGGTTCGGTGCTTTCGTGATCTACGCCAAGGTCGATGTCGATCGCAGGATGATGCGCTCGGGAGGTGTCTGGGCCATCGAACCCTCGACTCTGCCACCCTGGTTCCCTCCTCAGTTCTCGAATCAACTGGGAGAGTTACATGAGGTTCCTTCGAGGGTCTCCTTGCACTCCGTCCGGTGGAAAGAGGGAGTGATCGGTGAGCTCTCTGCGATTCCGTGGATCGAGTCGGTTCAGCGCGTCGAGCGGACTGCCCGGGGCATCGGGTTCGAGGGGCAACTGGTTCGCCCGTCAGTGGGGATTCGTATCGATGATGGCTGGCTGCTCGTGGACGGGATCGGCAACGTCCTCGCTACACAGCCGGGCGATTTCCTCTTCCCCGAGTGGAAGATGCCGGAGTACATGCCCGGGGCGGCGGGCAGTACCCAGCAGGTCGAGATCGATTCCTCGATCGGAACTCGACTTGCTGGTTCCGAGTATGTCGAGCTGCTGGGTCTGCTGGGGGTTCTCTGGGAGGACAATGTCTTCGACCGGGTCCCCGGCTTTCTCCATGAGATTTCACATACCGTCGATGGCAATGGCCAGCGTATGTGGCAACTACACACCTCCATCGGTATTTTGCTCCACTGGGGAAGATCGCCGGCGTCCTCCGCCGCTCAGGTGGCGAGTTCCCAGCAGAAACTGAACTGCCTGAAGCACGTTCTCGAATCGAGAAACAAGCTGGCCACCGTCGGCGGGATCGAGGGAATCCTCCTCTATCGTGGGGAAGAGGGTACGGTGGTGAAGTCAGAGTGAACGGGGTCGGTGGCGTCCACCGAGAGAGGCTGATATCCTCGTCAGCCCGGTCCAGTGGGAGAAACTGGATTCATTCGCGGTTCGAGACTCCCCTGGAGATCCTGACCTGAGAGGACGTTCTGGTGTCGACTCCTGATCGTTATCGTCGTCTCTTCGGTGAGGTCGCCATCGAAAAGGGGCTGCTGAGTGAAGCGCAGATCTATGAAGCGCTCACCGTCCAGGAGCGCCTGCGCAATTCCGGCAAGCAGGTGCCACTTCTGGGGCAGGTCCTGGTGGAGCTTGGACACCTGACTCCGGAACAGGTACAGGCGGTCATCGAGATCCTGTACCCGGTCCAGGATGATGCCGGAGAGAGTGACCCGGTCACGAGGAGTGAGGACTGATGACATCCGATGAAGAAACCAGAGATTCTGGATTGAACCCACGCCGAAAGAAGCGGCGAGTTCCAGCTCCACGCAAGAAGGGTGGAGGTGGCAACTCCTCGGGAAGCAAGGTTCCGCCGCGGAGAGTCCCCGCCCCCCGGGAGGTCGAGGGAGAATCTGGCGCAGCAGGGACAACCCCGGACTCGCCGGATGACCAGGCCGCCGCACAGCAGGCCGCCGCACAGCAGGCCGC
>CBFIET010000009.1:0-2256 GCA_965661685.1 Planctomycetota bacterium
ATCCAGACGATTGAACACGATGTGCTGGTGGTCGGTGCCGGCGGTGCGGGACTTCGTGCCGCCATCGAGACATCGAACCTGGGACTGAGTACCGGAGTCATCACCAAGAGTCTGCTGGGCAAGGCCCATACCGTCATGGCAGAAGGTGGCATGGCCGCGGCACTCGGCAATGTCGACTCCCGCGACAGCTGGAAGATCCACTTCCGCGACACGATGCGTGGCGGCAAGTTCCTCAACAAGTGGGAGATGGCAGAGATCCACGCCAAGGAAGCTCCCGATCGGGTACGAGAACTGGAGGACTGGGGTGCCGTGTTCGATCGCACCCGCACCGGGCTGATCAACCAGAGAAACTTCGGCGGCCATCGCTATCCTCGCCTCGCTCACGTCGGCGACCGCACCGGACTGGAACTGATCCGTACCCTGCAAGACCACGGCATCCATCAGGGAATGGATGTACACATGGAGTGCATCGGCATCGATCTGCTGCAGGATGGCGGCAAGATCAGCGGCATGCTCGCCTACTGGCGAGAGACGGGTCGCTTCGTGGTGTTCCGCGCTCCGGTGGTGATCTTCGCCACCGGTGGTGCCGGCAAGGCGTGGCGGGTCACCTCCAACTCGTGGGAATACTCGGGAGATGGTTACGGCATGGCCGCTCGCGCCGGTGCCGAGCTGCTCGACATGGAGTTCACCCAGTTCCACCCCACCGGCATGGTGTGGCCCCCTTCGGTACGGGGCACCCTCGTCACCGAGGGAGTGCGTGGTGAAGGGGGCATCCTCACCAACTCCGAGGGTGTGCGCTTCATGTTCGACAACATCCCCGAACGATTCGCCCCGGAGACCGCCGACACCAGGGAAGAAGCACAACTGTGGCTCGACGGCGACCGCGAAGCGCGTCGCCCACCCGAGCTGCTGACCCGGGATGTGGTGGCCCGCGCCATCATGCGCGAGGTGAAGGCGGGACGCGGCTCGGAGCATGGCGGTGCCTACCTCGACATCAGCCATCGCGACAGCGACTTCGTCAAACGCAAGCTGCCGTCGATGTACCACCAGTTCAAGGAGCTGGCGGAGGTCGACATCACCGCCCAGCCGATGGAGGTGGGCCCGACGCTGCACTACTACATGGGTGGCATCCGTGTCGACGCCGAGAGCCAGATGACCAACGTGCCGGGGCTCTTCGCCGCCGGCGAGTGTGGAGCGGGCCTGCACGGGGCCAACCGTCTCGGCGGCAACAGCCTCTCCGACCTGATCGTCTTCGGTGCCCGCGCCGGTCTCGGTGCCAAGGCCTACCTCGACAAACTGTCTGGCACGCCGACCGTGCAACAGGAACAGGTCCACGAGCAGATGCGCTCGGTGATCGACTTCCTCAACCGCGAGGATGGAGAGAACCCCTACGTCGTGGTCGACGACCTGCAGACGACGATGGAACAGCATGTCGGCATCGTTCGAGAGGGTGCCGAGCTGGAGGAGGGGATCGACAAGTTACAGAAGCTGAAGGAGCGTGCCGCGAAGGTGAAGGCGCATGCCACCAGCCAGTACAACCCCGGCTGGAACACCTGCATCGACCTGCGCAACATGATCCTCTCGGCAGAGGCCACCGCCCGCTGCGCCCTGCAGCGAGAGGAGAGTCGCGGTGCTCACACCCGCCTCGATTTCGAGGGAGAACGGGAAGAGGGACTCACCTTCAACAGTGTCGTCAAGCTGGTCGACGGCAAGGTCGAGGCGCGCAAGGATCCACGACCCACTCCCCCCGAGGAGCTGGCGAAGATCGCCAACGCATCGCTGGAAGATCTGGAGGGTAGCCGTGTCTGAGAGAACGTTTCGGGTGTGGCGCGGCAATCAAGACGATGGAGGAGACTTCGTCGACTACACCATCGATGTCCAGCCTGGCATGGTGGTCCTCGATTGCATCCACGAGATCCAGAAGCAACACGCCCCCGATCTCGCCTGTCGCTGGAACTGCAAGGCGGGCAAGTGCGGTTCGTGCAGCATGGAGATCAACGGCAAGCCGGGACTCTCCTGCATGACCCGCATGAACACCTTCGAGGAGGACGAGACCATCACGGTGCAGCCGCTGAAGACCTTCCCGGTGATCCGCGACCTGACCAATGATGTCTCCTGGAACTACCAGCAGAACAAACGGATCCGCCCCTTCGCCCCGCGACCGAGAGATCCCGACGGCGAACACCGCATGATGCAGGAGGATGTCGACCGGGTGCAGGAGTTCCGCAAGTGCATCGAATGCTTCCTGTGCCAGGA
>CBFIET010000010.1:0-12632 GCA_965661685.1 Planctomycetota bacterium
CTCGGCTACCTCTTCAGCGGCACCGGCGACCTGCCGATGCCTTTCCCCGCCTGCGGCATCGACCCCACCCCCGACGCACTCGAGTGCGAGAACTACGGAGGCTGCCCCTGATGAGATGGCTGATCCTACTACCGGCCCTGCTACTGAGCCTGGCCACAACAACGCCGCTGCCCGGGCAGGTTGCCGAGATCTGCGACAACGGCATCGACGATGACGCCGATGGGCTGGTCGACTGCGAGGATGAGGATTGCTCCTTCCCGCTCTTTTCCGACAACACATACGGCAACTCCAATAGCAACGATGTCGCCCTCGGTGACCTCGATGGCGATGGCGATCTCGATGCCTGGGTCGCCAACTACAACCAAGCCAACCGCGTGTGGATCAACCAGGGGGGCGATCAAGGCGGCACTCCCGGTACCTATGCCGACAGTGGTCAGGCTCTCGGCAGCCTCCTGAGCTTCGGTGTCGCCCTCGGAGACCTCGATGGCGATGGCGATCTCGATGCTTGGGTGACGAACTACTTCGGCCAAGCCAACCGCGTGTGGATCAACCAGGTTTCCTGTGAGGAAACCTCGTTCATCCGCGGCGATGTGAATGGCGATGGAGGCATCAATATCGGTGATGCGATAACCACCCTCGCCGACCTCTTCACCGGCGGCACGATCCCCTGCGACAACGCCGCCGACAGTAACGATGACGGAACCCTGAACATCGCCGACGCCATCGCCCTGCTCGCCTACCTCTTCAGCGCCGGCCCCAACCCACAAAACCCCTTCCCCGACTGCGGCATCGACCCGACGGTGGATGCACTGGAATGCGACGCTTTTTCAGCGTGTCCTTGATCCTTTCGTGGGGACGCCGGGAGTGGGATAATGGCTCTTGAGAAGAGGTGTAGATGGACTCGACTCGTCGCTGTTTATCGATCGTGGCCTGCGCTGCGCTGCTCCTTTGTGGTGGCGTGGTGGTGGCCGGCGATTGCAACGGCAACGGCATTCCCGATGACCAGGAGTTGATCGTCGACGGCTCGATGTGGGCCAGTTCGGTGCTGGGCTACAGCTCGCAGTACTCCGATACGGCCTGGAGTGCGTTCCAGGCACTCGGCGAGCCGGACACGATGACCTATGGCGATCTCGAGACCGCCTGGGCCACGTCCTGTGCCGATGATGGCGGCGGGCTCGGCTGAGGTTGTGGCCTCGGCTGCAGTTGCGGCCCCTCCTGTAACTGCGACAGTTGCGACGGAGATGGGATCGAATACATCATCGTTGGTTTTACCCATCCGATTCTGTCGAGTTCATTGATGGTCAGGGAGACGCTCGGTAACGGCTTTGTCGTGCGGATCGAACTGCTCGAGATCAACGGCAACCTGATCACCGTCTGGGAGGGGATTGATCCCAGTGAGATCGGCACCCCGGTCGAGTTCTCGGTCGATTACCCGCAGACTTCGCAACTGGTCATCGGTGCCAAGATCATCATCGACACCAACCGCCATCCCGTGATCTGGGAGGAGATCGATGCCATCTCCATCAGCGGATCGATCGTGCAGGATTGCAACTCCAACTCGATCATCGATTCCTGTGAGATCGCTGCCGGAGATGTGGACGACTGCAACTCCAATGGCGTGCCGGACGAGTGTGAAAATTTGCCCGATTGCGATGGGGACGGACAGTCGGATGCGTGCGAACTGGGTTCGACGGAAGCCGATTGCAACGGCAACTCGATCCCCGATTCGTGTGAGTTGGCGGCTGGAAGTGCCACCGATTGCAACGCCAACGGCATTCTCGATGCGTGCGAATTGAACACAGGCTCTGGCCAGGATTGCGACCGCAACGGTGTTCTCGATGAATGTGACATCGCCAGCGGCAACTTCGAAGACTGTAATGACAACGGTGTCATCGATGGTTGCGAGTTGACGCACGTCGATCTACGCGGCAACTGGGATGGTTTTTCGGGTCAGTACGCCGATGTGTGGGGATACGAGGATCACGCCTACATCGGGCGATTTTACGATGCTGCCGTCGATATCATCTCGGTGGTCGATCCGTCCGATCCACAACATGTCGCCGAGTATGCGCTGCCGGCGCCGAATCAGAATGCCGATGCCCGCGACATCAAGGTCGCCGATGGGATGCTCTTTATCGGGTTAGAAGCGGACGGCAACGGCAGTGTCCACGTGGTCGATGTGCGTGATCCGGCCAATCCGGTGGCGGCTTTTGACATCGTCCTGGCCAGTTACCTGACCGTTCACAATCTCTTTTACCATCAAGGCTTTCTCTACATCGTCGATCTGTCATCGGGCACCGGTATTGCCATCGTCGATCTGCGGGCCATCGATCTCGAGAACCCGCCGAGCAGTCCGATCACGGCCCCCCTGTGGACGATTACCGATGGCGGAGTTCATGACGTGGTCGCTCAGGGTGATCGGCTCTACGTCTGTAAACTGGGCTCTGGTCTGTGGATCTATGACATCGCCGATCTCGCCAACACGCCCCCACAAGTACTCGGCAGCGGCCCCGGCATCAGCACCCATTCCTGTTGGCCAACCGCCGATGGCCACTTCGTCATCACCGGCGAGGAACGTCTCGGCGGTGGCATCAAAGTCTATCGGGTAACCGACAATCCCGATGGTACGGTGAGCCTCGACATCGTCGACGAGGTCAACTTCTCGCAGTCCACCGCCTTCAGTGTTCATAATCAGGGAGTGATCGGAAATCGGATCTACAACGCCTGGTTCCAGTCGGGGTTACAGGTCTTCGATGTCGATCCCGACAGCGGCTGGCTCGACTGGGTGGCCGGATACGACACCCACCCACAGCCGACCCTGCCCACTTACAACGGCGCCTGGGGGGTCTATCCCTTCCTCGGCGATGATCGCATCCTCATCAGCGACATCAGTAACGGTCTGTTCGTACTCGAGCTGATCGACCTGGATGGCGATGATGATGGAGTGATCGATGCTTGCGAACCGCCACTGCTGGGCCGTGGCGATGTCAACGCCGATGGGGCGGTCAATGTCGCCGATGCCATCTACTCGCTCGATGTGCTGTTCATGGGCGTCGCTGCCCCCTGCCAGGATGCCACCGACAGTAACGATGACGGCTCGCTCAACATCGCCGATCCGATCGCCCTGCTCGGCTACCTCTTCAACGGTGCCCCACCCCCACCGGCACCCTTCCCAGACTGCGGCATCGACCCGACGGTGGATGCACTGGAATGCGACAGTTTCGGGGCGTGTCCTTGATGCTGTAGTAAGGGTGGCTGCGAGCTGCCGATCTGGGCTCCAACACGTCGGGGTGCCGGGTGCCGTATCGGGAAGACCTGCACCTCTACTCTGAATTGGCGACCCGCGCCGACAATTCCCGTCCGACCCTGGTCCTGAATCGGATAGATCCTCCTGGGCGATTCCCCGGGTAAGATCACCACGAACGCCCAGGGAGGCCGCCAAATGAAAACTATCTCGACCATCATCACCCTTCTTTTGCTAGGTTCCACGCTTCAGGCCCAATCGGGACCGTGCAGTGGACATGGTGAGTTCATCCAAACCGGTCAATGGCTGGGCGGCATGGCGACGAGCATGGGTGTAGACGTCGGCGAGGTGAACGGTGACGGACACCCCGATCTCGTGTTTGCCCGCGATTTGGGTCTGGGAAACCAGGTATATTTGGGAGACGGGTCCGGACTCTTTACCGATACCGGCCAAAGTCTCGGCGCCAACAACAGCCGCGACGTCGAACTGGCAGATCTGGATATGGACGGCGACCTCGATATGGTCGTTGCAAACACTCAGGTGGGTGGACCTGGGCAACCGAACAGAATCTACTTCAATGACGGTCTCAACACCGGGAACTTCATCGACAGCGGTCAATCGCTCGGAAACGAGCGAACCCATGCGGTTGCCACCGGTGATATCAATGGGGACACCTTCATCGATCTGGTATTTTTCAACCTCTCCGCCAACTGCACGGTGCACTTGAATGACGGCAATGGTGGATTTGGATCTCCCGTACAATCCCTTGCCATGAATGTCAGTTTTGATGGCGAATTGGCGGACCTGAATGGGGATGGGCATCTCGATCTGGTGATCACCGACATGATCAATCCCGAACAAAAAATATTCACCAATGACGGTACCGGCACCTTTACCCATCACAGCTCTGTCAATGTTTCGTCAAGCTTGTTTTCCATTGCCGTAGCCGATGTGGATGGAGACTCTCTTCCGGATTTGATTTGCGGTGTTATTTCTGGTCCCAATCAAATATTCATCAACGACGGGTCCGCCAACTTCACCGACAGCGGACAACTTTTGGGCCCTAACACCACTACCGTCATTGAAGCCGGAGACATCGATGGAGACTGTGACGCAGATCTGGTTGCCACAGAATCGGATGGATTCTTCCGGGTTTACCGCAATGATGGCGGCAGTTTCATAGGGATCGCCGTAAATGTTGATTCCGGTACCGCCCTGCAACTTGCCGATGTCAATCACGATGACACCCTCGATCTGATCGTCGCCAGTGGCATCCCCGACATGGTCTATCTCAATCTGGGACCGGGCTCCGATTGCAATGGAAATGGAATTCCAGATAGCGTCGAAATCTCAGCGGACCCCTCCATCGATTGCGATGAAAATGGAACCCTCGATCTTTGCGAAATCTTCAGTGATCCTTCTCTTGATTGTGATGGAAATGGGGTTCTGGATAGTTGTGCTACTGAAATCCTCGCCTCTGATGGAGCATTTGCTGACTCCTTCGGGAACGCCGTGAGCGTGAATGGAGACAAGGTGATCGTCGGTGCTTTCGGGGATGACACCGTGGGAGGAACAGAGGACGGATCGGCCTATCTGTTTCGATATGACACTTCCACGCTGGACTGGATAGAGGAAGCGCACTTGTTCCCCTCGGCTGGAGCGCCTGACGACGCGTTCGGGCGTTCAGTATCCCTGGGCAAGAACGTCGCGATCGTCGGTGCGCCCAATGACGACACACCCGCAGGCGGCACCCTTGCCGGATCCGTTTATATTTTTCGATTCGATACCGCCACGATGAGCTGGATTGAGGAAGCGCACCTGTTCGCCTCCGATGGAGCAGCAGGAGATGAATTCGGCACCTCGGTCAGCATCAGCGGAACTGGCGTGGAAGCGGTTGCGATCGTCGGTGCACGCGGCGCAAACACCTCTTCAGGCGGGACCGGTGCTGGAGCCGCCTATGTCTACCGCCATGACGGTTCCAGTTGGGTCGAGGAAGCCAAACTCATTGCATCCGATGGAACCAATGGTGACCAATTCGGGAAATCCGTTTCCATCAGCGGCAATGCAGTGCTCGTCGGAGCCTGGTTTTACAACGGCCCATCAGGTAGCAATACAGGCTCTGCCTACGTTTACCGATACGACGGATCAAACTGGATACAGGAATCGCAACTGTTCCACCCCATCCCTACAAGCTCGGACCAGTTCGGCACATCGGTGAGCCTGAGCGGGGATGTGGCCATCGTAGGAAGTAAATCCAACATAGGAGATGCCACCATTTTTCGCTGGAATGGAATCGCCTGGACTCTGGAGGCCCATCTGCCGAGCCCTCCCCCTTCCAGCGGATACACCTCAACCAGTAGCCTCTCGGTCGACGTGAGCGGAGATGTTGCCGTTGTCGGGGGTTGGAATCATTTTCAGCCCACTGGAGGCAGTGCAGGTGTTGCCTATCTCTACAGGAGAACCGGAACTATATGGATTCAGGAGCGCGCCCTTCTCCCGCAGGACCAGTCACTCAACGATTATCATGGCGCCTCCGTGGGGGTCAGCGGGGGGATTGCCATCGTCGGCGCACCCAGCCACTCACATCCTTCGCTCCCTCTCTTTACCGGCTCGGCATACCTCTTCAACCTGGGCAACGATTGTGACGGCAATGGACTCAATGACTTCTGCGAGCTGACCTCCAATCCATCCCTCGACTGCAATGGCAACGGCATCATCGATCCCTGCGACATCGCATCAGGATTCAGTCTCGATAGCGACGGCAGCGGGGTTCCCGACGAGTGTGAAGGAATGAAGTACATCAGCGGCGATGGCAACGGCGATGGCGTGGTCGACGTCGGCGACGGTATTTTCGTGCTCGACTATCTCTTTGGCGGCGGGGTTTCCAGTTGCCTGGATGCCAGCGACGTCAACGGCGATGGGCTGGTCGATATCGGTGACGCGGTCTATCTGCTCACCTATCTGTTCAACAGCGGCTCTGCCCCGGCAGCACCCTTCCCCGCCTGCGGAGAGGACCCGAGCACCGATGCTCTGGAGTGCGAGAGTTCCGACGGCTGTTAGGCTTGACGCTATGGGACTGGCGGGTGACAAAGGAGGGCTCCTAGTCACCCTCCTTTCTCGTGCCCGGTTCCGTCGAACTGCTGCGGTTCGAAGGCTGAATGAAATCAGGTGGATCGATGCCGTTGTCTGACCAGGCTCAAGAAGTCATTGCCCAGCTCGATACCGATGCCCCGAAGATGGGTGACATCAAGAAACTCGCCAAGACCATCAAGAAGGACCACGAACTGGCGTGGGAGTTGTGGAAGACGGGGGAATATCTTCCGCGGCTGCTGGCAGCTCTGATCTTCGATCCCAAACAACTGACGGGGGAAGACTTCCACTTGTTTGCCCGGGAGATGCCGGTGCACGACGAAAAGCAGCGTCACCAGATGGGAGACTGGCTGCTGGCGCATCAACTGATGAAGAGCAACGATCTCACCGCCATCATGCAAACCTGGATGGAGAATCCTCTGCCCATCCTGCGACGCTTCTTCTGGTATCACCAGTTGCGACAGCGCTGGACCGGCAAGACCCCGCCACCGCAGAACAGTGGGGAGTTGATGAACGCCATCGAAGAGAAACTGGCCGGCGAGGACCCGGATGTGCAATGGGCGATGAATGGCTGTGCCGGCTGGATCGGTGTCTTCGAGCCGCAGTTTCGCGACCGCTGCATCCAGCTGGGAGCATCCCTCGAACTCTACAAGGAGGAGAAGGCTCCCAGGAACTGTACCCCCAACTACCTGCCCGAGTTCATCCGCATCGAGGTGGGCAAACGCTCGTAGCAGCGGAGAGCTCCCCGTCAAAGCACGATCTTCAGTCAGAAGTGGGCTGGATTGCGACAGTTTCGGGTCGTGTCCGTGACTCGACAGGTACCGGTTGTACAATGGTAGAGGCTCTCGAGGAACATTTCCGCCGTGTCTGTAGAGGTGAGTGTCTGTAGAGGTGATCCGTGTTGTTGAGAACTGTCCTGTTGATGCTGTGGTTGTTACCTGGAGTGCCCTGCATCGCCCAGAGTGGCAGCGATTTTATCCTCGGCTTGACATCCTCCTTCGATGCTGCCGAGAACCAGTTGCTGGTCGATGTCTCCATCGACAATGCTGGTGGCGATATGCAGGGCTTCAACATCGATGTGTGCCACGACTCGAGCCTGCTGTCTCCAGACGCCATCCTGTGCGGCCCGCCCCTGCAGGCGCTCAACGGCGGCACTGGACCGGGACTGGTTCTTCCCTACATCTCATCGGAAGGGATCGTCTACGGGGTGGCGTTCAGTGCCTTCGGCGCCAGCGAAACGATTCCCATCGGTTTTTATCCTCAGATGTTTCAGATCCGCTACGATCTGATCGGTGCCCAGGCGATCGAGAGTGAACTGTGCTTCTGCAACATCCCCCCCTGCAGTACCGGTAGTTGTTCCGTGGCCGAGACGCTGATCTTTGTCGGTGGGCAGAGCTACTCGCCTGCACTGGATTGCTTTGCCATATTCGATGGAGACTACTTGCGCGGCGACAGCAATGGCGACGGAAACATCAACATCGCCGATCCGATCTTTGGACTCGCCTATCTGTTCAACCAGGGAATGATTCCTCCATGCATGGAAGCTGCCGATGCCAACGGCGATCTCGCCATCGACCTGGCCGATGCTCTGTACCTGCTCAACTACATCAATGGAATGGGTCCCGAGCCTCCTGCACCCTTCCCGGATTGTGGCAAGGACCCCGGGACCCCGGTGCTCGGCTGCGCCAGTGATTCAGCGTGCCCCTGAGTAGAACTCCACGATCACCAACCTCTTCCCCGACTGCGGCATCGATCTGACGGTAGATGTGCTGGAATACGACAGTTTCGGGGCGTGTCCTTGATGCTTCCCTGAGGGGTCCGCAAATGAGATAATGGAGGCGGGTCTGTGCCGTGCTGATGGTACCGATCGCGCGATACTCCTGACCGAGGTACTGCTGATGAGATCTTCTCAGGATGCCTACTGCGCCAGTCTCTGGCTGATGCTACTGATGGTCTTCACCTTTAGTGGATCGGCGCTGGCACAACCGACAGGGTGCGCTGGTGTCGGTGTATTCGCCGAGGCGGATCCTCTCCCCGGTAATCACCCCACATCCTCGGTGGCGCTGGGTGATCTCGATGGAGACGGCGATCTCGATGCCTTCTTCGTCTACTCTCTCTCCAGCATGACCCGCATCTTCTTCAACCAGGGTGGGCAACAGGGGCTGCAAGCGGGAACACTGGTCGACAGTGGCCAGCAGATCACCACCTGCAACATTCCGCGGGTGTCGCTGGGCGATCTCGACGGCGATGGCGATCTCGATGCCTTCATCTCCTGTGGCGAGGACTACCCACACCGGGTCCACCTCAACCAGGGTGGAATTCAGGGCGGTGTCGAGGGGATCTTCAGCCACGGTGGCGAACAGGAACTCGGTAACTTCCAGGGGCGCGGCAATGCCCTCGGCGATGTCGATGGCGATGGTGATCTCGATGTCTTCGTCGCACACGACTACTACGAGGGGGATCGCATCTACATCAACCAGGGCAATGGTCAGGGCGGCAATGCCGGCGAGTTGGTCGACAGCGGCCAGAGCCTCGGTTCCTTTCGGAGTAGTTCTGTGGCACTGGCAGATCTGGATGGAGACGGCGATCTCGATGCCTTCGTCACGCACTTCAACGTGAACGATGTCATCTACCAGAATCAGGGCGGTGCCCAGAATGGCATCGAGGGAGTCTTCATCGAGAGTGGTCAACTGCTGCAGAGCTGGAGTTCCAATGATGTGGCACTGGCGGATCTCGATGGCGACGGCGACATCGATGCGGTCCCGGTCCGCGGCGGTGGATTGTTACTGACCAATCAGGGGGGAGCCCAGGGGGGCCTCGAGGGCGAGTTCGACTCCACTGCCCTGTTGCCGGGCAGTTACATCGACCATGCGGTCGCCATCGGCGATATCGACAACGACGGTGATCTCGACGTGGTCTTCGCCAGCAATAGCATCTACGAGATCTTGCATGTCAACCAGGGAGGGTTGCAGGGAGGAACCATCGGCACCTTTGTCACCGATGACCAGGCGATCGTCTCCAACATGATGACCAATGACATCGAACTGGGAGATCTTGACCAGGATGGAGATCTCGATGCCATCAGCGCCAACGGAAGCCAGCCAGATCTGATTCACAGGAATCTGTTCATCGCCCCCGATTGTGATGGCAACGGCAATCCAGACTCCTGCGACCTGCAACAGGATCCATCCCTCGATTGCGACGGTAACGGAGAGGTGGATAGTTGCGAGTTGATCGCAGGTGCCAGCGACGTCAACGGCAACGGGATCCTCGATATCTGTGAGGAAACTCTATTTCTTCGTGGGGACATCAACACCGATTCGGTGATCGACATCGCAGATGCGGTATCGGCTCTCGGCCATCTGTTCCTGGGAAGCAGCATCTCCTGCGAAAGCGCCGCGGACTGCAACGATGATGGAGGTCTCGACATCGCAGACCCCATCTCCTTGCTCGGGTACCTGTTCAGCGGTACATCCGCTCCCCCTGAACCGACAAGCGTTTGCGATATCGACCCCTCTCCCGATGCGCTGGGATGTATCGAGTCTCTCTCCTGCTCCTGATTGCAACTGCGGGAGTCCGAGGGAGTGACTTAGCAGGCCGGTTGAATCGTGTCGATATCGGTGGCGTGAATCGATTCGATCCAGCAATCGAACTCCTCATCGGTTCCAGACCACAGGAACGCCTGCAGCCAACCGCTCCTGCTGTGGGGAATCCACAGCGAGTCCTGGTCCACCTCGAACCGAGCAGGCAGTCGAAAGGTCAGTACCGGTGCCGCTCCCTCCACCTCACCGCCGACGGAGAGTACCGCAGCCGAGGCTCTACAATAGCGCTCATCGATACGGTGTCGAAATGCGGGCGGGTCAAAGTGATCAAGTCTGTCCAGCAGCGAAAAGAGGCCCTCGATGGGAGGGGTGCAGGGAGTTTCGGCGAGTTGCTCGAATTGCTGATAGCGGCGCAGATCCAGGTACCCAGGCAGCGG
Source organism: Planctomycetota bacterium (assembly GCA_965661685.1). GTDB lineage: Bacteria > Planctomycetota > UBA8108 > UBA1146 > UBA1146 > QNYK01. The sequence continues at coordinate 10,314 of CBFIET010000010.1, forward strand.
ATCGACCTGCTGCCAGAACTCACGGCGCAGGAAGACCACAGACCACACGGTCCCCCCCCCGAACTGCTTGGACGAGACGGTGATCACGGCGCGAGCATGGCGCGGAAAGGGGAAGTAAGGCAATGAAGAAACGGCATCCACGATGTCGCAATCAGCCACTTCACAACTTCTTGAATCATTGGTCTCGTACTGCACTCCGAAGGTCCAGGGCGCAGAAGGCGAGTGGTGAATCTCTCCGACTCGATCGCTGAAGGCACCACTTGTTCTCACATCGACTATTCCTCCGAAGGTACGGATCACGCTCTCGATGGTGAGAGATCCGCTCAGCGGAATCAGCAAGATGTCCCAGGTCCGGGAGTCGAGTTCGAAAATCGTTCGGAGTCTGGCCTGAACGGCGCGATAGGTTCGATGAAATTCATCGCTACGGTGATGGGTATCCCCCGCTGCATTAGGCCAGAAACCCATCCAACCTCCTCGATCGATGCTGCCATGCTGCGATATATCCTGCTGATCGTTTTATAACCCGAACATCGTCTCACCGGAATATACCACCAAAAGAGAAGGCACCGGACCGCCTACTGGCGGCCCGGTGCCAACTCAAACTCGACTAGGCGGGAATACTACCGCAGTTTGCGGCCATGCAATGCAAGACCCACCAATCCAAATGCACCAGCAAGGATGTATGAAATCGTCTTCATTCCGGCGAACTGGTCCGCCTCGATCACGGGGTAGATGATCGTTTGAGAAACTTCCTCGACAACTGCATCCTCAAGAACCATTTCTTCGTAGAACTCAACGGTCATCGGATCGACAACCTCGGCTCCCTCATCCTGCTCATCAAGAGCAACCATTTCCTCTTTTTGACAGCAACTTGGAACCTCGGCATCGACTTGCTCGGTGAGAGCTTTAACCGATTCAACCTTCGCAACTCGGCGGGTCTCTGTCTCGATAAAATCGATGAGACTTTCAACCTCGTACGGATTCAACTGCATGTTCGGCATCGGAACCTCGTTGTATGCAACAAAAAGTCCCATGGCGATGGAGTCCTTCTCTGCCAACATCACATCCGGCTCGGAGATCCAGCGGCGCAACCACTCGGGTTCGCGACGCTCGGTGACACCCTTGAGGTTGGGACCAGTCCTGGCAAGGCCATCGCCGGTTCCGATGCTATGACAAACGGCACAGCGAGTGCGAAACAGGCTCTCTCCTTTGGTCAGATTTCTAAGATCAGGGATATCCTCGTAACTGTTGGGGTTGTTACTCTTATTCTTGTAGTTGTGTAACCAGGAACCGATCTCGTTGGACAGGATGTAAGGATTCTCGAATGGTGATCTGCGCATCCAGCGACCGGTCTTCTGGTTTCCGATGATCATGTTCAAATTGTGATCGTTCGGATCCTTGTTGACCTCATCGATGTACAGACCAAGCTTCTTTCGGAGCAAGATGATCTCCTGCTCATCACCAGTCAAAAACTTCCATCCTGGACCCACCTGGTACCGCTTTGCGTACTCGGCAAGCACCTCTGGTGTATCCACATCTGGATCGATGGTGATGGAGTAGAAGAAGACATCTTGCCCCACTCGACCACCAAGGATCTCGTAAACTTCGCTCATACGAGCAGTCTCCAGAGGACACGCATCGGGACAGGTGGTGTAGATGAAATTGATCACCACTACCTTGTCCTTGATCAGGTCATCAAAAAACCGCACCTTTTCATTTTCATGAGTCGTCAGCTCGATATTTGGAAAGTACTGTGCTCCCCATCGGTTCCCGGCAAGGCGAGAATCGTTTGAATCATCCTCTCCCGCACGAACCTCCGGTGACACACACAGGATCGTCGCGATAAAAAGGCCGCACAGCAGGGCCCAGAGGCCCTGCTGCAACGACACACTCACTCCACTCTTCCTCGACTGACTCTTCTTCACTATTTTGTTCATCATTCACCTAGCTTTCGTCATCGTCATCGTCGTCGTCGTCATCGTCGTCATCGTCGTCGTCGTCGTCATCGTCATCGTCATCGTCATCGTCGGCGTTTGATGGGGCGGCAGGTGCTGGTGCTGGGGCAGGAGCGGGCGCTGGTTCAGGCTCTGGGGCAGGCGCCGGTGCTGGGGCAGGAGCTGGGGTGGGAGTGGGAGCCTCAGAAGACGGTTCAGGGGTGGGTTCCGGAGTAGGTTCTGGAGCTGGGGCTGGAACGGGGTCCGCAGGTAGGGCGGGCTCGACGGACTGCTCGGCGGCGAGAGGATCAGTTGTTTCTGAGACGAGAACGTCACTGGCTTGCTCAATGACCGTGGGAGAGGGGGAGCGTAAGAGCTCAGCGTT
>CBFIET010000011.1:0-4577 GCA_965661685.1 Planctomycetota bacterium
GTTCGATTGATCAGCGGACTAAAACAAATACTCAGACCATCTGAGTACTTAGCGTCTGCGGTAACCCTCATCGATTTGAAGATCAAACTTGATCACCGAAGCAGTTCGAGAATTCATCAACAACTCGAGTTCTTCCCGATCAAACTCCACCGACGGAGGATTTCCAGCAACACCACCTGGAGGTTGGTCTATTTCGTTTCCCTACTATCTGGAGGTGATATTTTGGTTTCCCTGATAAACATCGAGATCAAAAACGGTTGGCCAAGCACTTCAACTGACCTACAAAACCAAAATACAAATCACACGCTCTATTGATTCGATACTCGACCAGGTCTTTACTCAAGTTTATTCAACCAGATGCTGGTCGTTCATAATTGTCACCTCACCGGACTCATATTGGATTCTGTCGATATCGATTATTTCATGACACAAGAAATCCTCTCGTTGCGACCAATACCCCGATGATGAGATGGAATGCGGTAATTTTCACCGAAGGTGTCCCTGGCTTGCGTCATTCGCCTTGATTCAGGGCCCTGCTTCCTTGAAAGTAACTGCTGATAATGACGTCACCCAATAAAACAAACAGGAGAGACATGACAGAGAGCAGAACAGCAGGAATCACCCTCAAAGGAACGCCCTTCGAGGTCACAGGAGAACGCCTGGCCATCGGCGCTGTCGCGCCCGATTTCAAGTTACTGAGTAACACCATGGAAGAGGTATCGCTGGATACATTTGCCGGAAAGACGCGCATCATCGCCACCGTTCCTTCCCTCGATACCCCTGTATGCCAGCAAGAAACGAAGCAATTCAATGATGCAGTTGCGGGCGTTCCATCCATCGAGGTGCTGGTCGTCAGCGCAGACCTTCCATTCGCTCAGAAGCGCTGGTGTGGCGCAGAGGGTGTCGAGAATGTCACAGCCCTCAGTTGTCACCGATCCACGGCATTCGGGGTGGCCTACGGGGTCCACATCGCCAACGGCCCACTCGAGTGTTGTTTGGCCAGAGCTGTATTTGTAATAGACCCTTCGGGCGTACTTACTCATATCGAGTACGTGAACGAGGTGGCTGAACAACCAAACTACGAAGCCGTCATGCAAGCTGCCACCAGTTGACCGCTCATCTGTACCGATGCGTGATACCGAATCGGTACAGATGATCAACTTCTTCCCGGTCGATGAAGAAAGGACATCATCCTGTCCTTGCAAGAGACTCACGCTGCCATCGATCTGGGCTCGAACTCCTTTCACCTCATCATCGCCAGAAAATCTGCCGATGAGGTCAGGATCATCGATCGGTTGCGTGAACGAGTTCGGCTAGGGGAAGGTCTCGGCACCAATCCTCGCTTTTCCAGTGAAGTGCTGGATCGGGCATTTTGTTGCCTCGATCGCTTCCGTGAACGACTCGAATCCGTCCCCCCAACCAATATCCGTGCTGTCGGCACCCACTCCTTCCGTTGTGCGACGGAAGAGGAACAGATCCGAATTCGCTGTGAACATCATCTCGGCCACCCAATCGAGGTCATCTCCGGGGTGGAAGAAGCACGTCTCATCTGGAGAGGATCAAGTTCCTCCTTTCCTCAGCCCGATGCGGCAACCCTGCTGATCGACATCGGTGGAGGCAGCACTGAACTTGCACTGGGACAGGGGAGAGGGGCAAAGACCCTTGAAAGCCTCGACCGTGGCTGCGTACAGATGATGAAGGCTCATTTCGAAGAGGGAAAGATCACCAGGCACAGGTACTCCCAGGCATTGCTGTCAGCAAAACTGGAAATAGAACCTCATGTCGAGAACTTCAGGAGAGTGGGATGGAGTCAAGTCGTTGGCACCTCGGGTTCAATACTCGCCCACTCCAGAATCCTGGAGAAGCTCGATGGGAACGGAATCATCACCAAGCGTGGCCTGAAACTGATCCGTGATCAAATACTACAGTGTAGGCACGTCGATGAGATCGACCTTCCGCAGCTGTCCGCCGACCGAAAGGTAGTACTGCTGGGAGGCCATGTGCTTCTCGTCGCCTTGATGGAGAGTCTCGACCTGAAGGAGATCAACGGGATCCCTGGAGGACTGCGCGAGGGACTGCTCGCCGAGGTGGTGGGCAAGCAGGCGGGAGACGACATCCGCCACGATTCCATCATCAGTCGTCTCGGCTTCCATGCTGTAGATGTTCCACAGGCTCAAATCGTCGAGAAGACCGCGCTCTCCATCCTGTCAGCAATCAAACATACCTGGAAATTGACCCGAGCAGATCACCACGACTGGCTCCGCTGGGCTTCCCTTCTTCATGAGATCGGCTTGAGTGTCAGCCATGATGCACACCCGCGTCACGGTGAATACCTGATACAAAACGGTGAGTTCCCCGGTCTCTCCAGGAATGACCAGCAGCTGATCGCTTCCTTGATCCGCAACCAGCGAAGAAAACTGACGGAGCAGCGGCTAGCTGCAATCTCCTGGACGAAGCCAGAGGAGATGACTCGATTGCTGGTGATTTTCCGACTGGCCGTTCTGCTCCATCGATCCCGCTCGCAGGAGTTGATCCCCTTCGAGGTGGAAGGGGAGAAGGAGAAGATAGCACTCTATTTCCGTGACGATTGGCTCAACGACAAACCTCTCACCCGAGCGATGCTCGATCGAGAGTCCGACATTCTCCGGCAGATTGGAATCGACTTACAATTCGCTGATCGCAAATCCTAGTCGATACGGTATTGCTCCAGCACTGTCCCTTGAGCGGAGTGGGGTAGGGTGTCGGCGACGTCGATCTTCTCGTAAGAACCGTCCGGCAGCATCTCCCAGCTACCCAGGTTGTCGCAAAGATAGTTATGAATTCCCTCATCCAGAATCCGGTGCTTGTGTTGCTTCGAGGTGATTGGAAATGCGAGCTCCACCCTCCTGAAGAAGTTCCTGGGCATCCAGTCCGCACTCGACAGATAAGTCTTGAGCTCTCCAGCTGCATGAAAAACAAAGATCCTCGGATGCTCGAGGAAACGCCCAAGAATCGAGGTCACACGGATGTTCTCGGAGACGCCGGGAATTCCCGGTCGGATGGCACACATCCCCCTGACCACGAGATCGATCTTCACCCCCGCCTGGGAGGCGCGGTACAGGGCACGAATCACCTGCGGCTCGATCAATGAATTCATTCTTGCCATGATACGGGCTTCCTTACCCTCCCTGGCGTTCAGGCGTTCCTGCTCGATCATTTCGAGGATCTGGTCATGAAGCCTGAAGGGTGCCTGCACCAGCGTCTTGAGGTCTTCAAACTTGCCGAGCCCGGTGATCTGCTGGAACAACTGGTTGACGTCCTCGCCGATCTCGTCGTCATCGGTAAGCAAGCCGAAGTCGGTGTAGGCTCGAACAGTTCCCTCGTGATAGTTCCCTGTCCCGAGGTGACAGTATCGCCTCAGTCGATCCCCTTCTCTGCGGACGATCATCAGCATCTTGGCATGGGCCTTGTAGCCGAAGATCCCATAGACGACATTTGCACCGACCTCTTGCAGTCGAGTAGCCAGATCGATATTCGCTTTCTCGTCAAATCTCGCGCGGAGTTCAATCACCACCGTGACTTCTTTTCCTGATCGTGCCGCGTTGACGAGCGATTCGACAAGATCTGAATCCCTGGAGGTTCGGTAGAGCGCGACCTTGATGGCGAGAACGTCAGGATCCAGCGATGCTTCCTTCACTAGATCCAGTACCGGGGCGAACGACTGAAATGGATGATGAAGTAATTCATCTTCTTCTCTCAGTAACTCGAATACAGAAGTCCCCTTCTGAAACCTGTCTGGCAGTGAAGGGATGAACGAATCGTACTTCAGATCTGCGCGATTGACTCGCTCATACAATGCCCCAAGTCGGTGCAGATTCACCGGTCCCTTGCAGCGGTACAGATCCTTGTCGGTCATGCCAAACTGGTTGAGCAGGAAATCTACCATCTCATCGGAGCAATTGTCCGCCACCTCGAGACGAACGGAAGCCCCGAACCTGCGTTGATTGAGCTGGCCCTTGATCGACTTGAGAAGATCATCGACCTCCTCTTCTTCAACCCAGAGATCACTGTTACGAGTCACCCTGAATTGAAAGCAGCCCTCCACCTCCATACCCGGGAAGAGCAGATCGACATTCTCGTGAATCACCGATGAGAGCAGCGTGAACTCCTGAACATCATCTCTTGAATCGGGTAGGGCAATTATCCTCGGGAGTACTCGAGGAGCTTGCACCACCGCCACCCGGGATGTCCTCTGGAATGCATCGTTTCCCGTCAACTCGATGATGAAGTTCAAGCTCTTGTTGCTGATCCGGGGGAAAGGGTGAGCAGGATCCAGACCGATGGGAGTCAGCACCGGAAGTACTTCACGCTTGAAGTAGTCCCGAACCCATTCCCGCTGCTGTGTGGTCCATGTTTGCCTCCTGAGGAGAAATACACCTTCCTTTTCCAGCGCCGGCAGTAACTCCTGGTTCAGCACCTCGTACTGATCCTCCACCAGTTCCTGGGCACTTTCGACCATCTGGGAAAAGAGTGCCTGGGCAGAGATCCCGTCAGGACTTTTCAATTCCACATCGTAGGCGAGGTGCTCCTTGATCCCG
>CBFIET010000012.1:0-3634 GCA_965661685.1 Planctomycetota bacterium
ACTTCTTCACGGAGGGGAAGGAACTTGCCAGGTATTCAGGAATCTTGTTTCTCAATTTGTCTCCATCGAGTTTCGGGATCGTTCGCGCCGTCGTTTCGATCGGCAAGACGATCAATGCACCAACAATGCCAATTGGAGATCAAAAGCTCCATTATTCGTCAATTCACTTCTGAGGCCCTCAGGAGCGATGCAGGGCAAACGATGGCTTGTTGTGAAATGGGGCAACCGGTGTCCCGGAATCACACCCGACCGTGCACGGTCCGTGGCAACGAAAGAACCATCGATCGACCACCGACATCGACGATCATCGCCGGGTGAAATCGCCAATCCGGTGAAGGAGCAGTCCGATCGTGAAAGAAATGCCAGTGCCAGGGGAGGACAGAGTGGCTGGAGTGCCGTTGGCGACGCTGTGGCGGCCCGACGATCCATCGTGGCCACAACAGTTGCGGTCGATTCCCACTCCCCCCGAAAGCCTCTGGAGGAGTGGAGCAATCCCCGTTGCGGCTCCCACCGTTGCCATCGTAGGGAGCCGTGATGCATCGGTGGCAGGTCGTGCGTTCGCCTTCGAACTGGCGGCAAAACTGACCTCCTGTGGATTTCGAGTGATCAGTGGTCTCGCCAGGGGAATCGATACGGCGGCGCTGGAGGGGGCTCTGCGGGGGCTACAGGGAGGTGGCCCGGCGCCACTGGCATTGCTCGGCAACGGATTGCCTGATATCTACCCGCCAGAAAACAGCTCGCTGGCGGCGAGGATCGTCGCCGGTGGCGGATGCCTCCTGAGTGAATACTCCCCGGGTACGCCACCCCTTCGACACCACTTTCCCCGCCGAAATCGACTGATCAGCGGTTGGGGCCTGGCCGTGGTGGTGGTCGAGGCTTCCTGTCGATCGGGGTCGATGGGCACCGCAAGGCACGCACTGGAGCAGGGGCGGGAAGTCTGTGCGGTGCCAGGATCGGTGTGTGACGGCGGTCATGAGGGGTGTCACCGGCTGATCCAGGATGGCGCTCATCTGGTGACATGTGCCCGTGATGTGATGGAGGTGTGTGCCGGCTGGAGAGATGCGACGGTGGGATGGCAAGGCGAATTCGAGGGGAGTACTGGTGATCGACGACGGTTACGCCAGCTGATCACGCTTCACGGAGATCAGCTGGCGCGATTGCACGCCGAGAGTGGCTGGTCGGCGAGTCGCCTGCTGCGGGCCTGGAGTCGACTGCGGGAGTCGATCGACTCATCTTATTGAACCGCAGATTCTTGAAGCGCAGATTCTTGAACAGGTCTCGGAGCTGCGGGATCGATGGGGTCAGGGACAGGTGTCGAAGTCACAGCCGAGCGGGTCGTCGGTGGGATCGGCAGCGCAATCGGGATGAGTGGGAGCCGGCAGCGGTGCGGCTGCGGCAAAGAGAAAGGACAGGGTGCGAACCGGATCTCCGATGTCGAACATTCCATCGTCGTTGGCATCGCAGCTGTCATCGCAGGGTGCCGGGCCGATGCCGCTGAACAGAACTCCCAGGGTGAACACCGCATCGCCGATATCGAGCAATCCATCGCCATTGCCATCGCCTCGGGTGAAGAGAGGGGAGTCGAGGATGGTGACGGAATCGGCGTTCTGGTATGCAGGGTAGTAAGCCTGTCCACCGCTGGAGGAGATGACATTGCTCACCTGAGGGACTCCGAGATCATCGGCGAAGTAGACGAGGTTGTCTGCCGGAGGTGACGCCGGGTCGAGCCCGACCAGGTCGTAGTGCGCGGTGGCGATCGTTGCAGAGGTGCTGAAGGAGAGAGTTTCCTGCAACTGGAAATCGAACACCACGGCCGAGGTGATCCCATCGGCAAACAGGGTCACTTCGTTGAAGGCGGGGCCGGTTCCTCCATTGAGTCCCAGCATCAGGTCCGACAGCACCACTCCGGTCGGGTCCAGTAGCGAGGGGAGGGTGCGGATGCCGAAGGAGAGACCTCCACAATCGATGAGAGAGCCGTTGACCTGTTGCACCTCGATGTCGGCGCGAGCATCGGAGGAGACAACCAGTTCCGGCAGCCGGAACAGGAATGGCGGAGCAGAGGAGGAGACGGCGACCGTCTCCGCCGATGACTCCATCAGGTGGCCGAAATCGGGAGCCTGAACATCCGCCAGCGGCCCCCCGAGTCCATCGGTGGTCCAGCCCTTGGCGCTGACCATTGCTCGTGGGGCGCGGCGATAGATCAGGCGCGCTTCCACATCGACATCGCCGATGATTCCCGTGATGTCGAAGGCCACCGTCGTGAGGTCCGTGGCAAGCGGTGCAATCCGTGTATCGGAGATGATGGAGGTGGCCTCGGTGAAGAGAACTGCCTGATTGCCGGCACCATCCTGGTTGGTCTTGGCGAATACCTTGCCTGCAAGTCCGGCGAAGTTCCCCGCGGCTGGATCTCCGATCCCCGCCATCGAATCGATCACCTCTCCTGAGGACTGGCTCAACTGCTGGGAGCCGGGTCCGGTGGCGGTGATCTTGAGAATCATGTTTCTCAAGGTCACTCCGGTGGGCACCGAGTGTCCTGTCTGATCATTGGTGATCTGAACATCCACTACCAGCTCATTTCCAACCTGCTGGGAGGAGAGGGCCATCGTCACGGCATTTTCCAGGTATGTGGGAGTGGTTCCCTCGATGTCATGCCCACGGACCGTCGTCGGGTCACGCAGTAGCGGTGGAAAGAGCGCGGCACACGATTCGATGGGGACGTCGGAGTACTGGGGCATGTGGCAATCGACGCAACTCTTGTAGAGAGGATCGGCAGGATCGCCGTACGGGGAGTTCTTCCACTCCGAGTAAGTTTCCTGTGCGGGGACACTACTCGCTTCCTCGAAATCGTTGTCGTGATCGGGGTCGTTGTTGTACTCGTGACAGACTGCGCAAGCCTCCGCTGCCAGCTGAGGTTGGAAACTTCCGCGCATCTGGTTGACCAGATTGAAGTCCACATCTCCGAGCAGGCCGTACATCACCTGTTCGACCAGGCCACTGGTATCGGGACGGGTAACCGTCACTGCACCAGGAACGAAACCGGTGGCGTTGAGCTTTGTTTCATCGACATCGGCGATCTTGTGACAGGTCTCGCACGACACGCCACGCCTCTGTGCATCGGTGAGAGGGCCGGAGAGGGGGTCGAGAGGTTGCAGTGGATTGGAGATCCAGCCCTCCGGCTGGTGACAGGAGGCACAGTGCCCCGAAGGGTCGGCGCCGGCATGGACCGAATCGTTGAGATAGACAAATCCGTTGTTACCGCCGGGAGTGCCCGTCCCATCGAAGAGATCGTAGACCCAACTGTTGAGACCGGTATGGGCCATTCGTGAACTGTCCCACTGTGTGAACTGATCGGGGTGACAGACGGAACACTGATCGGGGATGACGAAGGCGTAATTGGGGTCGTCAGAAACGGGAACTGGATCCAGTTCGATCTGGATCGAGGTGGCGGGTGTGGTGACGGTAACCGCTCCGTTGTAATACCCCTTCTTGGCGCCGGCGATGATCAGCGCGGTACCACTGACACCGCTGAGGGTGAAGGTTCCGTCGGTAGCCGATTCGGTTCTCTGGGTGGTGGTCTGCAAGGTGATGATGGCAGAATCGATGGGGAGTCCGTTGCTGCTGTCGATGACCACGC
>CBFIET010000013.1:0-7911 GCA_965661685.1 Planctomycetota bacterium
GACACTGCTCGAGATTGTGCCGAGAGGGCCATCGAGATCTTTCAGCGGTTCGGTCATCTCGACATGGAGACGATTTGTCGAGTCGTGGTCGCCAATGTCGGTTTCTACCAGGGCAAACTGGAGGAAGCCTCGCAGATGTACCGACAGGCCATCGAGACCTTCCGCTTGCTGCAGAACCGTCGCGGTCTCGGTCGAAATTATTGCAACCTGGCGGAGGTGGAGAAGCTGCTCGGACGCTTCGATGTGGCGGTCGATGCGCTGCAGCGTTCGGTGGAGGTGCGCCAGGCCATCGGCGACCTGGGAGGGGTGGCTCGCTGTCATCTCGACCTGGTGGAGATTCACGCCGTCATGGGGGACTGGCAGCAGGCGAGCCGCGCCAACGACCAGGCGTTGAAGGGGGCGCAGGAGATCGGCGATGAGCGCCTGCTGTGGGAGGGGCGGATCCGCCACGAGATGAACCGGCTTTCGACGGGGGAGGATCCGAACGATGTCGACCTGTCGCCACTGCAGGGGGAGACCGCTGCGCTGCAAGTAACTGAACCCGACCTCGTTGCACTGTGGTACACCCTGCGAGCGCGCCATACCCACCTGCTCGGCGAGACGATGGCATTGGAAGAGTTCGACCGGGGGGAGCAGTTGATCGGCAAGCTGGGGGGGCTCGCCTTCTCGCGGAAACGATGCCTCCTCTGCGCCTCCCTCGCCGTGGTGTGCCCCGATCGGGAACGGGCTCTCGACCTGCTGACGACACAACTCGAGGAAGTCGATCTGCCGCTGGGTGCCCCCCTCGACATGGTCCTCAGCGCCCGCGCCACCTTCGAGGAGGATGGCTCGAAGGAGAGGGAGGTGTGGGAGGAAAGGGCGATGGAGGCGGTGGAGGAGCGGGCCAACCAGATCGAGAGGTCGGCAGATCGGCGGAGATTCCTGCGGGCGCGACTGGGCAGAATCGACGAGGAATAGCCTTTTATTGACAATTTTGCGGGGAATGAAGGGTTATCGGTCCAGGTCCTTTCTCGATCCGGATCTCACCGTACAATGAAGTGTTGAGGGTATTTCCGCCAAACCATTGTGAACGCTGGAGTTCGACGATCCTGGCGCGCTTGATCGTGCGTGGATGTGGCCAGATTTCCGGAAGTTCATCCTTGGAAAACGTGGATGCAGAAACTCTTGAATCGGGGTCGGAGACCCCGGGGAGGGTGCAAAGATGAATGTGCAGAGACAGCGCCGAAGTCGTCGGACTCGCGCGATTCTTCTGTTCCTGTGGATGGTCTGTCTCGGTTCCCCCGCGACGGCTCAGAATAGTGTCTCGGTGGCGAGCGCAGCAGCGGTCGCCGGATCGACGGTACCCCTTCCGGTACTCATCCAGAACGATGTCGACATCGCGGCGTTCTCCTTCGGGCTGATTCATGCTCCCGGGGGGCTAACCCCCATCTTCATCGAGTATGCAGGACCGGTGGTGGCGGATTTCGTCGGCACCAGCGCTGGACCCGAAGGGCTGGCGATGGGCGTGCTGGTCGACTTCGAGCTGCAGGGAGTGATCGCTGCCGGTGGGCCGCGTCTGGTGGCAGTGGCCGGTTACGAGGCGAACTCCTCGGCGCAGGGAACCTTTGCCACCGTGACTCCCGGAAGCGTCGGCGACCCGGTGACCGATGTGGTGTTCGCCCTCCCCGATGCGTCGGAGATCATCCCCGATGTCATTTCCGGGGGAGTGGCCATCTTGACCCCGATCAACGATGGAACTCCGAATAACCGGGTGCGCGTCGCCTTCGACGGCTCCACTTCCTTCTTCAGCCCCGATGGAGTGCTCGTCGAATCGGAAGTTACCGCCGATGGAACCCCGACCGATCTGCTGGTCAACGCCCGTGGTGAGACGTGGATCCTGATGGCGGAAACCCAGACGCTGTGCCGCGTCGGGATCAACCCCGAGCCGAAGATCGTCTGCTCGACCGGACCGAATCCCATCGGACTCGGACCGCTGGGAGGGGATGGGGTCTTCGTCATCGCCCCTGACGGCATCCAGGTACTGCATCCCGATGGAACGGTACTGTACGGCGGAGATGGTGCCGGCGATTCTCCCGAAGATGGAGTCCTGGGAGGGGCGCAGCCGCTGGGAATCTCGGTGGGGAATCCGGGCGATTCCTTCCACTATGCGGTCGGAACCGGAAACACCAGCTGGATTGCCGTGGGCACCACCCTGGCTCGCATCCAGTCCGATGGCAGTCCGGTGGTGATCGTCAGCATGGGCTCGGGAAATACCATTCGCGACCTGGTGGCGGGACCGGATGGATCGGTGTTCCTGCTCTTCACCGATCGCATCGAGCGGCGCATGGCCGATGGATCGATGGCCTCGAGCTGCGAACTGCCGCCAGCCATCGCCCCGACCCGCATGGTGGGAACCATCATCGAGGGGGGGGATACCCGTGTCGATCGTCTGGCCATCCTCAATCCCTCCGCCAACCAGGTATTGATGGGCGATTACGATTTCAATGATGCGCTGCTCCTGGGACCCGTCATCACCCACCCCCGCGGTGTGGATGAGATCGCCTGGGATGGAGATCGACAGCTGTGGATCGCCGGCCAGGAGCCGGGAAGCGGCGACGGTACCCTCACATCCTACAACGCCGATGGCAGCGCCACCGGGGTCGACCTCACCTTCCCCGGCGAGACGATCCTGCTGACGGAGCACTCCGCCGCGGTGCCGGTGGCACACGCTTTCCCGGATGATGATGACGACGGCGACCTGTACTCCAACATCGATGAGTTGGCGCAGGGATCGAATCCCTACGATGCCAGCAGTGACCCATCCGATGTGGATCCCCTCTACATCCCACCGATGAGCAGTCTCTCCAGCGTGATCATCGGCGACAATAACTTCGTCGAGGTGTCATGGACCTGGAGTGACCCGGCGGGGAATGTCCCCGATTTCTTCCAGATCACCCGCACCAGCGACGGGGTCGAGGGGATTCCCGTGGAGGTTCCTGCCGGCGAGTTCTCCTGGATCGATACCGATGTGCCGGAGGGGACTCACACCTACCGCGGTATCGTCATCATGACTGGGGGCGGCGACGGCTGCCTCCAGACCACCATCGTCGTGGGAAGTGGCGAGACGGAGACGGAGACTCCCATCGAGATCCCCGGAAGCGTCGGCACCTTGACGGAGATCTACGACATCACCGCGGTGATTCCGGAGCCTCTCGAGGGCAGCGGAGAGGTGTTCTACTACGCCACCGATTCACTCAACGGGCAGATCTACGCCCTCGGCGAGGATTTCCAGGTGCTGGCGGTGGTGCCGAGTCCATTCGAGGAGAACGTGCCGGTGACCGGCATCGCCTACATCCCTAACGGAGATGCGGGCAACGGTTCGCTGGTGGTGGGCAACGGCAATTCCGGTGGCCAGATGCACCTGATGGAGATCACCCTTCAGGGACTGTTCCTTCACGATTACTTCCTCTACAACCCATCTCCGTGGGCACCTGGTGGCGGCAACAAGTTCCTCCCCGGTGCCATCGAGGGGAAGTCGGGGGGGATGGGCTTCAATCCCGAGACGGAGACGCTCTACGTCACCGGTCCCACCAGTTGCGAGATCTTTGGCATCGCCCATGAAGGGGATGGCGGCATCGATCCTGACGGTTCCTTCGAGCACCCCAATGAGGGCGCGCAGCAGAAGGGATGCACCTCTGGACGCTGTCCTACGACTGGATTCGTCGGCTGCGGGCCGTTGCCCCTCTACATCACCAGCGTCAAGCCCGATGGCACCCTCGAGATCATCGAGGTGACCGTCTCCGGCGGAGTGGCGACCCAGGTCGGCGAGGGGATCAGCCTGGCGGCCATCGACGACCCCGGGGGAATCCTCTTCGATGGGGAGAACTTCGTGGTGGCGGGAAACACCGATGGAACGGTGTACGAGATTCAGGCCACCGGTTCCTTCATCCGGGCCGATGCCAACGAAGACAACCTGATCGACATCGGTGATGCCATCTCGATCCTCGGCATGGTGATCACCCCCGCCGGACAACCTCCACTGGAGAGGCCGGAGTGCGAGGCGCGCCTCGATGCCAACGACGACAACCTGATCGATATCGGAGATCCGATCTTCGTGTTGAACTACCTCTTCATCGACGATTCGCCACCACCTCCTCCACCCTTCGATGTGGCGGGTGGAGACCCGACTCCGTCGAGTAATACCCCGTGTCCATAGAAAGGGAGCTGAGCAAGATGAACAAGAAATTTAGCGAGTACAGTTCTCTCCAGTTGGTTCCACTACTGGCCCTGTTGATGATCCTGGGATTGCCGGGTAGTTCCTTGAATGGCCAGGATGGATCCGACTTCGAGTTGCGTGTCAGCGGAGCGAGTGTCGACTACTCGACGGCGAATCCCTCTGCTTTCGGATTCAGTGCCGATGTGACGGTGCAGCAGATCTCCGGGGCGACATTTGCTCCCTGTGCCGGATACTCCCTCGGCATTGGAAATGATCCGACCCTGATGCTGGCAATCGGCTGGACCACGACGTTGCCGGTGCCGATGGGAGAGGAAATCGATTTCGATGAGGTGAACTTTTTCCCGGAGGGGGTCACCCAGGGTGTGGTGCTGAATTTCGTCGGAGCATGGACCGTTACCTTCGAGGCGGAGACCCCGATGAGCACCATCGAATATCACCTTGTGGACGGTCCTCTCACCGGGGCGACCACTGCCACGGCCACCAGTCTCTCCTTCGTGAATACCCTTGGAGAACCACCGGTGGTCAATGTGCTGGTCCTCGACGGAGCCAGTTTCCCACCGACCACCGTCGATGGAACCGTGATCCTGACACCCCACGACGGCCCGATGCTGATCCGTGGAGATGCCAGCGGAGACGGCTTCCTCGACATCAGCGATGGAATTCAGGTCCTCGATTACCTCTTCAATGAAACTCCATCCGATTGCCTCGATGCCCTCGATGCCAACGACACGGGCACCATCAACATCACCGATGCGGTGACGGTGTTGTGTACAATTTTCTGTGCCGGAACTCCGCCCCCGGCGGCTCCCTACCCGGCGTGTGGATTCGATCCCACCGGCGACGCCCTCGATTGTGTCGTTTTTCCCGGGTGTCCCTGAATCGATCGGTCCGGGAACCTCCTGCTCTGCTGTTGAACCAGCTCCTCCTTCCCTCCCCGTTGTCGGGGAGGAGGGAGCGGTGTAGCGTATTCCTGTTGCACAAGTAGTTTTCTCCAGGGGGTGCGGCGGAAGGCTGGGTGACCATGGATGCACTGAGATACGAACGCTATTCATCGGTGCCTCTCTTCGATGGGCTTCAACCTGAAGAGATCGGTGCCCTGCTCGGCTACTCCGAGGAGAGAATCGTCGAGGCGGGAGATATCGTCATCGGTGAAGGGGATATTCCAGGACACTTCTTCATCGTCGCCCAGGGGACTCTCGATGTGATCAAGACAGAAGGTGAGAATCCTACCGTGCTGGCTCGACTCTCCGACCTCAGTTCCTTCGGAGAGATGAGCCTTGTCTCCGATACTCCTCACAGCGCCAGCGTCGTGGCAGTTTCTCGATCTCGACTCCGCTCCTTTTCCATCGCTCGCTTCAGGGAACTCCTCGATATGGGAGATCGCACCGTCTATCGAATGGTCCTGGCACTGGCGCGGCTCATCGCCATGCGATTGCAATCGAGCGATGAAAGAAGGGTGAGCTGATACCTTGCGACTCCAGCTAGTTCCATCGACGGTGGCGGGAGATGCCCCCGATCAACTACTCAGTTCCTACCTGATCGACGACAACATCTGCATCGATGCAGGGAGTATCGGCTTCCATGCCGATCTCGAACAGCAACTGCAGGTGAAGCATCTATTCATCACCCATTCTCATAGTGATCACGTGGCGAGCCTGCCGATGTTCCTCGATGCACACTTCGGAGAAGACTCCGCATCGAAGCAACAGGTGACCATTTACGCGACCAGGGCCACTGCCACGAGCCTTCGTGAGGACATCTTCAACGATCGACACTGGCCTGACTTCTTCCGGATCAGTGCAGAGAACGGTCTTGATCTGCTGGAACTGCAGGAGATCGAGGAGCGAGTTCCCATCGAGGTGGATGGAATGCGGATCACGCCGATTCCCGTCGATCACATCGTCGATACGGTGGCCTACATCGTCGAGGGGGATGGCAGTTCCTGTGCCATCGTTACCGATACCGGGCCTACCGAGGAGATCTGGAAACGATGTGACGAGATAAAGAACCTGACGACGGTGGTGCTGGAAGCGTCCTTTCCCAATCGCCTGCAGTGGCTCGCCGATGTTTCGAAACACCTGACGCCGGAGACGTTTCGGGTTGATCGTGCGAAGGGATCCGATCCCGATCGGCTAAAATTTCTCGCCGTTCATATCAAGCCGAATCAGCGTGAAGAAACGGTGAAGGAACTGGCAGCGATGGAACTTCCAGGTGTCGAGGTGATGGAGCCTGGGCGCGACTACCAGTTCTGAGCGGAGATCTTCCTGCACCGCTCGACAATCAGCATGGAACCATCGCAACTGCGGCAGGTCATGGGGCCAATCGGAAAGGAAATTATCGATGAGCATCGATCGACGCAACTTTCTCACATCCGCCGCTGCCCTTGCAGCACTGAGTACGACAGGCGCTGCCCGAGCAGCAACTTCGAGCGATATCGATGACGGGGCGATTCCCCTGCCGTGGGGCAAGACTCGCTTTGCGGTCAACATCGAGATGTGGGGACTGGGAGGTGGCCCGCACCAGGATCGCATCCGCGCCGCGGCGAAGTTGGGTTATCCGGCGGTCGAGATGTGGCCGTGGAGGGGGAAAAACCTCGACGAGATCGTCAAGGCTTGTGATGAAACCGGTGTCGAGGTGGCCCAGTTCACCGCCTGGGGGTTCACCCCGGGGATGAATGATCCGAAGAATCATGACCGGATGGAGAAGGAGATTGCCGCCTCCATCGAGACCGCCAAGAAGATCAAGGCTCGCAAGATGACGGTGATCGGCGGGAATGATCAGCCTGGGATGACCCAGGAACAGATGCATGAGAACATCATCACCGGACTCAAGCGTGTCGCTCCGATGGCGGAGGATGCAGGAGTGATGTTGATCCTCGAACCGATGAATATCCGTGTCGACCACCAGGGCCACTGTCTCTACGGCAGCGCGCCGACCGTGCGTATCTGTCGTGAAGTGAACTCACCGATGGTGAAGATCAACTGGGATCTCTATCACATGCAGATCACCGAGGGAGATCTGTGTCGTCGGTTGCGAGAGGGTTGGGACCAGGTGGGGTACCTGCAGCTTGCGGACAACCCGGGGCGCCGAGAGCCAGGCACCGGCGAGATCAACTATGCACGGGTCTTCAAGGAAGCATGGGATCTGGGCTACCGCGATTACATCGGACTGGAATGCTCCCCGAGCGGCAATGAGCACAGGGCGACGGAACGGGTCAAGGCGGCGGACGTCTGGTAGTGGACTGCGGTCACCTTGATGAGAGGTCGGTGAGGAATTCACCGATGGCTTGCCGTGCCACTCCGATGTTGCGGGAGTCGTTGTGCCTGCCCCCGGGGACCGTCACCAGCCGCTTCGGTTGTGGTGCCAGTTGATGGAGTCTCTCACCCTGTTGATGGGGAACGAGTTGATCGGCATCGCCATGAATGATCAGCAGGGGGCAGGAGATCGAGGCGATCCTTCCCGAGTTGTCGAGACGATATCGCATCAGTTGTCCCAGCCCTTTCACCGGCATCATGGCGTTGGCGATGGAAGGTCCGTCGAGAATTGGAGAGTCGAGGATGAGTCCCTGTACATCCTCCTCAACCGCCAGTACGCAGGCAGGCACGGACCCGAGACTTCTGCCGTAAACGATGATGGATCCTTCCGACAACTGTCGAGCCATTCCCAGCGCATGACGTGCATCGGAGATGATGCCA
>CBFIET010000014.1:0-5328 GCA_965661685.1 Planctomycetota bacterium
TTCCTGGAGGATTCGCGCCCTTCGAGGATCAAACGAGATGCCCTGATCGATGAACTGATCGGATCGGATTCCTATGTCGTTCACTGGGGAAATCGCTGGGCAGATCTACTGCAGGTGAACAGTAAATTTCTTGGCAAGGAAGGTGCGGAAGGGTTCAGGAACTGGATACACGAGGAAGTCGAAGAGAACACACCCTACGACCAGTTTGTCTGGAAGATCCTCACCGCCAGTGGTTCCAACAAGGAGAATCCACCCGCTTCCTACCACAAGATTCTGAGGACTCCCACGGAGTTGATGGAGAACACGACGCAGTTGTTCCTTGCCATCAGATTCAACTGCAACAAGTGTCACGACCATCCCTTCGAGCGGTGGACACAGGATCAGTACTATCAACTCGCAGCTTACTACGGCCAGGTCGAGTTGAAGAAGGACCCGGCCTCTGGTGACAAGAGAATCGGTGGAACGGCAGTGGAGGGAAGCAAGCCACTCTACGAGATCGTCTCCGACGGCGAGAGTGGTGAGGTGGTTCACGAAAGAACAGGTACGGAGATCGATCCGGAGTTTCCCTACGAGGCGCAGTATACTGTCACCGAGGGGGCAACCAGGAGAGAGCAGTTGGCTCGCTGGATCACATCCCCGGACAACCATTACTTTGCCAGGAGCTATGTCAATCGAGTGTGGGGGTATCTGACCGGACTCGGTCTGATCGATCCGCTCGATGACATCCGTGCCGGAAATCCTGCTACCAATCCGCAACTGCTCGACCATCTGACCGGCGGTTTCATCGAGAGCGAATTCGATGTGCAGCGATTGATCAGCGAGATCTGCAAGTCGAGAACCTATCAACTCTCCATCGCTACCAACCAGTGGAACCAAGGGGATCAACTCAATTACTCCCACGCAATTCCTCGAAGGTTGCCCGCCGAGGTCCTCTTCGATTCGATCCACCAGGTTCTCGGATCGACGACCAGGATTCCCGGCGTTGCCGAGGGCACGAGAGCAGCAGCACTGCCCGATGTCGGCATCCAGTTGAAGGACGGATTTCTCACGACGCTTGGACGAGCATCGAGGGAGAGTTCCTGTGAATGTGATCGTACGGAATCACTCGGCCTCGATAGCGTCATGGCTC
This sequence comes from Planctomycetota bacterium, assembly GCA_965661685.1. Classification (GTDB taxonomy): domain Bacteria; phylum Planctomycetota; class UBA8108; order UBA1146; family UBA1146; genus QNYK01. Next base: position 1,130 of record CBFIET010000014.1, read on the forward strand.
TGGTGACGGGACCGACCGTCGACAAGGCCATCAGCGACGACAAGAATGCCATCCGGGCTCTGGTCGAGGAGCAACCCGATGACGGCAAGTTGATCGAGGAACTCTACCTGCGGATCTTGAACCGGCCAGCCACCGAGAAAGAGGTCGCTTCGTTGAAAGCGATGTTCACGGAAATCGATACTGATCATGCTTCACTGGTGGAGGAGTACAGCCACTACCAGCAGGTTGCAGCGGCTCTCCGTCAGGAGAAGGAACAGGTGCAGCAGGCAGATATCGCCGATGCTCGTGCCGAGGTGGCTGCCTACAACGAGGAGATCGCTCCTCGCGAAGCAGAACTGGACAAGAAGCGCGAGGAGGCGATCGCTCTTGCCAGCGCGGAACAGATCGCCTACGGCAAGACGATCCCCGAGAAGTTGCTGACCTGGGAAGAGGAGAAGAAGGGGGAGACCCGCTGGGTTCCCCTACAACTTGATAACCTCACCGCATCGAGTGGTGCCACTCTGACCATCGAAGATGATGGCGCGGTCTTTGTTTCCGGGAAGAACGGCATGGGGACCTACAACTTCTCGGCGCCGATCGACCTGGAAGGTGTGACGGCGATCCGTCTCGGAGCCCTTGCCGATGATCGCCTTCCAGGTCGAGGGCCCGGGAGAAATGGAAATGGCAACTATGTTCTCTCCGAACTGGAGTTGCTGTGGACTCCGGCACCCATCGGAGAGGTGGAATCGGAATCGAAGAAGATCGCACTCCACAATGCCAGGGCGAACTTCAGCCAGACCAATTACGAGATTTCAAAGGCCATCGATGGAAAGATCACGAATGACGGCTGGGCATCCAGCCCTCAACTTGGAGTCGATCGCATCGCCACCTTCGAGTTGAAAGAGGTGATCGGCGGAACTGGATCGGTGTTGTCCTTCACCATGCATTACAAATACGATGCTGGTCATACCATCGGCCGATTCAAGGTCTGGGCCACCACTTCCCAGGTTCCCGTTACGCTGGGATTGCCAGATGAGATTGCCGCCATCGTGGAGGTGCCCGAAGGCAGCAGGAGTGACCAACAGAAGGTGCAACTCCGTAGTTACTTCGAGTCCAACGACCAGAAGGCGATCGAGTACAAGAGGAAGCTGGAAACGGCCAAGATGCCGCGGCCCGTCGATCCAGGTCTGCTGAAGTTTCAAGAGAAGCTGTCGAGGGTTGAGATGAAGTTGCCTCCGGATCCCGAACTGGTGCGACTGGAGAGAGCGATGCAACTGAGCGAGCAGCAATTGAAGAGCCGGAGGCTCACTCTCGTTCAGGATATCGCCTGGGCGCTGATCAATAACCCCGCGTTCCTGTTCAACCGCTGATGAATGGCTAACTGAGAGGTGCAGAGATGCTGAGAGTACCTGGAGATGATTGTTCCGATCTTTGTGATTCGGAGAACATGACCCGTCGCGATCTGATGAGGATCGGTGGTGCGGGTTTTCTCGGATTGACCCTCGGTTCGATCTTCGAGATGCAGGCGGTTGCTCGTGAGGCGGTGAAATCTGCTCCGGGATGGGCCAAGGCGAAGAGCATCATCATGGTCTATCTACAAGGTGGGCCGAGCCATATCGATCTCTGGGATCCAAAAGAGAACGTTCCTGACAACGTGAAGAGTGTGTTCGATAACATTCCAACAAAGATCCCCGGTGTTCACTTCACCGAGTTGTTGCCGAGACTTGCTCAGGTCAACGACAAGATGACGATGATTCGCTCGATGAGTTACACGCCAAAGGGACTGTTCAATCACACCGCAGCGATCTATCAGATGATGACGGGATACACCACCGACAAGGTCAGCCCCTCGGGACAGCTGGAGCCGCCAAGTCCCAAGGACTTTCCCAACTTCGGTTCGCAGTTGGTGCGGATGCGTCCGCCCGAAGCTCCGATGCTTCCCTTCGTGATGCTGCCGAGGCCGTTGCAGGAGAGCAATGTCGTCGGCAAGGGCGGGACCGCAGGATTCCTCGGCAAGGCTTACGATCCATACCAATTATTCCCCGCCGGTGATGATCTGAACATGTCCAAGATGGACAAGCTCAATGTCGACGACCTCTCGATGGCTCCCGGTGTCTTCGCTCATCGACTTCAACGACGCGCGAGGATTCGGGATGCCATCAACGATGCGATGCCCGGGATCGATAAGGCGGTCGAGGATTACGAGTTGAACGAGTACTACTCCAAGGCGATCAATCTGATCGTCTCGGGCAAGGCGAGGGAAGCGTTCGATCTCGATCAGGAGTCCTTCAAATTGCGGGAGCGATACGGGCGCAATACCTTCGGTCAGAGTTGCCTTCTTGCGAGGCGTCTGGTGGAAGCAGGAACCCGGGTCGTCGAGGTGATCTGGCCCAAGGTAGCCAACTCCGATAACCACTCGTGGGATGTTCATGTCGATCTCTCCAGGCGGATGAAGAAACAAGCCGCCCCGATGCTCGATTCCGGACTGGCGACCTTGATCGAGGATCTCGATGATCGTGGCTTGCTCGATGAAACGTTGGTCGTTGCGGTGGGTGAATTTGGTCGTTCGCCGCAGCGTGGGGTCAGTACTTCAGGGAACAACAATACCGATGACGGCCGAGATCACTGGCCCTACTGCTACACCGCCTGTCTAGCAGGAGCTGGGGTCCGTCGTGGTTACGTACACGGTGAGTCGGACGAGACTGGATCTGCACCGCTCAGTGATTCGGTCCACCCGAGAGAGTTGCTTGCATCGATCTATCATTCCTTTGGAATCGCACCGGATACGATGGTGCTCAATCACCTGAAGCAGCCACGCGAGCTGGTCAAGGCAGAAGCGGTGCATCAACTCTTCGAGTAGAAGGGTCATCAATCGGAACTGTTGCTGATTCTCATTCTCCGAGAATCGCTAATCGGCAGCTCTCTTCATGTTGAAGACCATCGCGCCGCTCTCCTCGCCATCCTGGAAACTCATCCAGTTGGTCTGGATGTTGTTCTCATCGATGAACACCCACTCCGCTTCTCCCATGTAGAGATCACCGGGATCATGAAGATTTGAGACATGATCGGTCACGAACGAGACGCTGTTGTCGGTGATCTCGTTGGCGAACAGATGCGGTTGATTCCGCGCGGCACAGTAATGGGTCATTCGCAGCTGAGTTCCATCCAGATAGATGACCGAGACCATCTCATGTGGAGTGCCAGCGAAAACCGTTTCGACGACGGAACTGCCGTTCGCGATGGTGCGATAGGTCACCGTCGAGGGCGGCATGTCGACAGACTCGGGAGTCGAGATCCATTCCCCCTCCAGTTCCATGAACCTGGAAAACAGATTTTCCGTGGTCTTGCCGGATGAGGTGGTCAATGGAACCGTGTTGCAGCCAGCAATCAACAGCACCAGGAACAAGGACAGGGGATTGAAGTGTTTATTTTTCATTCCGGAACATTATCACGACGCGATATCAACTGCGAGGGAACAAATTGATCATCGATCCCGATCGTTGCCGAAACGGTTCTGGATCCAGGAAGTCAACTTCGCGAGAACTTCCGGCGCGAATGTCTCTTCGATCTTGCCGTACTCGGAAGGAGCACCTGTATCACAGTGCTGGAAGAGATGATTCAGACCAGGGAAGGTCACCGTCTCGAAATCGGTGTTCCCCCCCTTCTCCAGGGCAGTTGCGATGGCTTCGAGGTTTTCCTTGCAGGGAACCTGCAGGTCGAGGGATCCGTTGACTGCCAGTACCGGTACCTTTACCGCTTCAAGTGAAGTAGTCGGGTCGAAGCGGATGAACCACTGAACCCACTGGTTCGACATCTGCTGAAGGATGGAATCTCGTTCCTCTGGGGAGAGTTCCTCCTGTTCTTCAAGAATCTCAGAAAAACGGTCCCGCTGTTCAGTTGAACTCAACTGTTCCTGGAGCACGACATCGAACAGCTTTCTGTTGAGGGCGAGGCCCGCTTGTAACTCCTCTTCAGCAGTTTCTTCGACCTTGGAGATCAGTTCAGCCTGACTCAATAGCAAACGATCGCCTCGTACGCCGGTACCTGCAAGCATGACGATGAACGCCACCTCAGCTTCGTCTTGAGCGGCAAGGGGGGCGATGACTCCACCCTCCGAGTGTCCGATCAATCCGACACGTTTGGCGTCGATCTCCGCACGGCCTTGCAGGAAGCGAAATCCACGAAGTGCGTCGCCTACATGATCGAGGGTGGTGTCGTCC
>CBFIET010000015.1:0-4265 GCA_965661685.1 Planctomycetota bacterium
GGAATGTGCCAGGGTCGAACCCCTGCATGGATGGTGAAGTAATCGACACCCTGTGCGGCTTGATGCTCGAGGCTTTCCAGGATGATCTCGTGGGTCAGATCTTCAATCTTCCGGCCGATGATCATCGAGTAGATGGGAACTGTACCCACCGGGACGGTGCTCTCGTGGATGAGAGCATTTCGGCACGCATCGATGTCGCCACCAGTAGACAGATCCATTGCAGTATCGGCACCCCACCGCTGTGACCACTGCAACTTTTCGATCTCCTGATCGGTTCCCGAAGAGACCGGCGAGGCTCCCATGTTTGCATTGATCTTGGTGCGACTGGCTCGGCCGATCGCCATCGGATCCAGGTGGTGCCTGAGATGTTCCCGGTTTGCCGGGATGATCATGCGACCTGCGGCAATCTCATCACGAACCTGCTGAGGTGTGAGGTGCGGTTCCCTCTCTGCCACCCTCTTCATCTCGGGAGTGACTATTGCCAGTCGCGCACTTTCAAGTTGCGTAACAGGTTCAAACCCTGCAGGTGCCACGCATCGGATGAACTCGCCGATTTCCTGGTGATTGTGACCTCCACAGCCCCCATCGGAATCTCGACAATTTTCGAGGGTCCATCCAGCGGGTAGGAAATCCCAGGCGGTGCGTGTCGATGGTTGCGGCATTCCCGGAGTATCAGGAGACGAGAACGCCAGCGGCCCGCCAATATCGGGAGCATTGGCAAAGGAGCCTGGATTGGTTCCCTCACCACCGGAGGATGGATTGCCTGCTCCCCTCAGTGGAAGCGACCAGGTACGATTATTATCAGTCAAGAGAACTGCCTTCCCTCCGCCGGCATGAACCGGATCAGGTTCCACGGGTTCTTCTCAGCATCACCCCCTGATGCGCCCCGAGCAGAGGCGCAGTGTAGATCCTCCATCGATCGCCATCGAGGAAGATGGGACCACTTCTTTTGGGGGAGTGATGAAGGTGACCGTAAGGTAGCGTCAGCGACCTGCTCCAACGGGATCAGGTATGACAAATCTGATTTCTTGTACGAATGCTGAAAATTGGGGATACTTGAGTGAAGACTGGTGCATTGCGCCGGGCTGAAAGGGATTCATGAAAACCTCTACACTACTGCTGCTGATCCTCTCCTGTACATTCCTCGTCAGTGCAGGGCTTAAAGCTCTATTCCAGAATAACTCGCAGCAGATCGAGTTCTTTCGCCAGAATAACCCCGAGGTGGTCGAAGCAGCACTCGACACGGTTCGCAGCCATTTCAACAGCTATTACGAGGGCGATATGGAGAAACTCAGATCCGTATGGTCAAGGAATGGAACCGTCGAAACCACCCTTCCCGGCAATGCAGATAAGAATCGCCTCACCGAGTTCAGTGTCGAGCGCACGAGCATCGATCAATGGACCAGGAAGATGCAAGAAGAGATCGAACCCCATGGCGTCGAGATCTGGTCAAAAAATCAATTCCAGCCCGATCATCCCCTGTTCTTGACGGTACTGAACTTCACCGACAGCTGTGCAATGATCCTCGTTGAAGACCCCATGCAATATTCGATGGGACCACAGAACTCAAACCTCATGTTCATGAACCATGCTTCGATCATATTCAAGGTTGTTTTTGATACCCAACCGATTCCGATGAAACTGTCACCGCTCTCAAACAAGCCCAAGATCCTGCAGATGATGGTGATCCCGATGAACGGATGCTGATCACTCCTTATCAGCTGTCTTTCCTATGATCTTGATCATCTGATTGTCGACCGGCTTCAAGGTCGACCGATGCAATTGTGCCACCGATTTCAACTCCTCGATCATCTCCGGATGCTTACTGGCAAGATCCTTCTTCTCCGAGGGGTCGTGTTCAAGATGATAGAGCAGTGGTGTTTCGTGGATCTTCTCCTTGGCTCCCGATCTGGGTCTCGATCTGAAATGTATCTTCCAGGGGCCGCTACGCAGCGCATAGAGCACATCACCACGATAGTAGAAGACACTGTTGCGATTCGAAGGACCCTTTCCTCGTAGCCGTTCGGTAAGATCGACCCCGTCATAGACCCGATCAACCGGCAGTTTGACTCCCGCAAGGGAACAGAAGGTCGGTAGCAGATCGAGTGTCGCCCCTGGGTCTGTCACCACTTCCGGTCTTGCAGTACCGGGCCACCAGATGATGGTCGGTACCCGCATTCCTCCCTCGAAGGTCGTACCCTTACCCGCACGCAATAGCCCGGCACTTCCACCCATATCGCCGTACTCCAACCACGGTCCATTATCGGAGGTGAAGATGACGACCGTGTTCTCCGACAGCCCTCGTGTACGCACCGCATCGAGAACCTTTCCAACGCTGGCGTCGATCTCCTCGATCACATCTCCATAAAACCCACGGGCACTTCGGTCGACAAATGGATCGGATCGAAACAGTGGTACGTGTGGCATCGAATGGGCCAGGTACAGAAAGAACGGTTCCTTCTGATGCTCGTCGATGAAGCGTACTGCTTCATCACCATATCGTTTCGTGATGGTTCTCTGATCGGTCGGTTGTTCGATCACCTCATCATTTCGGTGCAACGGAACATCCCAGTACTCGTGCTTGGGATCGAGAAATGCATCCCAACCCTTGGGACCCTTCTTGTTGCGATCCATGTCGTTGGAGTAAGGCACTCCATACCATTGATCGAAGCCGTGCCTGTGAGGAAGAAACTGCGGGAGATGACCAAGATGCCATTTCCCCACCATGCCGGTGGCATAACCTGCCCCCTTCAGCGCCTCTGCCATGGTGAATTCCGAATCAGGAATGCCACCCGCAGAGTCAGGAAACAGCACCCGCCGCTTCGGCGAACAGAGTCCACTACGAATCGGCAACCGACCCGTCATCAGGCCGGCGCGACTGGGCGTACAGACCGGAGCCGCCACGTAGAACTGTGTCCATCTCTGGCCTTCGGCAGCCATCTGATCGAGGTGCGGAGTGGCGATGGTCGGATGACCGAAGCACCCCAGGTCTCCGTACCCAAGATCATCGCAGAAGATGACGATGAAATTGGGAGGTCTCTCCTCCGCCACAAGTTGTGAAGTGCAGATCATCAAGATTGCCAGTAGTACTGCTCTCATCGACGGGACTCCTTTGTGCCCCTCACCAGGAGCGGCTGTAACATCAGTATCAACACGATCAAGCCGAAGGCGAGAGGGCCATTCCAGCGATCTTCGATGACGAACACGTATCCGACATAGATCGCGAGCACGATCCTGACCATCGGGACCCAGGGATAGAAGGGAACCCTGAATGGTCTCGGTGTATCGGGTTCCATTCTTCGAAGTCGAAAGATCGCCAGAGCCAGTGGGAAATCGAGGAGCAACGTGCACATTCCATTGAGTAGCAACAGTTGCGGTCTCTCCAGAAACACGACCGCCAGGATCAATAGCACTGCTTGCAGCATCAGTGCATTTACCGGTGCGTCATGGTTGTTCGAGCGTCCCAGAAGTGTTGGCAACTGCCCCTCGCACGCCATCCTCCAGCTGATCCTGGCAGAGACCTGGATACAACTGCTGAGGGTCGAGATGAGGATCAGCACGAACAGGATGTCGAACAGGGTGGCAGCACCGTCTCCAAAGAGACGCTTTGCCGTGAAGGTACCGAGGTCTGCGATACCCTTCCCATCCGGGCCAACCATGTCGGCAGGATGGGTCACGAGTACGAAGACCAGGGTCACCAGCAAGTACAGCAGTGCCACTCCACCCAGTCCGAAGATCAACGACCGAGGGATATTCTTGCCGGGATCCCGTACCTCCCCCGCCATCAGCACCAGTGCGTTGTACCCGGCGAAGGCAAACTGCGCGAAGATGCTGTAGTAGAAGATCTTTTCCAGCAGTCTCCAGCCCTGAGGTGATTCGGAGGCTACGTTCTGCTGGACCCCGAAGGTAGCCGACTCATCTCCGAGCGATACCATTCCCAGACCTGCTATCACAAACCCGAGGATGAGAAATATCTTCAGTAGCGTCGTGGTGTTGTTGAAGATTGCGCCGGCCTTGACACCTCGAAGGTGAATCATCACCAGGATCACAATGGCGACCGCTGCTCCGACAACCGGGGGAACTTGCGGAATCAGGTTGTTGAGATGCTTTCCAAGGGTACCTGCAACGAATGCAGTACCCACCGTCCAGGCGGCGGGACCCGAGATCACTCCAAACAGATAACTGACACGGGAGCTGAATGCTCGACGCACGAACATGTAGTCGCCACCACTCTTCGGAATCATTGCTCCGAGCTCTGCGATGGA
>CBFIET010000016.1:0-7304 GCA_965661685.1 Planctomycetota bacterium
CGTGATCGCCTCGATACCGCCAGCGGATTCCAGTCGGTGCAGTTTCGCATCCTGGAGTTTCGTCTCGGTCACAAGCGCAAGCAGATGCTGGCTGGAATCAAGCAGGGCGTTCCTCTGTATGACGAGGTGGTGGCGGCATTCGAAGCGCCGACGCTACAGGATCGCTTCCACCAGTTCCTCGCTGGCATCGGCTGTGAAGTTCCTGCCGAGGTTCTCGAGCGGGATGTGAAGGAACCGCTGGCAGCGAACCCGTCGATCCAGGAGGAGTTGCTGCGCATCTACCGGGAACGACCCGATGTGACGGTGCTGCTGGAACTCCTCACCGACATCGATGAGGGATTGCAGGAGTGGAGATACCGCCACGTGAAGCTGGCAGAGCGGACCATCGGTACCAAGGTCGGTACCGGCGGAAGTGACGGCGTCGAGTTCCTCAAGAAGTCTCTGTTCCGCCCGATGTTTCCCGATCTGTGGGCGATCCGTTCCAGGATGTGAGGAGAGTCGTGAAGTTGATCGACATCTCTCCGGCATTGACCCCTTCCATCGCAGTCTTCCCGGGCGATTCTCCGCTGACTCGTGAGGTACTGCTCGATCTTCGAAACGATGACAACCTGACCCTGTCGACGATGCGGTCGACGGTTCATGTCGGCAGCCATCTCGATGCCCCCAGTCATTACGATGCCGATGGAGACACCATCGAGATGGTCGATCTGCAGCGTTGTATCGGAGAGTGCGAGGTGATGAAGATCGATGTCGAGCGGGGAGGTCAGATCGACATCGACCACCTGCCGACAGCGCCTCGCAGCGAACGGTTGCTGCTCGCCACCGGCACCCATCCCGATCCTGAGCAGTGGGGAGGTGATTTCGCCGGGCTCGCCCCGCAGTTGATCGATCACCTGGCCGCACAGGGAGTCCGATTGATCGGGGTCGATACCCCCAGCGTCGATGTCTCCACATCGAAGGAGTTGCCCTCCCACGATGCGTGTCGCCGACACGACATCCTCATCCTCGAGGGGATCGTTCTCGATGCGGTGGCGGCGGGGCTCTACGAGTTGATCGCCTTGCCGCTGAAACTGACCGGCTTCGACGCCTCTCCGGTGCGGGCGGTGCTGAGAGAACTCGGTCGGTGAAGATCGTAGCAGCCCGTTTTTTCAATCTCCTGATGATCGTCACCATCCCGGTGATCCTGCTGCTGGAGATGTGTCTGCTGGTATGGCTGGCACTCGAGACCGAGGAAATCCCGGCAGAGCCGTGGGCGTGGTCGGCGATGGTCAGTTTGCGGTCTCCTGGCGATCATCTTCACCAGCTGGCAGATCCTGCGATCTGAAGAGCGACAAACCGATTCGCGAATCCTGATGGCACTGACGGCGGCAGTCAGCCTGTCGATGGTGCTGACCCTCTCAACCCTGAGGATCATCTGAGCGCATCGATCTACGGCAGGCGCAGTCGGGTCGACTGTTGTGGCTGGATGAAGATCGTTGCCGACGCCGGGCCACCATCGAGTTGCGAGCGGATCTCGTATTCCCCGGGGGCAAGCGTCACACGGCACGACCCTCGCGGGCCAGTGGCGCGCTGACTCCAGGCGGCGGGCAGATCGGGAGCGGACAGCGGTTCGATGGTGAAGGGGTGGTTGGTGAGCAACTCTCCGTCGAGGCTGACCAGAGATACCGTCACTTCTCCCGCAGGTTGCAGCAGAGCTTCGACCGGCACCGGATGATCGACGGGACCGGTGGTGAAGAAATAGGGGGTCCAACCGCGCTGGTAGACGACACCGAGTCCACCCTCCCTCGGCCACCAGAACTCGTCGGCATTCTCGGTTCTCTTCAGCGGCGACAAGGCGCCGTCCTGTGCGATGCGATAGACGGGAGCAGAAGCCGCATCGGGTCGGGCGTATTCGTCTGCCGCCTTGCTGACCTGAACCAGCAATCGACTCGCCCCGGAGAACTGGAACACCTCGCTGGTGTCTCCCGAAACATCGAAGTGAGCTCGTGGGGTAAAGACACCTTCTGGCTGACCGAGAAAGACCCACCTGTACTTACCGTAGGGGATCTCGTCGATGTAGAAGCGTCCCGTTTCATCGGTGATGAAGGAGAAGGGACGAGGTCCGAAGAGGCTGCCCTGCATCCCCGACAGCGGAGATCCATCGGGACCGATCACCAGTCCATCGAGGGTTCCTGTCTTCAGCTCGATGACGAGATTGGTGTCTTCCGTGAGTTCCATCTCGACGGTGGTTCCATCGCCGTTGGCCTCCTTGGAGGTCCAGATGAAGCGCCAGAATCCCGGGCCAGGAAGACGAGTTTCAAAGAGTCCTCTGCTGTCGACGGGAAGTGACGACGATGCCTGGGTCTCCCGACACCAGGTCTGTACCGTACCACCCTCGACGGGGATGCCATTGCGCAGGACTTCACCGAAAACCTGGATGGAAGGGCCAAGCTGGAAGACCACTTCCCGATCTTCTCCCTCGCCGATCTCCACCTCTCTGCGGGCCAGCACGCGGGTCCCCGATCGCAACGAGATCAGATGGCGTCCAGCCAGCAATCCACCCAGACGAAGGGCAGAGTCATCGAGAGATTGTGGTGGGATCTTCACGGCAGATCCCAGTTCGCGGGGTGTTCGCGCCTGCAGCATGCGGATCTCCACCGTTGGATTCTCCGGCAGTTCCAGATCGGGAGCGATCATCGATACCCACACGACACTCTCCGGCGAGATGGCGAGAAACAGGTCTTCCGGATGGGCATCGGTACTCGACTCTGCATCGGAGAGTAGATCCGGTCCCCAGTGCCAGCGTGAAGTGGCGTAGCCGGCGCAGCGGACGGTGATCCAGGCCCGATCACATTCGGGAAGGTCCACCGCGAACTCGCCTCCCGCTCTCGCACGGGAATGGCCGAGGGGCCGCGAACCACTGATGTCGCGGAAGGCGACGGTGGCTCCCGCGACGGGAGAACCGGTGGAGACATCGAAGACCTGACCGGCGAATCTCATGCTGGGTCCTGCGGCCACCACCGGTGTCGTGACCTGCGGTTCGGTGGGCAAGATCCCGGTCGGATCGGTGCTCGTGGTCTCGCTGCTTCCGTTTCCGTTCTGCACGATTGCTGGGGTCGGATCGGTATCGGAGGGCATCATCACGTAACTGATCACCAGGATGATCAGACCGACTCCGATGAGAGAGATGGGAAGAGCCTTACCCTGGACGATGTTCAAGTGCTGACTCCTCAACTGCGCGGGGCGTACACCGTAACCTTCAGTTCCACCGCAATGGGAGTCGGTAATGCACCCACCTCGACGGTGGTGCGGCACGGCCGTGTCTCCCCGAAATACTGCTCGTAGACCCGATTGAAGGAGGCGAAATCCTTCTTCATGTCGGTGAGGAAGACGGTGACATCGACCACTTCCTCCCAGCGTGCTCCCGCATCCTCGACCACCTTGCGGACATTCTCGAAGCAGGAACGGCACTGGGTCTCGATACAGTAGTCTACGATGTTTCCCGCTGGATCGAGGGTTACCCCCGGAATCTCGGCACTATCGCGCGATCTGGGACCGACTCCGCTGAGGAAGATGAAATCCCCGGCCCTGCGGGCATGGGGGTAAGGGCCCACCGGCTCGGGGGCGCGGTCACTCATCGTCACGTCATTCATCGGCTCGGTTCCTGTCCTCTGGAGTCAAAACGGATGCAGACATTGGTCGGTTCCTGGAAGAAGGCGAGTGAGTCGGTGCCCCCTTCTCTTCCCAGGCCACTCTCCTTGACACCTCCGAAGACGGTGCGCAGGTCTCTCTTCATCCAACAGTTGACCCACACCGTTCCCGCTTCGATCCGTTCCGAGACGCGCAATGCGCGATCGATGTCGCGGGTCCAGATGCTGGCGGCGAGTCCGTAGCGCACACCGTTGGCGATCTGCAGCGCCTGATCCTCGTCATCGAAGGGGATCACGGTGGCGACCGGTCCGAAGATTTCTTCCTGGTTTGTCGTCGAGGTGGGATCGAGACCTCGAATCACTGCCGGCGACAGGAAGTAGCCATCCTGGCAACGGCCGGCGGGTGCCGCCCGCTCTCCTCCACAGAGGATTTCACCACCCTCGTCCGATGCGATCTGCAGGCATTGCTCGACCTTGTCGCGGTGTTCGGCGGAAACGAGTGCTCCCACCTCGGTGGTCTCTTCCAGCGGATCTCCGATGGTCATCCGGGAGGCACGCTCGACCAGTGCTTCGGTGACCTGGTCGGCGATGCTCCGCTCGACCAGGATGCGCGAACCGCACAGGCAGATCTGTCCCTGATTGGAAAATGCGGCGCGGGTTGCTCCCTCCACCGCAGCCTCCACATCGGAGTCGGCAAAGATCACCGTCGGGTTCTTGCCACCCAGTTCGAGTAGCGTCTTCTTGAACCGCGGTGCCGCAACGGAGGCGATGGCGGCGCCGGTGCTTGTTCCACCGGTGAAGGAGAGTGCGGGAATCTGTGAGTGCTCGACGATGGCGGCTCCCGCTGCCGGTCCGGTGCCGTGAACGATGTTGAGAACTCCCGGCGGGAATCCCGATCGCTGGGCGGCCCGGGCGAGCAGGTCGGCGGTGACCGGGGTGATCTCCGACGGTTTACCGACGACGGTACAGCCTGCGGCAAGTGCCGGGGCGATCTTCCAGGTGAACAGGTAGAGGGGCAGATTCCACGGCGAGATGCATCCTGCGATGCCGACCGGCTTTCTGATCGCCACGTTCCACAGATCGTCGCCAGGGAGTCGTGTTCGGTGTGCCTCTTCATGCTGGTATCGGGCGGCGCCGGCGAAGAAGCGTAGATTAGCTGCGGCCCTGGGGATGTCGATGGTGCGGGCGGCGGCGATGGGCTTGCCGTTGTCGATGCTCTCGGCGTGGGCAAAATCGTCGAGGTCTTCCTCGATGGCACCCGCCAGTCGTTCCAGATGGTTTCCCCTCTCCTCGCTGGAGAGGTTTGACCAGTGTTCAAGGGCACGGTTCGCCGCATCGACGGCACCATTCACCTCATCGATGGCGCCGGAGGCGATGGTTCCCAGCACCTCACCGGTCGCCGGTTCGATGTTGGTCAGGGTTGCACCATCCGCGGAGGGGATCCGTTCCCCGTCGATGAAATGCAGGACCTCGCTGAGGCTGGAACGATCCATCGTGATAGCCGTACCCTTCCCTGGTTTCGAATCTAGATGAGGTTGAGTCTTCCGCCATCCACTGGCAACGAGACTCCCGTGATGTAGGCGGCAGCGGGTGAGCAGAGGAACGCCACGGCGGAGCCGATCTCATCGGCACAGGCGAGTCTTCCCACGGGGATCGAATCGATCCAGGTCGCCTCGACCTGTTCGACGGTGGTTCCCTGCGCCGCAGCTCGCTTCTCCATCAACTGGCTCAATCGAGAGGTGTCGGTGAAGCCGGGCAGGACATTGTTGATGGTGATGGCATCGGGCCCCAGTTCCTTCGACAGCGTCTTGGCCCACGAGGCCACTGCACCGCGGGTGGTGTTGGAAACTCCCAGTCCGGCGATCGGTTCCCTCACCGAGGTGGAGATGATGTTGACGATCCTGCCGTAGCCACTCTCCTTCATGCCGGGAACCAGCGTCTGGACCAGGCGATGGTTACAGATCAGGTGCCGTTGCATCGCCACTCCGAACTCATCCGCCTGGGCGTCAAAGAGTGGTCCTCCTGGCGGGCCTCCGGAGTTGTTGATGAGGATCTGGAACGGACCGTGTTCATCGATGTGAGACTGTACCGCCGAGGTCAGCGTCTCCGGCTCGTTGAAATCCGCGACGACTCGCGTGTGACCTGAACCGGGCAGGGTTTCCAGCGCGGCATCGAGGTCCGCTTCGTTGCGGGCACAGAGTGTCACCCGTGCGCCGATGCTGGCGAGTTGGCGGGCGCAGGCGAGTCCGATCCCCTGACTGCTTCCACATACCAGTGCCTGCTTGTCGTCGATCTGAATTTCCATCGCTGGTTTCCGTTCATTCAATTTTCAGGACTGCATCCCCCAGTGCCGTGGAGATCGGTTTGACACCCAGTCCCGGGGCGGGGGAGGAGGCCATCCGTCCGTTGATTCGCTTCGGTGCACCCTCGGCGATGGGGACGGTGACGTAGGAGTTGAAATCTGTTGCGGTCAGTAGTAACTCCGGTGGGGTGGAGTGTGCAAGGTGAGAGATGGCGGCGGTGACGATATCACCTCCCCACGCATCTTCGATGGTCATGGCAATTCCCAGCTCGATGCATAGATCTCGTGCTTGCCTGGCTCGGGTCAGTCCACCGAACTTGGAGATCTTGATGTTGACCGCATCCATCGCCAGATCTGCACTGGCACGCATGAGAATATCGAGTCCATCGATCACCTCGTCGAGAACGAAGGGGTGGTCGCAGTTGCGTCGCACTGCAAGGCATTCCCTGTAACTCTCGCACGGCTGCTCGATGGTCACATCGAGATCACGAACAGCCCGAACCACTCGCATCGCAGAGTGCTGCGTCCAGCCTGTGTTGGCATCTGCGATGAGGAGATCGGTGGGCTCGAGGATCGATCGCACCTGGTGAATCCGTTCGATGTCGACATCTGGATCTCCGCCGACCTTCAACTGGAAGCGGGTGTACCCCTCTTCCCGGTATCGGTGCACCTTATCGCGCATCGCCTCGGGAGCTTCCTGGGAGATGGCTCGGTAGAGAACGAAATCCTCACCGTGGCTTCCTCCGAGCAGGGTGCTGATGGGAACTCCACACGATTGACCGAGGATGTCCCAGCAGGCGATGTCGATGGCAGATTTCACGTAGGGATGACCCTTGAGGCAGGCATCCATCCGTTGATTGATCTGCAGCAGCTTGCACGGATCCTCTCCGATGAGCTGCGGTGCAAGTTCGGCGATCCCGTTGCGGGCTCCCGATGGATAGGCGGGCAGGTAGAAGGGACCGAGGGGGCAGATCTCTCCGTGGCCGGTGATTCCCTCGTCCGTTTCGATCCGCACCACGGTGCTATCGAAAACCTCCACCGACTTTCCCCCCGACCAGCGGTAGGAGCCCTCGACCAGAGGCAGGTCGACCTGGTAGACCTCGATGCGACGTATCTTCAAAAATCCTCCAGTGCTGCGATCCCTGACCTGGAAAGTGCAGATCCTGACCATTGGCTTACCACGACCCTTCAGGCGGGGCCAATCGTTCCCTTGGAGATCGCCGCAAGGGGGGCCAATCTCACCGGGATGGCACACAGGTCGTTTCTTGTGAGACCTGCAGATCCGTGCTGTCATCCGGAATCGAGAGAGGTAGGTACAACGATGGATCGCAGAACCTTTGTCACCTCCGGGCTTGCCGCAGGCGCAGCCATCG
>CBFIET010000017.1:0-12138 GCA_965661685.1 Planctomycetota bacterium
GACGATCGTCGCCCTGCGGTTCCGGTGCGCTGGCTTGCGTACCCTCATGGCATCGAGGCGGGTCTGATCTCCGAGGCTTCGGTGAGGATCGGGACTCAGGACTCAGGTATCCCCAATACTTCCCGATGGGAAGTGCGATTCGACCTGTCAGAGCTGGGGGTGGGGTTCCATCCATCGATGCTGGGTGTCACACTGGTACCCAGTCCAGGAAAGGCCAAGGGGCCGGTTCCCGGGTTTCCGGCGATCACCATCAAGGGTGTGCCGCAAAAACAGAAATAGTTTCCACTGATCAGGATCCACACCGGATCTTGCAACCTGAAAGGATGCGGCCGATGAAGAGCGTCGCAACGATTCTCACGATTGCCCTCTGTTTCACTGCGGTGGGTTTCCTCCACGCAGGGGATGAGAAGGCCAAGGAGCCCACCAAGTACAACTTCACGTTGACTGACCTCGATGGAAAGTCAGTGAACTCGGAGAGTCTGAAGGACAAGGTCATCGTACTGGAATGGACCGAGTCAGGCTGCCCGGCGGTAAAGCCGTTGTACCAGGCGAAAAAAGTGCAAAACCTGGCGGCGGAGTACAAGGGCAAGGGAGTGCAGTGGTTCGGTGTCTGCTCGACCAAGTTCAATACCGTCGAGGGACTCAAGAAGTTCAGCAAGCAGTACGAGGTCAAGCATCAGATCCTGACCGACTTCAACGGCAAGGTTGGAAAGAAATTTGGAGCCAAGCGGACTCCTCATGTTTTCATCCTGAAGAATGACAAGATTCTCTACCAGGGAGCATTCGACAACCGTCGATCCGGTGAGAATTACGTCAAGAAGGCTCTCGATGAGATTCTTGCCAACAAGGAGGTGTCGACACCTCGGACGAAGCCGTACGGCTGAACGGTCAAGTACGCTTCATAGTCTATGAAGCGCCACTGATTGGTTGGATCGATCGAGGAGGTCCAGACACCGAGGTGTCTGGACCTCCTTTTCTATTGCAAGAAGACCTTCTCCTCGAGATTGCCTTCGCAGGGGCTTGGAACACCAGCCAGCGAGGTGCATCCTGTCAGCCGTAGGAGGAATCATGTCATCGATGAAGCTGCTTTCGGTCCTGCTCTCTCTCTCGTTATTCATTCCCGTCGACAACATCAATGCCGGGTCTCTCGATGTGGAAGAGGGCTGGACTCCGGTCGAGGTGGTTGGTGCGTGGGAGAAGAGCTTCGGTGCCTACGACGGCACGGCATGGCTGAAGGCTTACGTGATCCTCCCGGAGACGTGGGTGGGTAAGGAACTGGTTCTTCATGCCGGACGAATCGATGATCAGGATCAGACCTATTTCAACGGGGAAAAGATCGGTGAGGGCAAGGGCTGGAACAACGATCGTCGTTACACGATTCCGGGACAGCTGGTCGTTCCGGGAGCGAACCTCATCGCAATCCGTGTGGTCGATACCGGCGGTAATGGCGGCATCACATCGGGCAGCGTGTTCCTTCTCGGTCCCGATGGGAAGCTACCGCTGGACGGTGGAACCTGGCTGGGGCGAATGGGAGATGACATCGCCTGGAAGGACTGGCCAGCTCCTGCTGGTTCGCTGAAGGCGACGCTGCTCGCTCGACAGTACCTTGCGACGCAGGGGGAGGGTGCCACCGGTCCCGGTGGCTCGCTGCGTACACTGGGACTGGCGAAGCGACCGGAGGGGGACCACCTGATCTGGTATCGAGATCCTGCCGGTACCGAGTGGACTCGTGGACTTCCGGTTGGCAATGGTCGGCTCGGTGGAATGGTCTACGGCGAACCCCGCAACTGGAAGATTCAACTCAACGAAGATGGAATCTGGGCGGGATCTCCCGCTCGAAGAGTTCGACGAGGAGCTCACGTACATCTGGATCGGGCTCGCGAGTTGATCTTCGAGGGCGAGGTAGTGGAGGCGCAGAAACTGGTCCAGAAGGAATTCATGTCTTCTCGGTGGACCCGTTCGTACCAGACGCTGGCGGATCTCGAGATCGAACAGTCGGGTCTCGCCGAGTTACGTGATTATCGCCGCTGGCTCGATCTCGACCAGGCAGAGGTCACCATCGAGTATGACTCGAAGGGGGTTCAATATCGCCGAAGGGTAATTGCCAGCAAGCCAGATGAGTGCCTCGCCACGCTACTCGATGCGGATCAACCGTCGTCGATCTCCATCGATGTGGGACTGTCACGGCAGGTGAACGGGAAGATCCTTGAACCGATCCGTGTCGAAGGGAATCGCGCATGGGTCAGGTTTGGCGGCCGTGCCTCCCATGGTGATGAGCATCCTGGAGCCTTCTTCGAGTGCCAGATGAGCGTCGTGACCGCTGGTGGGTTGTTGAAGACGAGCGGTCAGAAGATCTCCGTGATCGATGCCGATTCGGTGCTGATCCTCATCACCGCCGCCAGCGATCCCGACCGGGGCCTTGATGAGAAGTTGCTACAAACTCTTCACTTCGCCAGTGCCGATCCCATCGATCCCAGGGGGATGTACGAGCAGTTGAGGACCGCTCAGGGGGCCGATCACCGGGCGTTGATGTCGAGGGTTTCCATCGATCTCGGTGGAGAGTCGAAACGGTCGATTCCCACCGATGTCAGGCTGGCCTCGGTACGAAATGGAGACGAGGACCGGGATCTGATCGCCACCTTCTTCCAGTTCGGGAGATATCTACTGATCTCGTCATCGAGGCGGGGAGCATTGCCCGCCAATCTGCAGGGGATCTGGAGTCCTCACATCGCAGCTCCATGGAATGCTGACTATCACATCAACATCAACTTGCAGATGAACTACTGGCCGGCGGAGGTCACCAACCTGGCGGAGTGTCATGAACCGCTCTTCGACTTCATCGAGAAACTCGTGGTACGAGGAGAAGAGACGGCGAGAGAACTCTACGATGCTCCCGGATGGGTCGCGCACCATACCAGTGATGTCCATGCATTCACCGTTCCCATCGGAAGGACCGTATGGGGGATGTGGCCCCTGGGAGGAGCGTGGTTGTGCAGGCATCTGTGGGAGCATTACCAGTACGGTGGCGATGAGGAGTTCTTGCGCGAACGGGCTTGGCCGGTACTTCGAGGGGCCAGCGAGTTCTTCTGCGATTACCTGGTAGAGGATCCAGTGACAGGTCAGCTGGTCAGTGGCCCCTCCTCTTCACCGGAAAACTCCTACCGTACTCCCGATGGGCAGACCGCAGATGTGGGCATGGGAAATGCGATGGACCAGCAGATCATCCGAGACCTGTTCACCATGACCCTCTCCAGCGCAGAGATCCTCGAGATCGACGATGAAGTGGTCGCTACGGTCAGGGCCGCCCTGAGCAATCTTGCCACCACCAGCATCGGAAGTGACGGAAGGATCATGGAGTGGTCAAGACCGTGGCAAGAGGTTGAACCTGGCCATCGCCACATGAGCCACCTCTACGCCCTGTATCCTGGCGAGGAGTGGAACCGGATAGATACTCCCGATCTGATCGAAGCGGCACGCAGTTCCATCGAGTACCGACTCTCTCATGGGGGAGGACACACCGGTTGGAGTCGTGCATGGTTGCTCAATTTCTTTGCCCGGTTGGGGGATGGGAAAAAGGTTCAAGAGAGTCTTCAACTGCAACTTGCCAGGTCGACCTTGCCCAATCTTCTCGATGATCATCCTCCCTTTCAGATCGATGGGAATTTCGGTGCCACCGCTGGTGTCGCCGAAGCACTGCTGCAATCGCACGGCTCGATGCTCCAGCTGCTACCGGCTCTTCCTCCCGCCTGGAGTGAAGGTTCTTGTCGCGGACTCCGTACCCGATTTGGGGTCGAGGTCTCGCTTCGGTGGGAAGATCACAAGGTGCAGGAATTGACACTTCACCCGAAAAGAGATGTGTCATTGACGCTGGAGGATTCGGGAAAGAAGATGTCGATTGACCTGAAAAAGGGTATTGTTTCCCGGTTGATTCGCGAGGGTGATCAGTTGAACTTCTTCAAATCTCATGGGCCTGACAATTGAGAGTTGAAGGGTACAATAAGATGACCCAGCACCCGTCCACGAGGAGATCTCCTTGAATCCGCGCATCCTGATCATCACTGCCTCCATCATGTTGATCATCATCCTGCTGATGGTGATGCTCCTCCCCGATGATGGACCTGGCTCCGGTGAATGGCCGATGGATGGGAGCAGTGGTGTGGCGGGGATCGATGACGGTGGTGCTCCCGGTATCGATCTGTCCGGCTCCGGATCATCTCGGACTTCAGGAACATCTGGCAACGGAAGCAGTAGTGCCCGCAATGGCGGTGGCTCTGACTCCGGCCCCGATGGGAATGCCAGACGCTTCGGTGACGAGAGAGGTAACGCCGCCCGGTCCAACGATCCATCTTCAGGAGGAAGAAGCGAATCAGGAATCGACCAGCAAGGAAACGATTCACGGGATGACGGTGGAGATCGCCGTGGAAGTAATGGATCCACCGGTTCCAGAAATGGCAGGGGATCGAGTAATTCGAACGGCAGAGGCTCCCAGCAACCGGTTCCCGATGGGATGGCCAGGGTCATGGGGGAACTGATGCTGGAGGAGGCTCCCGCCTCGCTTCTCCAGGTCTCCGGACAGTTGCAGATCGGCACCGCAGCCGGTTCGAGATCGATTCCAGTCTCCGGTGGCAGGTTCAACACCCTGATCGACCAGAACGGAACGATCGAGTTCTTCGGGGCGGTGCTCGAGAGTCGCCCTGCACGAGTGGTTGCGCCATCGGGTGCGATTCGTGCCAGTGCCGCCGGCAACTTGAGGATCATCATTCGTTATGACGCCTTGACGATGTTGCACCTGAAATCTGTAGAAACGGGTGAGCCTCTCACGAACATCGAGGTGATCCGTGTTCAGGATTATTCGAGGAGTTCTCTTCCCCATCCCGGCTGGAGTTTGCCTCAGGATGCAAAGATCGTCACGGATGAGAGTCCGGTGGCGCTGGATGGTCGAATCGGATCGATCGGGTCCGCCGTTGCGATTCATGCCAGAGCCGCAGGGCATCAGTGGCGACGGATCACGGTGGACCTGGTGGCAGGTGGCGAGCGGGAACTGAGTCTGGAGAGGAGCGGATCGACGATGGTCCGCATCTTTGGAGATGTCGAGCGAGAGGGTGTGGTCCTGAGAATTCGAGAGCAAGGAAGAGTCGGATCGCCCCACTCCGAGATCCCCGTCACCGGGATCACGGAGAAGTTGCTGGAGGGATTGCTTCCGGGCTCCTGGACGGCCACGCTGGAATCGGGGCACTGGGCTCATCAGCCAGAGATCTTTGATGAGGTCGCCTTCGATCTGGAAGCAGGGGGGCTGCTCGAACTGGAGCTGGAGATTCCCCTCGATGACGAGGAACGCGTCGACCTGGCCGGGACCGTCTACATTCCGGAAGGGTGGGATCTCGATAACTTCTCGGTGCGCGTGCGCCCCACCGGACCGGGGACCGATCCGATCAATGACACCATCGAGGTGTACAGCAACACCATGCAGAGTACCTCGGTCGCTGGAGGATTCTTGTGGGAGTGGGGTCCTGTCCAGGTGAAGCCGGGGACTTTCAGCATCCTGGTTCTCCCGGTGGGTGTTGGCGGCCTCTTCGAGGTTCCGGATGGTGGATTGCTCGATGCGAGCATCGAATTGCCGGCGGCTGTGGATGTCACGGTGCAGGCGGTACTGGCAGATGGATCGGGGAACGCATTTCCAAGCTTGATCCGCTGGGCGCCGCTTCGCCCCCCGGGTACTCCAGGGGCGGGTGCGGTGCCTGTCGGCGATGCAGCCAACGGCCTGTTCATGTTCCAGGCTCCGGTCGGAAACATGATCATTTCCTGTTCCGATGTGAATTACCGACCTACCCATCAGCAGGTCGAGGTCACCATGCAAGGTCCCAATGAATTCGTTCTCGAACTGGAGCCTGCGGTGGGGATGAGGTTGTATCTCGAGGAAGCGGGAACATCGGTTCCCTGGGACCTCTCCTGGCATCCATCGGTCGAAGCGATCGGCCACGATGGAGTGGTGGTCACTCGAGGAAGGACCGGCAATGGTTATCGCGTCCTGGTCAGTGAACCCGGTCAATACCTGGTGGTGATTCCAGATCTGAGTGGATTCCTCCCCGTCGACCCCTTCCCCGCCATGGTGGTGGACGGGGAAGTGATCGAAGAGGTGGTGGAGATCCAGTCGGAGTGATCTTCGTTACCGATCACTCTGATCGGTGACTTCCTCGATGCTGCCGTCCGACCTGAGGATCCACGTGATGTCATCTCTTGTACCCGCGTCTCCGTCGGGCCCGACACTGACGATGCGGGCGAGCCCCTCATCTTCAGAGACGTTGAAGACGGAGAGCAACTCTCCGAATGGATCGACAAGCGTACCTTGCTGGAGATCACCGAGTAGTTTCGCCGCTGCTGGAACCGGCGTACCAACCTCTCGAGCCTGAATTCGAGAGGCAATTTCCCGACCCAATCGACTGGCAGCGATCTGAGCCTCGATGCGAAGCAACTCGTCTCGATGACGTTGCATCGGATTGGATCGATCGGAATCGGGGCGGATCTTGAAGCGTTGCTGGTCGATCTCTTGCGGGAAGGTGTTGTTACTTCGATCGGCGTCGGCGATCTCCAGGAAGGGATCGACCTCTACCCTGACCACCGGTTCATCGGTGACGAGCAGACGAGAGATCACCCTGGGATTGGACCTCCACAGCTCTGCAGGAAGTCGCACCAGTTCCTCTTCTCCCGAGGCGAAGACCACCTTCAGAGGAACTGGCATCACCAGGCCTCCGTAGTTCCTGAGTCGAATCACGGTGAAGTTCCATCGCCTCTGGAGCAGTTCTGCATCTCCCTCTTCAAGACGACTGATGAAGCGTTCATATCCCCTTCGGTCGCTCTCGGTAACTTCCATCTCATCAAATGAGTTGTAGAAATCGAGCAGTTCAGGATACCGCTGTGAGCGAAGGGTCACGCCTTCGTTCCTGGTTCGGCTGATCCATTCGGGATCGGCGTCCCTTTCCGCCTTCTGGAGAGGTTTCTCCACATCGGGGTCTCCGGTGTCCAGATGGAATCGAACCACCCGGTCGACAGCGATGTCGGCATGATCAGTGGTGTAGAACCAGCCACGCCAGAACCAGTCGAGGTCGATGCCGCTGGCATCTTCAAGAGTTCTGAAAAGATCGGCAGGTTCAGGTCGACGAAATGCCCATCTCTCGGAGTACTTCCGGAAGGCAAAGTCGAACAGTTCCCGACCGAGCACGCTCTCTCTCAGGATGTTCAATGCAGTGGCAGGCTTGGCGTAGGCGTTATTCCCGAACTGAATCAACTGTTCGCTGTTGGTCATGATCGGCATCTGGTCGGTACTGGTCGTGAAACCGGTGATGTTCCGCGCTTCTCCACGACGAGAAGGGTACTTCTCTTCCCACAGCTGTTCCGTGACGAACTGTGCGTAGGTATTGAGACCTTCATCCATCCAGGTCCATTGTCTTTCATCGGAGTTGATGATCATCGGGAACCAGTTGTGCCCAACTTCATGAATGATGACTCCGATGAGTCCATACTTGGTTCTGATCGAGTACGTTCCATCCTCTTCGGGGCGCGGTCCGTTGAAGCAGATCATCGGATACTCCATTCCCCCGACGGGACCGTTGACACTGATGGCCACGGGATACGGATATGGAATGCTGATCTGCGAGTAGACCTCGAGGGTGTGTGCCACGGCATGGGTCGAATAGCGACTCCACAGAGGTTCCCCTTCATTGGGATAGAAGGACATCGCCATCGGCGTCTGTCCTCCACGGATGGTGACTCCCATCGCATCCCAGATGAACTTGGGTGAGGCAGCCCAGGCGAAGTCACGAACATTATCTGCCTCGAAGACCCAGGTCTTCTCGCCTGTGGATTGCTTCTTCTCGTTCTCGAGCGCTTCCTCCGGAGTGATGATGAAGATGGGATGATTCGCTGTAGAAGCGGTGATCAGTCGTTCCGATTGCTGGGAGGTGAGCACCTCTCCCTGATTGCTCAGGGTTCCAGTCGCGCTGACCACGAAAGTATCGGGGACGGTGATGGCGACCTTGTAGTTCCCGAACTCCAGGGTGAACTCACCACTGCCGATGAACTGTTTGTTCTGCCACCCGGCGTAGTCGGTGTAAGCGCACATCCTCGGAAACCACTGCGCCATCTCGTAGATGGCGTTGCCGGCTTCCTCGAACCACTCGTAGCCGCCGCGGGCGCGGAGGAGATCAGCATTGACGATGGAGTTATTCCACGAAACATCAAACTCGAGGCTGTCTCCTGGTTTGAGCGGAGAGGATAGATCGATGCGCATCATGGTGTCGACGATGGTGTGTGAAAGTTCAGTTCCGCTGGCTCCCAGCACGCTCGTGATCTCGTAACCACCCTGGAACTCGTCCTGGAATGCGAGCCTTCTCAGCCATCGAATGCTCTGTTCATCTTCCATGCCGCCCGCATCGGAGAGTCTTCCGATGGAGGTGTCCCGGAAGCGATTCTGATCGAGTTGCATCCACAGGTAGGTGAGGGTGTGAGGTGAGTTGTTGTGGTAGGTGACGTGTTCCTTGCCCTCGAGTCTGTGATTGACCGCATCGAGCTTGACGTCGATATCCATGTCGACCTGTTGCTGCCAGTACCCGGGACCAGGAGCTCCTGATGCGAGTCGGGATTCGGTGGGGGTTGGAAGCACGTCATCGAGTTGACGGAAGGGATCTTCCTGCTCGATCTTGTCGATGGCCAGAAATGGCGGCGGGATGTCATCGTGAGGGTCGTGAGCGTAGCAGATTCCCGAAATCAGACCGAGAGCGAGTACGGTTACCGTTTTCATAGGATTTACCCAATCATCGTGTGAGTTCTGTTCGAAGCTGCGGTCCGATTGGACCGGGAGCAACTCAGCAGAACCGAGATGATAAAGGGGCCGGGGTGTCGCTTCTACTGCCCATCCCGCGTTCAGAGGCTTTCCTGCAGCGCCTCAGGAAGAGTGAGAGCCGTCACAGAAGGGAGCACCGGAGGTCTTCTTACAGGCGCACAGTGCCACCTTACGAGATTCCTCCAGTTCAAAGACGACGGGAGTGTTGCCGGTGCCCCCGTGGGAACCGTCACAGAAGGGGTGATTGGAAGAGAGCCCACAGCTGCACCAGGCGTGTTTGCCCGCTTCCAACTCCATCACGACAGGCTTGTCATCTACCGATTTCGGTTCCTGATTCATCTGTTACTCACTTCCGTTGAGGTCGCTCCAGAAGCACCTCTTGTTGACGCCTTGAAATGTCTTGCCACCGACTTCGGCGTAGGGATTCACGAAGAAATTCAGTGGAGCACCCGACTGCTGGGGCATCAGGACGATATCCCGCCCGCTGCTGAGGGTGACACGGTTTCCACTTTGCTGTCCAAAGTACAGATCCTTGTTGAGCGGTGAGTCCTTATCTGCTTCCGAGATATCCACTGGAACCCAGCCACGACCGGGCACATGAAATTCGGTCCAGCAGTGATAGCCACCGGTCTGGTACTCACCGAGTTCAGGCTGATACCTCCCCCACATTCCAATCTGGAAGCGGGAGGGGATGCCGCTGGAAAGACACAGCGCGTTGAAGTAGGTGTGGAAGTCGGTGCAGTTTCCTTTTCCGACATCACAAGCGTGAGAGATGTCGCCTCTGCCCCAGCCCTGGTGGTTCTTGTCGTAGGCCATCTTGTCGATGATGTGATCATAGAAGGCCCGGGTGATGGCGATGACGGAGGATTTTCCTTCCGCGAGTTCCGCTGCTTCCGCCTTCACCTGTGGTGTGACGTAACATAGAGACGAAGGAGAGAGATACTGTGCCATCGATGCATCTGGGGTCTCCTCGATGGTGACATCGGTCATCGAGTCCAGGTCCACATCGTAGACATGTCGAGTGACATCGTATTCGATCGTGAAGTCCATCTGTTTCGAAGTGCAGACTCCCTCGAAGAAATACATCGTGTTCCCGAATCGAGATTCTGTTTGCAGGCTACCTTCGGTGGGGCCGCTCACCTTCATTCCCTCGACCAACTGGTGCAAATCGTTGTGTGGGACCGGAATCCACAACCGGAACGATTCGCCGACGGGACAGTCCTTCATCGAGGTGACGTATCTCACGTGAAACTGACGATCAACTTCACCGGTTGGACCCTCTTTGAGCCCTGTCCATGCGCAGCCACTGATCAGTATCAGCGATGTCAGCAGTGTGGCGAGAGTGCCAATCAACTTCATTTGAGCCCTTCAAACTTGCAGGTTTACATCTCGGAAACTGTATCGAAGCGGGACCATTGAACAGAACAGGATTTTCGATGAAATTCCGCACCAGTCAATATCGTCTCGACAGGTGTTTCTAGGAGGGTATTGCAGGAGTCGTGTCGTCAGCCTCTTCCTGTGGATCTGGATTGGAATCCTTGCCGATCTTCCTGCGGAAATCGTCGAGTCCCGAAGCCTTGAGCGATTCCTGGAAGAGCTGGTCGATCCGTTCCTGGGACCAGCCTTCTCGACCCTGAGCGTGAACCCCGATCACGATGGAGTCCTGGATCGCTTCCAGGAACCGGTGCAGATAGTTGCGAATGATGGGTATCACCGGTGCGATCAACAGTTGTTTCATCATCCCGATCGATTCACGCTTGTAATAGAAACTGAGGATCTCATCGAATCCTCCATTTATTCTGGCTCTGGTCGGCAAGAGGACAGCATCTCGCCACAGATGATCGGGGAAGTTGTCAGGGGCAGGAACGATTCCAGGAATCATCCCGAGCAGTGCTCTGAAGACTGCCTCTTCCTCCTCTCCCTGCTCGTCGTCAGATTCTGAATTGCCCTTCGATCTCGCTTCGTCGAGCATCGAGGTGCGGATCTCGGGAACGGACTTCCCCGAGATGCGGGCAACACCCTGCAATCCAGCTTCCAGCATCTTCATATCGAGAGGATCCCCATCGTCCACGGCGATGTAGACCAGGTGGCGCGGCTCTTCCCCCGTCAGGTTGCGAAAGGAAGCGGTGGTACGATCGGCAGCCTCGGCGATCTCCCGGGCCGCTCCGTGACTGGTGGCGTAGACGAGTACGCCCTCTGAAAGAAACAGCTCACGGTCCCACGACTGGAGGGGAAGATCGGTCTTCCCATGTACCTTCTCTACATGACGGCAGCCGGAGCCACAGGAGATCACCACGACGGCGATCAGAAGCGAGAGGTGCCACTTTTGGGTCGGTGTATCCAAGGGAAAGACCCTCCTCCTCATTGAATCGATCTGCATCACAAGGGCAGGAAATTGCGGTTCAAGAATCTTCGGAGTGATTTTCGCCTGAAGTGGTTTGCATCGCGAGGACCTTGTCGATTCTGTCCTCGAGAGAAGGGTTCGCGAAGAGCTGGTAGCGTTCCTCGCTGCTCATCGGGGTCAACATGGTGAGGATGTCAGAGAGTTGCACCACCGAGACTCCCGTCGGGATGTCCACCTCATTGGAGCATCTCTGGATCGCCTCAAGGAGCCAGAATCCCATCTCGACCGGCAATCGAGTCTCCTCTCCATCGATCTCCTCGATCCGCGCCTGGGGATAGGGTAGAGAACCGAGGTGAGGGGCGACACGCACTCTTCTCTCGCCCTGGATCATCACGAGAAACCTGCCATCCTCCAGTGTCTGGTACTGCTGTAAGCGTCCGATTCCCGCCACCGATTGCACCGGAGCGATTCCGGAGAGGAGATCCTTATCGGCTCCCAGCACCGTACCGAGAATCAGTTCACCGGAGGAGTCGAGGAGGTCTCGGACCATCTGACGATAGCGTTCCTCGAAGATGTGCAGCGGGATGACCTGGCCTGGAAAGAGGATGACATCGGGAAGAGGGAAGAGAGGATATACACTTGAATCTCCTGTCTGTGCCGTGGATTCGACGGGAAGCGCATCATCGTCTTCGGCTCGATTCATTTCTCCTCCTCAGGGCGGGTCACATCAGGGGGTAAAAGTATCGTTGTATCCTGGACGATTCAATCGGGTCGAGGGTTCCTGCTTCCCCGGGCATCGTCGGGTCAATTTCTCCTGGAAACAGGGAATCTGTGATCCGCTGAGGTACTGTGGATAGCCGGTGAGTGAATCGGTAGTGATCTCTTCGCCACGGGACGATGCGAGGAAGAGAAATTTCGATAGGGGTGTCCTGATGATGCGTCAAGATAAGGCAGA
>CBFIET010000018.1:0-17060 GCA_965661685.1 Planctomycetota bacterium
CTCCAGCCGAGACTTCGATCTCGATAGCGAACGCGCCAGTACACCGTGCTGCAGCCGGGCAGCGCCGTTTCAAGACAGGTGTGAGTCATGTCGGGATCGACCACGGTGTCGATGCTGATGCCAGGATCCACTGCCGGTGTGCGGTACCAGTTCTGGAAGCGATTCCACTGATCGACCACCGGGTTTGTGTAGTCGCCGGAAGATGTGGTGACCTGCCATTGGCTCTCGATGTGCGCATCTCCATCGGGATCGAAGAAGGAGGAGGCGGTGAGAATCACATCGTCCCCGGGAATGACACCCGACGCGGGACTTGGCGAGATGGCCACGGGGACATCCGGCGACAGGTTGTAACGACGTACGAGGATGTCATCGATGATCTCGTTGTTTCGGAAGATGTAATCGTTGCCACGGCTGACCCGGCGCAAACGGAAGGATGGGTCTGGTCCCGCCTGGATGTCCATCAGGACGAAGCCCCACTCCGGCACGCTGAACTCGAACTCCTCGTAATCGGCGTTGGGATAGAGACCCCAGTAGTCGAGGGATCCCATGGCACTGGCGACGTTGACCATCGTGTGCTGGTGATCACGACTCTGCCCGCGGGAGTAGCCGTGAGTGTGGCCGAAGAAGTGGATCGATGGCTTACCGGTGACGGTGCTGAACTGTTCCACCATGCTCACCACCTGGGTACTGAAGAGGGTTTCGCCCGGGGTCCAGATCTCCGAAAGGTGAGGATGATGAAACTGCAGGAACACGAAATCGATGGCGTCGTCCACCGCCGCATCGTCGAGCATGATGGCGAGCCAGTCGAGCTGGGCCTGGATGCGGTAACCTGAATTGGTGTCGAGAGTGATGACCCTCACATTTTGATGGTCGTGGAAGTACCAGTGCTCCTCGTAACCGGCGGTGCCGTTGGTGGGAAGTTGAAGGTAATCGAAGTAGTACTGCGCATTCGCCTCGTGGTTGCCGAGAGCCGGCAGCAAGGGGACGTGGCGATAGAGCAGTTTCGACTGGGAGAAGAAGTGATCCTGCCACTGAGAGTGATTGGATCCGGTCGACACCAGATCGCCGGGAACCAGCGAGAAGGCGATCGATTCATCGAGGGGGAGACCGTACTCCTGAGCGCAGAAGGAGATGACCCCGTCGTTGATCACCTCTTCATGCTTCACGCCGTTGCTTCCGTACTGACAGTCGGAGTAAGCGATGAACTGGAAAGGGGACTCATCCGACGCTGTCGGTTGGGTGCGGAAAAAGTAGATACCGCTGGTGATGGTACCGCTACTGACCCTGTAGTAGTAGCGGGTATCGGGCAGTAGGCCGGCAAGAGAAACATGGTGAATGAAGGCGCCGCCACCGCTGGCAATGCTGGTTCCGCTGGCGACCTGCCCCAGGGAACTGGTCACTCCGTACTCGACGAGGCTCTGGCTATTGAGTGCCGTCTCCCAGCCGACCACCATCGATGTGGGTGATGGAGACTGCAGATATGGTTCGACGATGAGATCCCCCACCTGGCCACGGGAGGTAGAAACTCCCAGTACCAGGATGGTGATCAACCAGCAGATTCGTCTTCGATCGGGTTTCACCGGATAACCTATTTTCTGGGCAGTCAAACGGAACTGCCGGGACTCCATTTTCCTCACCATTCAACAGCCGGTCAACTGCGAAGATCGTCATCCATCGACTCCCTCTTCCCTTCCGTCCCGTCATATTGGACAATCACGTCCATCGTGCGCTGGCCTCCCCATCCGTTCCTGCAATTGGTGCGGGCCAGTCGATCAGTAGTTGAATCTAACCGGAGGAATCCCATGGATGGCCCGCAGATCCCCGCCGAAGAATACGCCCGCCGAAGAAGTGCCCTGCTGTCAGAACTGGGTGGCGCAGTTGCCATCGTCTTCGCAGGAACGGGAGGCGGTCTCCACGACGACTTCCGTCCAGATCTCAACTTCGAATACCTGACCGGAATCATCGATGAACCCGGGGCCATCTTGCTCCTCGACCCCCAATCACCTCAAAAGAACCGGGCCGCTTGCCTGTTCCTCGCACCGCATCTTCCCGAGGTCGAGCGATGGGACGGGTGGCGAGGTCCCATCGATGGGGCGTTACGTGAAAAGTACGGCTTCAAGTCCGTCTTCCGTACACAGAACTTTCCCGGCACCCTGCTGCAGAGTTGCAAGCGGAGCAAGCAGGGGCTCTGCTTGCACCCCATCGCCAATCATGAGGCTCCCGTCAGCCAAGACCTCGCCATCTTCCAGAAACTGCAGCAACGCATCCCTGGCTTCCAGGTCTCCGATGGATCTCTCCTGGTCCCCCGCATGAGAGCGGTGAAGTCGCCTGCGGAACTGGCGATGATCCGCCAATCGGCAGCGATCACTGCCGAGGGCTATCAGGCGATCCTGTCGATGCTGAAACCAGGAGTCACCGAGTTCGCAGTGCAGGAGGCAGCGGAGCACCAGTATCGCAGCGGCGGTTCCCGGGGCCCCTTCTACGGAACCATCGTCGGTGCAGGTTTCAATGGAACGGTTCTGCACTACCGCGCCAACGACCAGAAGATCGCCGAAAACGATCTGGTCGTCATCGATAGCGGAGCACGATACGGAGAAGGAACCGGCGGTTACGGTTCCGATGTCACTCGTACCTATCCTGCTTCCGGGAGCTTCACCGAACGACAGCGGGAGATCTATCAGATCGTCCTTGAATCGCTCGAGACCACCATCGCCGCCGTCAAAGCAGGAGTCGCCTACTCGGAACTCGATGCCATCTCGCGAAAGGTGATCAGCGACGCCGGATATGCGGATTTCTATCCCCACGGTGTTGGTCATCCCATCGGCCTGGAAGTCCATGATGTTCAGCCCGATCCGACAGTTCCTGAAGGTGCTGTCATCACCATCGAACCGGGGATCTACCTGCCCGATGAAGGATTCGGCGTGAGGATCGAGGATGACATCCTGGTCACTGCCAGCGGATCGGAAAACCTCACCGGCGACATTCCAAAGGAAGTGGAAGAGATCGAGTCCGTGATGTCGAACCTACAGGCCTGACCCGAGCAGGAGGAACCGTTGCAACGAGAAGAAGCGCGCCAGATCCTCGATTCGATGATGGACTCCCCGGCACTGCGTGCCCATGTCCGATCGGTGGAGATCGTCATGGAGGCCTACGCAGAAAAATTCGGAGAAGACCGTGATCGATGGGCCATCACCGGACTCCTTCACGATGCCGATTACGAGAAATACCCGGAGAAGCACCCCCAGGTGATCACCGCACTCCTGGAAGAACGTGGTGAAGATGAGATCGCCCATGCGATTCACTGCCACTACACCAAGTGGGGATACCAGTGCAAGACGCAGCTCGACAAGGCACTTCTCGCCTGTGACGAGTTGACCGGCCTGATCATCGCCGTCGCCAGATTGCGCCCCAACCGATTGCAGGATCTGACTCCGAAATCGGTGAAGAAGAAACTCAAGGACAAGAACTTCGCCAAGGGCGTCGATCGTGACGAGGTAAAGATCGGCATCGAACTGCTGGAGGTGGACACGACCGACCACATCTCCTTCATCATCGAGGCTCTACGCCCTCATGAAGCCGAGGTCATCGTCTAGCATCCCACTTCTTTCTCACCCCGACATCGCCATGCTATCCTGTACGGAGTAGAGGATGGTTCCAGGTCAGCACCTCATTCCCTGGCAGGTTGGGGTGGCGTTGTGAAAGGTATTCGAACCCGATGAAAAATACCTTCAAGGGAATCATCTGCCTGGCGATGTGCCTTTGCACCCTTCACGCCATGCAAGCGGCGGGGCCGGCAGAGGAAGGGCGCAGCTGGTGCGATGTCCCCCTCACCCGATCCAACCCACCCACCCTCTCTTCCGCCCGGGAGAGGGTACGAAACAACATCGATCGCTTCTGGCTGGCATCCCTGGAGCGAGAAGGAATCACCCCGGCACCGGAGGCGGATGCGGCGACGCTGTTACGCCGTCTTCACTACGTGATCACCGGCCTTCCTCCCTCTCCCCAGGATGTAGAGGAGTTCCTCGCCAGCTCCGATCCCCGCCGCTGGGAACGGGTTGTCGACCACCTGCTCGATGATCCGCAGTTCGGCGTCCACTGGGGAAGACACTGGCTCGATCTGGTGCGCTGGGCAGAGACCGACAGTTACGAGCGGGATCGACTCAAGCCGGGCGCATGGAGATACCGGGACTGGGTGGTGAATGCCCTCAACTCCGACCTCCCCTACGACCAGTTCCTCCTCCACCAACTGGCGGGAGATGAACTCGATGAAGAGTCCCTCGACCTTCACGTGGCCACCGGCTTTCTGCATCTGGGAATTCGAAATGACGAGCCCGCCGATCCGGCACAGGCGGTCTTCGACGATCTGGATGGAATGCTCGACACCACCTGCCGCTCGATGCTGGCGATCAGCATCGGATGCGCTCGCTGCCACGATCACAAGGGAGATCCGATTCCTGCCAGGGACTACTACCGGATGCTCTCCTTCTTCGAGGGATTGAAGCCCTACAAGAATGGCGGAGGAAATGGCATCAGTACCGGGAGTTTTGTTCGCAAGTTGCCAGTCGACCTCGGCTCCGATGATTTTGACAAGTCGCTGGAGAGCTGGAAGCGAGAGCGATCAGAACGCCTCTCGGAAGTTCAGTTCCTGACCGGTGAAATCCGCCAGCGCTGGGGCGAAGAGACGCTACTCGCCGCCCGCGATAGCCTGTGGCAAGGCCAGTTGCTGCACCTGGATTTCGAGGAAGGTGCCGAGTACTTCGAGGACCGATCGACCTCCCGGGGAGAGGGGAGAAGTGGTCAATCACTTCACGTCGCCGGCGACAGCGGTCGAATCCTCATCGACAGGCCCGTGCAAGACGACTTCTCCATCTCGCTGTGGTTTCGTAGCGACCGCGAGGGTGCCGGTGGCAACGATGACTTGCGCTGGTTCCGTGGCACCGGACTGGTCGATGGCGAGATTCCCGGAGTTGTCGCCGATTTCGGCATCTCCCTGGTGGGTCAGCATGTCGCCGCCGGTGTCGGCCAGCCGGAGACCTTCATCCATGGCCCTGGCGGCATGGCCGACGGGCAGTGGCATCACGTGGTGTTCACCCGCGAGAAGGAGAGTGGACAGATCCACCTGTGGGTCGATGGCTCCCGGGTCGCCAGCGGAGTGGGGGGCAAGCAATCGCTCACCGATCCTGAGCAGCTGAGCATCGGCAGGATGCTACCGGACCGACACAGCATCCGTGGCGACATCGACGAGGTCAGGTTCTGGGACCGGGTCCTGGACGATCACGAGGTGATCGATCTGACGCTGGGAGGCGGCGCGCTCCCCGCCCATCGGGAACTGGTCGCCGAACGACTCGGTCAAGCAGAGGGAGACCGCCTCGCCAGCGCCGTCGACAGGCTCTCGCAACTGCAGCGCCCCGATCGAAAGATGGTACAGGTCCTGTCCGCTCAGGAGTTGATGACACCCCCCTCCAGTCATGTACGGATCCGTGGTTCTGCCACCAGCCCCGGGGAGCAGGTCCACCCGGGATATCCACAGATCCTCGGCGGCGAAGATGCACAGGTGGTGAAACCGTCGGACGGTGAGAGTAGCGGACGGAGGCTGGCACTCGCTCGCTGGATCTCCTCCACCGAGAACCCCAGGACCGCTCGCGTCATCGCCAATCGATTGTGGCAACACGTCTTCGGGGTCGCCATCGTCCCCACTCCCAACGATTTCGGAGCACTGGGCCGTCCTCCATCCGATCCTGCCCTTCTCGACCACCTCGCCGGGGAGTTGATCGATGCGAACTGGAGTTTGAAGGCGCTGATCCGCTCGATGGTGACCTCCTCCGCCTTTCGCCTCTCCAATCAATTCGATGAACGATCGAACATCCTCGATCCGGACAATCGCCGCCTCTGGCGATTCCCGGCGAGACGACTCTCCGCTGAAGAACTGAGGGACTCGATCCTCGCCGTCAGCGGAAACCTGAACCGGGCCCTCGATGGACCCGGAGTCTACCCTCCGATGCCAGAGGAGATTCTCGCCACCTCCTCTCGACCCAATGCGGCATGGGGTCACTCTAGCCCGGAAGATGCCGCGCGCAGAAGTCTCTACATCCACGTCAAGAGATCACTGCTGCACCCGCTGCTCATCGCTTTTGACATGGCAGACACCGACAGTTCCTGCCCGGTACGCTTCAATACCATCCAGCCGACACAGGCGTTGACTCTGCTCAACAGTGATTTCACCGAACGACAGGCCACTGCACTGGCACAACGGTTGCGGCAAGAATCGGAGTCGCTATCGATGCAGGTAGAAACCGCCCTGTACCTGGTCACCCAGAAGAAGCCGAGCGAAACGCGAATCGATGCCAACCTGACCTTCATCGAAGAGATCCAGCAAGAATTCGATCTCTCCGATGTGGAAGCGCTGAAGATTTTCTGTGTGACGATCCTGAACCTGAACGAGTTCATACATATCGACTGATAGGACCAGAGTATTGAGCAAGAACAACGATGACACCTCGAAAAATCACTTCTGTGGTAGAACCCGCAGGGAATTTCTCTGGGAAGCGGGAGCCGGTTTCACTTCTCTGGCTCTGGGTGGAATGCTGGGAAGCACCTTCTTCTCCAGTCAGGCACTCGCTGCAGACGGAACCACACCCTTCATCAATCCGATGGCGCCGAAGCCAGCGATGTACCCCGGCCGGGCCAAGGCCGTGATCTTTCTGTTCATGTACGGCGGACCGAGCCATGTCGACACCTTCGATTACAAGCCGAAGTTATACCCACTCGATGGACAGAACATCGAGGTCGACACCTTCGGGCGCGGTGGCCACAGAAAACAGGGACGGGTGGTCGGGCCCAAGTGGGATTTCAAGCAGTACGGCCAGTGCGGAAAATACGTCAGCGACCTGTTTCCAAACGTCGGGTCGATGGTCGACGACATCACCTTCCTCCACTCGATGACTGCCGACTCTCCCCTCCATGGGTCCGCCATGTTGATGATGAACTCGGGCAGGGTACTCAGCGGTGCTCCCTGTCTCGGTTCCTGGGTCAATTACGGACTGGGGACCCTCAACGAGAACCTCCCCGGATTCGTCGTGATGCTCGACAACACCGGCGGCCCCATCTCGGGGGCCAAGAACTGGAGTAGCGGGTACATGCCCGCCCAGTACCAGGGCACTGTATTACGGTCGCAGGGCCCCCCCATTCTCGATCTCGAACCACCCGATTTACTGGGTGGTGGAA
This sequence comes from Planctomycetota bacterium, assembly GCA_965661685.1. Lineage (GTDB taxonomy): Bacteria > Planctomycetota > UBA8108 > UBA1146 > UBA1146 > QNYK01. Next base: position 7,225 of record CBFIET010000018.1, read on the forward strand.
TTCAGCGATCGGTCCTCGACCACCTGCGATCAGAAAATGAAGCTCACGCTGCTGCGAGGGTCGGCAACCCCGACCTTGCTGCCCGCATCGCCAGCTACGAACTCGCCTACCAGATGCAAAGCAGTGCGCCTGACGCGGTGGATCTGAATACGGAGGACGAGGAAACGAAATCTCTCTATGGGATCGACCAGGAGAAGACCTCCGACTTCGGTCGCAAATGCTTGATGGCACGAAGACTTGTCGAGCGAGGAGTGCGATTCGTTCAGATCTACTCCGGTGGAAATCACAACGACAACAACTGGGACGCCCACGGTGATCTGAAGTTCAATCACGACAAGCATGCCGGAGCGACCGACCTTCCCATCGCTGGACTGCTAAAGGATCTCAAGAGACGTGGAATGCTCGATGACACCCTCGTCATCTGGGGCGGTGAGTTTGGACGGCAACCCACTGCAGAGTATGCGGAGGGCACCGGGCGAGATCACAACTCCTACGGCTTCACCATGTGGATGGCAGGGGGCGGCACACGGGGTGGAACCAGTATCGGCGCCACCGACGAACTCGGCTCCACCGCAGTCGAGGAACCTCTCCATGTCAGAAACCTGCATGCCACCGTCCTGCATCTGATGGGACTCGATCCCAACCGTCTCTCCTTCTTCAATGCCGGTCTCGATGAGAAGTTGGTGGGAAGCGAAGGAGCTCAACCGATCTGGAAGGCGCTTGCGTGACCTCCTGAAGATCTACAAGTCTGTACTCCTAATGTACTTGTTGATCGATGGAGGTGCTGCTGTCAGCCATCGGTGAGGCGATGTATCCTGAACGGGTGAATCAAGGAGGGTTTCCATGCCTTCATCTCGCATATCCTGGCTAACTTCGGCGGTGTCTTCCACGACACTACTGCTGGTGCTTTCGATCTCCACTCCGCTTCTCTCCCAGTTCAATCCGACACTGGTCACCGGTTTCGACAACCTGCAGGGGGGGATCTCCAGCGGATTCACCCAGGAGATGCTGTTTCCCACAGCCAGTGAAGGTCCATACAGCCTCGACGTCGAGTTCAGCAAGGGATCCTACAATTTCACCGGTTTCGTACCTCAGCAGGTGGTCGGTAGCGCCATCATCGACGTCTTCATCCAGACGCCCCAGGTACTCATCTCGGGACAGGTCATCGCCGAGGTTCAGATCACGTCAGTAGCCATCGAAACGATGGAAGCCATCGCCATGGTTGTCGATGTCACCGGCAACGTGGCCCCCGGACTTGCCTTGCTCGGATTCCCCAATCCCACCGGACAGATCGCCTTCGATGTGGTTTTCACCGACTTTCCCGGCGACACCGGAGCCGACATGAGTGTCACCGATTCGGGCATCCTTCCTCTCAGCGGGATTCTCGATTTCGATCTACCGCTGGTGTGGGACACCGAACCGATCTACTTCCATTCCGATAGCGGCGGAGAAGTGGTGGTCACCTCGACTCTCGTATCCAACAGCGGACTTGTAGTCTCCTTCGAGGAGACCTTTGCCATCGCCGATCCTCTGGGTGCCCCCTTCCAGAGGGGCGATTGTAACGGAGATAGTTCCTTCAACATCGCCGATGGAATCTTCACTCTCGACTCCCTCTTCAGTGGCGGACCCACCGGTGACTGCTCCGACGCGTGTGATTCCAACGACGACGGGAGCATCAATATCGCCGATGCTGTTTACTCCCTGGCTGCCCTCTTCAGTGGTGGAGCGATGCCGATGCCACCGTCCCCGGGAAATTGTGGAGTGGATCCAACCATCACCGATCCTCTCGATTGCCAGATCTACAACGATTGCTGATTCGATGGCAGGAATGACACGCATCAGGTGAACTGCTCCGGTCACTGACTCCTGTCCCCTCGAGGCTGGTGACAGTATCCTTGAGATGTCCCGGTTAGGAGGCGCGATCCAGTACTGCACGATGCTTCAGTTCTGCACGATGCTGACCCGGTTACTTCCCGGCTTCTTGCTGATCGCCTCGGTCTCACTGACTGCACCGGTCAGTGCACAGTTCAACCCGACCCTCAGTACAAGTTTCGACCTGCTGGAGGCGGGGTTGCCGAGTGGCTTCATCCAGGATGCGTTCTTTCCCGAGGGTGACGAGGGTCCTTCCAGCCTGCAGGTATCTTTCGACCGCGGCTCCTTCTCCTTTTCAGGATATGCACCGGGTCAACTGGTCGGCGGCCTCGTTGTCGATGTTTTCGTGTCGACACCGTTCGTCGATATCGTCGGCTTGATCATCGCCGAGGTTCAGGTCACCAGTGTCGCGAGTAACTCGATGGAAGCGATCGCCGTGGTCACCGATGTGACTGGAAATGTGGCTCCCGGCCTGGCATTGCTTGGAATTCCCGATCCCACCGGAGCGGTCGCCTTCAATGTGGTCTACACCGACCTCCCCGGCGACCAGGGTGCAACGATGGATGTCAGCGATGCAGGAAGCCTGCCGCTGAGTGGAGCTCTGGGTTTCGATGTGCCCCTCACCTGGACCACTCCGGCCATCTTGATTCACTCGCCACTGGGGGGAGAACTGATCGTCTCGACACTGCTGACCTCCTCAGGTGGTGCCCAGTCCTCCTTCAATGAAACGTTTACGCTGGTCGGCGGCATCGAACCACCACCTCCCGTCAGTGGATTACTGTGCAGCGGCGCAGGTCAATCGGTGAACCTCTCCTGGAACAATCCACAGAGCTATGACTCCATCGAAGTGCGTCGCAACGGCTCCTTCTTGACACAACTTGCCGGGGATCTGCAATCGTATCTCGATCCGTCACCAGAGCCGGGCTCCAACCTGTACGAGGTCATCGGGGTCAGTTCCGGATTACCTTCCCTCGCCAGTAGTTGTTCTGCAGTGGTGTCGATTCCGACCAATCGGATCACGGTGCAATCGCGCAGTCAGTCTCCGGGTACACCTCTCGATGTAGCTGTGGATGCAGAACTGGAACTGGATACCGAGGGGTATGCCTTCTGCCTTCAGTACGATCCTCTCCTTCTCCAGTTCGACGCAGCAACTCTGGAAGCGACTGCCGCAGCCGATGCCGATTTCTTTGTCTTCGACCTCGACGCACCGCAAGGCATCGCCTCCGTTGCGGTATTACTCGACTACGCCGATCTCGTCGAGATTCCAGCGGGTGTCGACATCCCCATCTGCCGCTTCCTCGGCCACATCCTCGCCACTGCCCCCACCGGGGTCAGCACTCCCTTGATTCTTCCCGTGGCAGCGGGTTCCCCTCCACTGGCGGCAACCATCGTCCAGAATAATGGAGCCTCCTATGCTCCCCTGCGAAGTGACGGAAGCGTGACCATCATCGCCAGTGGCGATCAGCAGTTCATCCGGGGAGATGCCAACGGTGATCTACTGGTCGATATCGCCGACCCGGTCAAACTTCTCGGCTATCTCTTCGCCAACGGCTCGCTACCGAACTGCCTCGATGCCTGTGATGGGAATGATGATGAGACCCTCGATGTCGCCGATGCGGTGCAAATCCTGGAGGCCCTCTTCAACGGCAGCGGTCCCTTACCAGCGCCAGGTCCCACCGTCTGCGGTCCCGACCCCACCGCAGGAAGTGGCTCCCTTGGCTGCGACGAGAGTCCCTGCCCCTGACCCACTCAGGGACACTCGAAAAACCCATCACACGGGCTGATCACTGCTGATGAAATCGAGTGGATCGCAATATGAGTTTGCTTCCTGGCCAGCAACTCATGGGCAACTGGGATTCTCCTCGCAACCGAGTGGAATCCCCGTCATATCGGTTCCACAACTGGTGAACGGTGGTGGAGGCACACTCCCGCTGGAGAAAAGAAACTGCAGATAGAACACAGCGTCAGCGACATTGACACTGCCATCGTCGTTGGTATCCGAAGTCTCCAGACATGGGAGAACACCACCGTTGAACAGGAACACCAACATCGCCACCACATCGGAGAGGTCCTGTACGCCATCGACATTCACATCTCCTCGCTGAAAGGTGACCGCTCCCCCCGACCCACCACCACATGATTGATTCTCGTAGGCTCCCAGGTCGACTGCGGCGCAGCGAATCCGCGCCCTTCCCAGAAGGTCCAGTGGATCGACAACGACGAGGTCATTTCCCCCATCGATGGCTGCGGAGCTCGCCAACAACTGGAAGTTCCCCTGCAGCGGATCGACCCACTGGGGATTCACATCGAGATTCGATCCTGCCCAGCCCCCCTCGACGATGTTCGTGACGATGTCAGCAGTAGCAGTGGCTTCCAGCTGGGAACCGGCGGGAGAAGAGTTGTTCCACAGTATCGAGTTGTAGAGACTCAGGTCGGAACCGCTGGCGGCAACGATCGATTCTCCCCCGGAGAGATTGATATTCTCGGTCACAGTGCAACCGACCATCACCGCCACCCCGGATGCTTCAACATGGAGTGCAGCCCCGCCAAGATCGGTGACATTCTGCAGGTACAAGCAACTCTCGACTCGCAACGATCCTGTCGATGCAACCATCGTGGCTCCTCCGGTGGAGGCGAGGCAATCCTCGATGATGCAGCCGATCATGTCTGCCGATCCGGAGATGTGAATCGGCGATTCCGCTGAAGTGGTGTGTTCCCGGATGATGCATCCGACGACCAGGTGTCCCTCCCCCGAGATTTCGAGAGCGCAGCCCGATTGGTCCGAAACCGCCCCTTCGATGATCAATCCATCCAGCGTCGAATCGGTGCCGGCGAGTGTGACCACCCGGCGACATCGATCGTGAGGACCATCGGCAACTGTCGCTGGAGCGATGTGCGTGAGTCCATCCAGCAGTTGTCCTGCCCAACCGTCGCCACCAGAGGTCGCCGGATCGATCCCGGCCAGGCTGCCGCCGCTGCCACCGACACCCACGGTTCCCGATTGGACCGTCACCCCTGCGGCGTACACCTCGACTCCATCGGTCCAGCACGCCCAGCTCTCTCCACCAGCACCGCCGCCACCGCCACCGCTGGCACCTCCATCACCGCCATCTCCACCATCTCCAGCGCTGCCGGCACCACCGGCTGCCGAGCCTCCACTGCCCCCCGCGCCTCCCGGCTGTCCCGATCCGGGAACCCCGCCACTGCCGCCAGCACCTCCAGCACCACGGGTCACGCTACCCAGCGTCAACTCCACGCTTGATGCCCCCAGTACCAACAGGCCGAAACTAGCTCCACCCCCGGCGCCGCCACCACCTGACTGGGGAGATGGGATTCCTCCCGAGCCTCCGCCACCTCCTCCCGCTCCGTGGCTATCGGTTCCATCGTCGCAGCCTCCCGATCCACCGCCGCCTCCACCACCTCCACCGGCAGATCCTGAAGAACCTGACACCCCCCCGGCAGGAAGCCAGTACTGGCCGAGAATCGAACCGGATGAGCTTGCCCCTGCGCCTCCGCTGCCAGGATTGCCCGGGGCTCCCGGCGCGCCGCCCCCTCCGGAATTGCAAGTGCCGCCTCCGGAACCTCCCACCCCCCATCCCGGGGGACCGGCTCCATCGCCGCCGCCATCTCCTCCCGTTGCGTCGTAATCATCGCAGAAGGGGTTGGGGATGGTTCCACAGCAGTCGCTATCCATCGTTCCGCCGGTGCCGCCGTTGCCACCTCCACTGGGTCCTCCGCCTCCTGCCAATCCTCCGGCGCCGGCGGATGTCGCATCGCAGAGTGTGAAGTACTGATCTGCTGCCCCTCCATCCTGACCCGCTGCTGCCGGCGTTGCCGACAGATCGGAACCGGCAGAACCGGTCGAACCATCGGCTCCGTCGCCGCCGATCACCTCCACTCGATGGAGGTCGAGGATCGAGTCGACGACGTACACCGCATAGGAACTGCGAGCGACGCCACTGACCGAACCGGTGGCGGTTCCTCCGACCACTTCAAGATCTGCCAGCAGGGTCCCTGTAGAGAGATTGTGTGCCGAGATGGTGACCATCTGCCCATCGGCATTCAGCCCACCGAGAAGTGTCACCCGATGCGAAGGATCATCCCCTGCACTCCACTGCCACCGGGAGTCGTATCCCCCCTGAAGGATCAGGCCATCGACCAGTTCCAGCGGTCCCTGATAGGTTCCCGACTGAATACGAACGATCGAGACGCCCGTCTCCAGAGCTCTCGTCATGGCGTACTGGATGGTTCTGCAGGGAAGCTCTGGAAAGAGTCCGCAGAAGGGGACGTCCTCACCAGCCTCGGAGACGTGGATCGACATGATTCGAGCATCGAGGATCGTCGGATGAAGTGCCGCGTCTCTCAGATCGGGGAAGGGTGATCCTGTACCTGCATATCCTCCGGAGAGTTTCACTCCGGCGGGAATCTGAAAGGTCGCTCCCCGATCCCCTGCCTGCTGCCCACCACCCTCATCGGGATGGTAGCGCCCCCCGGCGATGCGGATCTCGTCACCGGGGTTTGCCATCGAGATCGCCTGCTGTAGATCTGCAAGGGCATCGGACCAGGTGAGACCGGTAACTCCATTGGAAGTGGCATCGACATGGATGATCTGCCCACCGCTCTGGGCAGCGATCGATATGGGAGCGAGGATCGATGCGATGATGCACATCGACAGCCACAAAAGGGCACGATAATAGTGTGGTGTCGTAGATTCCATCGAACACGCCCTCCATGGAGATGATCCCCAGGGGATCTACTCCATGATCCAATCTCGCGAACCAATTCACAAGGACGCAGCGAGGACCTCACGGACAGGGAAGAGAGTCACCTGTTGGATCTTGTCCAGCTTGCGGAAAGGGCATCGCAGGAGCGGGACCGTTGCTGAACAGATAACCCAGGACGTGGATGGCATCTGCGATGTTTACATTGCCTGAGTCGTTGGAATCGAACCTGTCGAGACACTCCGGACCGGGGAGACCAACGAACAGGTAGGAGAGGACCGAGATGGCATCGCCCAGGTTGACCAGGTCGTCTTCATTCCCGTCACCGCGGATGAAGCTCCCCGTCACAGGGTTGATGAATACATTACAACTGACCGGCACCGTTGCCTCTCCCGATCGCCACGCCTGCAGGATGTACTCATGTTGTCCGGTGGCAACGCCAGTGTCTGTGAAGGACTCGAAAATTCCTGCAATCGTCGTGAGCAGGGTTCCATCCCGGTACAACTCGATGAAATCGTAGTCTGGCTCCCCGTTGACCCAGTTCATCTCCACCGCAGTCCCCTGCGCGACACAGGTCAATCCTGTGATGGGATCGGGGGGGCCGGGCAAGGGGGTGTTATCGAACAGGCACGTTGTGGGAACACTCTCCAGGCCATTTCGAATCGCCACGTAACTGTACTCCAGCATCGTGGCGGGAGGCTGGACATCGAGGAAGGAGACCAGTGTCCCCGACAAGTTGGTAAGGAAGGATCCATTTCTGGTGACCTGGATCAGGTCGTAATCGGGATCGCCGAGTTGCCAGACCATCATCACTCCCTGTGGATCCTGCTGACAATCGAGGTTGATCACGGCAGCGGGTGGCGTCGGTGTTGGTGTGTTATCGAGCAAGCACTGCGTCGGCGAACTGCTCAGCGACGAACGAATCGCAATGACGGTGTACTCCAGCGATTCCTGTGGCGCATTGGTTTCAATGAAGGAGGTCACTGTCCCCGGCAAATTTGCCAGCACCAAACCGGCCCTCGAGACCTGGATCTGGTCGTAGTCGGGATTTCCCAGTGACCACGTGAGATCTGCGGAACCGGTGACGAGATCGCAGATCAGATTCGTGACCGGATCGGGAGGCGTCTGGGGACCGCCGCCAAGCAGGTCGATGGCGAGATTGACATCGGAGTTCAGGTCGACACCCGCAACGACCACCGGATTGAAACCGGAAGCGGCCAGAGGGGTCGCCGTGACGTCGTAGACCCCTGGCACCTGGCGCAGGGCAAAGGCCCCCAGTCCATCGCTGTCATTTCCGAACAGATACATCGAGACACCACTACCGCTCTCGGTCAGGGTGATCTCCACCTCGTTGACGGGAGTTGTTCCCGCAACCACGGTTCCAGTGAGAGCGAAGCCGTCCGGCAACGTGACGTTGCCCATGTCGGTATTCGCTGCCACCACGACAGCGGGAACGACCAGGGGCGCCAGCCCACTGATAAATCTTGGCCTGAATGCGATGTCGTAGGTATCTGGGACCACCTGAACCGAGTAGTCCCCTGAAGAATTTGCGTTGTCGTGCGCCGTCGGGATTTCGATCTGGGTCGACGAGATGATGAAGTCGAGATCGGTCTCGGGAACCACCTGTCCCGTGGAGTTGACGACGGTCCCGACCACGGAGAAGCCGTCCTCCAGCACGAGAGACCCGAGGTTGGTCCCCCCCACCGGAAGATTGAAAAGGGTCAATGACGAGACCAGTTGCGATCCCTGTGGAGGATCGATTTCAAGCTGCCAGTCGCCGCTGGGTGCCAGTACATTGAAGACACCCGCTCCGTTGGTGTTATCCCCTGGGGTCAGGATCTTGTCGCCGGTGATGAGATCTCTCACATCGATGTCCGCATCGACGACAGCTGAGCCGCCGCTATTGATCACGGTTCCACTGAGGATGTACCCGTCCCTGAGAATCACATCTCCGATGTCGACGATGCCAAAGACCGCTACGTCGGAAAGAAGCACGGGGACCAGCGCAGAGGTGCTCGTTGATGCCGTCGCGGAGAATCTTACATCCCAGAATGCCGGTGTGACCTTGACCTGGAAGAGCCCCAGATCATCCGAGAAATCTCCGGAAAAAACGGTAGCCTGTCCAGACAGGGGATCGAAGAAGTCAAGATCGACGAAAGGGAGTGGAAGGCCGTTCTCATCGACCACCCGTCCCTCGATGACCCCCGCATCCTCCAGAACGATCGTTCCAAGATCGCCACTTCCCGAGAGGGAGACCGTTTGCAGAACGAGATCGAAGAAGGGCTCGGAGGCAGGTGTCTGGAAGCGGATATCGTAAAATCCAGACGGCACCACCTGACAGATCACCAGTGAGAAACTTCCATCGAAGAGGGTGAAGTCCTGGCTCAGATTGACCTGCAATCCCGTCGCCAGATTGGTGACATCGATGTCCACTCCGGCAATTCCGACCCCTGCCGAATCGGTGACAGTTCCGGTGAGGACCCAGGATGTGGGAGTACACTGGGCGTGTAACCGTGGCGTCGCTGCACACAGCCCCACCAGTAGAAACAGGAAAATGACCCTCGTGAGTCCCGTAGACTCAGAAGTAGCAGATAGGGGCATCAATCGATCTCCAATTTGCGAAACTCAGGAGTAGGCAGGCATGAAAAATTCCGGATCAATCCCCCCATTGTACCCCATGGCTCGGGGTTTCTTGCACCTCAATTGCCCATGGGGCACCATGGACAGGTGGAAGGACACCCAACAAAATTGATCAAGTACCTGGGATCGAAACGAGTCCTGATTCCATCGATCCAATCGCTGGTCTCTGACATTCCTGACGTAAGTAGCATCCTCGATCTGTTCAGTGGAACAGCCCGTGTTGGAACCGCCCTCAAAGGCCTCGGCTGGAAGGTGATTTCCAACGACTGGAATCACTATGCGCGAACCCTCGCCGTCGCCCATGTGGTTCTTGACGAAGATCGATCCGCGGAGGCTTGCACCCTGATCGAACACCTCCGGGGAGTCTCTCCTCGAGCCGGCTGGTTCACCGAAACCTATTGCCAGAAGAGCCGCTATTTCACTCCTGAAAATGGTGCCGTGATCGAGGCAATTCGAGATGAGATCGAACAGCTCGACCTCGACGATGAACTGCGCTGCATGGCACTGACAGCCCTGATGGAAGCTTCCGATCGGGTCGACTCCACCGTCGGTGTTCAGATGGCGTACCTGAAGAAGTGGGCCCCTCGGGCACTACAGCCGCTG
>CBFIET010000019.1:0-4952 GCA_965661685.1 Planctomycetota bacterium
TCGAAACGAGCCCTCCCCGTCGATAACTTACGATTCACCGAGAGAGATTGCCTGCGGGGAGAACTCGGTTTGCTCCGCGGATTCGAGTTGATGCCGTTACTGCTGGCTCACGCAGATCGTCTCGACAAGTACGGCGCCTGAGTCGATCTTCAGGGCGAAGTTACGACTCATAGGTGATGCAATTTGCTCCTGGAATCGATCTCCGGCACCCTCGAATTCCCCTCCTCCATCATCCTGACAGACGCGACTTACATCCATGAGAGGTCAATCGATACATATGTATGATTTACTGGGGTGTCAGGAATGTCGTACTTGACTGCGGTCAGGGTCGTGATATTCGTAGATCTGCTGTCACGAAGATGGAGAGGAGTGATGGTCCAGAAGGGTGTGTGCCTTTATTCACGGTTGCGCTCCAGCGGGGAGCGAGGAGGGTTCGCATCAGTGACGACAGCGCAGTAGTTATTTCGGCCAATATTAATTTTTATAGACGTGGAGTATTTTTCGCGGTGAGTCCTGTTGGGTATATGGATTCATCGACAGCTTTGAGAAGTAATTATGAAAATCAGTGTGTATTTCGGGCGTGTTATTGCCCTTGTTTGTATTTTGACCTTTGGAACCCTTCTTTCGGCGCAAGTTCCTTGCCCCACAGCCGCAGAGCTGATCACCCAGTCGAGGGCACCGGATGTGGTCACCCTTGGCAATTCGATGATCTGCGTCAATTCCAGTAACGGTGGTGCAGAGCATTTCAACACCTCCTACTGGAGGTCCTTCGAGATCGAATCCGATCAAATCCTGACAGGTGTCCAGTTCGGAGTTGAATCCTCTCAGCCCGGGAATGGAATCTCACAGCAGATCGATGTTCAGGTGTACCTGAATCGAACGATGGGATTCCCGGCCCTTTCTGGCCTTACCCTGGTTCGTTCCCATGAGGTGGAAGTCCGGGCCGGAAACGGTGCCATCGTGTGTACCGGAATTCGCCCGCTCGAGGTGCAAGCAGGATCGACGGTGGTGGTGGAGATTCACTCCCCTGAAGGTCTGGGAAACCTGTTCGTGGTGGGGTCCAATTCCCAGGGAGAGAGTTCTCCCAGCTATATCAGTTACAGTCCTGGTGTTTCAGGGGTGTCGGGTTCGAGCAACTGTCCCCCTTCGATGATGCCGACCCAGCCTACAGACCTGTCCTTTCTCGGTCTCGGATTCATGAATATCGTCGTGAATCTTCTCGCCGAGACGCAGCCTTCTCCGCTTCCGGATGCCGATGGCGATGGTGTTCCCGATGTCTGCGATCCAGATGCGACTTCTGGTAATGATTGCGACGTTAACGGTGTTCTGGATTCGTGTGACATCGATGTTCAGGGGACCCTCGACTGCGATGGAGACGGTCAGATCGACACGTGCCAGATCAAGCGGGATCAGCGCCTCGATCTTGACTACAACAACATCATCGATTCCTGCGAGGAGCCCTTCTTCGTCCGTGGGGACACCAACATGGACGGGGATGTCGATCTCGCCGATGCGACCACGATCATCGATAACCTGTTCGTCGCCCCTGAAACCACGGTGTTGTGTGAAGACGCCTGGGATACCAACGACGATGGAATCGTCGACATTGCAGACATCATCGTTTCCCTGGATTATCTGTTCAATGGTCCCTCCTCATTGAACAGCGCAATAACGACCGAATGTGACAAGGATCTCACTAACGATTCGATGGAATGTGAGGTCTATGACGGTTGCTGATGGTGACTCCGTTTTGAAATGACGATGGGCTCCATTCTGGTTGTCCTCGTCCAGGTAATTTGGAGTGCGGAGGTGCCAACTGGTGCCTCCGCACCATTTTGTATAAATATATGGACATGATGGTCCCGAGCCGGTTCGGTCGTACATCGAGATCCTCCGAAGTAGCTTCTCGGGGGTTTTTTCGCAGCCCCGGCCCTGTAAAGCCCAATGATTGCGCAGGTGTTTCTCGTTTCAGGCTCAAATATATACTTCATGTCATATGTGTCATCTGGAGTTTGATTGCCATATTGATGCTGGATGTCAGGCATGAACTGTAGGAACATTCCTACAGAGATATTGAGAGTACTCGATATCGCTATATATAAGACTGAGGACTACTATTCCTTGCCCGCTGGTTGCGACTCGGCCATTTCAATGAGCTGGAGCAGGATTCTTGAGCCATGAGGAGCGTTCATGAAATCTGCCACAAACGTGTGCCAATCTGCAATTGAAGTGTTCTTGCCCGACCCCGGGGAGAGATCAGCCAGTCTCCAGATTCCTGCACATCTTGAACATGCTAGCCCAAGTGCCGGAGATCTAATCAGCCCAACATTAATCCTCCGGTACAGCAATCCAGATCGTGCACTGCGGGCGTCATGTCCGCAGTGCACGCCTTCCTTCGCTGCTGGCGCAGGCTCGCGGAAATGTGAGATCTGTGGAGTCTGCGATCGATCCAGTAATCGACATGACAACTCGTCGAGGCGCCCGATCTAGCCTACCCATACCCACATGGGCGCTTCGAGTTCTTTCCTGCCGAGCGCGTGCAGTCTCCCTGGAGGCTGCCGCGCTCGGTCTTCATCCAGCCCGTGCGCTGTTCATCCCCAGGGCTTTAAGTATTTATTGAACACAGGAAAAATAATCAACTCGTGTGGGGGTCGGCGTTGGTCATCTCGATTCTCATGAGTCGATGATCGTGACGGATCTGCATCCTTTGACGGAAGTTGCTATCCTGACTTGCTGGACACTGTCATCTCCATTCACCTGACAATCCGATCTATCTGTACAATATATCCTGTGAATCGGGACTTATTTTCGATACTGATATATTGACTGTCCGAGAACTGTCGATACTTTTTCTTTTACTGTTTTGTGTGACTGTTATTTATTAATCGCCCTGAAGGATCGGTTTCCTTCTCTATTGGGTTTGATTTCTCTCGATTCGAGTCTGCACTCGACCATCGGTGAAACAAATCTGGAGGTTGTCCAATGTTTTCGTATTTTTCTTCCATCAATCAATCGTCAGTCAGATTTGTCGCTGCGTTTCTGCTGACATTCTCCCTGGTCATCCCCGCCTCTGCCCAGAGTCCTGTCGACAGCGATGAGTTCATGTATCAGGGTGTAATCCGTGTCGATGGAGAACTGGTCGACGGTCTCTTTGACCTCCAGTTCCATCTCTACGACAGCTCTGATCCGGCACTGGGATTTGATCTCGGATTCTACGGCGTCGACGGTGTGACTGTCGCCAATGGAATCGTCAATGCCAAGTTGAGTTTCGATTCTGGCCTCTTCGAGGGTTCCACACGGTGGCTCGAGGTATGGGTCAAGAATCCCACGGATTCCTCCTACGTGGTGATCGAGCCACGCATCGAGATCGTTGCGGTACCCTATGCCCTGGCTGCCAGGGCGGTGGCCTCCGTCGCCTTCGATGGCAATAGCCCGACCAACAGCCTTTCGGTGTGGAATGGCTTCGCGTTGATCCCGTCGATGGTGTCGGAAGATGGCAACACCGTGAGTGTCAACGGCATCGAGGTGATCAACTCCAGTGGCGAGTGGATCGGCGATCCGACCGGCCTGACGGGACCTGAGGGTCCTGCCGGTACCGATGGTCAGGATGGAACGGCGGGCCCCGCCGGAGTGAGCGTGATCGGTGCCGGCGTCAATGTCGACGGCACCCTGACCCTGCTCCTGAGTGATGGCACCTCGGTGACAACCGTCGAGGTGGTGGTGGGTCCGCAGGGACCCGTCGGTGAGATGGGGCCTCCGGGACCGCAAGGAGAAGAGGGGCCGCAGGGTGAACCTGGGATCCAGGGCATCGTCGGCCCGGTCGGTGCCAACGGTCTCGATGGAGTCCCTGGTCCCCAGGGTCCGGAGGGTGAAGCGGGATCACAAGGTTCGCAAGGCTTGCAAGGAGAAGTGGGTCCACAAGGAACAACTGGTCCGCAAGGTGAAGTGGGTCCACAGGGAACAACTGGCCCGCAAGGTGAAACTGGCCCGCAAGGTGAAACTGGCCCGCAAGGAACAACTGGGTCGCAAGGTGAAACTGGCCCGCAAGGAGAAGTGGGACTACAAGGAACAACTGGCCTGCAAGGAGAAGTGGGTCCACAAGGTGTCCCCGGTGTGCAAGGAGAGGTGGGCCCGCGAGGTCTGCAAGGAGAAGTGGGCCCGCAAGGTCTCGAGGGCCTGGTCGGAGCTACCGGTCCGGTAGGTCCTCCCGGTGAAATCGGACCTGCGGGAATCCCCGGTCCCGAGGGTCCTGTAGGACCCGCCGGACCACTCGGTCCGCAGGGACCCCATTACCGTCCCGGTCTCGATAACACCGCAGTCGGTGTCGAAGCGAGTGCCGCAAACGGCGGCGGAGCCGCCAATACCGCGGTCGGTGCCGGAGCACTATCGGGCAATGTCACCGGGAGCAGAAACATCGCCGTCGGAGTCGATGCGGGAGCGGGACTCCTCGGTAACGACAACATCCACATCGGTCATCCAGGATTCCCCGTCGACGACAACACGATTCGCATCGGAGATCCGCTGGTCCACACGGAAACTCACCTTGCCGGTGAGGTGAAGATCGACACGCCGACCGGCTCCGTCTCGGTACTGAGTCGACTCGACCAGGCACAGGGCAGCGCCGATGCCGCCCAGGGTGCAGCGGATATTGCCCAGGGGGTTGCGGTTGCGGCGTCACAGAGTGCCACCACTGCCCAGGTTGCTGCGTCCCAGGCTCTCAATGAGGCCGATCACAATTCGGAGAACCTGGAGCTGGAAACGAGCCGTGCACAGCTGGCGGAAGCGGCCGCGATGAACGCTGCCACCGTCGCCCAGGAGAGTGCCAACAGCAACAGCTCCAGCATCACGGCGGAGACGACTCGCGCGACCACTGCCGAGGGGCAAATCAGTGCTGGAATCGTGGCAGAGACGACCCGCGCGACTGCAGCCGAGGGTGCCAACGCCAGCGGTGT
>CBFIET010000020.1:0-3108 GCA_965661685.1 Planctomycetota bacterium
GCCATCTCCCACTTGTTGAGGAACTTGCCGCCACGCATCGTGTCGCGGAAGTGGATCTTCCAGCTGTCGCGGGAGTCGACATTGCCGAGTGCCGCGGCCATGCCCCCTTCCGCCATGACGGTATGGGCCTTGCCCAGCAGACTCTTGGTGATGACTCCGGTACTCAGTCCCAGGTTCGATGTCTCGATGGCGGCACGAAGTCCCGCACCGCCGGCACCGACCACCAGCACATCGTGTTCAATCGTCTGGATCTCGTCGAGTTCGATCATGGTGGTTTCCTCCCTGTTACTGCCCGGTCACCGGTGACATCGACCAGCTGTTGAGATCGGTGATCCAGCCGTTACAGACTGCGAGTACGTAGAGATCGGTGAACATCACCCAGAACAAGCTGATCCAGGCGAACGGCATGTGGCGTTCGTTGAGCCAGGTGGAACCCTTCCACACCAGGTAGGAGAGTCCGGTGGAGCCATCTCCACTGGCGAAGCGATTGAGACGGCCTCCCACCACGTGCCGCCACGAGTGGCAGCCGAAGGTGTAGCCCCCCAGGAACACGACGTTGAGCAGCATCACCAGCGAGCCGACCCCGAATCCGAAGTGGTAGTCGGCGGGCACATCTCCCGAGGCCTCGTTGGAGATCCACATGGCACCGCTGGCATCGACCGGCATCCACATCGACAGCCAGAAGTCGTAACCGAGGATGAAGATGAAGGCGACGGCACCGTACATCGCATAGCGATGCAGGTTCTGGATCAGCAGCAACTTCGTCTCGCCATTGTAGGTTCCCTGCGCCAGCGGGCAGACGGTACAGCCGGCGGGGGATCCGACGACACTGCGGTAGTATGCCTTGCGGTAGTAGTAGCAGGTGCCACGAAACGATGCCGGGAACATCAGGATGAAGAAGGCAGGGGAGAGGGGTAACGCCACCGGCAGCCACGACACCATCTGATCCCAGATGCCGAGGGCACCTTCGGGCAGGTTCCCCATCAGGGAATGAAATGTGGGGGAGCCGGCGAAGTAGTCGGGGTTGGCGTAGACCAGTGGCGAGTAAAAGGGAGAGAGGTAGGGGGCGGCGTAGTAGTCGAGTCCGTGGAAGGCACGGAAGGTGACGTAGACGACGAAGGTGCCGAAGCCGAGCAGCGTCAACAGTGGGCCCATCTGCCAGAAATCCTGGCGGCGGGTCGACAGGGGAGCATCGACATGGCCTCCCACCGGCTTGTTGCCGCTGCGGGGTCCGAATCTCGGTGGACTGGTGGCAGTCGTGGAACTCAAGGTGTCCCTCCTCATCCGACGTACTCAGGATCGTGCCGGATCGCTGTCAGGATACCGGGGTCGTCGCAGGAGATCACGCAAACCGGAATGAAGGGTTCCATGAGGGGCCATCCGGGAGCAGGATGTGGCCTGCAATCGCTGACTGGCAGTGGCATGATACGGGGCGAGATCGACGGAGATCCGCCTCCTGGCCCGGGATCGAGGGGAGTAGCCGGTGACAGGAAATCTACCAGGAACCGGCCCGGAGCCACCCTCTCCCTCTCATCTGGATCCGGAGCAGATTCGCCGGCAGGCGTTTACCAACCTCGGCATCGAGACCGCAGACCGGGCGATGTGGAACCTGCGATCGGTCCTGAGGGAGATCGGGGAGGAGATGGAGCCTCGCATCTTCGCGGCTCTCGAGGTCGCATCCGATGCCGATGCGGCGCTGGGGGGGCTGGAGAGATTGCTGTGTTCTTCCCTCGGTTTTCCGCCGGCGATCCTCGAAGAGGACCGATTCCTGCGACTGGTGAAGATCCTCGGTGCCGGAGAACCGATGGCGGACCTCGCCCAGGGACACCTGCTCGATGCGACCTCTGCTGATTTCATCGAATCCCCCGAGCAGATCCCGCACCCTCCCAAGATCGGCGGCGCCGATGAGACCGCCCGCGCCAGGGCACTGCATCGATGGCACCGCAAGGAACAGCTTCGCATCGTCTGTTGCGAGCTGGAGGGTGTTCTCGATGTGGATCAAACCGGCTTCGCACTGAGCGACCTGGCGGATCACACCATCCGCTGCGCCATCGATGTCCTGGGGGGCAAGGATCTGGCGATGGGAGTCGTCGCCCTCGGCAAGTGGGGCGGCCGGGAACTGAACTTCTCCAGCGACATCGACCTGTACTTCATCCGCGACGACGGAACCCCGGCGGGTCCCTGTGAGGCGGTGGCCCGGGGGATCCTGCGGATGTTCGCGGGCAATACCGGTTCGGTACCGATCTACCGCACCGATCTTCGATTGCGTCCCGGTGGGATCACCGGACCACTGGTGCCGACGGTGAGTCAGGCGCGCAACGAGTTTCATGCGGTGGCGGGTACCTGGGAGCGAATCGTTCACATCCGTAGCCGTGCGGTTCACGACGCCACCGAGGGGTTGCCCAGGCTGCTGGCGGAGGTGGAACACTTCGTCTACCAGCGTCCCTTCGATCTCGATGAGATCCGTCGCCTTCAGGGGTGGAAAGAGGTGCTGGAGAGCAGTCCCGCCGGTCAGGATGCCGCCGAGTTGAAGGTGGGGTGGGGTGGAATCCGCGACGTCGAGTACCTGGTGCAGTTCCTGCAACTGCTCCATGGCCAGGTGCATGAGTCGATTCGTGGCGGCAACGTCTACCACGCACTCAAGAGACTGGGAGTGATCGGGGCCCTCACCTCCACCGAGGCGGCGCGGGTGCTCGACGGCTATCGCTTCCTGAGAAAGGTGGAGCATCACCGGATGCTGCAACATCGACGGCAGTCCTTCAGCCTCCCCGATGATCCGTCCCTCTACCGTGCGCTGGCTCGCTCCCTCGGTTTCGAAGGAAGTGATCAGCTGAAGAGCGCCCTCGATGGTCGACGCGATCGGATCCGCGAGATTCTCGATCGTCTCTTCCACGATCTGTTCCGTGGCTACGGCGACGAACAGGCGGGTGAGGTTCACGTCGTTCTCGCTTTCCGACCCGAGCCGGAGGTGATCGAGCGGGTGTTCGGAGGCTTCTCCTTCCGTGATCCGGAGAAGGCGTACCGGTTGCTGCGAAGACTGGCGTTTCCGCGCCAGAGAGGGCTCCGATCGCCACGGGCCCGGCATCATCTTGCAGCGCTCTTTCCGGT
>CBFIET010000021.1:0-2406 GCA_965661685.1 Planctomycetota bacterium
TTCCCCGACTGTGGCAGTACAATTCCAGTTTTCTCCTGCGACGAACAAGGGTGCCCCTGATCGGTTGCCGTTATCCCTCCGCGACGTCTGACAGCGATTCCACCGGAGTATCAACCCCGCAATTTTCACAGCAGGGAAGCAATGTGTGAGTAATTTTATGACAGGAATCACATTCATTGTAGAGCCCTGTGGCACAGGAAGGACAGGTGTACGGCTGCTCTTCCCCGGCCTGTGCCTCGCTACCGATGGCATAGAGTTTTGGACCCTGTTTACCCCAAACCGCTTCCCGTAGAACGCCTCGGCGGATCGGAAAATCGCAGATGGGGCATCTACCGTGCTCATATGCCTCTCGATATCGTTTGATGAGGAGGTCCTTCGGTGGAGTCGATAGATTCCTCAGAACAAACTTCAAGAAGAGACCGACGATCAAGATCGCCGTTCCGATGGCGATGTATTTGAAGTACTCCCTCGGGAAGTGATAGAAAGCGATCACGCCTACTTCCCAGAAGGTCGCAACCAATGCAGAGAGATAGATCAAACGGAATGCACTTTTTCTGTTCCTTCTCACCAACCAGGCCGCCACGATGAACAGAGGAAGCGGAATTCCTAGCCTGAAAATGGCCAGTTTGAACTTGTGAGTTTCATTCGCTTTATCGAATTGATCCAAACCTGGCTTATTGTGCTTTTGCACGGTTTCGCGCTGCTTATTGATCGACTCCTGAAGATCGATCAGCGCCGAGTTACTCTCCGTGACGGAGATGTTGGCCTTTTCAAGGCTATCCTGTGAATTCAAGAAGCGGGAACGAGCAGCTGCGAGTGCCGTCACGTCTTCTTCAGGAGGCGCGAGGCCCTGTTCGATGCTGAGTCTGTGGAGAGCAGAGATCTCTTCCATCACCTGTCGGGCGTTTTCCTTGCTCGCCTTGTAATCCTTCTGGAGGTTTATATTTCTTCGCAGTTCTCTTTGGATCTCTTCTCTCTGGGACTCGAGACTATCCAGTTGTTCCTGAGGTGCAGTGTCCAGCTCATCGATGAAATCCTGTCTGCGTGGCCCTTCCAGATCAGCGACGTCATAGCGAAGGAACCCGAGGAACCAGACGAGTAGCAATGTCAGCAATCCGGTCAGAAAGCCTGCTTGGACCCGCTGGAAGATACTCCCCTTGGATTGCAAACTTTTCTTGGCCATACACGCTCCTAAGATTCGAGCATCTACATTCATGAATCCAAAAGAACCCTGAATCCAACAACTCTCAAGGAGTTTGAGAATCAGAGATGATCTCTTCCAATGCTTGTTTCTGTTTCGCTACCACCGTGTCGACCAGATCGCTGTGGCAAGCCGCTTTCTGCTGGTCTCCATCCATCGTCTTCTGTGTCTTGGAGGCGAGTTTATGAATTTCGGCGGGATCAAGAACTCCTCGTTTTTCGAGGATCTCCTGCTGCTCGCTTGTCAATGCAGCACTTCGTTTCGATGCTCCCCTGTCAAACCCCTCTGCCTTGCCACTGGAGAACTGCTGGATCTCCTTCGAAATCCGAACACTGCACCAATCGTGTCCGCACATGGCACAGAAGTCGGTATCGACATCGAGATCCTCATCGTGTAACGCTCTGGCCGTATCTGGATCAAAGGATAGATCGAAGTGCTTCTGCCAGTTGAGGGCTGCTCGCGCCTTGGTCAGTTCATCATCTTGATCCCTCGATCCTGGAATCCCGAGGGCGATATCCGCGGAATGAGCTGCAATCTTGTAGGCGATGCAACCCTGTTTGACATCATCCCTTTTGGGAAGACCGAGGTGCTCCTTTGGCGTCACGTAGCACAACATCGATGCTCCGTGGTAGCCCGCAGCAGTCGCACCGATACACGATGTGATGTGGTCGTATCCCGGGAAGATGTCGGTGACCAGCGGCCCCAGCACGTAGAAGGGCGCACCATGACACAGTTTCCTCTGAAGCTTCATGTTGAACTCGATCTGATCGAAGGGCACGTGTCCCGGGCCCTCCACCATCACCTGCACTCCATGACTCCAGGCGATCTCTGTCAGCTCTGCAATCGTCTCGAGTTCTCCCAGTTGAGCCTCGTCACTGGCGTCCGCCAGACCTCCTGGCCTCAAACCATCCCCCAGCGAAAAACTGACATCCCACCTTCGCATGATCTCGCAGATCTGATCGAAGCAGGTCACCATCGGGTTGTCACCGTCGTGAGTGATCATCCACTTGGCCAGTAACGATCCTCCGCGACTTACGATACCGATCAGGCGGTTTTCGATGTGCGGAATGTGCCAGGGTCGAACCCCTGCATGGATGGTGAAGTAATCGACACCCTGTGCGGCTTGATGCTCGAGGCTTTCCAGGATGATCTCGTGGGTCAGATCTTCAATCTTCCGGCCGATGATCATCGAGTAGATGGGAACT
>CBFIET010000022.1:0-2134 GCA_965661685.1 Planctomycetota bacterium
GAATCGCACTTCCCATCGGGAAGTATTGGGGATACCTGAGTCCTGAGTCCCGATCCTCACCGAAGCCTCGGAGATCAGACCCGCCTCGATGCCATGAGGGTACGCAAGCCAGCGCACCGGAACCGCAGGGCGACGATCGTCGCCCTTGCGAGACCAACGAACCACCCAGGTCCCCGAGCGCACCACTCCATCGGTCTCGGCGGGAATCCACTGCTGGGTCGATTGGAATCCCCTCGCCTTTTCGAGAGGGATCGAATAACGGTCGGACCATCTCTTCAAGATGGCTGCGCCCTCGCCACCGATCGGTACCGTTCCACGCTTCACCTTCACCGTCGCTTCACTCTCACCGTAGATGCAGGTGCTCTTGCAAACCTGCCAGATCACCTTCAATGCCAGCTCGACAGCAGCCGATTCGGAAGAGGTCTCCTTCGCCGGATGAATTCGATAGCGAAGCAAGAACGGTTCCTTGTATCCGATCGCCACCAGGTTTCCCGATTCCACCATTCGCTGCGGCACCGGAAAGTCGGGACCGGTCACGGTCCACCTGTCCGGAAGGGTCCAGATCGCTTCCGGGGCATCGCCGCCATCTCGAGAAGAATGCCAGTACCCGTGCCAGCCCTCCACCGGTCGGATCATCACTCCGATCTCGAAAGCAGTTCCCGGCTGGAAGGTCGAGACCTCGCTGAAGATTTCGATGGAGCAGGGATCTTCCTCCTCCAGTTCATCGAGAATTCCACCCTGCCCCGTCACCGGAACTGCCATCAGCATCAGGGAAAAGAGAAGTGCCCAGTGGAGGAACTTCGCCTCCAGCGAGGCATCGGTCTGGCAGGTTTCCATCTTCATCTTGGAACTCCATCGGATCTCGGATCTTTGGCGGCGCGAACTGCTCACACGAACTCCCGTACTGTAGCATGATCTGAAGATACTGGCTGTATCGTTGCCACGGTGGAGGCTTGATGTCGCAAACCAGTTCCAGGCCACCAGCGATCCGCTGGCTCATCAAGTTGATCAGCCTCAGCTGTTTCTTGCTGGTGAGTGGCTGGGTGCTGGAGCAACGGATGATCTTCGTACCCTGGCAAGAGTGGGCCACATCCGCTCCCGCTGGTTCGCAGGTGGTCGAGTTCGAAAACGACCGTGGACAGCGTCTGTCAGCAACATGGTTCCCTGCTGACAGATCCTCTCCTGTCATCCTGTTGTGCCACGGCAACGGTGGAAACATCTCCCACCGTTTTTCCTTCGCCACCTTCTGGCAATCTCAGGGGTACTCGGTCCTGCTCTTCGACTACCGCGGCTTCGGTAAGTCGGAGGGATTCCCGACCGAGTCTGGCATCATCTCCGATGCACGTCATGCGCTGGGAATGGCTCGACAGTTGTCGGAAGGATCCATCATCGTCTACGGCAGAAGTCTCGGGTCGGTACCCGCCTGCGTACTGGCGGTTGAGGAAGATGTACAGGGGCTCATCCTCGACTCTCCACTACTCGACGGAGATTCCATCGCCGACGCAATGATGCCTGTGAAGGGACTGGGACAACTGATGAGGTATCGACTCGACAACTCGGGAAGGATCGCCTCGATCACCTGTCCTCTGCTGATCATTCACGGCGATGCCGATCAACTCGTACCCCATCAGCAAGGTGAGAGACTCCATCAACTGGCACCACAACCGAAGCGACTGGTGACGGTCCCCGGGGGCAGGCACAACGATTCCCGCAACATCGGAGTCGCACGGCAAGCCATCGGTAAATTCCTCACCGATCTCTCATCAAGGTGACCGCAGTCCACTACCAGACGTCCGCCGCCTTGACCCGCTCCGTCGCCCTCTGCTCATTGCCGCTCGGGGAGCATTCCAGCCCGATGTAATCGCGGTAGCCCAGATCCCACGCTTCCTTGAAGACCCGTGCATAGTTGATCTCGCCGGTACCTGGCTCACGACGGCCCGGGTTGTCAGCGAGTTGCAGGTAACCCACCTGGTCCCAACCCTCTCGCAACCGCCGACACAGATCCCCCTCGGTGATCTGCATGTGATAGAGATCCCAGTTGATCTTCACCATCGGTGAATTCACCTCGCGACAGATGCGAACGGTCGGTGCGCTGCCGTAGAGACAGTGGCCCTGGTGGTCGACACGGATATTC
>CBFIET010000023.1:0-14023 GCA_965661685.1 Planctomycetota bacterium
CGATCTCCGGGGTCGAGGAGAACTGGGCGGCGAACATCAGCGGGGTCATGCCGTCGTTATCCCTGGCCTCTATCTCTGCGCCCTTTGCCAGCAGCAGCGTGACGATCTCCGGGGTCGAGGAGAACTGGGCGGCGAACATCAGCGGGGTCGAGCCGTTTTTATTCCTGGCCTCGACCTCTGCGCCCTTTTCGAGGGACTCCTTCACGGCGGGGAGATCGTTGGCTTTGATCGCCGAGATCAAGCCCTGTGGCCATGGCGGTGCGGTCGGTTCCGGCACCGGCTCCTGGGCGAGGCCGCCGGATGTTACCAGCAGGCACATCGCCAGCCAGGTCATTCGTTGGAAGGTCACTGACTTGAAAAGGAGTCGACGCATCATCGGCACTTCCGTTCCCGGTCGGGGGTGAGTTCCCCGTCGAGTTTCCAGTCGAGTTCCTTGCGCTGGCGGCTGCCGCGCGCTTCCCGAGTGAACTCCACGGCAACCCCAAGATATCGGGACCGCCATCCCGATGATAGGGTGAACCCCGAAGGCGACGGCACGCTCGATCCTCAGCGCTCTCGATGCTCTGACGACTCGCCTTTATTCCCCCGAACGTTTCAGCAGTTGCTGGTACGCAGGAGTCCCCTTCAACTTGTCGTTCTGCTCGGCGTGATCGATGGCCTTCTTGCCATCCTCGTCCTTCGCCAGGGCATCGGCGCCCTTTGCCAGCAGCAGCGTGACCATCTCCGGGGTATCGGAGAAGCGGGCGGCGTGCATCAGAGGAGTCCAGCCGTACTTATCCCTGGCCTCGATCTTTGCGCCCTTTTCCAGCAGCAGCGTGACGATCTCCGGGGGGGAGGAGTGGCGGGCGGCCGTCATCAGCGGGGTCATGCCGCCGCCATGCCTGGCTTCGATCTCTGCGCCCTTTTCCAGCAGCAGCGTAATGATGGCCCCGGAGAGATTCTCCGGGGACGAGGAGTAGCGGGAGTACTCGAGGGCGATGGTCAGCGGGGTCGAACCACTCACATCCCTGGCGTTGACCTCTGCGCCCTTTTCCAGCAGCAGCGTGACGATCTCCGGATTCGGGGAGAAGCGGGCGGCTTCCATCAGCGGGGTCGAGCCGAGGTGATCCCTGGCGTTGACCTCTGCGCCCCTTTCGAGGGACTCCTTCACGGCGGGGAGATCGTTGGCTTGAATCGCCGTGATCAAGCCCGTTGGCCATGGCGGCGGCGACGGCACCACCGGATCCGGGGCCATGTCGCAGGAAGTCACCAGCAGGCACATCGCCAGCCACGTCATCGGTGGCAAGACCACCGCCTTGAAAGGGAGTCGAAGATGCATCGGCAAGTCCGTTCCAGGGCGGGACTGAGTTTGCTACTGCATCGATAAAATATCGGTGTGGCGCTGCCGATGATAGGTCCTCGAGGTAATCAGTGTTCGAGGCCGGGCGAATTCCACCTCTGATGCCGATCGATCACCGTCTTTTACACCACATTCTTGCCATCGCCGGCGCAACCGGCGATCCCGAGCAGGAACAGTCCCTTGCCCGCCATGTAGAGTCCGAGGGCGATGCTGAGGGCCTGATCCTTGTTGGTCACGTCGTGCTGCCAGTAGAGGAGGAACAGCCCCCCCACCAGACACAAGATTGCTCCGGCGTGCTGTACCTTTTCTCGCATGAAATTGACCCTACCCCTTCCGTGCGGCCCGCTTCTTCCGTGCGGCCCGCTTCGACCGGATGAAAAAAGGCCGTGTCAGCGCCCCGGTGGGAGGCTGACACGGCCTGCATTTCGGTTTTCCTGTGCACTCAGCGACGCGGCTGGATTCCCAGACCACGCAACTTGGTCAGCAACTCGCGGCGATGCTTGCTCGCCTCCTTGCTCAGTTCTTCCAGCTTTGCAAACTCCTTCTCGATCTCCTGGTAGAGACGGTAGGAGTCGAGCAGACGATTGTCCTGCTTCAAAGTGGACGCCCGTACCAGCATCTCGCTGGCGGCGCTCTCGATCTCCTTCAGGTCCTGATCGACCAGCATCGAGACGTGGCCACTCATCACCTTGCGGTTCTTCACCATCGAATCGAGAACCCGGATCGCCTTGCTGAACCGTCCCGCCTCGATGTGATCGCGCGCCTTCTTGCGCTGGGCCAGATGGGAATCGCGCAACCTGTGACGCAGGTCGCTGAGCTTCTTGGTGCTCTGGATCACCTTGACGAACTTGGGAGGATCGACGCACAACTGCTGCTTGTGGAGCAAACCACCCTCGGCATCGAGGAACAGCAGCACCGGCTTGTCATCGCGCAGGTCGTACGCGGCGAGCATCGACTTCTCTTCATCCTTGAGAGACTCGATGGTCTGCTTGTAGCAGGACCACCCCTGGAACTCCTTGACCGAATCACGGTCGCGGAAGAGCACCCGTTCGAAGTTAGCACAACAGCAGTTCTTCGCCATCTTCGAGGAGTAAAGGAACACCACCATCGGCTTCATCGAGCCGCGCTCGCGGTGCATCGCGTCGTAAAAACCCTTGCCCTTCATCCATGGCAAGAGGGTGCTCTCACCTGGAAGGTAGGGCGCAGCACCGGCGTGTCCGCCACCGCCTCCACCACTGGTCGATCCGGAACCCCCGGGAACCCCGGGGACTGTCGGGCCAACACCTCAGCACTGGGCAAACAGTGCCGAACTGGAGAAGTTGAAGAGGACCAGCAGCGACGCCACCAGCCACAGTTTATTGAGATTCATCATCGATTCCTTGCCCTCCGTCGATAGGGGTCTGCTCCATAATAGGTCTTTCCCCCGACGACATCCATAGACGGTGACACGATACCGGCTGTGGGCCCGGTGGATCACTGCTGAAACGCCTCCAGGAACTGCTGTGGTGGCTCCTGAAACGTTTCTTTTGCGCCACAGGGTGGGCCCCCGGTCCCCCTCGCCACTTCAAATCCATCCGCATGGGGCCAGAGTTTCGTAAGACCAGAGTTTCGTAAGAAGGGAGCCGCCACGGGATTTTCCCGGGGCGGCTCCGCAGTCAAAGTGTCGGATTGAACTACCGATCACCAGGGATCAGGGACAACCCTGCTCCTGATCACAACCGAGCGTATCCGCTGTCGGGTCACTGCCACAGACACCATGCGGTGCCGGAAGCGGTCCAGTTCCACCGAACAGGTGCAACAGCATCCGTACGGCGTCGGAAACATCCACGGCACCGTCGTCGTTGGCGTCAGAAGCATCCTCGCAAGTCACGGGTGCATTACTGAACATGTACCCCAGCACTCCGAGCGGATCGGAGATATCGAGGGCACCATCGCCATTGTGGTCTCCCCTGCGGAAGCGCGGAGCACAGGTGGCTTCCGTCGAGGCTCCCGGAAGAACGAGACCGCACGAACTGGTCGCATCGACCTGGACGGTATAGGTGCCAGCTCCGGGCAGCGCCACCACGATTGTGGTGTCCTGTGCCGTAGCGGTGGCCGCCTGAACCCCGTCGATGAGAACCCTGACCTCGGAGTAAGAACCGTTGTTGGTCCACGAGATGCTCGCTTCGCAACTGTCCGGATCCACGGTGGAGGTGACATCCGAAGGTGCCATCGCATCATCCGCGGGTACGTTCACGGTCATGATTGCCGGCGAACTCTCCATGTCATCCGTGATGGCGATCACTGCGACGGAATGGATCGAACCGACACCCAGGGTGAGATTCACATCATTCATGATTCCAGGCATGGTCAGCACCGGGATCCCGTTGACTTCGAGGCGAATCCAGTCGTAAAGACTGGTGTTCAACCACGAGATGTTCGAGGCTCCGCTGCACGGATCGAGAATATCCGCCTGCAGTGCGATCACTGCAGTGGGCTGGTAGTAACCGAGGCAGATCTCTGACTCGGGTCCATTGACCGTCTCGAAGCGCGGCGTAACGGTGTACTGTGAAGCTCCGCCGAGGGCAGAAGTATCTGTCCACTGCGTCTCGGTACCGGCGAGCGTGGCCATCAGAACGCCACCACGGCGCACATCGACCTCGTCGTACACTTCTCCGTTGGTCCATGCCAGAGCGACTCCCTCGGCAATGGTGCTACAGGCGAAGTTCGTGATCGCAGCCGGTGAAAGTTCGATATCGCATGTATCTGCACTCGAATCGGTCCCCTCGACGGTGGCCACGATGGCGTAGTTCACCTGGCCGCTGGGAGGAGTGGTATCGAGATGCGAGATCGACGCCCCTGGAAGTGTCGCCAGAGGCGACCCCTCTCTCGAGATGCTGAGTGTTTCGTAGTTACTCATGTTGGTCCAGGTCATCAGCACACCCTGGTCCGTATCGACACAGGTGAACAGCACGACCGGAATCGGAGCCACCTGAACCGAGCAGGATGTCAGATCGCTGTTGAGACCATCGACAAAGGTACGGATCGAGTAGGAGTGGGTTCCGGCACCGGCGCTGGGTAACAGCGTATCGGTGTGAGAAGCCTCGTTGGCGGTGAGCTGGGCGATGATGAGTCCATCCCTCAGCACGTGAGCTTCTTGCCACGGTTCGACATTGGTCCAGCTGATGTTGCCATCTCCATTGCTGCTGTCGCAGATCATATCTGCAACCGGCAGCGGATTGCGCTGGACGCCGCACTCCGCCTCGCCCGAGGAGAGTCCTCCGGCGACTGCGTGGATCGAGTAACTGGAGACCCCCGCTGGAGATCCCAGATCACTGTAACTGGTACTGTCTCCAGGAACCGTAGCGATTTCGACACCGTTACGAGAGATGACGACATCGGAGTAGGTCTCTGCGTTGGCCCAATCGAGTCGAATCTCGGTTCCACCTGGAGCGGTGCAACCGATCATCGAGGGAGCAAGTGGAGTCCTCTCGGCGGTGAGACTGGTCGGCAAGCTCTCGATGAAGAGACCACCGGTAGAGGTTTCCAGCTTACCCACGATCTCGTAGGTGTGGGTCCCCGCATCGGCGGTGGTGTCCACGTAAAGCTGGGACAAGCCCGCCTGGTTTTCCGCAAGCAACGCACCGTCACGGTAGATGTCGATAGCGTCGTAGAGCCACCCGTTGGTCCATTCGATCGTCAGCTGGGAACCATTCTGAAGGAAACTCGCACCAGTTACTGAAGGAGGTGCGATGTACACGGTACAGGAATTCCCCAGTCCAATATGGGCATCTTCACCGAAGACCTCGTAGAAACGCTCTCCCGGAAGAACACCTGGATCGGAGTACGCAGTCTGACTACCCGGTACGGTGACGACTTCAACTCCATCCTTGTAGATGCGGGTGAAGTTGGCGATGTTCAGGTCGTCGGGTGGAGTCCAGCTGAGATCCACCTGGTCAGAAGTGATGTTGCACTGCAAGTCGGTGACTGCCGTGGGCTGCAGGAACGCTGTGAGCGGTTCCAGTGCACGGCCAGCAGCATCGATCTCGACCATGCGACCTTCGAATCCAACTGCGGGAATCGTCTTGAACTGGTCTACCGGATTGCCCGCTCCATCGAGGACGATATCGCCATTTGCGGCAGTTTCCGGACCGATGGGAATGTGAAGTTCTGGGTGGTCGAAGGGCGCCCTCTCCCAGCGAACCCGCTCATCGGTGAGGGATTCGAGGAAGGCAACCAGCTGCGATTTCCGATCGGGGTGCCCGATCAGGAAAGGCATAGGGAACATCTCGGGAGCCAACGTCGTGAAATTTTGATCGTGGAAATTTCCACCTCTGGAGTAGAAGTCGACAACCTGGTCGAGTGTCGAATAACTACCGTTATGGAAGTACGGCCCCGTCAACTCGGTATTTCTCAAGGTCGGAGTCTTGAAGGCACCTGAAGTTCCGATGTCTTCCCACGGCTGAGGCCCTGGTGTCAACAGGATCGTCGAGGGAGGGAATGGCAAGAAGTTGTTGTAGTTCGGATCGGCTGGATCCACTGCATTGATTTCTTGGAAGCCCTTGGCCATCGAGAGACCGTGCCCGAATGGGTCGGTCGCACCTCTTCCCAGGTCATCATCGGTGAGGGTCACTCCGATGTTGTAGAAACCTCCATCGTAGATCGACAGCTGGAAGTCCTTCATCGGCATCCGTTCGAGGAGCCCCTCGATGGCGGAAGCTTCTGGCTCCAGTACCGTGTTGATCTTGGAACTGACAGCACTGGAGAAAACCGAGGTGGTGTGACAGAACATACAATTCGCCACGTTCAGCACACTCATTCCCGCTTGCTGCAACGGTGTCATCGCTTCAGGATCTCCCAGTGGATCCTGTGGATCGAGCTCGTGCCTCATGAAGCGATCGAAGGGCGAATCGTCGGAAAGAAGGGTCGACTCGTACAGCATGATGGCGAGTCCCCAGAAGAGGGAGAAGTTCGCCTCCATCATGGTGTACTCGTTGATGTTGGCGGGAACTCCAGTACGTGGGAGTCCCGTGGTTCCGTCGATCAGCGGCTGTCCACTGGCATCAAACAGTTGATCACTGGCATACCAGTCGGTGACGAATGCCTGGCTGATCATCTGTTCGTAGGTGATCGACAGGCCCATTCCATCTACGTTATCGCGGAAGGGACCGAGGACACTGTCATTGACGTGAACCTTCTGTCCAGCGAGCGGCTCCAGTGCCATCAATTTCTTGCCGATCTGGAACAGATCACGACCGTGTGCACTCATCTCGGCTCCACTCTCGATGGGCCCGACTGCCTGCGAGGCGAGGGCTGCGAAGTCGAGAAGGATCTGCTCCTCTGCGACGGAACCATCCGGTTGCACCTTGAGAACCCGTGCATCGGTATTCCTGGCACCCCAGTTGTCACGCCCGTTGAACCAGAACGATGCACGCCCATCCCAGAATGCTTCGACGAAATGGATCGCATTGATCACGGAAGGCGCATTGCGTTTGGTGGTGGCCCTCAGCTGGGCTGTAAAGCCATCCGAGTTGGTCTGGGTCATCACGGGATCGGCATGAGCAGTACCAACCTCCGTCGAACTACCCTCGATGATCGAGACGAAATCAGTTTGCATGATTCCCATCGATCCCAGGATGTCATCCCTGGAACTGATCACCGCTGAGTGTTGATCATCAGGATTCGAGAGCTGGTGGAAGGGGAAATCAGCGGAGGTGATGGTGCCGTTGAGCCCCGTCACATCAAGAGTCCCGTTCGGTCCCTCATTGAGCAACTGGGTAGTTCTATGATCGGCTCCTGCATGGTAGTGGCAGGTCGCACAGGACTGAACTCCGTCAGAGCCTGCCTGCATATCCCAGAAGAGGGTCTTACCAAGGAGAATCGCAGCATCCATGTTCGCCACGAATTCGAACAGATTGCCCGGCAACGGAAGCGGCATCATGTGCAGCGGATTGGGGGGCAACATCGGAGGCTCCAGCGGAGGAGGGAACAACTGGATGGTACAAGTGCCACCCGGCCCCTCAACAGCTCCATCCAGTCCAACCCTCATCCCGTGGACGGAGTAGACGTGGAAGGTTGCCGGGGAATCTGGATCGAGGTATGCGGAAGTACCCCCTGGCAACGTCTGCAGAACAACGCCGTCTCTGCGGAGAATGATCTGGTCATAAACCTCAGTATTTGTCCAGGCGAGCGAGACGTTCTGGATGAACTCACCAGCACCTTGACAGGTCACCCCTACGGGTGCTGTCGGAGGAGGTACCGGCGGAGCCTGTGCCGCCAACCAATCTGAAGTGCCGAGCAATGCGATGATCGCCCAGACGAAACCCATCCCTCTGACGAAGGATATCCTGCTTGTCGATGAAAACTTGTGACCCGCCTTCGCCGTATGACGATGTGACACGGGACACCTCCTCCCACCCGTCCTGGTATGGATCGGGCAATCGAGAAGATGGAGCCTGAACCCCATCTTCGGGTGGAGCCTCTCGAGTGAGGCCGATTCCGGCTGAGAGGCCGGGTTACTCTTCCAAAGTGTCGTAAGTTCAATCTCGACAAGGACATGGGCCTGCGTAACATGAGCGGCGAATTGTCACTTGTTGTAATGGACTAACGAACTCCTTCGATCGTACAAGAAACGGCAACACAAACAACATGACTTTCTTACGGCAAATTTTACCTTACAGATCCATAAGTACAAATACATGAAGGTGTTAGGACTCTAGATTCCGTGGGCCTGTCCCAAGAGACAGGTCCACAGCCCCCTCCGATGTCTTGTTTTACATAGTATTCACAATGGGCATATGACAGTAGTACAATGAGATGAACCTTGGACAGGTTACCCTGATCGACTGAAGAACCGTGGAGAGGTGTCATCGTTGGCGAGAATCGCGTGGATACGCACCCTGCTGTACCTGTGTCCCATCCTCTGGCTTCTGCTGACTCCCCCTCCAGCACAGGCCCAGGAGATCCCCGGCTTCATCCGGGGGGATATCAACGGAGATCAGGGGATCGATCTCAGCGATCCGGTCCAGTTGCTCGAATCGCTGTTTGGATCGGGCCAGCCCCTCGACTGCATCGAGGCGGCAGACATCAACGATGACGGGCTAATTCTCCTCGACGACGTCGTTCTCTCCCTCGGCAACCTGTTCCTTGCGAATCCTGCGCAACTACCGCAGCCTTTCCCCGGCTGCGGACTCGATCCGCAGGCGGTGACCTTGCCATGCCAGTTTCCAAGCTGCACCATCGGCACCATCGTCGGGGAACGAGAAGTCACCCTCGCGACCTTCCGCCAGACACTCCCCTACCACGATCAGTTACCTCAGGTCTCCCAGGAACTGATCTCGTGGCAGACGGGAAACCTCTCCGGCATTCATCGCCCACGGATCCCATTCGTCGAATACGGAGTCGTTCCCGGTGAATCTCTCCCTGGCGACCTGGCTCTCGACCCTGTGACCGGACAACTCTCCGCCAGCACCTTCACCGCCGGGATCCATCAAACCCGTTTGTGGGCTGTCGATACCCAGGGCGAAATCACCATCTTCAACTGCCGCTGGGCCGCCTTCGATGAGATGGAAAGTGCATTGATCCCCGGACAGACCACTGCCACTCCTGGTCCTCACATGGTTCAGATGGTCGAGGGGTTGTTCGACGTCCTCCATGAATTGCCGATGCCAACACCCTACCCCCTCTGGGGATGCACGATCACGCCGCCACCCTTACCTGCTCAGACCGATTTGAAAGCGTTACGTATCTTCCTTCCGCAGGGCCTTACGGCTCCAGCCCCCCTGCTCATCTTCCATCACGGAACCGGTTTCAACTGGGACGATTACGAGGGATTCCTCGGTTTCCTGGCAACCCAGGGGGTGATCTGCGCCTCCGTCAGCGACCCCTTCTCCTTCGACACCTACACCGATTGGTACTGCTGGGGAGGCCATGACGAGGCTGCCAAGGTGATGGTCGCCACCCGTGGCGTGCTGGAAGAGATGTCGATGACTCCCGGTGGAATACTCGAGGGATTGATCGATTCACGAAGGGTCTTCTACTCGGGTCACTCACGTGGAGGTGGCTCGGCGGTGGTTGCCACGGAACTGGATCCGGATGTAAGAGGTCTGATCCTGCTGCAGCCCACCGATGCCAAGCAAGACTCGTGGATCGGGAATACCAATCGCTGGAATCAACTTCCAGATGTGCCGTTGATCTCGATCACCGCCGAGCAAGACACCGATGTGATCTACCCCTATGCAGAGCGATTACTGGAACGGATGTCGGGTGCCTCCACCTCCGTCTGCATCTACGGGGGTTGTCACGGCTACTCCAGTGACAACCAGAGCATCGGCTGCAACAACTGTACATGGGAACCGATCGCTCCCCTGGTCGACTCCTGTGCATACATTTCGAGATCACTCCAGCTCCAGTTGACCCGGATGTGGGCCTGGACCTTTCTCCGGAGACACGCCTTCGACGACCTGTCGGTAGAAGGGCTTTTGTACGGATCAGAGTCGCAATACTCGAACTACTACAGCGTCGCCCACCACAGGGATCTCGCTGGAACGATGATGATCGACGACTTCGACCTGTTCCCGCGCAACAACCTGGGACACCTGATCTCCTCTTCCAACACGGCGCTCTTCGCCCAGGGAGCCTGTTACGACTGGCCCTTTCCACTACCGCAACCGATCGCTCCCATCACCAACCTGGTAACGATTCTCCCGACACAGGACACCTGCCTGCTGTCGATGCCCCTGGGAAGTAACGGATTTCCCCTCGATGTGGGTCCGCGCAGGGAACTTCAGTTTCGGATCAAGAACCACGACATTCACGGCGCCCTCGATCTCTTCGGATGGCAATACGAGGCGACCCTCTCCCTCGAAGATGCCACCGGTTTGATCGCCTCAGTCGATCTCCTGCAGTTCCTGCCCGAGATGACCGATCACCCCGAAACCGATCCTCAGGGCCTTTCGGTGCCTCTCAAGTACCAGCGATTCCTGCACGTGACGATCCCTCTCTCCGAGTTCCTGCTGGTGCAACCCACCCTCGACCTGACCCGTCTCACCATGCTGCAGTGGCAGTTCACCACCGACGGCAGTGCCTCCACCGATGTTCGTGTCGGTCTCGACGACATCCTCCTGCGCTGAGGACTCGCCTCGAAGCTGATCATCCAGCGAGATGCCCCCAACCCACCACCTCGATAAAAAACAAGGGGGACGGTGCCATGGCACCGTCCCCCTCGATCAATTCCGAAATGTCACGCTGGAGTGAAGCCCTACGGACATCCTCCCGGATTGGGGAAGGGAGCAGGTGGCGGACCACCTGCAGCGAAGAGGTACTCCACCAGATAGATCACATCTGCCACATCCACTCCCCCATCATCATTGATATCACCTCGACCGATGGGGTCGGGAGTCGGTCCATTGTTGAAGAGGTAGATCAAGAGGGTCACCGCATCGGAGAGATCGATGGTTCCATCGTTGTTCAGTTCTCCACGAATCCAGGGAGTACACTGACACTCATCCGGGATTCCGTCTCCATCAGAATCCTGACTGGTACCAGCTGCGATGTCCTGATCGTCTGCCACTCCATTGCCGTTGCAATCGTTGCAGAAGATCTCACCCACCACCAGGTCATCGATGGCCGCCTCGACGATGGAGGCTGCTCCAACATCTTCTGCGATGAATCGTAACCGCACTGAAGCGGTCAGAGGGATGAAGTCCGTGACGAGAAACTCGTGCTGGAACCAGCCACCAGAAGTGAAGTTTCCAGTCGGCCCCAGTACCTCCACCGAGGTCCAGCTGGTACCTCCATTGGCACTGATGTCGACACGGAAGGTGTCGGTTCCTGGACCCGCGCCAGAATTGTTGGAGAACCAGCGCCAGTAACTGATGATCGGATTGGTCGCCGAGGCGAGGTCGTAGATCGGCGACAGCAGGGTGGTCACCCCACCATCGACATCGTTTTCACCGAGTCCGCCCCCGACAGTGCCCTGACCGGTAACCCAGCAGTTGCTACCCGCCGGAGAGTGATCGGTAGCGGGCTGAGCATCGGTACCGATAGGAACAACCCGTGTCCACACTCCTGTGGTGGCGTTATCGCCAGCAACTCCCGCAGTCCAGCCCTGATCCACTTCCATGTCATCGCTGACCAGTTCATCGATCCCCTGCATCGCCGTCGCCGAGTAGAAGGATACAGGAGCAGAAGGAGGATCGGTGGACGCTCCCCCTGCCATCACACTCGCTTCCACGTACCACTGCACATCACTGCCGCAGTCGAAGGAAGGGAAGGTCGCGAGGTAATCGACGGAGCCCGGAGCCGTCTGTGCCATCAGGCTCGACATCCACCCCGTTCCATCGTTGTACCACAGCGTCGGGGTCTGGTTATCGATGTCGAAGCCGGCACCGGGAACGATCTGAACCAGTACTGAATCTCCGAATGGATCGAGCTGGTCGGGGATCCCACCCGGGTAGGAAAATGTCAGCGGAGTCGCTCCCAGCGACCACACGAACAATCCTCTCTCCAGGTCGCTACCGATGACGGTACCACTGGGGAAGTACGGGTACAGGCTCCACAGGCCGTTGAAGTTGGAGTTGTCGTTGTCGGGGTATGTATCGAAGTAGGCCACTTCCGTCATGTTGAGCGGATCGGTGGCATCGAGGATCCTCATGCCGCTGCGATAGTTCGCCTCGAACACGAGGTTGTCGACGGTGTAGATGTTGTGCCCGATGGCACTGTTGCCGTTGGTGTATTCATCGACCAGCACTGGACTGGTCAGATTGGAGACATCGATCACGAAGGTCTTTGTCGGCACTCCCGGTCCCTCGTCCAGTTCATCTCCCAGGTAGAAGTACTGCTGATCTGGAGATAACCAGCCCTGATGAGAGTAGGCCCCACCCGGGTATTGCAGCTGTCCCAGAAGGATGATGTTGGACTTGTTGGTCACGTCCAGGATGTCGAAGGTCACCGGATTGCTGCCGGTGCAGAGGAATGCCACCTGGTTGCCGGCGAAGGGCCCTGCCTGCATCTGAACGATTTGAGCGTCATGAACGTAGCGGTCGGACCAGCTGCCCTCGAAGACGGGATTGCCCGGATTGATCAGGTTGTAAAATCTCAGCCCGTTGCCCCCACCTCCGCAGCGGTACAGGTACCCCGAGTCGGTATCGATGGCGACATTGTGAGAGGAGAGTCCGCCGCCGGTAGTCACGGTGTTGGAGAGGGTGACGTTGCCATTGTCCACATCGGACAGGTCAATCACCTGGATGCCGCCCCCGCCTTCCGAGACGGAATAGGCAAAACTCCCGTACGTCTTCACATCACGCCACAGACTGTTGGGACCGGTAATGGTCGCAAGGATCGTCGGGTTGCCGGGGTTCGTCACCTCCACCACGGTGGTACCGCTGGAGTGAGCCATCAGAGCGTACTCCCGACCGGAGGGAGATGTGTATCCCCAGCAATCGTTGCCATTGGCGATGCCCGCGGCCATCTCGGGGAGTGTGATCCAGGACTGGAGATTGACTCCATCGGAGTCGAAGCCACCGACAGGGCCGAACGGCTGAGGTCCAGGCAAGGCGCTACGATAGCCGGGGCCGGTGTACGGAGGCTGACGATCTCTCGCCTTCGGATCGTTCTCGTGTCCGATCACATCGAAGTGACTCAGGAGAAGAAACGCGACGCTCACCAGGAGCAATCCACGGAGATAGAATCGATGCTTCAATTTGCCTCCAAACTCCTCCGCTGAACGGAGGGGCAAATAAGTCATGACGGGGTATCCGTCGATTATAAACCCTTGACCCCGTCGGTCACACCCTCCGATTCTGCTCCGGAGAGGGGTACTGGAGAGAGGCTCTGGAGAAAGTGGAGCAAATCGTCCTCTTCTTGCCGGGTCAGGGTAAACGCCTTCAGCAATGTTTCTCCCTGGTGAGAATGTCCAGCCCCCACTGGACGGGCACCCTCTCGCCAGCTGTAGAACCGAATCACCGCACGGAGATCCTTCATGCCACCGTCATGAAAATAGGGCTCGGTTCCCACCAGATATCTCAAGCTGGGCGTTCGAAACGCCCCCCACAGTGCGGCATCTCTTCGTAACGAATCGGTACGACGGGCAGTGGCCCCCTTCGGAGCATCGGAAAACTGCCCGGAACTGCGGAAAGGGTCCGCCCGTAACTCCTGGACCCCGCCGTATCGTCCCGCATCCCGGGCGGTGCTTCCGCTGCTGAGGATCCCCGTGTCATGAAACTCGCCGTCACTGAGAAGCGGTCCGCCATGACAGGCGATGCAGTTTCCCTCGGTGAGGAACCAGTGGAAACCTCTTCGAGCCGAGATGGGGTACTTCTTGGCATCGGCGAGATCTTCTCGCGCCAGCGCATCGAGGTACCGATCGAAGGGGGTGGAGGGCGCAGGGAGAGATCGCTCGAAGGAGGCGATCGCCTTGCCGACATTTGCGAAGGCTCGATCGATCTCGAGTCGCCGGGAAGCTGAGATCGTTTGCCACGGCTCGGTGCTCAATCCACCGCTGTACGCCCGTTCGGGAAGTCCAGAGAGATCGGGAAGTGAACCGAACAACTGCTGATATTCTGCTCGAAGTGGCTCGGTCGCTGCGATGTGCCTCAGGACCAGTAGTCGATCACTCTTCATCTCCTCTTCCGCCTCGATGGGAGCGAGCGCCTGCATCCACAGGGAATCCCATCGTCCATCCCAGCCCCACCAGCGATGACGACT
>CBFIET010000024.1:0-14668 GCA_965661685.1 Planctomycetota bacterium
CGGAAGAGGTTGCTGACCTCGCGCTCTTTCTCTGTAGCGATGAATCTGCTTTCATCACGGGGCATTCATTCCCCGTCGATGGCGGCGTGATGGTGATCTAGGAGGATCGATGAGATTGTTTCGATTTGGAGATCCGGGTCAGGAATCTCCAGCAGCTGTACTTCCCGATGGCAGAAGGATCGACTGTTCCGCCTCTGGAGAGGACTGGAATGAAGCGTTCTTCGCAAGTGGTGGTCTCGCTAGACTGGCCAGCTGGCTCGAACAGGAGGGTCCCTCCGCACCCGAGGTAGCAGCAGATGTTCGTCTCGGCCCTCCTGTATGCCGGCCCAGCAAGATCGTCTGCATCGGACTCAACTATCGAGACCATGCCGCTGAAACAGGAGCCGAACTTCCTGCTGAACCGGTGATCTTCTTCAAATCGACCACGGCGATCGTTGGGCCCCATGATGACGTGCTACTCCCCCCTGCGAGTACCAAATCGGACTGGGAAGTGGAACTGGCCGTGGTGGTGGGTGCCACCCTCAGTTATGCAGACCGACAGACGGCATCGGATGGAATCGCTGGATACTGTCTCCACAACGATCTCTCGGAACGGGAGTTTCAGCTGGAACGATGCGGCCAGTGGGTCAAGGGGAAGTCGTGTAACACATTCGCTCCGCTAGGTCCTGAACTGGTCACCCCCGATGAGTTACCGGATCCTCTCCATCTCGACATGTGGCTCAAGGTCAATGGCGAGGAGTTGCAGAGATCGAATACACGGGAATTGCATTTCGATGTTCCGGCGATTCTCTCCAGCGTGAGTCAATACATGACCCTGCTGCCAGGCGACATCATCTCCACCGGAACTCCTGCCGGCGTCGGACTCGGACTCGATCCGCCACGTTTCCTCAAGCCTGGAGATGTGATGGAACTATCGATCGAAGGACTGGGGACTCAACGCCAGGAGGTCCGCCCTACGGACTAGGATCGATGCGATGAAAAAGGTGCTGTTTCTTCTGCTACTCTGTTCCGGCCTGATGTGGCCAGGGCCAACCAGTTACGCCCAGGACGCCACCAGGCCGGAAACACAGGCAGAGACTCCAGACCAGTTCAAAGCCCTCGAGTTGAGTCTCAAGGAACTGCTGAAAGAGCGCCGCGTCGCAGGACTTTCAGCAACCCTGGTGCGGGACGGAAAGATCAGTTGGAGTGGCGCATACGGCTGGGCCGATGTGGCACAAAAAAAGCCGATCACTCCCGATACCCTGTTCCAGCTCGCTTCCGTATCCAAGACGGTCACCGTCTGTGCCATCCTCCAGCAGGTCGAGCAGGGGCTGCTCGATCTCGATGCAGACATCAATGACGTGCTCCCCTTCAAGGTCCGCCATCCAGGTCATCCCGAGGTCCCCATCACGCTTCGAGCGCTACTCACTCATACTGCAGCCATCGGTGACAACTGGACGATCCTGGAAGACACATGGGTAAAAGACGCCGACTTCCCGATGCCTCTCGGGGCTTCCCTGAAGCAATACCTGGTGGCAGGCGAGAAGTGGTACAAGCCACGGAAAAACTACCAACGCTGGGCTCCCGGAAAGAGAAATGAATACAGCAATATCGGCATCGCCCTGGCAGCTTACGTTGCCGAAGTCGCAGCAAAGCAACCCTTCGAGCAGCTCTGTGAAAAGGGGATCTTTGCACCTCTGAAGATGACTCGCAGTTCTTACCGCCTCAAATCTCTGAACAAGTCGGAGATCGCCATCCCACACGAGTGGAAGGATGGGAAACAAGTTCCACTGGGGCACCACGGATATCTCGACTATCCATCCGGTACTCTACGAACCAGTGCCCCTCAACTTGCCAGATTCCTGCTCTGCATCATGAATGAGGGAAAACTGGCTGGAAACAGGATCCTCTCGCAGAAGATGGTGCGAGAGATGCTACGTGTGCAAGATTCAGATATCGAAGACACACAGGCACTGGTCTGGTTCCGTGAATCTGAAGAAGGCGCAACGCTGATCGGTCATGACGGAAGCGATCCTGGAGTCTTGACGATGATGTTTTTCGATCTCGAGAAGAAAACAGGATTCATATTACTGATGAACGGCGAGCCGAAGGGCCGGGACATCGATGATGAAATCCTGGAGATGTTGATTCCGCTGTTGAGCAAGTAGTGCCTGCAGGGTTGCCACGTAGAGGTGATCAGTCCTGGTGGAAAACCTCTTCGAGGTTTTTCCACCATTCCCCCTCCAACCGATCTCGATCCGGCCTCTGCATCGGTTTCATGATGTCCCACCACTCTCGCATGCGGGGAGCCTGAGCCAGAGATTCCATCCGCTGCTCGTATTCATCATCGGGCCCGTGATATTCAAGGTAGGCAAAGAGACGGTCATCGTCGAGATAGATGGAATAGTTACGGATTCCCGCCTGACGAATCGCCTCCTCGATCTCGGGCCAGATCTTCGCATGGTACTTGCGATATTCTTCCATGCGGTCCGGGTCGAGACCGATCACCTGGCCAAATCGACGCATCCTTGCCCTCCACTCATCTCACCACTCACCCGACAGGTTTTGATTCTGCACCGATCATGGGCAGATGGAAGCATCGCAGGAAAGCCCCCCGGCAGTGGGGTCGATTCCGCAGGAAACGGAAGGCGCCGGGATCGTTGATCCCCCCGAAAAGAGGACCTGAAGCAGTGCGATGGGATCGCTGATGTCGACCGCTTCGTCGTCGTTGACGTCTGCGGCATTGAGGCAGTTCAACGCACCGCCGGAGAAGAGATGCCCCAGGCAGGCCACTGCGTCTGCAATATTCACCTGCCCATCGTCACTGGTATCCCCTCGCAGAAACGACACACCGACGACACAGGAAGGGACACCGGGGAATGTCGATGGTGGCTCGGTCCACAGCGTCTCCAGCGTCGCTTGGTCGTCACAGTCCACATCTCCATCGAGATCAAAGTCGAAGTAAAACCCACCGGCACTGGCGTATAGAGGCAATCCAGATCCACTACCGGAACCGGTGAAGTGCTGCTCGAAGCAGGTGAAATCACCGAGGTCGACATCTCCATCCGCATCGGGATCCGCTGGAGAAGGATAGGTCTCGATTGGGGCGGTAGGTGTCAGATCTCTGCCAGCGAGATGAGGATGATCGAGGGCAAAGCGATGAGTCCGGAAGATGTTGTTGCCGTTGATCACCGTTCCCTGGGATCTCGGCACACCGGCAGAGACGGGGATCTCGTATCGCCAGACGATTTGCAGATCGGGTGTTACCTCGAACAGGAAGCCTGTAGGTCCATCACAGATGATCGTGTTGCCATTGGCAATACGCCTCGCCCCACTGATGAATCCAGCCTGGAAATTGGTCGGATCGGGATCGCTGTACGACCAGATCGGCGCGCCGGGACCGTAGGAACCGGTAGGATCGATCTGGTAATCCCCCCCCAGCAACAGCGGCGGAACGATCTCGAGAACCTCGGAGAAGTCAGGTCCGGGACGACCATTTCCGTTGTTGAAGATGGTGATGTTCCCCTCACCTGGAAACCCCGGGGGGATCCACTCGATGCAGTGCTGACCAAACAGTTGCTGGTCTCCTGGATTGCCCGCTCCGTAGTTCTGAGGGTTTCCCCACCGGTAGAGGAAATCACCACCACGTCCCTGCACTCCACCGCTGTGGCCGGCAGCCTCGGCCGTTGTGGTCGAGTGATCGATGATCCACATCTCATCGAGGGCGCGGGCACTGATGACGATCTGATCCAGCTCCGGGTTGTAGTCGATGGAATTCGCATGAATCCAGTCGGGACCCAGTCCGGAAACGGTGTTGATATTGAGTAGCTCCGGATGATCTTCCACCACTCCGAAGTTGTCACTGGTCGGGGAAAAATCCTGAATCAGGTGATCCCAGAGGTGCCACTCCCAGACGATCTCTCCGCTGGTCGGACCCGTCTGGCTCACTTCGATGATGTGTTCCGGCCAGATCTGATCGGTGTTGAGCAGCGCAGGATCCCTTCCTGCTGCGATCGCCTCTGCCGAGCTCTTCTTCTCCCACGCCAGCATCAGTACATTGCCGTTGGGCAGCATCTCTACATCATGATGTTGCTGGACCAGGTCATCGGAGTATTCGAACTCCCACAAGACACTCCCGTCCCAGTCGATGATCTGAAACAGACCTCCCCAGCCGCCAGAATTCATCTCTGCAGGGGGAGTCAGAACCTTGCCACTTCGAAGTAGTTTCCCCTCCTCGATGAGGTAGGTGGCAGCCCCTGGGCGATAACTGCTGGGCCAGCTGTGAACGATTCGTCCTGCATTATCGATGAGGTAGGAGGTGGTTGAACTTCCCGGCGCAACGAGGGTGTATCCCTCCATCGTTGCACTACTGCTACCGAGCCAGCCGATTGTCGGGTCCGCTGCAAAGATGGGAGCGAACGAGATCAACAGCAAACAGATCAGAAGCGACAGCCTCCGTGAAAACATCTTCTCTCCCATCAAGAAGTGCGGGAGGTGGCGGAGATTCCACCAGCTCCCGCAGTCTTGTGATCTTGATCAGTCATCTCATCCGTCAAAAATCAGTTACATGAGTTGTACTCTGCGCAATCGAGAGCTGTACCCACCGGATCCGCTCCACACGGCCCACCAAAGGGCGGTGGCGGTGGAGGTCCTCCTGAGAAGAGGTAGGTGAGGAGGAATACCCCATCGGCGATATTCGAGAGTTCATCATCATTGGTATCGGCAGCATCGAGGCAGTTGAGAACTCCCCCGAGAAAGAGGGCATCCAGCAAGGTGATGGCATCTGCAAGGTTGATCAACGAATCGTCATTGGTATCTCCACGGACAAATCCGCCCACCTGCGGGGTCAGCAGGATGGAGCCAGCGACCCCGACCGCACCCAGTGCACCGGAATTGACCACCACCACCAGTTGAACCGGCGGACTTCCAAGGGAGTTGGAGATGCTGAGTACGGTGGTGACATCCGCGGTTTCACCGATGAGAGCCGCAGGTACCGTCTCGTAGGTAGCCGTGACCAGTTCGGTGGTCGTGGCGAACTGAATCGTCGAAGTCCCGAGGAAACTGTAAACACAACCACAGGTGAATCCGTCATTGAACAGGCTGACATCGAGAAAGTCTGCTCCGGTTCCATTATTGAGATTCTCGATGACCTGGGCTCCGCCGCCGCCGATCACCGTCAAGATGGAAGGCTCATGCGAAACACCGAAGGAGAATCCCTGGGTGTCACTTGGATATCCGCTGTTGCCTGGATCTTCCTCCAGGGTGATCGACGCCTCGAAACTGGCCGCTCCCGTCGAAGGGGGGAATCCAACCGTCTGATCCACTGCGGTCAGTATGAATCCCGTCGGTGACAGGATCACCGTCGCGCCACTGGTGAGCACTCCCACGGCGAGACCTCCATCGGTGGAGATCACCGTGTCCACGCCGGGGCTGCCCAGCGCATCGGTGAAATCGAGAGCCGAGACGACATTACCCGTGGTGGTATCGAAGACACCGGGCAGGGAACCGTAGTCGAGGGTGACCAGTTCCGTATCGGAGATCATCTGGATCGTCTCCGCAAAGGAGAAGCTGTAAACACAACCGACGGTGATCCCCATCGGATAGATACTCGACTGGAAGAACTCCGGTCCGTTTCCACCATCGAGATCCGCCACCGCTCCCGCGGGAGCTGCGGCGACCGGCTCGAAGAGATCCGGATCATGCTCAAGGCCGAAGGAGAATCCTGCGGTGTTGGTCGGGAAACCGGGATGATCGGAAAACTCGCGTGCGATCACGGTGGTCGAGAAGCTGGTGCCAGAAGCGGTATAGCCAGCTGCCACATCCTGAGCCGACATGCTGAATCCTGCAGTCTGTTCAACGGTCACTGAACAGCTGGCAGCGGGAGCCTGCTGATTCCCACCGCAATTTGCGGTGACGGTGTACACATGATCGCCGAGAGAAGCGCTGCCATCGGTGGTCGAGGTTGCCGACCCCGGAAGAGTTTGTAGAAGCACTCCATCGCGACTCACGACCAGTTCACTGTAACTCTCGCCATTGATCCAGCTGAGGCCAACCTCGGTGCCGGCTCCCTGGCTACAGCTGAGCGAGATCACGGGATCACACACACAGGCGGGATCCCCGATGCAGTCGGGATCCTCGCAGTCGGTGAGTCCATCCAGGTCGTCATCGGTACCGTTGGAACAGTTCTCCGGCGGCGGAGGAGGTGTCACCGTCGAGATCTCCAGCGTACCCGTTCCCGAAGCAGCAGCGTTCCAGCCGCCGATGCGGATGGTGTAGGTAGTGCCGCCGGTCATGGCGACATCGACCTGGCTGCTGAAGCCGCCACAGCCGGAACTGTCCCCGTTGCAACCGATCTGTAACAGCGAACCACAGTTCCCCGAGTAGACGACGATGTCCGAATCGAAGTTGATGGTGTCACAGGTTGAAACGAGGAAATCGCCCGATTGATCCGGCGTGAAGAGGTACCAAACATCACTGGTCATGTCGCCGAGGAATGTCCCGGGGCAGGTACTGGTATCGTATGGATCGGCACTCTGTGTCGCTGTCGTCGTATCGAGGGCATTCGATCCGAGAATCGCCGGCAGTGCGCTGGCACACTCGTCGGAAGGTGCAGTCGGGGCACAGGCTGGATCGGCGAAGCAATCAGGATCATCGCAATCTGCCAGTCCATCGGCATCGTCATCGGTTCCATTGGAACAATCCTCCGCTGGACCAGGTAGACACGCGGGACTCGTAGCACATTCGGGATCATCGCAGTCGATCAATCCGTCCCCATCATCATCGACCCCGTTGGTGCAATTCTCGGCAGGTCCACCGCCGCCATCGACGAAGCTGACATCCAGCTGGCCGGTACCGGTGGTACCCGCATTCCACGAGGCGACCCGGATGCGATAGGGCACCCCACCGACCACGGGAATGTTGTCGATCTGCGATGTGAAGATGGAACAGCCGCCGGTATCTCCGTTGCAAGCGATCTGCAACAGGGATCCGCAGTCTCCCTCGTAGACGAGGAGATCGGTATCCCAGCTGGCGATGTCACAGGTACTGACGGAAAGGGTTCCATCGGAAGGAGGCGTGTAGGAGTACCAGATATCATTACCCACATCTCCCAGGAAGGTACCCGAGCACTGGCTTGAATCCGCCGGCGGTCCGCCGGTGGTCGCGTTGTTGCTATCGATATCGTTGAGACCGATGAAGATCGGGATCGAACCCGAACACTCGTCGTTGGCTGGTGGTGGTCCCGGAGGGACCTGCCCACAAACGAGTTCAGACATTCCCACCGCCAGCATCGTTGCCGCCACCTGGTCCGCATCGAACTGGGAAAAGACGTCTCCGGGATTCCCTGTTCTTGGATCGATGGGACTGCTGTTGAGGAGATCGGTCGCTGCCTGATTGATGAAAGTCTCCGCCTCGGGAAAGGCGGTCGAGCTGGTCATGTAGACCGTCAGTGCTCGGAAGTACACCGCCGTCGCCTTCGTCATTCCGATGGCGGAAACGGTCTGGCCGTTGTAAGTCTTGCCGTCGACCAGCATCGCAAAGGAGTGATTGAACACCCCGCTTCCGATGTGCACTCCGCCGTTGTCGAAGGGACCGCAGGCATTCTGGTTGTAGAGCGGATCAGTGGTGCTGGGTGGATCGCTGAAGCACTCCGGGAACCACATGTCACGGATCGCCCCGAGACTTGTCTGCTCCCCCATCTTCCAGCGCGTGGAGCCATCGGAACAGCCTGTTCGCGCATTGTTCGGAGTGTCTTGCCCACCTCCGGTGGGGCCCCCGGGCCATGGAGTTCCGCCAGGTGCTCCCACCTCGGAGGTATTCCCATTCCACAGATCAATAGCTTCGCCG
Organism: Planctomycetota bacterium; assembly: GCA_965661685.1. Classification (GTDB taxonomy): domain Bacteria; phylum Planctomycetota; class UBA8108; order UBA1146; family UBA1146; genus QNYK01. The sequence goes on from CBFIET010000024.1 coordinate 7,825, forward strand.
AAGATATCAGAGTAGGCCTCGTTCAACTGTCCCGGCTGATTCTGGTAGACGAGATTTGCGGTGAATGCCGTGAGTCCGTGAGCGAACTCGTGGGCGATCACATCGTCGGTGGCGAGTCCGTTGCAGAAGGCACTCTGACTGCCGTTCCAGATGGCGTTGGGACAGATCCCGTCATTCCAGTGGACGGTAGAAACCAGCGCTCCACCGTTGCCGTCGAGGGAATCCCGTCCGAGACCAACATTGAGAAGTCGATAGAAATCCCCGGAGGTATCGTACGCCTCATCGATGTCGAGGTCGCCGCTGGCAGCAGATCCTTCACTGCGGGCAAGGTTGCCCGGAAGACCGCCGCCACTCCCATCGAACACCTCGCGAAAGAGTGCGCTGTGGACCGCTGGCCAGTGATCGAGAAGATGACCACTGCGAGCGTCGATCAGCACGTGCTCGCCGAGCAATCCAACACCTTCCAGAACCAGATGGTGTGCAAGCACCGCTTGACCGATGAATGCATCCCCCCACCAGCCAGGATTGACGATGAGCAGCTCCGCTTCCTGTACCTGCAGCAATGAATCCTGCTCCAGCTGAGCCTCTGCAAGGAGGACTGCTTGCTCCACTGAAATGGTGGGTGTTACCGACAACTTCTTGGGAAGCCGGTGGAACTCACCGTTGATGGAGTCGAGGGTTCCATCGGGATGAAGGTGAACCTTTACAACTCCGGTAAAGACCTCCACTCCGAGATACACCTGCTGAAAGGTATGGTGAATCAGTCCCAGTGAACATCTCTCCGTCTTGACAACTTCCAGTTCACTCTCGGGATGGCGGATTCCAAGTCGGTCTCCGTAGAATCTCAATGCCTGGTAAGGATCGTCAAGCTCGGGTTTCACTCCTTCAGGGAAGGCGAGCGAACTCCCATCGGGCCCCGTCACCAGATGTATCTTTCCACTGCGAGGAGAGCGGTGTTCGACCACGTCGCTCAAAACTGGCTGTGAATGAATGGCGGGTGCAACAAAACACTGTACCCAGAGGAGTAACAGCACGATCCTTATTGGCATGAGGTCCCTTTCCCTTGGAATGCATGCTCGAACTGGGGATCGGTCATCGAGATGCCCTGACTATCCGAGGTGATTCTCCTCACGATCTGACGACCGGAGAGGAATCAGAACCCAGGCGGATCCTGACCTGAAATTGGTGATCGAAAATCCGTCCGGGGTCACAAAAATCGACCCGAGCCCATACCCTCGATGTTAGCCACGGAAGCCACCTATCGCAATGAACCGTTCGACCGGTTGGGGTGGTTCGAGAGGCACTGAAATGATTGAATTCGGCAACCAATGCCGGAATTGGCCGGGATCCTCCCGAGCCTCTGATGGATTCTGGTCACGGGGCGATATTGCGACGAAAAAAGGGGTGCCGTGGGTCGATTCTGGACCCACAGCACCCCATCACTTCACCGCCAGTTTACCCCGCTCGAATCAAGCTCTAGTTGCAGGAGAGGTACACATCGCAGGTGAGGCCTCCCTCGGTAGGATCGGGAGCACAGGTTCCCGCCCCTGGAGGCTGAGGTCCACCACTGAAGAGAGCTCCCAGGAGATTCACCGCATCGGCGATATCGACAGCCTCATCATCATTGCCATCGCAAGAGTCATCGCAGCCGACCGCTCCTCCGAGGAACAGAGCGGAGAGCAAGGTGACGGGATCTCCGATATCGAAATTGCCATCGTCGTTGCAATCACCGCGGTCGAATCCGCCCGTTGCCAGGAGCATGATCGTTCCACTCTGGCCCGACATCGTTATCGACTGTCCGTCGACGACGATCACGTTGGTGACTCCGTTGGGTCCAAGCCCTTCCTGCGGAGTCAAGGTGGTGCTCACACTGGCTCCTGGATCCGATCCCGCCAGTGCCGCTGCTACCGTATCGTAATGAGCGGAAGCGATCTCGGTCGGGACTCCGAAACCGAGGAAAGAAGTACCCTGGAAGTCGTAGATACAACCCACCGTCAAACCGCCAGAGAAGAGTCCGACCTGGAAGTACTCCGGTCCATTTCCTCCCTCAAGGATCGCCAGTGCTGCTCCGTAGTCGACGCCAGTCGCATCTAGCACGGTGCCATCATGGCCAACACCGAAGGAGAAACCCTGGGTATCTGCTGCATTACTTCCGGCAGCAACCGTTTCACCGATGAGGAGTGCGGTACTGAAAGAACCGGCACCAGTGGTGGCGACAAAGGTGGCGGATTGGTCGGCACAACTCACCTCGAAATCGAGGGGAGGTGCGGCCTGAAAGGTAAGACTACAGGTGGTAGCGGTGGTCGCTGCAGAAACTCCTGCTCCGATGACCACCACCGTCGAGGTGGGAGGCTCTCCCATGTCGCTTGCACTGACCAGGTCAGTCACGACATCCGAACTCACTCCCGAGAATGCGCCGGGAAGGGTCGCGTAATCGACCTCGATCATCGGCTTGGCAACCTCGAAGGTGATCACCTGGCTCTGATCGACGAAGGCGTAGATCACTCCCACGGTGAATCCATCGAGGAAGACTTCTCCCTGGATGAAATCGGGACCGGTTCCGCTGTTGAGGGCAGTCAACTCGCCCATCGTTGCAGGAACGAAGGGGTTGGAACCAACGACCTCGAGTAGAGCCGGGTCGTGCCGATAGGCGAACGAGAAACCCTTGGTGTCCTCGGTAGTTCCTGCCACCTGTTCGATGCTGAATACCGCAGAGAATCCCGTGGTACCAGTCCCCGGCGATGCGATCGCCTGGTCAGGAGACGAAATTTCAAAAGACTGTCCGGAACTAACCGAGCAGCAAGTGATCAGTACTGCGAAAGTAAACGCAAATTTACTGACGACCTTCATGTCCACACCTCTTCCTCCGTCAAGAACCTCGTCGACGATCACCCGAACAAAAACCTTCTCCAGCTTGATGCCGAAGTGGATCGTATCGATATAGGTTCTTGAACATTTGATAGTTGGCGGCGAGCCTGATGAGAAGAGTTCAACGAGAATGGTATCCAATGACACCTGGGATGAAATTTCTTCGCTTCGCAGTTCTCACTATCCCCAGAATACCGCCGGAATCCCCAACACTCAACTACGACGAAATTTGCGAGTTAAGTCACATCTGCAAGATAATCACGTCCATCACCACTCTTGTTTATAACGGAGCCTGATGTCCCGTAAACTGTCCGCCTGAATCTTCCAGAATCCGGGGCTGCGGCGAAGCAATCGGCTGACCATGCGCCCGTTGAGGTAGACCGCCGGAGTCCCCGAGATCGACGCCTTACGACCCACCGCAACATCGCCGCGAATTCTCGATGCCACCGCTGGACTCTTCATATCCTCGAGAAAGCGGGCCGCGTCGATTTCAAGTGCTGCTGCCGCCTGCTCCCAGCGCACCGCACCCAGGCTCGACCGTCGAGGCAACAACCACTCTCTCAGTTCCCAGAACTTGCCCTGCAGCCGTGCCGCTTCCAGTGCGGTGGCACCCTCCATCGCATGAGGATGATCGGCGCTGTTGGGGTAGTGCTTCCAGACCACTTGCAGATGACCGTTCCAGATGGGCAGGATCGTCTCCTTCAAGTAGGTGTCAAAACGTGCGCAGTTTGGACATTCCACATCGGAGAAGATGACCAGCTGGTAGTACTTGCCCCCGGTGGTCTTGATCTTCGGATCGTCGGGACGCACTGAGAAGTCGTGCTTCTGCTGGCTTCGATGCAGCGTCTCCAGCTTTTCCACATCCCGTGCAAGTTCCTGAAGTACCGCAGTCTCCTCCTGGAGCCGGTCCAGGTCGGTACGGATCGTCGTCGACTGGTAAATCTGCAACTGAGCGAAGCAAGCCAGCGCTACCGCAACGGTCGCTGCCGCGAGTAACCGAGGAGTCGGTGCGCCTTCCCCCTTCGGCTGTGGGGTTCTCGCCCGCAAGATCCAGGAGATGACGAAGATCCCCGCATTACAGCCGTGGGTGAGCAAACACAGGTAACAGGTTGAGCCCAGTTGCAGCAACATGATGCCGGAATAGATGATCGATCCGACAAGTCCGATTCCGTTGATCCACAGCACTCCCCGGAACATCCACTGGCGACCCGCTTCCGGAATCCCGATGAACAGGTACCAGCCGGCGAGGAGTGCATAGTAGAGAAAGCCAAGGGCCGCCACGGGGATTCCCTCGAACGGTCCCTCCTGCCCCTCAGGACCGGGCGGGATCACACCCCAACGGCTGTTCACCACCGAAGCGCAGCCTTCATCCCCTGCTGCACAGATGCCGGCCAGCAAGCCGAGATCCGCCCCCTTCTCGGCGTGGAGAAGGAGCAGTGATCCGCTGGTCCAGGCGGCGAGAATCGCCAATCCTCCGGCGATCCACACCAGTATCTGCTTTCGATCCATCGTATCTCCGCCTTGCCAGGGGACGCCTCCGCAATGACAGGGTGCGCCTCCGACAGTCAGTGTGTCGATTTCTCTTCACTTCATCAAGTCGGGGTTCTCGACGCACCGTGCCTCAACGGTCACCATACCCCGGCAAGGAGAGTCCGATGAAGATCGATGCACACCAGCACTTCTGGCGATATGACCCCACGGTACACACCTGGATGAGCGAGAAGATGCAACTGCTGCGCAGTGACCACCTTCCTCCCCAGTTGAAGCCTCTTCTCGATGCGGAGCAGATCGATGGTTGCGTGGCGGTTCAGGCCGATTCCTCCACTGCAGAGAATCAATTCCTGCTCGACCTGACCGATCAGTTTCCGTGGATCCTCGGCGTGGTGGGTTGGGTCGATCTACGGGGTGAACGGGTCGATCAGCAGCTCCATCAATTCGCCTCTCACCGGCGGGCGGTCGGCGTCCGCCATATCGTCCAGGACGAGCCGGATGATCGATTCCTCGATTGTCCCAAATTCCGTGCCGGGGTCGCCGCGGTGGCGAAACACTCCCTCACCTACGACCTGCTCATCTACGAACGACAATTACCGGCAGCCATCGACTTCGTCACGGCTTTACCCGACGTGCCGATGGTGCTCGATCACATCGCCAAGCCGAGAATCGCCGACGCACTGCTGGAGCCATGGTCGAGTCAGATCAGAGAAGTGGCCCTCGCACCCAATCTGATGTGCAAACTGTCCGGCATCGTGACCGAGGCCAACTGGCTCCAATGGACCCCCGCCGATCTTGCGCCTTACCTCGAAACAGCGATCGAAGCGTTCGGCCCGGAGCGGTTGATGCTGGGGAGCGACTGGCCAGTGTGTCGACTGGCGGCGGAATATCCGCAGGTCAAAAGCCTCGTCGAACCGTACCTCGCGACCCTTTCGGCGACGGAACGAGCCGCCATCGAGGGCGACAATGCTCGCAATTTTTACGGTCTGGGCACCGATCAATAGGGATTCTCGATCAGGGGCAAGCGGGACTGTCGATGCAGTCGAGGGGGTCCACGGTTGGATCCTCGCCGCAGCCGGGGAACGGTAGTGGTGGCAACGCCCCCCCGCTGAAGAGGAATCCGAGCAGCGACACCGGATCGGAGATGTCGGCAGATCCATCATCGTTGACATCGAGGGCATCGACACAGGTCGACGCCGATCCCCCGAACAGGTAGGAGAGCATTCCCACCGCATCGGAGATATCGATGGAGGAGTCTCCATTGGCATCGCCCCTGACGAACTGACCGATGGGATCATCGACGAAGATGCCCGCAGCATCGGGTCCGCCCAGCGCTGCGATGGCCGCGTCTCCCATCAGCCCGTCGACGATGGCCAGTGCCGAGCATTGCACCAGGGCTACATCGGTTTCGCCGCCGTTATCACTGAGCATCCACACCGGGTTGCCACTGCCGAGGCCGTACAGCCAGTCGGGAGCGACCAGCTGATCATCCCCCATGATCTTGACGCCGTTGACGAACACCGCCGAGGTATTGTTCTGGTAGTCGACCCGATCGACCACACGCACCCACTCGCCCCGGTTCCACGACCCGGCAGCGAAGTAGCCATCACCGGCACTCCAGAACGCCCCGTCATTGCAGCGCATGAAGAACTCCGCATCGTTGGAGTTGGTCGCGTTGCCCTGCCAAAGCGCCTGATTCCCCGTCTGGGTGGTGTCGAGAAAGACGTCGTAGATCAGCGTGAAGTGGAACACGTCACAGCATCCTCCGCCGCCGTTGCCGGGGGCGTTGACGAAGGTCTCCAGTCCGTTGCCGCTACCGAACACGTTGTCGAGCCACAGGTAGTTGGTCGCTTCGCCGTCGATGTGTGGGATGCCCGATCCATCGGTGGTGCCGAGGCCCCAGTCCAACTGCTCGATCATGCCACGGGGAATCATCTCGGAGGGCCCCAGCTGCGGCTCCAGCGCCACGTCATCGGTGGGGTTCAGGTCGTCGAAACGCCACTCGGTGGTAGCCACCGTCGGGTACTCCTGATCGGTGGTGAAGTTCCAGACGGCACCGGCGATCACCGTCGAACCGATGCGATAATCGATTCGCCAGAAGTACTCGGTCAACGGAGCGAGCGGCCCCGGATCGAACAGGGTGGTGCTCTGGTTCCCCTGGAACTCTCCGGCATCCGGTACCGCGCTGGTTCCGAAGTAGACATCGTAGGAATCGGCGGGGGTGCAGGGAAACCACTGCAGTGTCTGGGTCATCGAACCGTTCTGCAGCCCGTCGGCGGGGATCGGTGCCATCGCTCCGGCGCTGGAGTCCCCCACCTGGAAGGAGTTCTCCACCGACCAGTCACTCCAGCCGAGACTTCGATCTCGATAGCGAACGCGCCAGTACACCGTGCTGCAGCCGGGCAGCGCCGTTTCAAGACAGGTGTGAGTCATGTCGGGATCGACCACGGTGTCGATGCTGATGCCAGGATCCACTGCCGGTGTG
>CBFIET010000025.1:0-2442 GCA_965661685.1 Planctomycetota bacterium
CAATACCAGTGTCACCACTGCCATCATCGCAACCCTGGACGGTGTGCTACTGGAGACGCTGCCCGGCGAGGCCTCCTCGATGAGCGTGACCCTCGACGGAATCGGTACCCAGCAGTTGTGCCTGATTCCGGTCGGAAATGACGTCAATGGCCAGCCTGCCTGCATCGATATCGTTGCAGAAGGTGTCGCCACCACTTCACCCGCTGCACTTTCCGTCTCCGTCGATCCAGCCACTTACATCGCCACCATCCAGTGGCAGTCGACCACCCAGATGGGCCAGTACGAGGTCACCCTCGACGGCACCCAGGTGGCGCTGGTGCCCGGATCGGAAACACAGTGTAGTGTCGCGGTACCCAACTCCGGTGCCTTCACCGTCTGTGTCGGCGGAACCACGATCTGTGACGATACTGTGGTCGCCAGCTGCACCGAGGGCTTGGCACCACAACGCTTCCAGCGTGGTGATACCAACTCCAATGGCAGTGTCGATCTGGGGGATGTGGTCAACGCTCTCAACATCGTCTTCGGTGGAAGCCCGACGCTGTGCCTCGACGCAGCCGATACAAATGACGATGGTTCGGTGGATATCACCGACGCAGTTTCCCTGGTCAACTACCTGTTCGGCAACGGTGCCGGACCGGCAGCGCCAGGTGGCGAATGCGGAGCCGATCTGACCTCCGACTCGCTCGACTGCATCTCGTCCACCAACTGTCCCTAGTGTCATCTGTGCCCGCCGCCCCGATCCGCCAACACGGATCGGGGCGGCGACGCTAAGATGGGGTTCCTCGAGAACTCCAGCGACCCGTTGAACAGGGGATGGTGATGACTGCACTGCGATACATCTTGCTCCTGTCTCTCCTGACCCTCCTCTGCATCGATGCAACCTTCCATCAATTACTGGCTGACGAGATGCTTCAGGACCCTGCGGTCACATCGGACAAATCCACCCAGGCTCCACAGGAGCCACCCTGTTGCGACGCCAAGAAAGATGCGACTCCGAACACCGAAGCCGAAGCTTGCTGTGACGAGAAGGCGGCACAGGAGCCGAAAAAAGATGAAAGTTGCTGCGAGAAGTCCACTTCTGCGGCGAGTGAGAACGAAACCGCCTTCATCGAGGCGCCAAAAATTGCCGACCTGTCGGTACTCGATCAGGATGGCAACCGAGTTCAGTTCCACACCGATCTGATCGCCGGCAAGACGGTGCTGATCAACGTCTTCTTCAGCACCTGTACCACCGTCTGTCCGCCGCTGACCGCCACCATGCGCAAGGTTCAGCAGTTGACCAGGGAGAAGTACGGCGATTCGATCCGCATCATCTCGGTGAGTGTCGATCCCGCCAACGATACCCCGGCGCGCATCAAGAAATTTGGAGCCCTGTTCGGTGCCGAGGAGGGGTGGAGTTTCGTCACCGGCGACAAACCGACGATGGATCAACTGCTACGCTCCCTCGATGCGGCCACCGGCGACATCACCCAGCACACCGCCACCATCCTGATCGGCAACGATCAGAGCGGCGAGTGGGCCCGCACCTACGGCCTCTCCAGTGCCGAAGGGATCGCCGACATCGCCACCGGGATCGAGGAACGAGCGCGGGTCTTGCGCCGTCTCGAGGAGGCCGCCGACTACTTCCCCAACAATGTGCTGGTCGATCACGACGGCAACTCTGTGCGCTTCTTCGACGATCTGCTGCGCGACCGACTGGTGCTGATGCACGTGTTGTTCACCCGCTGCACCGGCGTCTGCCCCCCCATCATCCAGAACATCAAGAAGGCGAGCGCACTGCTGGAGGATCGCCTCGGTGCCGAGGTGGTGGTGGTGTCTCTCACCGTCGACCCCGAGTTCGATACCGTCGAACGGATGAAGGCGTACCACGATGCCGCCCAGTTGCCCGCCGATGGCTGGCTGATCCTTGGCGGTGAAAAGAATGATGTGAAGACGGTCCTGACCAAGATCAATGCCTGGACCGACTACAAGGAGGAGCACAACGGCTGGTTGATCCTCGGCAACACCCGCACCGGCGACTGGCGCAAGCTGCAGGCGATGGCCCCACCAGTACAGATCGCCGACATGGCGAAGGAGATGCTGGGAGAAGAGGAAGAGGAAGCCACCCCCCCCACCGAAACCGCCACCCGCGAGAAGTAGCCGGCCGGCACGCCGCACTCGACTACACGCACTCGCCCCTCATCCGAACGGCCCCGCAGTCCCGCAACCACCCCTACTCGAACGACTTGTCGTGCAACTTCCAGTACGCCTTCGTATCCTTCAACTTGTCGTTCTTCTTGGCGTAATCGATGGCCTTCATTCCATCCTCGTCCTTCGCCAGGGCATCGGCGCCCTTTTCCAGCAGCAGCGTGACGATCTCCGGGGTCGAGGAGGCGGCGGCGGCGTACATCAGCGGGGTCCAGCCGCCGTTATCCCTGGCCTCGATCTCTGCGCCCTTTGCCA
>CBFIET010000026.1:0-6831 GCA_965661685.1 Planctomycetota bacterium
AAGCTGGCGGAAACTCCGGCGTCTTTGCCTGGAGCGAGGGGACCGTTCCCGAGGGGCGGCGCCTGCCCAAGGGGATGGAAGTCCAGATGCTAGAACTGGACTGGGTCAACCAGCACAAGAACAAGGATGGGGTTCCTGCGCCGATTGCTTATGTCCACGGCGAACTGTTCGGTGCCAATGGCCTCGAGACGATTCCCGATAACCCCCGTGGCCGCCGCAGCAAATCGATTGAAAACCGCTGCAAGGGCAAGGGCGAGTGGAACGTCTACGATGTGGTCTGCGTCGACGGGGTGGTCAAACTGTCGGTCAACGGCAAGTTCGTCAACGGCGTACGCAAGTCCTCGGTCAAGAAGGGTTACCTGTGCCTCGAATCGGAGGGTGCAGAGATTCACTTCCGCAACATCCGCATCCTGGAACTGCCGCCGGGAATTACCACTCCCCAGGAGCGAGCCCCGCTCCTTGGCGGCAGCAATTGACCGGCTTGCTTGACCCGAAATAAGATCGATGCAGAAGCCAGGTCCACCGTGATGGCACCGAAGGCGATCCCATCGTGCGGCAGCGGCAGATTCCCCCGCACGGCACAGTGCGAGATCTTCGGGGTTCGTCCCGCCAGGCGATGAAACTGGCGACCGGCTCGCACATTGCTCCTCCCCCTCGAGTCCGATCTAATGCTGGCATGAACACTCCCGAGAAGATGAACACACCTGAGAATCTGGATCTGATCCTGCGTCGCTTCGAGGAGCCGGACGAGGTGCGCGAGATGCCGTTCGGACGCTTCGAGATCATCACCGTGGCGGGGATGACCATCGGCAAGGCGACCTATCAGCCGGGCTGGAAGTGGTCAGAACACGCCGGCAAGGCGCTGGGGAAATCGCACTGTGTCGTCGAGCACCTGTGCCTGGCACTGTCGGGGCAGGTGACGGTCGCCTTCGAGGGGGAACCGGTGCAGGTGATGACCCCCGGCACCCTCTTCTACGTCTCGACCAAACCCCACGACAGCTGGGTGGTGGGGGATGAGCCGTACGTGTCGATTCATTTCCTCGGATCCGCCGACTACGTCCGGTAGCCTGTCTCGTCCTGCGGCCCCTGCTCCCAGCTGTGTCTCGAGGCAGAAGGCCAGGAATGGGCTCTCAGACACCATAGGGAGCACTCATTTCGCTTTTTTGAAAAAACCTGTCCTGCCCCCCGGCGGATGCGGATCACCCTGTAGCGGGCAACAAGCCGCCGGGTCGCCGGGACCCTTCCCCGGAGTTTGGTTGCTGGAAAGGTGGTGGATCATGACTGTAAAGAAAATGGTAAAGAGATTTGGTGTCGCCGGATTGGTCTTCTTCACCGTCAAGGGTCTCCTGTGGATCATCGTCCCCGGAATGCTCGTCTACCTCAGCTAACCGTTCCCTTCCTCATGACAATCGATCCCGGCGGCTGAAGAGTCGCCGGGATTGCCAATTCCCCATCCCCGATACAAATCGCCACCCACAAACCTCACTTCTCGACGACGTTGCAGTCGAGATTGACAGGTCTGCACCGCTACGGATGGCGCTACCTTCCGGGTCCCCTGGAAAGTAATATTGGGAGGGTGGAGGAGTGGGCCACGTGATCACGAGGCTCCAATAGATCTTTATTGTTCGTGGGAGGTCAGTGATGAATCGTTCGCCGAGAACGAGGCCAGCAGGGTGGGCCATCCTGTTCATCTTACCGGTTCTGGTGTTGACGGTGATCTGTGCACCGCTGCCAGCGCAGAACGTGGAGATCTGCGACAACCAGGTCGATGACGACGGCGACAACCTCACCGACTGCGACGACCCAGATTGCCAGCCAGGGGAATACCTGGATGGGGGAACCCTCGGCAACTCCAGTAGTTTCGGCATCACCCTCGGCGATCTGGACGGCGACGGCGACCTCGATGCCTTCGTCGCCAACCATGTCGGACAACCGAACCGCGTCTGGATCAATGACGGCAGCGGAGCCTTCTTCGATAGCGGTCAACTGCTCGGCAACTCCTTCAGCCTCGATGTGGCCCTCGGCGATGTCGATGGAGATGGGGATCTCGACGCCTACGTCGCCAACTATTCGGGACAACCGAATCGGGTGTGGCTCAACGATGGACTGGCTAACTTCACCAGCAATGGCCAGTCCCTCGGAAGTTTCTACAGCATCGATGTGTCTCTCGCCGATCTCGATGGAGATGACGACCTCGATGCCTTCATCGTCAACCAGGGAGGAGCGGGGCAACCGTACCGCATCTGGAAAAACGATGGTCTCGGCAACTTCACCGACAGCGGCCAAGCTCTCGGCAACTCCGAGAGTTACGGCGCCTCACTGGGGGACCTCGATGGGGACGGGGATGTCGATGCCTTCATCGCAAACTACGGAACCAATGGTGAGGCGAATCGAGTATGGCTCAACGATGGCCTCGGCTACTTCTCCGACAGCGGCCAGGCACTGGGCAACTCACGCAGTTTCGCTGCCACTCTCGGAGATCTGGACGGCGATGGAGACCTCGATGCGTTCGTCGCCAACGGACTGGCAAATGTGACCTGGTTCAACGACGGTGCCGGCAACTTCACCGACGGCGGAGAATCTCTGGGGAACTCCGAGAGTTACAGCGTCTCCCTCGGCGACGTCGACGCTGATGGCGATCTCGACGCCTTCGTCGTCAACTACGCCTTTCAGTCGAACCGGGTGTGGATCAACGATGCTTCCGGCAATTTCACCGATAGTGGCCAATCACTGGGAAGTCTCGACAGTTACGCCGTCTCCCTCGGAGACCTCGACGGCGATGGCGATCTCGATGGCTTCGTCGCCAACGGTCAGCCAAACCGGGTTTGGATGAACATCGGAGCGCAGTTGTGTGGTCCCGATATCGATGGCGATGGAATCCCCAACATCTGCGATATCGACCAGGCTCTCGGCGACGATTGCGATGGCAATGGTGAGGTGGACAGCTGCCAGTTTGACACCGACGGCAATGGCATCATCGACCCCTGTGATCCAGACATCGATGGGGATGGCATCGACAATGATTGCGATATCGACAGCGGTGGAATCGACTGCGACAACAACGGCATCATCGATGAATGTGACATCGGTGCCGGCACCTCCCCGGATTGCGACGGCGATGGCATTCCTGACCCGTGCGAGATCGAGGAGGGAACCGAACTCGATTGCAATCTCAACGATGTCCCTGATTTCTGCGACATCGCCACGGGAGGCGTGTTCGACTGCGACCTCGACGGAGTTCCCGACGAGTGCAAGGCGGGACCCTTCTTCGATTGCAACGGCAACGGCATTCCCGACGACTGTGACTACCTCGATGGCACCAGCCACGACTGCAACGGCAACGGCATCCTCGATGACTGCGACATCCTCAACGGCATCGCCCTCGACTGCGATCTGAATGCGATCCCCGATGAGTGTGACCTGGCGGCGGGCGCCGCCGATTGCGACCTCAACTCGATCCCCGACATCTGCCAGCTCGATACCGATAGCGATGGAACCATCGATCCCTGCGATGACGATCTCGACGGCGACGGTTTCCCCAACGATTGCGACATCGACCAGACTTCCGGGGACGACTGCGATTCCAACGGACAGGATGACAGTTGCCAGCTCGACACCGACAGTGACGGCACCATCGACCCCTGCGACGACGACATCGATGGAGATGGTCTTCCCAACGACTGCGACATCGACCAGACATCCGGGGACGACTGCGATGTCGACGGCCAGGATGACAGCTGCCAGCCAGACACCGACAGCGACGGCACCATCGACCCCTGCGATCCCGACATCGACGGCGATGGCATCATCAACGATTGTGACATCGACCAGACGGCAGGTGACGACTGCAACGACAACGGAATTGTCGACAGTTGCGATATCTCCGGTGGTTCGACAGATACCAACGGCAACGGCATTCCCGACGAGTGCGAGGAAACTCCATTCCGCCGCGGCGACGTCAACGGAGACGGCTCCACCGACATCGGCGATGCGGTGGCCGCCCTCGATTACCTCTTCACCGGCGGCTCGATCTCCTGTCACAACTCTGCAGACTGCAACGACGACGGAAGTGTCAATGTCGCCGACGCCATCGCGCTGCTCGGCTACCTCTTCAACGGAAGCGATGCTCCACCAGCGCCCTTCGACAGCTGCGACATCGATCCCACCTCCGACAGTCTCGACTGTGAACAGTTCGGTGGTTGCTGATCGACCACCCGTTGCCCTCTCCGTAACCCTCTCCAGGGAGGAGGAAGGCAAGGCAGCTGGCCCCGTCATATACCGTCACCAACAACCGCTGAGATTGTTCGTGGATGACAATCAGCCCACCATCCAACCACCATCCACTGGCTGCGAAGGGACGACGACTCGCCACCGGAGCGCACCGATTTGCACAGATCGGCTCCCCCTCATTGCGTCCCGAGGGATCTCCTGCAAAAAAAGTAGTCGACAGTGGTCTCCCTTGAAGGGGCGAAGAAAAGAGCCGATCGACTTTACGAATCTGCGCTTGTTCTTCCTCACATGATCTTTCTGTATTCGTGACATCCATTCGGGAGAACCATCTGGAACAACAACTTCTCCGTCATCCTTGCTATACCTGCGACGCATCCGGCAAAGCCCCCCCGATCACCACTCCCGGTACCCTGCCCGGAGCGATTCCTGACAACGAATGCATGTAAATACGAGGGGTACATCACAAAGAACCGGAGGCGCAGCAAGCACCTCTTGTCGAGGGGAATGGGAGGCTACCTCGACCCCCCTGGAGCCGATAATATCCCATGGACACTGCAATTCTCCGAGACCAAAACTAGCTGTCAAACGACCCGATGGAGGTGTATCCGTGGATTCCCGCATGATCAGTACTTCTCGAATTGTGACCTGTTCGCTGCTGCTACTGCTCTTCTTCCTGGTACCGGGCTCACTGGTCAGACTCACTGCCCAGACACCGGAGATCTGCGACAACCAGATCGATGACGATGGCGATGGAGCCATCGATTGTCTCGACCTCGATTGTCAGCCGGGAGTCTTCGAGATGCTCGGCAGCCCCTTGCCTTCAGGAACCGATCTCTCCCTGGGCGATCTCGATGGAGACGGCGATCTCGATGGCTACCTCGCCTCCTCAACGGGAAGCGATCAAATCCTCTTCAACGACGGCAGCGGCAACTTCACCATCAGCGGTCAGACACTGGCCGATGATCATTCGGCAGCAGTGGCACTGGGAGACATCGATGGCGACGGCGATCTCGATGCGTGGGTCGCCCGCAGGCCCATCCCCGGAAGCACCTCTGCCCACAGCCACATCGTCTGGATCAACGATGGACTTGGCAACTTCAGCAGCAGTGGCCAGACCTTGTTGACCAGTGACCACGGTACCGATGTCGCTCTCGGCGACATCGACGGCGACGGTGATCTCGATGCCTGTGTCACATCCGACACTTCCACCAGCAAGATCTGGATCAATGAAGGACTCGGCCAGTTCACTCCCGGACCATTCCCCCTCGGTACCGAACTGCAGAGCACCTCGATAACCATCGGCGATGTCGATGGAGATCTCGATCTCGATGTGGTGATCGCCAGTGGCGATCCCGCCAACCGCGTACTCCTCAACAACGGCCTGGGGCAATTCACCACCTCCGCCTACTTCGGCGGCGGGCAAAACGCCACCATCGCCCTTGGCGATCTCGATGCGGATGGAGATCTGGACGCCTGGGAGGCGAGCCAGCAGGCTACCGCCGCCGAGCGTGTCTACCTCAACGACGGGTTCGGATCCTTTGCGGTGTCGATACCGGTGCTCGAATTCTCATCGGAGCACGATGTGGCCCTGGGTGATTTTGACTTCGACGGAGATCTCGATGCCATCGTCATCGATCTCTCCTCGCTGAACCGCGTCCTTCTCAACGATGGAAGTGGCACTTTCACCGACAGTGGACACTCCCTCGGTGCTGCTGTGGGCAGCAACCAGCGCATCGCCTGCGGTGACGTGGACGGCGATGGCGACCTCGATGCCGTCGTCATCGGCGAGAGTCAACAGAGCCAGGTGTGGATCAATCGCGGCACCTACGTCTGCTGGGATGTGGACAACGACGGCATCGTGCAGGGGTGTGATATCGACTACACCGCCGGAGTCGATTGCGACGGCGACGGCAGCGATGACAGCTGTGAATCGGACGCCGACGCCGATGGCCTCATCGATGACTGCGATTCAGATTGTGATGTCACCCTCACCGGGGGCGACGATTGCGACGGAGACGGTAACGATGACAGATGCGAACCGGACTCCGATGGCGATGGACTCATCGATGACTGCGATCCTGATTGTGATGCCACCTTCACAGGTGGCGACGATTGCGACGGAGATGGCAACGACGACAGCTGCGAGATGGACTCCGATGGGGATGGCCTCATCGATGACTGCGATCCCGATTGCGACATCGCCATCACCGGGGGCGAGGACTGCGACGGCGACGGCAACGATGACAACTGTGAACCGGACTCCGATGGCGACGGTCTCATCGATGACTGCGACCCCGATTGCGACAGCAACTTCACCGATGGTGACGATTGCGATGAAGACGGCACCGATGACAGTTGCGAACCGGACACCGACGGCGATGGCGTGATCGATGACTGCGATCCTGACGCCGACGGAGACGGGATCCCCGATGTCTGCGATATCGACTACACCGGCGGCGTCGACTGTGATCTCGACGGATGGGACGACAGTTGCCAGACCGACACCGACAATGACGGCACCATCGACCCGTGCGATCCAGACATCGACGGCGACGGCATCCCCAACGACTGTGATATCGACCAGACCGCCGGCAACGACTG
>CBFIET010000027.1:0-4713 GCA_965661685.1 Planctomycetota bacterium
CGAAGGTGACTCAACTTTTCAACGGTGAGGATCTCAGCGGCTGGTACCCAGATGTTCCCGCGGCCGATGGCGGTGCCGATGTGCCTCCCTCCTTCGTGGTCGAGGACGGCATGCTGATCAGCAAGGGCAATCCCCAGGGGCCCCTCATCAGCGAGGAGTCCTTCAGCAACTACCAGTTGGTGGTGGAATATCGCTGGCTTGCTGAACCGGGGAATTGCGGCATCCTCGTCCATGCCTCGACCCCACGTCGCCTCTACAAGATGTTTCCCCAGTCGATCGAGTGTCAGATGTATGTCGGCAACGCCGGGGACTTCTGGTGCATCGGGGAAAACATCGAGGTCGACGGCATGACCGAGCGTCGCGGCAACCCCGACGAATGGGGAGTCGAAGAGGGGAAGCGGCGGCGGATCCTCAATCTCACCGACGATTCAGAGAATCCACCGGGAGAGTGGAACCGCATGGTGATCCAGTGTCGTGACGACACCGTGGTCGTCTTCGTCAATGGAGACCTGGTCAACTTCGGCTACAACTGCACCGCCAGCAGCGGTCAGATCGCCATCCAGGCGGAGGGTGCGCCGGTAGAGTTTCGCCGGGTTGATGTGATGGATGCACCTGAGTGGCCACCGGGCTGCTGATTCGACCGAAAATACTCAGCCGTGCTTCGGTTCCTGCAGTTCCCTCGGCAGTCCCGCCACCTCTCGCAGCACCGCATCAACATACTTCTCGATCATCTTGCCGCGCCACTGGGGGACGAAGTCGGTGTTACCGAGGGGATTGGCTCCATCACTCTTGCGCGCCAGGGCAGCGGCCTCGGCGATGGTTTCATCGTCGATGGGCTTGCCGATCAGTGCATCGATGCTGTCGTCGCACCGTACCGGGGTGCTGCCGACGGAGCCGAGCCAGATCTCGATGCGGTCGGTGATGTCGCCGTTGCACCAGCCGGCGATGGCGACGCTCAACACGCCGTAATCGATGGAACCGCGCCGCCGTAACTTCCAGAAGCCGGTGCGCTCGCCGGATGGGGCCGGGATGCGGATGGTGGTGAGGATCTCATGCGGCTTCTTCGACAGGTAATCGATGCCATCGTCGAGGAACAACTGCGCCAGCGGCAGCGTTCTCTCGCCGTCGCTGCAGACGAGGGTGATCTCGGCTCCGAGAGCACACAGCATCGGCACCGAATCGCCGCTGGAAACCGCCCAGCAACGAGGGCTACTGGGAGCGACCCAGCACGTCTCCCCCTCCTCCTTCATGCAGTAATCGATACTGCGTCGCCACTCTTCATTCTGGTTGTAGTAGGTGCAGCGGGTATCGAGGCACAGGTTGCCGCCGATGGTGCCGGCATTGCGCAGCACCGGGCTTGAAATGGAAGCGACGGCGGTGACCAGCGCAGGGTAGCGATCCTGTACCCGTTCATCCCGGGTGATGGTATCGAGGGTTGTGGTGGCACCGATCAACAGGCTGCCATCGTCACCCTCACAGATCCCCTGCAGCGACTGGACCTGACGCAGGGAGATCACCGTCTCCGCCGACTGGTGGCGACGCTTCATGTTGGGAAAGAGGTCGGTTCCCCCTGCCACCACCCTGGTGCCGGAGGGATCCTCGGCGAGCAGTGCCGTCACCTCCTCGACGGTGGTGGGCTGGTGAAACTTGAATGCTGGTAATCTCAGCATCAGTTCTCTCCCTTCACGGCATCCTTGCGTTCGGTCATGGTACCGCTACCGGAACGAACCCCCGCCTCCTCGATATTGATCGCCTTGCCGTCCCCACCCTCGTCGGGGGTGGGCACCCGCAGCGGCACTCCGAAGTCGACCTCGGGAAACGATTTCGGACCGAATCGAGGATCCTTGCCGCGCTCCTTCGCCTCGATCGCCTGACGCACCATGTGCGGTGCGATGGGCACCTGATCGATCCGCACTCCCACCGCATCGAAGATGGAGTTGGCGACGGCGGGCATCATCGGAAGCAGCGGACCCTGCCCCACCTCCTTCGCACCGAACGGTCCATTGGGATCGGGATCCTCGATGATGTAACTGGTCACCGGCGGCATCTCGGCAAAGGTCGGCGACTTGTACTCGAGGATCGACGGATGCTTGTGGACCAGCGCATTCGATCTCTTCCTGGGCAGGCGACGGAACACCTGTTCCTCCATCATCGCCTCGCCGAGACCCATGTAGACCGATCCCTCGATCTGCCCCATCACCAGCGCCGGGTTGATGCACTTGCCCACATCGTGAGCCATCCAGACATGTTCTACCCGGTAGATGCCGGTGGCCGGATCGACCTCCGTCTCGACCACCGCAGCGCTGTAACTGTAGGCCGGCGATGGCCCCACTCCTGCACCTCGGTAGCGCCCCGGCGAGCGGGGAGGGATGTAACTGCCGGTGGTACCGAGGGTGCCGAAGAGAGATTCGGCAGCGATCACCGCATCCTGGAAACTCATCGACTTGTCGGGATCCTCGCCATGGAAAACGCGTCCCTCGGCGAACACCAGCTCCCGTGCAGGAACCTCGAGTTTCTTGGCAGCACCGCGGGCCACCAGGGTGCGCGCCCGCTCCGCCGCCTGGATCGCTGCATTGCCCGCCATCAGGGTCACCCGTGACGAATAACTGCCGAGATCGACCGGGGTCAGGTCGGTATCCGCCACGCACAGACGGATGTCATGGAGATCGATGCCGAGGATCTCCGCCGTGATGGCAGCGACCACCGAATCGGATCCCTGACCGATCTCCGTCTCACCGCAGAAGAGGGCGACACCGCCGGAGCGATCGAGTTGCAACTGCACGCCCGACTGCGGCATGTGATTCCAGTAGATGGGAAGACCCGCTCCACTCAGGTACGAGCCGCACGCCAGCCCCAGGCCACGTCCCTCAGGCAACTTTCCATGGCGCTGTCGCCAGCCACTGCCTTCCACCACCGCTTCGATGCACTTGCCCAGTCCCATCGAGCCGACCTTCAGCCAGTTGGAGGTAACGCTGTCCGCATCGACCAGTTGCTGCATTCGAAGCTCCGCAGGATCGATTCCCAGCTTGTGGGCAATCTTGTCGAGGTGCACCTCGAAGGCGAAGCGCGGTTGCGGAGTGCCATGCCCCCGCTTCGGACCACAGGGTGGTTTGTTGGTGAAGGCTCGGATGCTGTCGAAGCGATACTTCGGAAGGTCGTAGGTCACCGTCTGCAACGCGCCGGTGTAGTAGGTACTGGCCACGCCATAACTGCCATAGGCACCGCCATCGAGTGCGGTCTGCAGGTGCTGGGAGGTCATCGTGCCGTCCTTCTTGACCCCGGTACGAATCTTCATCAGCACCGGATGTCTGCCGCGGTGGCAGTAGAACACCTCTTCACGGGTGAGACTGATCTTCACTGGCCGGCCGAGGATCAGCGCCATCTTGGCGGCGCAGATCTCGTGGTTGAAGGGGTCGCTCTTGCCGCCGAATCCACCGCCGTTGGGACACGCCACCACCCGGATCCTGGCGGCGGGTAATCCCAGAACCTTGGCGAGGGATCGGTGCAGGTAATGGGGAGTCTGCGTCGATGAATAGACGGTGATTCGATCGGTCTCCTCGGTGAAGGCCACCGTTGCGTGCTGCTCCAGCGGCAGGTGAGTGTTGCCCTCGAAGTAGAGGACATCCTCGAAGATCTCATCCGCCTCATCGAATCCCGACTCGACATCGCCGAACTGCATCGACAACTTCTTGTGCAAGTTGCCCTCGTCACCGTAGTCGTGAATCCTCGGCTCCGGATGGGCGAGGGCATCATCGACGGAGGCGATCGTCTCCAGCGATTCGTACTCGACCTCCACCGCCAGTGCCGCCTCGTGAGCCTGATCCTCGGTGAGGGCCGCAATCGCCGCGACCGGGTCACCGACAAACCTGACCTTGTCGATGCAGAGGGCGTGTTCATCCTGGCTGACCGGCAAGATTCCGAACGGTTCTGGCATCGATTCTCCGGTGAGGACACCGACCACACCCGGCATCTCGCTCGCCCGGGAGGTATCGATCTTGATGATCCTGCCGTGGGGAACCGTCGAGCGAACCAGTTTCATGTGCACCATGCGGGGGAAGGAGAGGTCGTCGGCAAACTTGGTCTGTCCCGTGACCTTGGCCCTGCCATCGACACGGCGGAAAGGAGTGCCGATCAGATTGAGTTTGTCCGGAGTGACGGGACCTTCCTCATCGGGAGAGGTGTCTTCACGCATCGCCCACCTTCTCTCCCGGCAACGGATCTCCGTAGATGGCGGTGCGAGGAGGTTGATACCCCTCATCTCCTCGTAGCCGTGCAGCAGCCCACTCGATCGCCTCCAGGATCTTGTGATATCCGGTGCATCGGCACAGGTTACCTGCCAGGGCAGAGACGATCTGATCTCGGGTCGGTGCAGGATTCTCGGCGAGCAATGCGCTCGCCGCCATCAGGATTCCCGGCGTGCAGTATCCACACTGCGCCGCCCCCAGGTCAGCGAAGCAAGCCTGCAGCGGATGCAGTTGATTGCCCTGCTGCAGCCCTTCCACCGTCTCGATCGATCGTCCTGGGCATTCTGCCGCCAGTTCGAGACAACTCAGTACCGGTTTTCCATCGATCAGGACGGTGCAGGTGCCGCACTCCCCCAGTTCGCAGCCGTGCTTCGTTCCTGTCAGGCCCATCTCTTCACGGAGGACCTCCAGGAGAGAATGGTGCACGGCAAAGACGATGTGCTGCTCTTCACCGTTGACCTGAAGAGTC
>CBFIET010000028.1:0-32223 GCA_965661685.1 Planctomycetota bacterium
CGGGTCTACGACCCGGAGCAGATCCCCTGGCAGAAGATCTGGCAAGAATCGGCTCAAAACGTCGAAAAACTGGCAATTACGGTCGAACGAGATTTTTCTGGAACCGGTCAGAATTCACCTTCGTTGGAGCGGTAGAGTAGGGTTTCTGGGTAGCCATACGGAAATAACGCCGTTTTGCTGCTCGAGCCCACTTGCAAGCCGCCCGCTTGAAGGAGGACCGATGAGTGATGCACTCAGCATGGGAGACAGAGAGCTCTTCGAGGAGCTCACCTTGCCTCACATGGATGATGTATTCCGGTTCGCCATGGGTTTGACCCGGAACCGGGCCCAGGCAGAAGATCTGGTTCAGGACACCTTCATCAAGGCGTTCAAGGCCTTCGCTGGCTTTCGAGTGAACAGCAACGTCAAGGCGTGGCTATTTCGGATCTGCAAGAACCACTTCATCGATCGCTACCGGCAGAAGGCCCGCCGTCCCCGACACAGCGGAGATGTCGAGACAGTGGCAGTGGATCCGGTGAGACACTCGATCGATGTTTTTGAACGCGAGGGGATCGACAACCCAGAGACCTTTCTCGACCTGTTCGGAGACGAGGTCAATCGCTACCTGAGAGAACTTCCCGAGGTCTACAGAAAGGCCTTGTTACTGTGTGATGTAGATGGACTCAGTTACGAAGAAATTTCCGATGTTCTCGATGTTCCAATTGGTACGATTCGATCCAGGATT
The DNA here is from genome assembly GCA_965661685.1 of Planctomycetota bacterium. Taxonomy (GTDB): domain Bacteria; phylum Planctomycetota; class UBA8108; order UBA1146; family UBA1146; genus QNYK01. The sequence continues at coordinate 725 of CBFIET010000028.1, forward strand.
TCCAGAGGGCGTGCGTTCCTCAAGGAGCGCCTGGAAGAATACGCTGAAGAGTTGGGATACGGGCGAAAGTAATCGAAGGATGAGGGCTCATGGACGATTGCATTCGATATAAGGACCGGCTCCACGAGTGGGCTGATGGCGAGCTGGTAGATGGAGTTGCCGAAGAGGTCGACCTACACCTCTCCATCTGTCCAAAATGTGCAGATACTGCACGTGCCATCGAGCACATGAAGTTGCTGATCAAGGCAAAGACAAGACGACCGCGGGTGCCGCAGGGCCTTCAAGAGAAGGTCAAGCAGGCGATCACGGTCGAATCAGCTCAGCGATCGGTAGCCAATCGATGGACCGGCCGAAAACTGATTCCCTTTGCCAGCGCAGCAGCTTTCCTTCTCGTGATCCTTGCCTCGATCAACCCTTTCTCTCCCAATCAAGTTCAAGATCTTCAGGCGAGTGTTGGGAATTTTGTTTTCGATTCGCACCAACGCTCCGTGACGGGAGATGATGGTCCGAACTGGTTTTTCGAGGGATCAGATGAGGCCTCTCTCAAGATCTCAGAGGAGCTAGGGGTCCCCGTCAATCTTCCGGTTCCCGATGCGACTCTGCTGGGTGTTTCCTTCTCAACAATTGAAAACTTTCGTCTTGCCAAGGTCTTTTATCGATCGGATGCCGAACACATCTCGGTCTTCATCTTCCCCAAGCCTTTGGGGGTTGAAGGCGGATGCCACTGCATCAAGCAGGGGAAGAACTTTGCGGTCTTCTGTTTGCCGGGCAAGTCCGTCTGTTATCTATTTGCCACATCCAGTGATGCGGCTTGTTGCCTGGAGTGGTTCCACTCCGGTTGCTGTGGATCGGATCCGGTCACGCAGCAGTAGATCTGAAGCACAAGGATTGATACCCGTGCCCACAGGATTCACTGGAGGGGCACAGGAACTCTTGTGGAATGGTTCCCCTGATAAATTGATGAAGTGGGCGAGCCGGGAATCGAACCCGGACCCCCGAACGGGGAGGGGATTTTAAGTCCCCCGCGTCTGCCAGTTCCGCCACTCGCCCTCTACGTAGCGGGCACCCTACCGCAGAAACCCACCTCCTGTCCACGGTAGCCGCATTCTTTCAAAGGGGCTATGCTGTTGGCGGCTCACTGACGCCAGGAAGGATACTCATGACTCGAATCAATTCTCTCAAGTTCTTCACGGGACTGTCGCTACTCTTTCTCCTCTTCGCTTCCGGTTGCGGTGCGGGTGGACCGGGAATGATGCGGGTCAGAGCTGAGAACTGGCAACCGACGCCGGGAGGATCGATTCAGACCTCGGATCTCGGTAGCCTCGGCGACGTCGTTGACCTCGAAGGTGTTCTCGGCCTCGATGGGGAAGAGAAGTTCTGGGTCTATGGCATCGAGGGAGATGTTGGAATCGGCACCTACGAGGTTACCGAGATCAACTTCACCGGTTCGGGATCGAGTACGCTCACTTCTGATATCGACTTCTCTGGTACGGTTTTCGAAAACGGATCGGAACTCAACAGTAACCTCGAGGCTGCGGTGACGACCTTCCACAGCAAGGGAGCATTGCTGGGAATGGGCCCCGTGATGGTGAAGTACATCTGGGGAGTCGATCACCTGTATCTCGATACCACCCTCTCTGGAACCACAGGGGGTGGCGGGGGAGGCAAGGGAGGCAGTGTTGCTGCAACAGCAACGAGGACCATCGACGAGTGGGTTCCCGCATTCGGTCTCGGAGCCAATCTTGCGATCCCCATCGGGAACGACTGGAGCATGGAGTTCGACGGTGAGATTTCGGGACTGTGGATCAGTTATGGCGATATCGATGGAACCTACGAGGGGATGACGATCCGCGCGGGAGTCCGTCAGGGATCTGGCATCCTGTTCGGTGCCGGTCACCGATCTCTCGTCATCGACGTTGCCGATGACGGAGCTGGAACCAGCGCAGACATCGACCTGGGTGGCTCCTATCTCTTTGTGGAATGGGCCTTCTGAGTCGCTGACGAGCAGTCGGATGAGATCATGGGTGAAAGAAATGCGGGGTCGTACCAGTGGTGCTGGTACGACCCCGCGTTCATCTCACTGTATTCATCGCACTGTATTCGTCGCACTTTCATCGTTCGATCAGGGTCAGATCAGGGACAAGCGGGGTAAGCGAGGCAATCGAGGGGATCGACGGTCGGGTCGATACCGCAGCTGATACCCGGTGCGGGGGGCGCGCTACTTCCCGAAAAGAGGAATCCGAGCAGAAACACCGGGTCGCCGATGTCAAAGGTGCCGTCATCGTTGGAGTCGACTGCGTCGTCACAATCTCCAGCGGTCGCTCCACTGAAGAGGATTCCTAGCGACTGGATCGGATCACTGATATCGATGGCGCCGTCAGCGTTACCATCGCCACGGATGAAGGGGGGATCTTCACAGGCATCGAGGAGTCCGTTGCCGTTGGAGTCTCCTCCCGAGGTGATGATCTGTACTACATCCCACTCCGCGTTGCCATCGCAGTCACTGAGGGCTTCCATGAAGGCGAGTTCAAACCCCAGCAGATCGAATTCATCGACATCTCCATCCTGGTCAAGGTCAGAGACCGCACAGGGAGAGTCTGAATCAAAGGTACCCGGTGCGTCTCCGGTCCAGCAGTTGATGAAGTCGGAGACGTCTGCGTTGCCGACGAAATTGTCACCACTCATGTCGAACTCGGCTCTTCCAAGAGACGCAAGGAAGTCGCCGATCTGTTGCTGTTGGGCACTACTGAGCTGCGAGTAGTTGAATGCAGCGGTCGAACCTTCCCCGAAGTGCCAGGCGACCGAATCATCAATTCCTTGCTGGAAGGTTTGCACCAGAACCCTGCCATCGTGGAGCAACTGTCCACGGATGCGCAGGCCCCAGAGAGGTGGCGTTTTCATCTCGTATTCGCTGCCATCGCCCTGGACGATCCCGTCCCCGAGGGCACCCATGTCGTGCAGAAGGAAATCACTGTAGGGCCGGAAGGTTTGATTGGTGAGAGCCGCTTCAGGAGCGGTACCACTGGTGAATTCAGGGTGATGGCAGTCTGCACAGCCGATGCTGTTGAAGAGGACTTCCCCGGACATTCCCGACTTCGGGGTTTGAGGCGGGGCAGCCAGGAATCGCTGAAAGTCGGTAATTCTGTCGACGAAGAGGACTCCATCCGTCATCGGTTCCTCGGGATCCGCGACGGTGTCACATTGAGCCAGCAGGGTGGCATCTCCGTTGGGCGCATTTTCCGAGCCGACGATGGAATTGGTGATTCCCATCTCGTTGAGGGTGGCGTCTCCACTGAAGGAGAGGAGAGTTCCGACCTGGGCTTTCCAGCCAAATCGTCCCACCACCAGAGGAGCTGCAGGGTTCTCCAGCAATCCGACCATGTGGGCGAATCCGCCATTTACCTGGAGTGCCAGAAGATCGGCATCGGGAATCGCCTCGACCAGTCCCGCTCCGAGGATCGAAGGTGTGATGCGCTCGGCGACGATGGAGGCGTTTGCCGGGACCGTTTCGAGGCAGCTGTCGGAGATGGCATTGGCCTGCAACAACGATCCTCCCTGGGAGTCGAGAGGATCGAACGGCTCTCCCTTTTCTGCCGCTCCGAATCGGGTGACGGTGATCGAACCAGAGCCGCCGATCGGCACGGCATGGCAGGAAGCGCAAGAATCTTGATTGAAACCGGGACCCAGCCCAGTTTCTGCCGTGAAAGTTCTGAGGAATTCGACCTTTCCCGCTTCAAAGCGGGCGAGCTGATCGGGAGTCAGTCCATCGAGGGGGCTGCCCATCCGGGGCTGCAATTCCTGAGCGGAGAGTGTGCCGGAGATGCTGACCAGTAGCAGTACCAACAAGCGGGAGATTCCCCGCACCCGTTGCCATCCCCATCTGCTGGAAATTTCCGTGCACTTCCCTTGTTGTTCCTTCACTCTCGTCATCGTTTCACTCCCGATTATTGTGCCCGTAACCCGATCCCATGTCCCGATAATGTTCCGCTGGATAAGTGACCAGCCGATGCGTATTGGCATCGCGGTCGGCAGTTGAGCCAGTTCGTACCCTTTCGGGCGGGTAGGATAAACGAGGTTTGACGGCGTCCAGCACCGTTCCAGGTGCTGGACGCCATCCCTCGAAGCGTTGCGATCCGGCCCGAGATCCCTTACGGGCAGCCGCTCACACAGTCAAGAGCATCGTCGGTGGGATCGATACCGCAATCGTTAGGCGCAGGCAGAGGGCCAGTTCCTCCGAAGAGGGAAGAGAGCACTGCAACTGCGTCGGCGATGTCCAGCGAACCGTCGTCGTTGGCATCTGCTGCATCATCACAACCGACCTGTGATCCATTGAAGAGCAGTTGCAATATCGAGACCGGATCACTGATGTCCAGGTTTCCGTCGAGGTTGATATCACCCCGCTGGAAGAGCGGACCACCCGTACCGGCGCAACTGACCGTTTCGACTTCGAAGTTATCGAGTCCCGCTTCAACTAGAGAGTTGTTGGGGGAGTCCTCAGCAGAGAAGCGGAACATGGTGTTCGCCGAGGGAGTCGCAACTCCGGAGAGGGGAATCACGAAGTTCTGCCAGGTTCCCGAGGTTCCCTGGGATCCTCCGACGACCAACAGCGGCACCCAGCTGACACCACCGTCGGTGGAGATGGATACGGTCAGATCGTCGATCTGAGTTGGATCCGCCTCCACGTTGGAGTACCAGAGATCAAAGCTGACCGTTGCATTGGAACCGGCCAGATTGAAGGGAGGGCTGATCAAGTGAGTGGGCCCGCCATCGAGGTCGGTGGTTCCTGCAGCCCCTCCCGGGACTCCATTTCCCGTGACCCAGCACATCAGTCCTCCTGCTGGAACCGAGGGTGCAACCGGTGTTCCGCCGCTTGCGGTGCCATTGGGGGCTGCAAGTTCCCAGCCTCCGGCGGTGACACTGGCATCGGACTGAACAGTCCACCCGTTATTCCCGGTCTCGAAGTTGTCGGTGTCACGATTGATCTGATCCCCGATGAGGTTGAGTACCGTCTGCGAACTGGTCGTCGTTCCGTTGGTAAGACCTGCGCTGACGAACCACTCCATCGTTTCGGTGGCGAGATTGCCATCGAGGACACCTTCGTAGAGACCAGCACCCAACGGTGTCATCACGGTTTCAACGAAGGGCCCGCCGTCTGCCGAGACGTGGATCTTCACGTCTGGTTGAGAGACCACTCCGCCACCAAAAGCTTCCGCCAGGGCGGTGATGGTGACTTGCCCGGTGCATGGAATCGAATCGGGTAGTCCGGCAGGGAAAGAAAGATTCAAGCCGATGGGGGCTTCATTCATCCACACCTCGGTCCCGGTACAGGTACCGATGACCATGTCGAGCCAACCGTCGCCGTTGATGTCAAAAACTGCAACGTCGTGGACTCCATTGGGCCTCCAGGCACCGCCGTCATTCTCCTGCTGGAGGGTGACGTTGGGTCCATTACCCATGTTGTGATAGATGTGCATCCGACGATTGCAACCGGCGATGTCCACATCCACATCCGTGATGATGACATCATTCCAGCCATCGTTGTCGAGGTCAGCAATCACTGAGTTGCCACCGAAACCGTCATCTCCGGTAGCTCCGGTTCCACCCTGGAACCCGTAGAAGAAGCGGTTGAAGTTGGCGAGACCATTGCCGTCATTTCCGCTGTTGATCAGGTATGAATCGGCATTGTCATCGGTGACGACCAGGTCGTTGGCTCCGTCATTGTTGAGATCACCGACGGTCACATGATAGGGAGCCATGCTCGGCCAGCTCTCCTTGTGGGCGGTGTAGGATCCAATTCCAACGGGATCGTTGTAGGAGATTCCTACGTACTGCGGAGGATTGAGGGCCGTGTCCTTGATGATGTCGAGGGTGCCGTCGCCATTCATGTCGCGAATTGCCGAGGACATTCCGAATGCCGACTGGGGGAAGGGGAACGCACTTCCACCGACGATGATACTTCCTGAAAAGCGACCCGACGTCTCGTCGGAGAAGAAACCGTTTCCATCGTTGATCAGGAGTCGATCATTGAAGTCGAGGGTCTGTGCACCGCCGCTATCGTAATCTCCGATGTAGACATCCAGATCTCCATCATTGTCGATGTCTCCCGAGTCGAGAGAGCAGAAGCGAGGAGCATGGGGAGACCCGTTCGGTGCATTTCCCTCGAATTGCGGGATCCTCTCGTCCTCGTAGATGAATCCTTGCCACACCCCTCCTGAGAGTCCGAGATTTCGGTAAACTCGTGGATATGAGATGTGCTTGGGTGAGCCGTCGGCGAGTGTCACGACGGTGACCATATCGAGCCAACCGTCCCCGGTCACATCTGCGAGGATGACGTCACGGTCGTTGGTTGCGGTGAGGAACCCGTTATCGCCAGCAATATTGGAAGCGCTGGCAAAATCGGAGGTGCGATCGACCAGCACTCCACTCTGGTTCATCAGCAAGACGTTACTGCGCATCGCCCCGGCTCCCCCGGTGGTGAAGGCTAGTTTTCTCACGATGACGAGATCGATGTCCCCATCCTGATCTACATCACCCCAGGCATAGTCTTTTTCGGCCACATCGCTGGTGGAGACATTTGCTGCGGCGACGATCCTGGATGAGGTTTCGTCGACAAATTGTACCCAATCAGGCTGCGCCTGAATCTGAGCGGTGATGGCGAGATAGCAGATTGTTGCGATGAAAACTCGCAATTCAGGCAATCGCTTCATCTCGTGGACACTCCCTTCACTTACGCGATGCGGCAGCCTGGAAATCCGCTGGGAATCCAGGAGTGTACCCCTCACCCGCATGCGCATTGCCCCCCCGGGCAATATTGGTTGATGAGACCTCTCCAGTCTCATGACTCGATTATAGTGGGTGTACAGGGGAGGTGTGAGGGGGCATTCATGACTCTTGGGAAGACAGAAGAAGATAAAACCCGACATTCAGGGCTGAATTCCCGGGTGAATACTGCTGCTGCAGGAAGAGTCAGGTGAGGTCGGGGTGATCGGTCAGGGAAGCGCCGAGGGCTTCGCTGTCACCAGGTGCACCGACCAGGAGAGGGGAGCAGGAGGGCACTGGATGCAGCTGAGCTGTATCGACGTGCGGATGAGGGGGTGCGGCGGGAGCTGGGAGAGTCGGTTCCGCCTCGAGTGCGCCTCGAATGGTGCGGATCGGCGACTCCTCGGGACGATTCCTGTCCGGAGGAGAAGCGGGTAATGGAGGCGGCACCCGGATTCGAACCGGGGATGCGGGTTTTGCAAACCCGTGCCTTACCACTTGGCGATGCCGCCCCTCGTGTACCCGCAAGGTGATAGATCCTAGGGAGACCAGCTCCCCAGGTCAATGTGACTCAATTATCCGTGGTGGACTGACGCAGTGCCCCCAGCCGGGCCGCAGCAGATCCGAGGCCGGGATCGGCCTGGGAAGGAGGCGGTGGAGGGGTGTGGATCGATTGCTCTGGCGTCTCATCTGTATCTGTGAGGGATGAGGCGGTGGTCTCCGGTTCGGTGCTGGATCGCATCGATCGGAGCCGGTCGAGGGCGCCCTGAATTCCGCCGCCCGCTGCTGGCTGTGCCTCTTCCTGCGCGGCTACAGGTGCCTCTTCCTGCACCGGAGCGTCTCGCTGGGGAGTCGCTTCGCCGGTCTGGACTCCCTTCAATTTCTCGGTGATGCCGCCGATGCTGGAGCGGATCACCTCGCCCCTTGCCGGAGTCGTGCTCTCGACGGGAGGGGTAGACCGCTGAAGAAGCGGATGCTGTGGAAATTTTGTGGCGATCCCTGCCTTGAGCAGGTGCACCAGTGGATCGGGGTGACGAACGATCTGGTCGGCACACTTCTTCAGCGCATCGACCCTGGTCGCCTCCTCCTCACCGAGAAGTGCAGACACGATGGAGAGAACCATCGCCTCGGCTCCCTCCTCCGGGGAGGCGTGACGGATCTCGCCGTCGAGGATTTTTCTCAGCTGCACGGCCAGGTTCACCGCCGGGAAGCGGGGGTCCTCCTGATCGATCTGTTGCAACGACTCCTCGAGGGTTGCGGTGCTGCAGCCGTCGAGTCGGAGCAATTGTTGCTGTACCGAATCTCTTCCCGGGTGCTGGAGATCGCAACGAAGTTGCCACTCCTGGAGAATTGCCACCGCTGTGGGCTGATGGCCCAGTTGCTCCTCCAACTGCGCTCGTTGCAGGGCGATGTCGACCTCTTCCGGAGCCAGTACCTGGCAGCGGGCGGCGACTTCGCGAGCACCCTCGGAATCTTCTTCCCGGAGCAACGCACGCCACTGGTTACGACGAGCGATCAACTCCTGGTCTCCGTCTCCCTGGACGCGAGATTCCTCGGCGACCCAACGATGGAGGATCGCCGGGGTCGCTTCGTCGGTGGCGAGGGAGATCAACGCCTCACGGGCGGCAGGATCGAGGGGACGGGGGGTTCCACCGTTGCCGAACAGTGCTCGTCGAGCGTGTTGCGTGGCGGTGGGGTGGTCATCGTGATGCAGTGCGACTTCCAGGAGTCGCAGGTTCAGCAGGGGAGAGTCTTCGCCCTCCGCCGCCATCGTCTCGTACAACTTCCCTGCGTCTTGCCACTTCTCCGCTGCGCGGAGCGATTCCGCCTGTCGCCAGCAAGCCCTGAGGGTGGCGTGTGGATCGCCGCAAGCCTCGGCAGCCTCCTGGTGGAGGGAATGGAGCCGGGGATCGGGAAGATGCGCTCCCATCGAGTCGAGGAATTGACACGCGGTCGCTGCCTCTCCTGCGGAGAGGAGGGCCCGTGCCAGCTCGATACAATTGTCAGGATCGGTTCCGGGATCGCGATTCCACAGGGAGAGGGCCCTGTCTCGTGCTTCGCTGTCGGTGGAATCGAGCACAACGACACCTGTCCAGGCGTCGCGAGCCGCCTCGATGCGAAGTTGATCGCTACAGCGCTGGGCGTGTGAGCGCAGCCGACGGGCTGCCTCCGCCTTCCTGCCGGTGGCCGCACACGCTTCGCCGATGCGGGCACCGAGGTCGAAGTCATCGAGCCCCAGTTCCTCTGCACGACGCCACCTTCGCAGCGCTCGATCAGAATCACCCCGTTCGGCAAAGTGTTCGCCGCTCCGGAACAGTTCCATGGCACTCTGCGTCTCGAGGTGCTGCTCCTCGATCAATCGTTGTAAGCGGTCGAGAGCTCGCCAGCGATCCGGTCGGGATCCGGCGATCTCACCGACATCGTGATTCCCATCGGCGGATTCGAGGATCATCCGTTCTTCAGCTCCAGTCTGGGAGTCCCCGATGATGGAGAGGGCGGTGGGTGTCGCCGCTACCACTTCCCGTAACATCGGTAGATCGGTGATTCCCTCCCAGAACTTGTGGTGCAGTGCAGAACTGTAGAGGACCTCTTCCAGGGAGTTTCCCAGATCGACGAGACCGTACAGACCTGAATCGATCGGTTCTGCAGATGGTCCAGTCCAGGTCGCCTCGCCGCTGCCGAGGACCAGCAGCAGATCATCATCGAGAACCTTACCGATGGCTTCTCCGGCGACGGCTCCATCGACCAGACCTTCCTCCAGGGCGAGGAGGCCGGCACAGAGGTCCTGCTCGTGGGCGCGTTTGATCAACCGATCACGCTCCCGCGATTTCAGCAGGTCACCGCTGACGAGAGCCCTGTGCAGCACCGATGGCTGACCGGGCCTGTGAAGATCAACCAGTCGTCCATCCTCTACCTGGAGTAACAGGTCTGGAGCTTCAGGATCATCGGGTTGAAGGTGCCACGATCCATCTCCGCTATGGGAGCTGACATCGAGGAGAGTTCTGGCTGCGTCACCGGGGATACCGGCGGTTCGGACCGTCTGGAGCATCGAGTTCGTCCCGGAGGGATACCGGGTCCTTCCCGGGAAGAATACCATCCGCAGCGAATTCGAGCCGACTCCTCAGCCGCGGTCCATCTGCTCCAGTATTTCGATGAACTCCGGGGACTCCCAGATCGACTCCAGGTCTCTATCTTGCCGTGTGTGGGCTGAATCCTTGTATCCGTTGCGGACCGCAGAGCGCAGCGCATCGAGGGCCTTGTCGGTCGAGCCGAAGAGACACAGCGCACAGGCCAGGTTGTAGTGGGCGGTGGCGATGGTCGGGTCGAGGGCGATGGCCAGCGACAGTTCCGCGATGGACCTGGGTAGGTCGCGCATTCTCAGCGTCACGATCCCGATGGCATGGTGAACCTGTGCATCCGCGGTCAGCCTCTGGGCGAGATCCTCGAGCAGGGTCAGAGAGCCGTTGAGGTCTCCGTCATCGCGCAGGCTGTTCGCTGCACGGATCACCGCATCGCGACTCGCCTCCTCCAGCTGGTTGGCGTCGAACTGCCGCTGGATCAGGAGCAGGCGTGCGCCGCGGGGATCACCCAGTAGCGACAGGAACTCGGCAGAGCGTCGGCGAATCGATCGGTCGCTGTCATGCTTCGCCAGGTGTACCAGGGTGGGGGCGCACTCTTCTCCGTGAACGGTGCGAATGCGGATCAGCTTCTGTAGTTTCGTCTCACCGTCGCACCGATCCCAGTTCTCGAGAGAGATGGCGGACAGATGGTCCAGGTCTGGATTGATCCGCAGTCGATTTCTTACCGACCACTCCCGTCGAGTGGCGGGCGGCACCGTGGATTGAGTGTGCGTCTCGGCCCACTGGTCGAGGGCTTGCTGGCCCATCGATCCGAGATGTAGCAGCCACATCCGACCGTCACGGATCTGCACGCTGCTGAGGCTCTCCAGCTGTTCGATGGCAAGCTTGGCGGATCTCCTGGCGATGGTCTGCACCTGTGGCGAGTCCTCGTCGAGGGGCAGTACTCCGACCAGTTTCCGTAACTGCATCGAGGCTACTGTCTGCGAGTCGTCGGCAGTTTCCCACGATGGGCGCCAGCGACTGCTAGCAGAGTCGAGCAGTCGCTCGTGAACTCGTTCCACCAGCGCCGAGGAGAAACCATGTCGCTCCCGGTGCCGCTGAAGAGCTTCGGCCAGGTGAACACCGGAGGTCTCCAGTTGTTGCCTCAACTTTTCCACCCGACCCCGCGCCTGGATCCGTTCGCTACGGGCGGAGTCATCGAATCGAGGTCCAGGGCGTGCCCGTGCTCGCGCCGCTGCGAAATCGATGACTGCGGCATCGAGATTGGAGAGTCCGCCGGCCAGGATGGAAGCGAGTTTCTCCATGACCATGGCGCGGGTGCTGATGGTGAGAGGGTCATCGAGGGCGGTTGCGAGGGCTGCGATCGACCTGACGTCGAGACCCTCGAGTCGTGCCCTGGCGATGGCGACCACCGTGAAATCGGCGGATTCCAGATCGGAGAGGATTCCGTCGAGACGGTCCTGCACGGTGACCTCGGGGGGTGGCATCAAGGCCAGTGAGCAGAGCAGCCAGATGGAAGCAATCATCGGATCAGGATCGGCCCTTCATCTGGAATGGTTCGGGATTGCAGAACCGTCGCCAGTTCTGTTGCATCGACGGCAAGCAGGGGAGAGATCTCGATGGGGCGTAGCGGAACCCCAGCGGCGTCTTCCTCCACATCGACTCCACACTGGCGGAGCCAGTCTGCCCACATCTTTTGCATCGCTATCCGTGATGTGAGAGGGGAGTCATTCCCCTCGCCATTCTTGACCGGCGCAAACTCCGACTGTCGATCGGCTTCTACCACCAGAGCAGTTTCCGCCACGGGCAGGACGTCGAAGATGAAGGTCTCGAAGCGTGCCGAGTTGGGGGTCTTCGATTCGACCCAGTCTCCCCCTTGCCAGTGTCGCACCGCCTTGCGGGCGACGTGGAACGGCAACTGCAGGTGGTGGTCTTCCCGGTCGGGAGCGATGAAATCGAGATCGATCACGTGGGTGGCGATGTTGCCGGCGCGGAAGGAGAGCAATCCTTCAGCACCGCGTCGTTGCCGATCTTCTTCACTGAGTTCGCTGTATTCGATGACTCGAAGGCGATCTCCGACCTGACAGAAGACTCCCACCTTTTCATCAGGGTCGGTCTTGGCTACCGCCTTCGAGGTGAAGGCAGAGTTTGCCGCGATATGGAGTCCGATCAGTTCGGGATCGGCGATGCGAGCGAGGGGATTGTCGACCTGGTGCGTGTAGATGTGCCGGATCCCCGAGGAACGCAGGTCGGCACCGAGTTTCTGCAGGAGACGGATCGATCCTCCGTGGCCATCGGGACTGAAGAGAATCTCTCCCGGGGATTTCCTCAGTATCTTGCGGCGCCGGGAATCGAGCACGGGAAGTTCCGCCTGGGGCAGGATGGTGACCTGGGAAGATGTCAGTCCGTGGTAGTCATGCTCGCGAAAGTAATCCACCGTCTCCTGATGATTGCTGAGGCTGGACATGATGATCCACTGCAATTCCCTGTGGACCTTCTTCTGCAACTGAAGTATCGATTCCGCAAAGATCTGGAAGAGGGTTCCGTCACTGATGGGAAGCAATGGATAGGAGCCCTTGGGGCCTGGATGGCCCAGCCGGGTTCCGACGCCCCCGGCAACCATCATCACGCCGACCTCGCCTCTACCGATGGCCTCGAGTCCCGATCGTGTCGCCTCTATCCGGGCGGGATCTTCCAGCGAGATCCAGTCGGGAGGGGTGGGAGCTGCGATGGGAGCATCGGCAGCATCGGAATCGTGCTGGTCGAGGATCAACTGCTGGAGGCCGGTGAGGTCGATCCGGTGGAGATCTGCCACCAGAGATCTCCGTTCGGCGGTGCCGAGTTGGTCCCAGTCATCGAGGAGATGCTCCTGGCCCGCTTCCTGAAACTTGGCGACGACCGCCTGGTCTGCAGGATCTTCCAAGTGGATCATCGTCGTGCTCGCTCTCCATCGGGACAGATCTGGCGGGGGCAAGACCCCCGTGTGGTGGTTGGGATGGTACGCATCGGTCCGCTCCAGTGCCAGTGATGCTGGATCAGTTCCGGAAACCTTGGAGCAAATTTCGAGCTCTGGCCGACGCTGGCCTTGTCGCTCCCTTCCGATTGGGGTCCACTCCAGGCACTGGAGTTGGCTGCCACCGGCACCCTCCAGAAGGGAGTTCACCGATGACCATCTCTGCTGGCAATGACCAAGAGGGTTTCTGGGATCACCCGGAGACACGCTCCCGGTTGTGGGAGTGGATCGATGCAGCACTGCAGGAAGATCGAGCCAGGGAGGACGCCACCACCCGACTCTTCGATGAGCCAGCTCCTGAGGGGCGAGCGGTGGTCACCTCTCGACAGGTGGGGATCGCCTGTGGCTCGCTGGCGATGGCGGAGGTGTTTCTGCGCTTGAATCCCAGCTGTCAATTGCTGGAGAGATGCCTCGATGGGGAGCGACTCTCGGTGGGCAGTCCCTTGTTGATCGTGGCGGGACCGATCACCACCCTGCTGGCCGGGGAACGGATCGCACTCAACATCGGGGCCCACCTCAGCGGTATCGCCACACGAACCTGGCAACTGGTGGAGTGCGCCGGTCAGGTGAAGATCCTCGATACCCGCAAGACGATGCCGGGGATTCGCATCTTCCAGAAGCAAGCGGTCCGCGTCGGAGGGGGAAGCAGTCACCGGATGGATCTGGCTCAATTTCCGATGGTGAAAGAGAACCACCGGGAGTGGATCCAGCGACTGAATCCTCAACTCGCTGGCGATCGAGCCGCAGAAATCGCCTTCATCGTGGATCGGTTACGGACTGACGATGGCGATCCGCGACCGCTGGCCATCGAGGTGGAGGATGAAGAGAGCTTGCGCGCCTGTCTGCACCATCGAGTCGAGATCATCCTGGTCGATAATACCGATCCCCAGCAGCTGGGACGCTGGCTCCAGACGGCACGGGACCAGGGGCTTGATGTCGAGTCCAGCGCCATCGAGGCCAGTGGCGGCATCGATGAAGAGACGGTGTCGAGCCACGCACAGGCGGGGATCGATCGAATTTCTTGCGGAGCCATCACACATTCCGCTGCCGCTGTGGATCTGACGATGGCGATCGTTCCCGGCGAGGGGACTCCCTGAACCGTGATTCATGGCAGTATCTCGCCGTGCTTGACGCTTTACTGGAAAAGAAGAGGGGACGCGACTAGCATCGCCAGCAGCAGCGGGGGGCCCCCCGCATCGTCGATCTGCAACCGGGATGGTGGAGGCCAGTGACCGATATCGAAGATGGAAAAACGCCTCCCAAGGGGCGACTCAAGAGGCTCCTGCAACTGGATGGGACCCCCGAATCGATCGCACTGGGGACCGCCTTCGGTCTCTTCATCGGAATGACCCCTACCGTGGGGATCCAGATGATCATCATCCTCCTGGTCTCGATGGTGATTCCAATCAACAGGATGGCAGGATTGCTGACGGTGTACATCTCGAACCCGCTGACGGTGATCCCCATCTACTGGCTCGATTACTGGGTCGGACTTCAATGCCTCGCCAGAAAGGGCAAGTCCTTTGATGAGTTCAAGAGTTTCTGGCAGCAGATGGAGGGTCAGGCCCAGGCCAATGCCGAGGGGTGGTATCAGGTGGGGCTGGAGTTGCTACGCTCGATAGGGAATGATGTCCTCGGTCCGTTGTTCCTGGGTGGAGCACTGGTCGGTCTCGTCATCGCATTACCTGCGTATCCGATGACGATCCGGATGGTGAATGCCTACCGATCCCAGATGGGGGGGGCTGCAGGAGTCGCATCCGCAGCAGCCGAAGATGGAGAGTAAGGAGTTGAGTCGATGAAGTACCATCTCAGCAAACGACTGGCGGGAGGGTTGGAATCCTTGTGCTGGATCATCCTGTGTGTCGCCATCGGAACCCTGGTGGGCTGTGAGAATCAAACCTCACGAACCGTTGCCTATCGTCCGGGGATGCACAAGGTCGAGGTGGGGAGTGCTCGCGTTCCCGTCTGGTGTCAGATTGCTGCGGATTCTCTCCGCAGACAGAATGGTCTGATGCACAGGGATTCGATGCCGGATGATGAGGGGATGTTGTTCGTCTTTCCCACCGCCAGTGTGCAAGGGTTCTGGATGAAGAACTGCAAGATCTCCCTCGATATCGCATACATCGATGATGGAGGAGTCATCACCGATATCCTCAAGATGGATGCGCCGACAGCGGGTCAGGTTCTGTTTCCCCGATACAAATCATCGCAACCGGTTCGATACGTTCTTGAAACCAATGTCGGTTGGTTCGCTCGCAACGGAATCGAGGTCGGGGATCGGGTAGTGGGGTATCGCGGACCCGCCGGGCTTCGACCCCGGTAAGGAAGTTTCATGCTTCGATGCGGGTTCGGTCAGTTGAGCTCCGTCGATGCCCACGGCCATCTGCTGGCGTGGGCACTGCTGCTGTGCTGGGCACTGATCACCGATGGATTTCGACAGGGACGAGCTCCACAGGAACTGCAAGCACTCGGCTCTGATTTGCAGGTGATCGAGACCACCACCGTCGATCTGGGGGTCGATCCCGTCAGTCGGATGGTGCTGATCGAGGGAATCGGCGAGGTGACCGCACGGAAGATCGAGGCCGCTCGCACCGGCGACAGTGGATATCGGTGCTTGTGCCAGGTGATGAAAGTGCCGGGGGTCCCCGATGGACCCTTGCTGGAAGCGGGTCCCTGGGTGAATCCAAGACCGTGTCCTACTTTCTCGACATCCGGATGTCGGTGGCCCGAAGTGGAAGGAGAGAACAGATGAATACCTTTCGCTATGCCGATTCACCCTTCGTCGTTCACTCCGAGTTCAAGCCGGCTGGAGATCAACCTGCGGCCATCGATGCGATGGTCGAAGGACTGTCGGATGGAAAGAGTGACCAGGTGCTGCTGGGAGTCACCGGGTCGGGAAAAACCTACATGATGTCCCAGGTGATTGCTCGCAGTGGCCGACCGGCGATCATCATCTCGCACAACAAGACGCTTGCGGCACAACTGTATTCGGAGATGAAAAAGTTCTTGCCGGAAAATGCCGTCGAGTACTTCGTGTCCTACTACGATTACTATCAGCCGGAGGCGTATCTTCCCGCCCGTGACATGTACATCGAGAAAGATGCCGGGATCAACGAGGATCTCGATCGCCTTCGACTGGCAACCACCGCCAGTCTCCTCAGTCGCCCCGATGTGGTGATCATCTCCTCCGTCTCCTGTATCTACGGACTGGGATCTCCGGAAGCATTCAAGGGCAAGATGGTCTCCCTGGCAGTGGGAGATGAGGTGGACCGAGATGTGTTGCTGCGAAAACTGATCGATATCCAGTACGAGAGAAATGATTTCGACCCGGGTCGTGCGACCTTCCGGGCGAGGGGCGATGTACTCGAGGTCCATGCCGCCAACGAGGAGATCGCCTACCGCATCGATATGTTCGGAGATACCATCGAGAGGATGGAGGAGTTTCATCCCATCAGTGGAGTGGTGCTCGGCCAACTGGACCAGTTGACCATCTTCCCGGCCAAGCACTACGTGGTCAGTCATCAGGACGTGGATCAGGCGATCGCCGGGATCCAGACGGAACTTCACCAGCGTCTGATCGAGTTACGAGATCAGGGCAAGGAAGTGGAGGCGCACCGCCTTCAGACGAGAACCCGTTACGACCTGGAGTTGCTCACCGAGGCGGGGTATTGCCCCGGGATCGAGAATTATTCCCGCCATCTCAATGGCATGGAACCGGGCGATCGTCCTCCCAATCTGCTCGACTACTTCCCCGAGGGATTCCTCACATTTGTCGATGAGTCCCACGTTACCTTGCCGCAACTGGGTGGCATGTACGAGGGCGATCGCTCGCGCAAGCAAACCCTTGTCGACCACGGTTTCCGCCTGCCAAGTGCACTCGACAACAGACCGATGCGATTCCACGAATGGGAACAGGTAACCGGTCAAACGATTCACGTCACTGCGACCCCCGCTGCCCGGGAACTGGAAAAGACCGCTGGCGAGGTGGTCGAGGTGATCAATCGTCCGACGGGATTGCTCGATCCGGAGGTGGAGGTTCGCCCCGCTCGAGGGCAGGTGCAGGATCTTCTCGAAAGGATCCAGGAGACGATCGCTCTCGGAGACAGGGTTCTGGTGACCACCCTCACCAAGCGGATGTCGGAGGATCTCAGCGACTTCTTCCAGGAATCACAGATTCGAGCGCGCTACTTGCATTCGGAGATCGACACGCTGGAGCGGGTAGAGATCCTCCAGCAACTCCGTAAGGGAGTTTATGATGTACTGGTCGGCGTCAATCTGCTTAGGGAGGGATTGGATCTTCCCGAGGTCTCTCTCGTCGCCGTGATGGATGCGGATAAGGAGGGCTTCCTGCGCAGTGATACCGCCCTGATCCAGACCATCGGTCGCGCTGCCAGGAACGAGCGAGCCAGGGTCATCCTGTATGGAGATCAGATCACCGGATCGATGGAGCGCGCCATCGATGAGACGCAACGTCGGCGCAAGATCCAGAAGCAGTTCAACGAGGAGCATGGCATCGTTCCGACGACGATCCGCAAGGATCTGGGAACCACCGTGCAAGAAGAGGTTCGTAGCAGGAGCGAACAGATCGAACAGAAGGAGATCGAGGCATCCGGGACGCAATTGCAGGAGATGATCGATCAACTGGAAGATCAGATGCTGGAGGCTGCGCAGGCGCTGGATTTCGAGAAAGCTGCGGCACTCCGAGACCGTGTGAAGCGTTTGCGAGGGGAGGAAACGGAGAGTCTGTTGCCGTCTCCCACCTCGCGCGGGAAGGGAAGGAAGAACTGAGATGACTGGCGGTGGCGGATCGACTCCCGATATCCCTGGATTTCAGCCTCTCCACATCCGTGGAGGAGGGCGTCTGGGGATCTGGATCGAGGCGCGCCAGATCCGTCTCGATCGCAGGGTTCTGCTGAAGGTCTTGCCCGCCACCGATCGAGCCCAGCAGGAGCAGTTCATCGACGAGATCCAGGCCCTCGTGAAACTCGATGGGGATGGGGTCCTGCGGGTCATCGATGAAGGGGCCGTGGCCCAGGCTCGCTACGTGGCTCTCGATGAAGCGGAAGGGCAGCCAATCCAGTCGACCCCGATCAACCAGTCCGGTCTCGATCGTCTGGGATCGATGCTGGTCAAGCTGCACCAACAACTCCATCAGTTCGATCTCAGTATCGAGGCCATCGATCCAGACACGCTACTACAACTCCCTTCCGGAGATTTTGCCGCAAGGGAGCTGGGAGTCGTCAGTGCAACGACGGATCTACTCGAGTGCCAAGCTCAGGCAGCTCGAAGTCTTGAGCTGACGGCGACCTCGCTGAAGATCGAGGGAGCGACATCTCGACGCTGGTCCGATGCGATGCGCAAGTTACGCAGCGGCGAACCGAGCTTCGAGAGCACCCTGGATCTATTTCAGAATCCAGTCCAGAAATCAGGTCGACAGATGCAACTCGGTGCGACGGTGGCCACCGTTCTGCTCCTCATCGGGGTGGTGTGGATGTGGAGCCAGTCGACCCAGCAGCAGCGACCGGATGGGGGGGGCGGGAATCGTACCGGCGAGGGTGTCATCGCTGGTTCCGAAGATGACCCGGGACCGCCCATCGCAACGGACGGCGGATCCACCCCTCCTCGAGATGGAGATCAGGGAGTGGAGGTGTCTCCTCGGATCGATAGCGAGGGAGTGGCTCAACAGCGCTGGCAGCGTCACCAGATCCTGGTGCAGGCACAACAGTCGCTGGAGGGGTGGCAGCCGCGTAGAGATGATCTCCTCGAGGCGATGCAAGGCGAACAGTTCGACATCGTTCGGCTGCAACTGGAGTGGATCGCCAGTAGCAGTCCTGAGCAAGCTTCTCGTCTGGAGATGGAAGCGGTGCAGCGAGCGGTCATCTGGGTCGAGCAGCGACGGATTCTCGAGGCGAAGAGCCGAGCGGAGGCGATGAGGTCGGCGCAGCGATTCGGCGAGGCAGCGGACATCCTCGAGGCGCTGGCGCAAGGGCTGGCACTGCAATCACAATTTTCAGCGGAGATCGATCTGCTGAAAAGCACCGCACGAAGTTTCGACAGCGCACTGGTGCAACTGGAAGCGGCGATGGAACAGACGCTGCAGCGACTTGCTTCCGATCCCGAGGCTGCCATCGAATCGCCCCAACAGATCGATGGATTTTCTGCCCTGCAACGTCGCTGGAATCGATTCGAGCGAAGTTGTCTCGCGGCCGCTTCCGATGCCAGGGGAATCCTCGATCTGGTGGGGTCGTGGCAGCAGCAGGAGAAGGTCCGTCAGTGGGTGATCGAGGGTGGCGACAGCTTTGAAGCGCGCGTCATCGATTTCGATGAGGCTCAGGTGTGGCTGCGCAGGAAAGGTCGCCGAAGTGCGGAGTCCCATCGATGGAGTGAAATCGATGGCGAGAATCTGAAGGAACTACTGAGCCTGGTCGATGTGGATGGAGCACCGCTATCCCGACGTCTTGAGCAGTTGCAAATCGTCTGGGGGACGAAAGACTCTCCTCTGGATCTGTCGAAAAGTTCCTTCGACATCGAGGTGAGAGGGGCCGCGGATCGACTCCGATGGCAGCAGATTCAGGAGTGGTTGCGTCGAGGGGAGCGGGCGTTACAGGAGGAAGAAGTCGCTACCTGTCGCTCCCTCTCCCTGGAACTGGTGAGATGGTTGAATGCACAAGAGATCCCTGCCCTGGAGAAGAAGCTGCTGCAACTTTGGGCAGCGCCGGTTCGTCTTCAAGGTCCAGAAGCTGTGGGACTCTTTCCCGGCGCAGTGATCTCCGATTGGGACGAGGAGAGCGGCTCCGTGCAACTGGTCTGGAGTGGTGCGGCGTCGGGGGACCAGGGGCTGCAAGGGAGCTGGGCCTCTTCAGTGGGGTCGCACCTGCAACAGCGTAAGGAACTGATCCAGTTGCAGGGACGGATCGTGCTGGTGACTCCGGTTCGATTCGAATCGACCCTCGAAGTCGAGGTAGTGGGACTCGCCACCCGTGAAGACGCCCCCAATCTCAACGTGGTTTTCTGGGAGGGAAGTCCCGAAGCTCTCCTCTTCGGAGTGGGAGTGAGACCGCCGGAGGTCTCGTCGATCCGGGTGGGGGAAGCGGATGTGCTCTTACCGGCCCATGCCATCGTCGAGGAAGAGGTGCTCGCCGCCGGCGGGGGCGAGATGGCGATGCCGGAGCCGTTGCCGAGGGTACGGGTGGGAAAACCGGTACGAATCTTCATGCGAGAGGATGGGGAAGGATCACAGCTGAAATTGAACGGGAAAAGTGTCGTCAAGGCGGATCCGCGCCCCGGGAATCTCCGGGGATCCATCGCCTTCGAGACCTTTCAGACCCCTGTGGTCATCCGGGAGATCTCCCTGAGAGGCCAAATTTGCCGGGATGATTGGCTCCTGCTCCTGCAAAAAGAGGCTCGCCAGGGGCTTCAGATCGATCCCTAGTACCACCAGGAGAGGAGTGTACGCCGCTCTTCCTTTCCTGCTGACCTTGCCCCAACCTATCTGTGAGCCTAGACTGATGAAACATCGATTGTTTTCCTCAGGAGGCGATTCCCGCGACCTTCCCCGGGTTTCCGTAGATGCCTCAGGAACCGTATAGGAGTTATGATGAGCCGCTCCCGTAGCGTGACAATGTGCATCACATTTTCGGCGATATTGCTTCTTCTCGGTGGGGCCGAACGGGGCGCAACCGCTTCGACCGCTGAGGCTTCACGATTCGTCATCGCCTCTCAGGATGATTTCGACTCCATCAAGGTTGGTGACCGTCTTCGGGTGAAATTGCGCCGGGGCGGTTCCTACGAGGGAGAGGTGGTGGAGAGATCGGGGGATTCGATCTCCATCAAACACCGCTTCGGGACCGCGAAGGTGTCGAGAGACGACCTGTTGGAGTGGGAGCGATTCAAGACACTGGAGGAACAGTACCAGGATCGTGCTGCCATCGCCAAGACGCGGGAGGACTGGTGCGACCTGGGTGACTGGGCGCTGGAGCAGAGTAAATCCGAGCTTGCCCGGGAGGCGTATCGCAAGGCCACCGACATTTCCCCGGGGTTCAAGCGCGCTCGCGATGCCCTCGGTGAAGTGGAGTACGAAGGAACCTGGATGCCCATCGAAGAAGCGATGAAGGCGCAGGGGAAGGAACTGTACGGCGGCGAGTGGCTGACCCCGGAGGAGATCGAAAGTCGTCAGGCGCAGGAGTCGACAGAAGCGAGAGCGGAGGCGTTGAAGGGCAGGGATGCCTACATCGAAGAACTACGAGGCAGGGACTGGGCCACGGTCGATCCCATCATCACGCCCCACTATGTCATCTACTGCAACTCCACCGAGGAAAACGCTCGCTACTACTCCGATGTGATGGAATCCCTCTACAGGGCCTACGATAAGGTCTTCATCGAGAAGTTCTGGCCACGCAAGTTCAAGCGGGCACCGAAGAGCGACGTCTACATCCACGCCAATCACCAGCAGTTCATGGACTGGACCGGTAACGGACCCAATATCGGTGGTTTCTACAACCTCTTGCGCCAGGACGTGACGGGGTATCACGGATCCTTCGGTTCGACGGGAAGCACCGAGGAGGTGCTTGCCCACGAAGGAACCCACCAGTTCCAGGGGATGATCTTCAAATCTCTCCAGTCGTTGCCGATCTGGTTCATCGAGGGGCTGGCGGTATATTTCGGCGATGGATCGAAGATCAGTCGCCGCAAGGTAGAGATCAATGAGATCCCCAGGGATCGCCTGGTGGGGCTGCAACACGCCATCGAGGACGGAAACTACTGCCCGTTGAGCACGCTGCTGCGGTTGCCCCAGGGACGCTTCAGTGGCTTCTACTACGGACACGCCTGGGGAGTTCTCTTCTGGTGTCTTTACGGCAGCGAGTTTGGCGCATGGAAGAAGAGCGACAACACCGGTGGCAAGATCATGGAAGACTGGCTACTCCATTGCCAGAAGATGGAGGGGTTCTGCCAGTACGAAGAGGAAGCGAAGTTCTTCGAGGAACTGATCGTTCGTCATTGCGGAATGAGCGTCGAGGAATGGGAGACGGAGTACAAGGAGTGGATCCTCGGCCTACCTGTGGAAGAACTGGGTCGCAAACGTGGATCGACTTTCAGTAGCGAAGCTCTGAAAGTAGAAATCGACAAGCCGTTGGGCTGGCGCTGGGAAAAGTCCGGCCTGCTCTTTCCCGATGAGGTGATTTCTGCAATCAGTGGTAGTGGAGCCAAGAAGAAGCGAGTCTCTACTTACTGCTGGTCCAATGGCCTTCATGCCGAACTGAGCAAGGAGTACGCAGGATCGCTGATCGGTAACATCTTCGGCGAAGTGGAGTTCATCGAGGAGGTCACCAGCAAGCAGATGGGTGGAAACCCCATGTACGTTGCGGTGCTGAATGGAAGGCGGGTCATCGGGACCGCCGGCAACAATGTACCTGAACTGGGGGAACCTCGACGTTTTGCCGTCGGCATCTTTGGTTCACCCGACAAGTTGTACGGAAATGTCCTCGAGTGCACCGAAGATGGGTACGAGGATGCCAAGAGGCACTTCGAGTTCTACACCGAGAAATTCCGCTACACCGGATAACCTGCAGCGGCAGAGGCAGGGATACCAGGTTGGCGACAACGGGTATCTCCACCGTGAGTTCGAGGTCACCCGCAGATGGATAGTAGAAGAGGTTCGATGAAGTTACTGATTGGCGCGCTGTTTTTACTCGCATCCGTCTTCTCCAGTTGCTGGAGCGGATCGGTTCTTGCGCTTGAATCCATCGAATCGGAGTCCAGGGAATGGACTGCAGGAGATCGAGTCATCGTCGTGCTCAAGTCCGGAGATGAGGTCATCGGAGAACTGGTCGAAGAAACCGATGAGAAGATCTCGGTAAAGAGTGCCTTCGGGGTGACATCCATCGAGATGGAGAATGTCCAGTCGGTGATCCGCGGGGAAGAGGTGGATCGTCGAGAACTTGCCCAGCGCAAGAAGCGTGCGGTTCGCAGGGGATCAGCCTCGGGATGGTACTCGCTGGGGAAATGGGCCACCGAACGGGGGATGCTCGAAGAGGCAACCGCGGCCTATGAAAACGCGCTGGAGATCGCCCCTGATCATGAGCCCTCGAAGATTGCCTTGGGGTGGGGCAAGGTTGACGGGCAGTGGAAAGATCCTGCCGAGGCGCAAGAGTTGATCTCCCAGGGTTGGACCCGTGAAGGAGAACGACTGGTTCCCCCTGTCGGTGGGGCGCTGAAGCCAAAACCGACACCGAAACCGAAACCACCGGTAACCCAGCCTGGAGATCCGGGTACTTCCCGATCTCCACGCACTCCAGATTCGGTGGCGAAGCGTCTCACTCCCGAGGAGCGAATCCGCAGGGAGAAGGAACTGGAACGGCGTCGCAAGGACCGGGAGAAATTCGAGGAGGGCAAGCGCAAGGAGTACGAAGGGGTTTCCTGGTCGAACCGCTCCGTCATCAAATCGAGGAACTGGATCATCGAGTGTAACTCCACCCCCGAGGTTGCGAGAACCTACCAGTGGATCATGGAAGCGCTGCACAACACCCTGGGTAAGATCTTCAAATCTCCAGACATTCGAAGTCAGCGGCCGGTAGTGAAGATCTACAGGAGCCATGAGGAGTTCATGCTCAAGACGGGAATGGGTGGGGGAGTTGGCGGCTTCTACAACCCCGGATCTCAGAATGTGACCGCCTACCATGGCACCTTCGGCCTCACCGGCACCACCTTCACGGTGCTGGCTCACGAGGGGACTCACGCATTCCAGGGCAAGAAGTTGGCCCGCATGGCGAACTATCCCAACTGGTTCATCGAGGGAATGGCAGTCTATTTCGGGGATGGATCGAAACTCGACTACAAGAAGAAAAAATTGGTGACGGGATTGATCCCTCGGGATCGCCTCTTTCATATCCAGGACAAGATCAAGGATGGAACTCACACCGAACTCTCAAAGCTGGGAGGGTTGCCGAGGAACCGCTTCGGAGGAACTCATTACGCGGACTCCTGGGCGGTGATGCATTACCTGATCAACGGCCCCCAGAAGAAGAGGGGGCAGAAGTTCCTGGTCGAGTACTGGTTGATGGGCGAGAAGCGAAGGGTGGGCCAGAGGCAATTCAATGACCTGGCAAAGAAGTACTTCTCATCCATCGACGAGATGGAGACAGAGTGGCAGCAATACGTTCTGGACCTGAAGCCAGATCCTGCTGGAGAGGTGGATGGTGATCGATTCACCTCACTCGACTTCGTGTTTTCCGTCGAGAGACCCAATTCGCGCTGGGAGTATGTCGAGGATGATATCGAGGATCGTGATCTGGTCCTGATGCGAATCCCCGATACCCGGAACGAAATCCGTGTGCGCATCCTTTCGAAGTCGGAAGAAAACCAGCAACCTCAGGAGTGGGTCGATTCGGAACTGCTTCCGAACTTGCGGAAGAAGTATGCCGATGTTCGCACCCTGAAAGGTGACCTGGGAGGCCTGGACGCCTTCCTCTTCGAGTTTGTCGATCGGCCTCCTGCCGTCAAGAAACCGCCGGAGGAAGGTGCCGACAAGGAAGAGAAGGAAAAGGCGGACAGCAGGAAGACCCTCGCCGCCATCCAGGATGGGGAGGACGGGGAAGGGGAGACGAGCGCCGATGCCCCCAAGGAGGAGCCGCCTGCCCTCCGGAAGCATCGATCCTACATCCTCGTTGGAGTCTCCAATGCATACGAATTGCGGGGGTCCTTCGAACTGGACGAGTTTGCCAACTGGCTGCCAGACCTGGAGTGGGTGGCATTCTCCTTCGAGAAGATCCAGCGAAACCGCTGGTAGGTCAGCGCTGCGATCCGCTGCCGCGAATCACTTCGCGGTGAGTTTGTCGGTGACGATGTGCAGAAATTCTCCGTCGTATTCCAGAAGATCAATCGGATCGATCAGCCAGCCGACCTTACTCGCCAGGTCCGACTGTAGTTTTTCCAGTGTTTCGATCGATTGTTCCCTCGACATCTCATTGCCCTTGAATATCGATCCCATCTGATAGAGGTCGAGTTTCGCCTCCTCGATGGAGCCGTCACGTATCTTTACCGTTCCGATCATCTCCAGATTCACGAATCGTCCTCGAAGAAGCCATGGAACTTCGTCAGATGAATCGGGGAAGCCGACCGAAATCAGTACTCTCAATGGTCCATCCGGTTGCGGTTCGATGTAGACCCCGCTTCCTTCTTGCAACTTTCCCGCAGTAACTTGCTTCTCGATGATGGTGGACAGAATCAGGTTCCACTGGGTGGGGGTGTATCGAAGATCGGAGGGAGTCTGTCGCCAGCTGGAAATCGCAGCACGATCGAGATCGGTCGCGGCCAGCTCCGGGAAGGTCAGTGGCGTCTGCTGGATTCCACCCGAGACCACCATCCACAGGGCGATCATGCCCCCGAAGAAGAGGGCGACGATCAGTACCAGCAGGCAGCCCCCTGCTCGCAGCAGGGGGGGACGGGCACCGCCACCTGGAGGAGGATCGGGAGGAGTTTCGGTGGTGGGTGTCATCGATTCTGGACCTTTCTCGCAGGATTCTCCGGAATCCTCAACAGTTACAGAATCGCCACTGTAGGACAATCTGAGGCGGTCAGGGTAGTTGTGTCTGCGCCCCTGGACCAGTCCCGTCAGTGGAATCGCCGAGATTTCCTTTCCTGAGGGGGAGCAAACCGATACAAGCGGTTTGGGTTACCTGGAGTCGCAGCGACACCGGTCACGTACCCGGATCGGAGATCCCCCTCGTCGAGGGATTTCTGGAGGGAATCGTTATGATGAACGACGAGAATGAAAAGAAGATCGTAGGCCGCCTCGTCGGCCTGCTCGATCCCAGTGATCCGCATCTGGCAGATTCCCGGTTGGCCCCCATCCTGCGCGATTTTCTCGAGCAGTACGATGCAGTACTGGATGAATTGTACGACGAAAAAGTCCTCAAGCGTCTGGCCAGGGACCTGCTGACCACCTTCAACCTGTTCCTCAAGAGGGGCAAGCACGATGTGCTGGTCAACATTTCTGCGGATTCTACCGAGAATGCCAGGCGCAATTCATTCTTCCTCGACATCGTCTGCAACGATCAGCCATTCATCGTGGATACCATCGAGATGATCATCGAAGAGCATGGCCTTGAACTGGTCAGCAGGCATACCGCCAGTGCATCGGTTCTCCGAGATCGAGAAGGAGTCATCGTCGCCATCGATGCAACAGCTGCGAAGTCTCGAGATGAAGTGATCTGTCACTTCGAGATTGCAGAGGTAGCAGACCCAGATGTCCGCGACGAGTTGCTCCGTAACATCGAGAGCAGGCTTGCCAGCGTCACTCTGCTGGTAAAGGACTACAAGCGGATGAAGGGCGTCGTTCGCGATTCGATTCGATCGATTCGAAAGAGTGCTGCGACCAGCCCTGATGTCGGCATTCTTGCGACACGCAGTTTACTCGACTGGCTACTCCAGGATCATTTCGTGTTCTTCGGAGTGACTCGCTGGACTGCCAGGGCTGAAGATCTATCAACCCTCACCCTCGATCTGGAACTGGGAGTTCCGTTTCCAGAGAAGCCAGATGCTGAAATGGCGGCCCTCTCGATCGAGACCCTCTCCGGTCCGGAAGCACCGAGGGATCTTGTCATTTCCTTCAAGGGACTCAGCGATTCCTGCGTGCATCGTCAGGGCAAGATCGATCATTTCGTCGTCAAGGAGCCGGTGATCGATGGGGTCTGCCGCTTCATCCACCTCTACGGTCTTTTCACCTTCAAGGCGGTTCAGACTCCGGGAGACCAGATCCCTCACGTCAGGGATAAACTGGACGAAGTGATTTCACAGCACTCCATCTCCCGTGGTGGGCTGCGATACAAGGCGTTCCAGAACGCCTTCAATTCGATTCCTGTCGAGTTCCTGTTTCAGGCGAAGGTCAGTGAGATCGAGGCGGTGATCCAGGCGATCCACTACGTCGAGAGGTCGAAGGAAATTCGCGGCCATCTCGTCGTAGATGAGGAGCGACGAAAGGGCCTGTACTTTCTGATCACTCCCCGAGAAGGGTATTCAGAGGAGCAGAGGAAGCGCATCGAGACCATCATCTTCGAGATGATGAATGCCAGCTACTCCGACTCCCGGGTCAATCTCGGGAAACACGGGACCGTACTCCTCTCCTTCTTCTTCACCGCCACGGACCGCCTGGATGAGATTGATGAGGTGTGGATCGACGAGAGGGTGAGGCTGGTTGCCGGGACCTGGGCAGACAGACTGCATCGCCAGTTCGATCTCACCCAGGAAGAGGAATCGGAGACGCTCTATCGTCGATATCGAAATGCTTTCCCCGAGGGGTACAGGGTGATCCATTCGCCTCAAGAGGGGGTCGAAGATGTGACGCGGCTGGAGCAGATCCGTATCGATGGCGAGCGGGGCTGCGCCTTTAGCATCTTCAGAAATGAAGATGATCGGATCAGAAATTCCGCGCGACTGCGGATCTATCAGCGAAGAAACCTGTTCCTGTCGACGACATTGCCGATTCTTGACAACTTCGGCTTGCAGATCGTCGATCAAACATCATTCGCGGTCTCTCCGAGCACCGGCGAGAACTTCTCGATAGATACCTTCCAGGTTCATGGCATCGAGAGCGATGATCATCCTTTGATCCAGCTCTCCGAGGGAGTCATCGAATCACTGGAATCGATATTTTCCGGTTCTACCAGTAGTGATCAGCTCGATCGCATGGTTCTTCGGGTTGGAATCGGTCATCACGATGTGGACCTGTTCCGGAATCAACTGCATTACCTGCATCAACTCGGTATCTCGACCACCATCGCATTCGCTTCCAATACTTTTTGCCAGCATTCGGCCATCACCCGAAGTCTCCTCGAGTTCTACAGGACACGATTTGATCCCGAACTCGACCTCGATCCGGAGGCGCGCGATTCCACATCGCAGGAGATTCGAGAAGAGATCCTGAGATCCTTGAATGACGTTCGCTCGAGTGCACAGGACACGTTCCTGCGCAGAATCCTCGGGCTCTTCGAGTCCACCCTGAGAAGCACCAGATACCTGGTCAGCGATCACCCGTTACAGGCGTACAAGTACGATTCGGTGGCCCTTCCGGTGGGGAGTCATCCACGGCCGTGGAGAGAGATCTATGTGCATCATCCCGATGTGGAAGGTGTCCATCTCCGAGGGGGCCCGCTGGCCAGGGGAGGCCTGAGATGGTCGGACCGGATCACCGATTATCGCACCGAGGTGCACGGCTTGCAGCGGACTCAGATGGTGAAGAATGTCCTGATCGTACCGGTCGGGGCAAAGGGTGGCTTCGTGTTGCGGAAACCTGCTACCGATCGAACTGAGCGACGACAGCAGGCGGATCGACTCTACCGCACCTTCATCGAGGGACTGATGTTGCTGACCGACAACGTCATCGATGGAAAGGTGGTCCACCCTGCGGAATTGATCTGCAGGGATGGTAGTGATCCATACATGGTGGTCGCCGCTGACAAGGGCACCGCACACCTTTCCGACGTAGCCAATGAGGTCTCACTGGAACACAATTTCTGGTTAGGGGACGCATTCGCCTCAGGTGGTCGCAACGGTTACGACCACAAAGAACTCGCCATCACCGCCAGGGGATCCTGGGAGCAAGCGCTCATTCACTTCCGGTCACTCGGAATCGACCCTGAGCAAGAAACGTACTCCGTGGTTGGAATCGGTGACATGAGCGGTGATGTGTTTGGAAATGGAATGTTGCTGGCGAAAAATGCAAAATTGATCGCTGCATTCAATCATCTTCATATCTTCATCGATCCCGATCCAGACCAGAAGTTGGCGTACCAGGAACGTCAACGGCTCTTCGATACCGACCGAACGAACTGGGGTGATTACGACCGATCACTGCTGTCGGACGGTGGTGGCATCTACGAACGCAGCGAGAAGACGATCAGTCCGTCTGCCATTGCCAGGGTTCTGCTCGGATTGCCGCCGGAGGGTGAGTTCTCACCGGAAGAGGTGATTCGATCGATCTTGTGTGCTGATGTCGACATGTTGTTCAACGGTGGCATCGGGACCTTCATCCGGGCCTCCACCGAGGCGGACATCGATGTCGATGACGCATCGAATTCCGAGTGCCGGGTCACCGGCAAGGCGATTCGGGCACGGATGATGATCGAGGGAGGTAATCTCGGAGTGACTCCCAGGGGCAGAGTTGAACTGTCCCGCAACGGAATGCTGATCAATACCGATTTCGTCGACAACTCCGGTGGTGTGGATTGCTCTGACCATGAAGTAAATCTGAAAACACTGCTGGGGGAAGAGGTTCGTTCGGGGCGGTTGTCAGTCGATCGCCGCAACGAGGTGCTGATGGATGCCCAGGACACGGTCTGTGAGCATGTCCTTCAAAACACCCGTGATCAGGGTGTTCTCCTCAGTCTCGATGAGATTCGTAGCCAGATCGATCCATTCACCATCGAGCGCACCATGATGATCCTCGAAGATCGCGGTGTTCTCGATCGGGAGGCGGAATCGCTCCCAACCCAGGAAGAACTGACCACACGACACACCGACGGTATCGGTCTGTTCCGTCCTGAACTGGCCATCGTCGGTGCCCACGCCAAGATGGATGTCTACCGCAGATTGCTCAAGCAACCGACTGGACGCGTGAACGAGAATCGATTCCTCTTCGAGTACTTCCCCGAGAAAATTCAGGAGGAGTTTGCTCATGTCATCGCGAATCACCAGTTGAGGCGTGAAATCGCCATGACCGTCATCACCAACCGTATCGTTGACAGGGCGGGTTCCTTCTTCTTCCTCGACATGGAGAGGGAAACGGGAAGATCGATCGGCCACATCGCACGGTCCTACTTCGTTGCCGACGATTTGATCGGTGCGGAGGAGGTCAGGCATCTGATCTTGAATCTCAGGAGTATTTCGGCCAGGGTCGGCTATCACGCACTTGTTCGTGTCCAGGAAGCGCTGCGCAGAACCGCAGCGTGGCTGTTGAGTAGCCACGACGATGATCGACTCGACCGAATCGAGGGGTTGATCGCCGATGGCGTAGCTCCCCTGGCGGAGTTCGAGATGGTGATCCCCGATTGCCTACCCGGACCCGAGCTGGAACGTCATGAAAACCATGTACAGGAGTCGATCTCTCAGGGGTTCTCTCCCGAACTTGCCAGAGGTCTCGCCAAGTTCGAACACTTCACTGCCGGGGTTCGAATCCTCGACATCAGTCGAACCCAGGATCTTGAAGTCGCCGACGTGGCAAGGGTCTACTACCTGCTCGGCCATCGCAGTGGCCTGCATCCGCTGGTGAGGAAGTGCGATGAGATGGTGTCGACCGGCCGGTGGGACTCGCTGTCGATGAGAATCCTGCGCAATACCATCCTCGATGGACTGTGGGCGCTTGTGACCAGGATTTGTTCCGAGAACGCTCGAAGTAGCAGCGTCGACTGGATCGATGAGAGAGTCGAGGAGATGCGTCGCCAACCCAACTTCAAGGCGATGGAATCTGATATCAGAAGAATCGGATCGGAAGAACTGACCATCGCCTCCGTGCAGGTGCTTAGCGTCAGGATTCGCAGGTTCGTCGAGTAGGAGGTCAGTTGTTAAAGCGGCGCCAGGCAGTCTCACGAGTTCTGTGGGGGACACTTCTTGCCAATATCGTCGTCGCGGTGGGGCAACTGATCTACGGATACTCCAATGGTGTGCTCTCGGTGGTCGCTGACGGATATCACTCGTTACTCGACGGATCGTCCAACATCATCGCGCTGGTCGGGATCCGCGTGGCAAGCAAGCCTCCGGATGCGGACCACCCTTATGGTCACCAGAAGTTCGAGATTCTCTCGGCGATGGCGATCTCTTTACTCCTTTTCATCGCTGCCTGGCACATCATCACTGACTCGCTGAGCCGCTGGACCATTCCAGGAGATGTGGATCCACATCCGGTTGGCTATCTGCTGCTGGCGGGGACCGTTCTCATCAACGCTTTCGTATTCCGCTGGCAACGAAAACGTGGTCAGGAACTGATGAGTCCAGTACTTCTGGCCGACAGCGAGCACACCCGCTCCGACCTTCTCGGGACGATCGGTGCTCTGGTTGCTCTCTTTGCCATTCGCAATGGATTTCCGCTGGTTGACATGATCGTGGCGCTGGTGATCGGGCTCTTCATCGGCAGGGCTGGTTATCGAATCGCATTGCAGTCGGCGGGGGTGCTGGCCGATCGTGCCCCCATCGATCCAGCCAGAGTCGAGGAGATTGCCTGCCAGTTTCAAGGGGTACGGGATGCTCATGATGTTCGCAGTCGAGGATTTGGGAGCGGGGTATTCGTCGACCTGAATCTGCATGTAGACCCCAGGATGTCGGTAGAAGAAGCGCACGACATCGCCCACCAGGTGGAGGAGAAATTGCGGAAATCACTGCCAGAGATTCATGATGTGGTGATTCATGTCGAGCCGGATGGCGAACACTAACTGACGAGACTGACCATCCACAGCAGGTAACTGAGCAGGAAGGCGATCCCTAGCCCCCGACGAAACCCTGGAGTTCTGTTCGTTGATAGCAACAGGCATACTCCCACGGTCAGGATCAAGGACACGATCAGATCGGTCTCCAGTCTCCTGAAATTGACTTCGAGTGGACGGACGAGACTCGCTGCGCCGACGATGGCGATGGTGTTGCACAGGTTTGATCCGACGACA
>CBFIET010000029.1:0-4112 GCA_965661685.1 Planctomycetota bacterium
CATGTAGACCCCAGGATGTCGGTAGAAGAAGCGCACGACATCGCCCACCAGGTGGAGGCGAAGTTGCGAGAATCACTGCCAGAGATTCATGATGTGGTGATTCATGTCGAGCCGGATGGGGAACACTAACTGACGAGACTGATCATCCACAGCAGGTAACTGATCAGGAAGGCGATCCCTAGCCCCCGTCGAAACCCTGAAGTTCTGTTCGTTGATAGCAACAGAGATACTCCCACGGTCAGGATCAAGGACACGATCAGATCGGTCTCCAGTCTCCTGAAATTGACCTCGAGTGGACGGACGAGACTCGCTGCGCCGACGATGGCGATGGTGTTGCACAGGTTTGATCCGACGACATTGCCGACCGCCATCGAAGCGGAACCCTTTCGAAGAGCAGCAAGAGAAGCAAACAACTCCGGGGCTCCGGTTCCTGCTGCAACGATGGTCAAACCGATCGCCTCGTCACTGACACCCATGGTGGCTGCGATTTGCACCGCTCCCTTTACGAGTAGTTCTGCGCCTGCCCACAATCCGATCACTCCAATTGCCATCGAGATGAAGATATGGAAGGAGCTCGCCCCCGTTGCCATCTGTTCCACTTCTTCTACAGCTGGATTTTTGCGTCCACTTCTGAGGGTAAAGATCAGCAGAAGGATGAAAGCCGCTTCCAGGATGAGACCGCTACCCCTGCCCAGCACCGTGATTCCTTCCGAATCCTGCTGGGAATAGAGGAAGATGGTCAAGATGGCGGTGCCGAACAGCAGCGCCAGGGTTTCCACCCGGCCCGGACTTATCGGGTTTCGCCGCGTCCAGATCAGGACAACTCCCAGCACCAATCCGATGTTGAAGATGTTGGAACCGATGACATTGCCGATGCTGAGTCCCGATTTTCCCTCGATCTGTGCCAGCAGCGAGACCAGTAGTTCCGGAAGGGAGGTACCGGCAGCCACCACCGTGATTCCGATGAAGAGGGGAGAGACCTTGAAGCGCATGGCGAGTTCGACCGCAGCGGCGATCAGTCGATCACCGCCGATGGTTAGCAGGAGCAAGCCGCCGAGGACCAGGCCGTAGGGGAGAAGCGCCTCGGTCATCGGCTCTAGAAGGGCGCAAACAGGATGCTGAAGAAGGCGGTTACCGGTTCCTGTTCCCGGAGATCCTCCGTGGAGTCGCGCAGCAGCGTGAGGGTCTCTCGAGCCTCGAGATACAGTTCTGGATTGTGTATCAGGCTGTGGAGAGTTCCTGGACCCTGTTCGATGGCGACGCTGATGCTGGCGATGGCTGCCACTGCACTGCCGAGATCATCACGCAGTGCAGAATCGAAGAGGATGTCGCGCATCGCCCCCTGGCCATCCTCGCTCAACTGAATCGAGGCGTTCTTGAGATTGCGACTCACATCGATCCAGTACTGACTCAGTGACTTGTCGTTGAGGATCCGCCCGGCGAGTCCGTCGGTTCCTGTCAGCGATTCGGTGATGGTGGACAACCGAGCGATCGATTGCTCGACCTCGTCCTGCACCGCCTTGTCCTTGAAGAGCATTCCCAGGGTTCCGTTACCCTCGGAGAAGTAGACGAAGTTTTCCTGCAGCAGAGCCATGACGCGATTGAATTGCTGTTGCTGCTCGGTTCCTTCCAGCAGAAGCGATCCGAGGACGCCGTCGCCATTCTTGATATCGGTGAGGATCGATTTCGTTTCTTTGATGATGTCCGCGACCATGTCTCGTGCATCGTTGTTGTTGAGAAGTCCGCCGACCACGCCCTCTCCCGATGCCAGATTGGTCAGCAACTTGTCGAGGTTGTCGAGGCTGCTCTTGATCGCTGCGCGGTTCTCCGCGAGCATCGAGCCGACCTCTCCCAGTAGATTTCCGCTCGCCTCTCCCTGAAGAGGATCCTTCACCAGTGGTCCTGAGCCGGGAATGTATTTCAGGAAGGTGCCTCCCAGTGCGCTGGCGGAGGTGACCTCGAAACTGTACCCCTCACGAGGCGGTAGATTCTCCCAAATTCTGAGGTGTGCGATCGCCTGATCTCGTTCCTGAT
Organism: Planctomycetota bacterium; assembly: GCA_965661685.1. Classification (GTDB taxonomy): domain Bacteria; phylum Planctomycetota; class UBA8108; order UBA1146; family UBA1146; genus QNYK01. The sequence continues at coordinate 2,035 of CBFIET010000029.1, forward strand.
CGAGCGAGATCCGTTCGACCGTGCCGGCACGCAAGCCACGAATCCGCACCGGTTCCCCCGGGCGTAGTCCTCCCACATCCTCGAAACCGACCTCGATCTCCAGGTCGGATGCGCCACTGGGGATTCCCTTGACCACGACGGTCAGAACCCCGAGGAAAATCAGTGCGAGGATGAAGATGGCTCCGACGATGAAATCCCTCGTCATGACGCCTCACTTTCTTCTGGTTGCTCAGATTCGTCCGGTTCTTCACGAAGTTCTCTTGCCAGTGGCCCTTCCACGAGGCCGTGGATGAACTGTTGTACAGCAGGATCGGTGGATTCCTGGATCTCTTTTGGAGTTCCAAGGGCTCTGACCTTTCCCTCATGCAGCAAGGCGATACGGTCGGCGATGTCGAAGGCTGAACTCATGTCATGGGTGACCACCATCTGGGTGATTCCCATTCCCTTCAACTTCTTGATCAGGTGATTGATGACGTTGGAAGAGATGGGGTCGAGGCCCGAGGTTGGTTCGTCGTGGAGAACGATGCTCGGCTGGTCGACAAGTGCCCTTGCCAGACCCGCGCGCTTTCTCATTCCCCCGGAGATCTCCGAAGGAAACTTCAGCCCATGTGCGTCCAGCTCGACCTCCGAAAGGACCTCTTCGACCCGACTTTGAATCAGGTCTTCCCGCTGCGAGTTCCGCTCCCTCAGGGGGAGAGCGATGTTGTCTGCGATGTTGAGCCAGTTGAGCAATGCACCGTCCTGAAAGAGATATCCGATCTTCAAGCGGACCCGTCTCAGCACCTCCGGGCGGTGCGCAGAGATCTCCTCGCCCAGAACGGTGATTCTGCCCTGATCCGGCGTCAGCAGGCCAATGATGTGACGTAGGGTGACGCTCTTGCCGGTTCCCGAACGCCCCAGGATGACGAGGGTCTCGCCCTCCTCGACCTCCAGAGATAGGCCGTCGAGAATCTTGCGGCCGCCGAGGACCTTGTGCACTTCTTCCATGGTGATCATGTGAGAAAACTCCAGCTGATGTAGTAGCCGATGATGATGACCAGCAAGAAGGTAACCACCACCGCTCTCCTGGCAGCCAGACCAACCCCGGTTGCACCTCCCCGGGTCAACAGCCCCTGGGTGCAGCCGACGGTGGCGATGGTGATCCCGAACACGACCGATTTGATCAATCCAGTACGGATGTCCTCGAACTTCAGCGACTCCAGGGCGTCATTGCGAAATGCCAGCCAGCCGACTCCCAACTGGAAATAGGAGACGAAGATGCCCCCGAGGATTCCGATGAGACCGGCATAGATGGTGAGAATCGGGGTGACCAGGGTCAATGCCACCATGCGCGGGAGGATCAGGAACCGCACCGGCGAGATCGACATGATGCGCAGCGCATCGATCTCCTCGGAAACCTTCATCGTGCCGATCTCTGCGGCGATTCCGCTGCCGATGCTGGCAGTGAGGATGAGAGCGGTCATGAAGGGACCCATCTCGCGGATGAGAGATACCGCCACGATCCTGCCGATGAGCGACTCCTGTCCCAGTTCCTGCAGGGAGAGTCCGCTGTTGAGCGCCAGTATCATGCCGGTGAAGAGAGCGACCACGGCAGTGACGACGAAGGATCCGGTCAGGTAACTGTAGGCGAGATCGAAGCAATCACGGAGGCGGCGACGGCTCATCAGGTGGGGAGCATTGGCGATGGTTCTCGTCAGCAGGACGAGGCCGTAACCGGTGGTGTCGGCACTACGCCCCAGAAATGCCCCGAGGGCAACGATCCAGCCAGCCATCACGCTCCGTCCCCCGCAGCGAACTGCTCCCCGATGAGACAGTGCTTCTCATCCACCCCGCACCCTCGATGACCTATCTCCGGTGCCGGGCTAGAAGGGAATGTACAACAGCCGCCAGCGAGTGTCATCCTGTCCAGCCACCCGCTCCTTCGAAAGAAGTCCTCCCAGGATGGAAAATTCCCCTCCTGCGGGGCCTCCCTCTGCGGTCACCATCCCCCAGAACAGCTCCAGTCCCCAGGAATCAGGCTTCTCGCGCCAGCGGAAGATCTGCCCGGCCCTGCCGTGGGACCAGTTGAATCCCTCGGG
>CBFIET010000030.1:0-54580 GCA_965661685.1 Planctomycetota bacterium
TGGCGTTGACATCCGCACCCGCCTTGATCAGCAGCGTGACGACCTCCGGGGTCGTGGAAACGGCGGCCCTCATCAGCGGGGTACCGCCGTCGTCCTTCTTGGCGTTGACATCCGCACCCGCCTCGATCAGCAGCGTGACGACCTCCGGGGACTTGGAGGACTCGGCGGCGTACATCAGCGGGGTCCAGCCGACGTCGTTCTTGGCGTTGACATCCGCACCCGCCTTGATCAGCAGCGTGACGACCTCCGGGGTCTTGGCGTACATCAGCGGGGTCCAGCCGTCGTTGTTCTTGGCGTTGACATCCGCACCTTCGCTGATCAGTATCCGGATGTAATCCGCCTTGGAACCCTTGATGCTCCCATCCCACGCCGACAGCAACTTCTCAGTGGCCTCGAATCTCTCCCGCTCCGACGGTCCGCACCCCGAGGCGCAGATCATCACAGTCATCAGTGTCGCAATACAGATCCGGTTCATCCGTTCCTCCTTCGGTCACCAGCAGTCGTGGCTCCACCCGTTACGAGGTCACTTCGCCCGTGAGGACGAGTAGGAATCTAGAAAACGCACCCATCGGTATCTTGACCGAAGGATGAGGTGCCTGCTCTCGGCTTCTTCTTGGCCTTGCGAATGCCGCTGGACTCGATCAGCAGATGGTCTGCCGCATCGAGATTGCCCCCCGCCACATCTTCCATCTCCTCGTCGGAGAGTCTCTTGCGGTCCTTGTCGTCGTGCTTCTTGTCGTCGGTCATATCGACCTCCCTTCATGAGTTTGTGTCCAGTCCATTATCCGGTTCCTGAGCCGCAGCGGACAGAAGAATTACGCCTACTGCACGCCACTGACCGCTACTCACACAAACATGCCCATGACATGGAATAGAGGGGTTCTGCGACAATAAAGGCGTGGTCAAGGGATCACAGAACGAGAGGGACCGGATCGACGACTCTGCGGGCGATGCATCTCCAGACAATCCCAACTCGGTGCGGGAGAGACTTCCCGAAATCTACCACTTTAGAATTTCCCCGGTTAGAATCTTCTGCGTGGGGCGATTAGCTCAGTTGGCTAGAGCACCTCGTTTACACCGAGGGGGTCGGGGGTTCGAGTCCCTCATCGCCCACCATTTTATTCTACTGCCACCGATCGCCGCGCTTCGGCAAGATGCGCTTCGAAAAGATGCGCTGCTTACCTGCGCTTCGCCGACACGGGAGCGGGCTTGGGGCGGGTGAAGACGAGGGTCGAGTCACTGCTCTCGCTACTGTGGAAGCGATAGCCCTCGCTGTCGAAATCGGCCAGATCGGCGATGGTCTTTGGTCGCTGGTCTGCCATCCAGCGCGCCATCAATCCTCGCGCCCGCTTGCCGTAAAAGGTGATGAACTTCGCCTTCCCTCCACTGACCTGCAGGAACTTGACGCCGATCACCGGCACCTCGAGACGTTTCAGTTGCGCCGCCTTCGAGTATTCATCACTGGCCAGGTTAACCAGAGCGGTCGCCTTGCACTCGGCGAGATCCGCCTGCAACAACTGGTGGATGCGGTCACCCCAGAAGTTGTAGAGGTCCTGTCCTTCTTCGGTTTTCAGTCGGGTTCCCATCTCCAGGCGGTACGGCTGGATGGTGTCGAGGGGACGCAGGATTCCATACAGGCCACTGAGGATGCGGATCCGCTGCTGTGCCCACTTGAGGGAAGCCGCCTTCATCGTCCACGCTTCCAGTCCCTGGTACACATCGCCACGGAAACAGAGTGCTGCCGAACCCCGGGGGTTTCCCCGCCGACCGAACTGGTGCCAGCGACCTGCATTTTCCTCGGCGAGGGTCGAAGAAATCTTCATCAGCGTCGTCAGTCGGGCAGGTGAGTAGGTCTGCAGTTCCCCGGCGAGTTGCCGCGTTTGGGTCGACAGACGTGGCCGACTCGCCTCGATGGAACGAGAGCGATGGGTCCCCTCCATGTCGAGGGTCTTGGCGGGAGAGAGGATCGTCATCAGTCCAGGCATGGTCACAAGGTACTGGATTCACTCGTCATCTCCAGACCCTGTCATGCCGAATTGGCCCGGGTAGAATCTCGCCTCTCCTCGTCCCCTCTTGCTACAATGTCGCCATGGCATCCTGCTCCCGAACCCACCACCCCCGCCGCAGATCGCTGCTGCTGATGTGCGCAATGTGCTTCTCGTGCGTCTTGCCCGCCCCCGCCTTCACCCAGCAGCAACCGGCGGACCCGTTGCCGCGCCAGCGGACCGCCATCCGTGATCTGATCCTCGACGGCCGGGCACAATCTGCGCTGGAACGGATCGTGGTGCTGCGCCAGCAGCACGAAACCGATGCGGGACTCGCCCTGCTGGAGGGAGAAGCCCTCTACGCCCTGGGACTCCTCGACGAGGCAGTTGTCACTTTTCGGCGTGGTCTTCAACTGGATCCAACGATGCAGGGCAAGCTGTTCAATCTGGGCAGAGCACTGCAGGAACTGGGAGATGACCGGGAGGCACTGCAGGTTTTCCAGCGGATGCAGTCTCGCCCTGAACCTTCCCACCGAACCCGCGGATTGTTCGGAGCAGGACTCTCGTGGCAGCATCTCGGGGATGACTCCAAGGCTCGAGTTCTTTACCAGCAAGCTCTGCAACTGGAGCCGACCTTTGATCGTGCCCGCTACCGGCTCGCCCTGCTCGATCTGGAAGCCAGTCCCGAGCAGGCTCTCGCCATGCTCGATGAACTGCTACGACGCGATCCTCTCCACCATGGTGCCTCCTACAACCGAGCGCTGGCCCTGCGCAATCTCGGTCGTGGGGATGACGCCCGGGAGGCGATGAAACGATATCGAACCGTTCTCGATGGCCGCAGTCGCATCGCCCTCCTCAAGGAGAGATGGGTCTCGAAACCGACCGACCTCGAACTGGTTCTGGAACTGGCCCGGCTGTACCGACAGTTCGGGGTCACCGACGAGGCCCTGATGTGGTGCTCGCGAGGAGGACGCCTCGCCCCCGACGATCCCCGTCCCGCCCTGGAGGCGCTGGAAACGATGCTGGCGGCAGGGCTTCGTGAGGAGGCGGGGAAACTCGCCGAGCAACTGCAAGGCAGCGGTGCCGGTGACCAGGCACTGGAGGCTCTGCAACGATTCGATGTCATCGAGAAGACTGAACCGTGATTTGTGCTCGTCAATACGACCTAGATGGGCCAGTTTTGACGGGAAGGTTCCTTGCGTCGGATCTCGGTGGTTTGTGACGGTCCGCTCAGGAGCATGATCCAGAAGAGGTACAGGTAGAAGATCACCGTCGCCCCAAGCACCACCCCCGGCGGAACTCCGCCTGAATTACACCCGACATATATCACGTCGTTGAACGATGCCCCTTCCGGGGCCCTCTCCCATGCGAGCATCCCCCAGGTACCGAGAACGATGAGGAAGAGCCAGATGTAGGTGCGCTGCAAGCGTCGTCCCAGCGCCTCGAGCCGGGACATCTTGTAGGTGGGAGCGAGCAGGTCATTGCAGATGATCTCCCGCCAGTCCCCCTCCGCCAGGTCCTGCCCCTGTAACAGCGCCGGTACCATCAGGTGAACCTCGAGCATCCGAACCCTCATACGCCATACATCGAAGTACCGATAGCGACGCGCTTCGATATGCAGGAGCAGGTAGAGCAGGACCAAGCAGAACGGCATCAGCAGGATGGAAGACTCCTTGGTGGAGTACGCCAGCGAAACCACTGCCATCGTCGAGACCACCGCCCAGTGGGAGGTGGCGTCCATCCGCTGGCGCCAGACATTGGCCCGCGACAACTCACCACGGTAGAAGTGGGCGAGCACCTGCAGGTTGCCTGCAGGAAATCTCTTCAGCAGGGTGCTGTCCAGCGGCAGATCATCCGCATCGAGGTCGTCATCCGCTGAGTTCATCGCCAATTCCCCTCACTTCCTGCCGCCGAGATTGCCCTGCCTCCGCTTCCACATCAAGGCCGGGGTTGCTCCGTTGCCACCCGGACCGCAAACTTCTTGCAGGCAAACTGCATAAGGGGCACGACGATGAAGACTCTCCAGCGATCCGCAATCCTCATACTGATACTTCTCCCCGCACTCTCGATCACACTTCCCGTGGCCGGTGAGGCAGCGGAACCGATCGTGTGGCCCTTTCGCCCCGAGATCTCTCCCGACGGCGAGACCATCGCCTTCACCTGGGAGGGCGCGATCTGGACCGCCTCCAGCGACGGGGGCTCTGCCCGCCGTCTCACCGACCACCCGTCATGGGAATCGAGACCTCGCTGGCACCCGGACGGTCAATCGATCCTCTTCGCCTCGTCGAGAGAGGGCAGTTCTGACCTGTGGCTGATCGCTGCTGCAGGGGGAACCCCACGTCGATTGACGTGGTGGAGCGGTACCGATCTCCCCTGCGCCTGGTATCCCGACGGCGAACAGATCCTGTTCAGTAGCGACCGCCTCGACGGCTGGAAGCGTGGTGACAGGCTCTACCGCCTCGACCTGTCGGACGGCAAGAAGGTTCCGGATGAACCGGTTCGAGTCACCCTTGCCGCCGCATCGGCGGGGAGGATCTCCCCCGATGGAACTCGCATGCTCGTGATGCGTGAGGGAGTTTCGTGGACTCGCCAGGGGTACACAGGCTCCCAGGCGGGGCAGATCTGGCTCCACCACCTCGTCGACCACAGCTGGAAACGCCTCACCCCCGAAGGAATCTCCCACACCTCCCCGGTATGGATCGACGACGAGCGTTTCCTCATGGTCGAGAATATCGATGGCCGTGGTCAGCTGGTGGAACGAGATCTCGAGAATCGCCACCGCAGGGTATGGACCGACTTCAAGGAGGACTCGGTGCGCTTTCCCAGCGTCAGCGCCGATGGCGACATCGTCTTCTTCGAACAGGGCTTCTCCTTCTGGAAACTTCGACGCAGTAGTGGGCAGGTGATTCCCATCGAACTGACCGCAGCGGAAGACCTTCCCACCCTCGGCATCGAACCCCTCAAGTACTCCAGCGCCACCTCCGCAGCCCTTTCTCCTGACGGTAAGCAGGTCGCTTTCGGGTGTCAGGGAGATGTGCTGGTACGGCGAACCGAAAAGGGATTACCCGCAAATCGCATCGTCGACCATCCGGCTCGGGATGACGACCCGGTGTGGCTTCCTGGAGGCAAGGACCTGCTCTTCGTCAGCCGCAGGAGTGGAATCGATGACTTCTATCGAGTCACCAGTAGCGAACCGGGGGAGCCACGCCTCGACCGCTGCCTGACCACCGAGGTCTCCCGTTTCCCGGGACCGCAGGCTCGGCGTCGTTCGCCGCAGTTCTCCCCCGATGGGAAGTGGCTCGCCTTCCTGCACGGAGACGGTGACCTGGCGGTTCAGGACCTCGACGGGGATAACTTTCGAATCCTCCACACCGGCTGGTCCCCGGTGGAGTTCAGCTGGTCCCCCGATGGTCAGTGGCTGGCCTTTTCGTCCCTCGATAACGATTTCAACAGGGATGTGTTCCTGGTTCGCCGCGACGGATCGATGTTCCCCTTCAATCTCACTGCAAATCCTCGTCCCGACCTTTCCCCCGCCTGGAGCCCCGACGGTCGCAAACTTTGTTTCGTTTCCCAGCGCGATGAGGAGGGAGGAGATCTGTGGTGGGTGTGGCTTCGTGCCCAGGACGCAGACCAAACCCAGGAGGATCGGATTCTCCGGGATGACCCTCCCCCTCCTCTGAAAGAAGAGAAGGAAGAGGAAGAGAAAGACGAAGAGGAGCAGAAGAAGGAACAAAAGAAAAAAAAGGAGAAGGTCGAGGTCGAGATCGATCTGGTGGGAATTCGTAACCGTTTTCACAGGGCCTACGCCTCGCAGAAGTCGGTTCGATCTCCCATCTGGAGCCTCGACTCGAAGCAGGTCTTTTTCAATTCTTCCCACGAAGGATCTTCAGCGCTCTATTCCATCGGCATCCCCGATGGAGGCACGGTCAAGAAGATCGCTTCCGGTTCCTCCGCCGTGCTGGAGTGGAATCGAAAGAGCAAGAAGATGCTTCGCATCGTCTCGGGAGTCCCCGCCACTCTGACCTCCAGCGGCACGAGTACTTCCCTGACCTTCGCCACCGAGTTTCCGGTGGATCTGAAGCGAAGACGGCTCGAGGTGTTCAACGAGGCGTGGGCGACGATGCGAGATCGCTTCTACGACCCCAACCTCAAGGGACTCGACTGGAACGCCCAGGGAGATCGATATCGGCAGGTAGCGGTGTCGAGGAGAAACGACAGCGAATTTGCGACCATCATCAATCGCATGATCGGCGAGTTGAATGCTTCTCACCAGCGGTTCAGCCCCGCCAGTCGCTGGTCGAAGAGGATCCGCGCCACAGCGGTTCCCGGCTGGACTCTGGAAGCGGATGACGAAAGTGGCCGCTATCGCATCGGTTCTATTCTCCCCGGAACTCCTGCTGCTGCGGAGGAAGTGGACCTGCAGATCGGCGATCAACTGGTCAGCATCGACGGCGAAGCGGTGCCCGCAGGAAGCAACCTCTCCTACCTGCTAGAGGGCAAGGTCGGATCCCGGGTCGCCTTCACCATGGCGAGAGGAGATGAGCCCCATCGACGGGTGATCCTGCGCCCCATCTCCAATAACAGTTACCGCTCACTCCTCTACAGCCACTGGCAACAGCAGCGCCGGGAGATGGTCGGCAGACTGAGCGGCAACCGTCTCGGCTACCTGCACATCCAGGGGATGAACCAGAGCAGCCTCGATCGCTTCTCGGTCCAGTTGTACGAGGCGGGCCACGGCAAGGAGGGCTTGATCATCGATGTGCGAGAGAATGGCGGCGGCTGGACCACCGATTTGCTGCTGGCGGCGCTGACCAGGACTCCACACGCCTACACCATTCCCAGGGCCGGAGGTAAGGGATACCCCAACGATCGACTGGTAGCCCCATCCTGGACTCGCCCCATCGCCGTGATCTGCAACCAGAACTCCTTCTCCAACGCTGAGATCTTTTCCCACGCCATCCGCAATCTCGGTAGAGGTACGCTGGTCGGTGTCCCCACCGCAGGGGGAGTCATCAGCACCGGCAGCCAGACGCTGCTCGATGGCAGCCGGATCCGGGTTCCCTTCCGCGGCTGGTACACCATCCCGGACGGGATCGACATGGAGTTGAACGGAGCGGTCCCCGATCTGCTGGTGAGGTCGCTGCCCGAGGACGAGGAGCGACGTCTCGATCGGCAGCTGGAAGCGACCATCCAGCGCCTCCTCGAGGATCTCCCCGAACGGCGTAAAATGGCTTTTTGAGAACAACATCGCCTGATCCTTCCGGGTCCGGTTGACCTCGTGGGGAGTTCTTCGGTAGGATCAGGGCATGAGTAGTCGAAATAATCGCAAGGTCAAGAAGGCCAACCACGGCAAGCGTCCGGCGAATCGTAACCGCCGCGCTGCGAAGTCTGCCAAGTTCAAGAACTAGTCCTCTGGACCGGTTCCGAAAACTGCTGCTTCACCGCTACCGCCCCTGACCGCGACAACCCCCCTCTGATCTGCACTTCCCCACCGTGCTCTGCTAGCACCGGCGGTGTCCATCCGTTACAAGATGAGTCCTGGATCACGATTCGGAGACCGATCGACAACACCGACATGGGGAGGACCCTGACATGGACATCGCACTACTCCAGCAAACCGCACAACGGATGGTTGCGCCAGGGCGGGGTGTTCTCGCCGCTGACGAATCTCATCCGACCATCGGCAAGAGATTCGCCGCACTCGGCATCGAAACCTCCGAGGAAAATCGTCGCCTCTACCGGCAGATGTTCTTTCACAGTCCTGGCATCGAGGAGTTCGTCTCGGGAGTGATTCTGTTCGACGAGACGATTCGACAGTCTGACGACAACGGCACCTCCTTCGCCGATTTGCTGGTGGCAAAAGACATCGTGCCAGGGATCAAGGTCGACAGTGGAGCCAAGCCTCTTCCTGGGCATGATGGGGAAACGGTGACCGAGGGTCTCGACGGACTCCGTGATCGATTGAAGGAGTACTTCGCACTCGGTGCAAGGTTTGCCAAGTGGCGAGCGGTGATCTCCATCGGCAACGGCAGACCAAGTCGTGCCTGTGTCGAGGCAAATGCTCATGGACTGGCTCGCTACGCGGCACTGTGCCAGGAAGCTTCCATCGTCCCCATCGTCGAGCCCGAGGTGCTGATGGACGGATCTCATGGAATCGACACCTGCGAGCAGGTCACTACCGATGTACTGCAATCCACCTTCGCACAATTGCATCAACAAGGCGTGATGCTGGAAGGCATCGTCCTGAAGCCATCGATGGTGATCCATGGCACCGAAGGATCTGCTGCCTCCACCGAGGAGGTCGCCGAGCGTACGATTCGCTGCCTCAGCAGAACCGTCCCCTCTGCGGTACCCGGCATCGCCTTCCTGTCGGGAGGGCAAAGTGATGAAGATGCCACGGCCCATCTCGACGCCATGAATCGCAGGGGATCTCATCCGTGGAAACTGACCTTTTCTTACGGAAGAGCGCTTCAAGCCACGGCGATGAAGACGTGGGCGGGTGATCCCGGGCGCATCGAAGCGGCTTCCCAGGCGTTCCTCAAGCGAGCCCGTTGCAATTCGGCGGCATCCTGCGGATCCTGGGAGCAGTCGATGGAGCAAGCCATCGCTTGATCCTCAGCCAGGCTTGAATCGGTGGCATGTAAATCGGCTGCAACTGGACACGATTGGCGGGGTTATCCATCGGTAACCCGCCGTCACTCCCGCAGCGCTGAGAGGATGCTCTCTTGTCCCAGATCCAGCATGGCATTCATACACACCGGGATCCGGCATCCGCGATCCAGTCGCTCCAAGTCCTACTGATCTGTCTGCTCCTGCTCGGATCCCCGCTTCTACTTGGCGGCACTGACGATCCAGGATCTGTCGGAGACCCCGCTGTAGAAGTCGAGCAGCCCATCGGCCTGGAGGGTGCCCGTCACCTGCTGAACAGGAGTTGTTTCGGAGCCACGGCGAGCCAACTGAAGCAGTTTTCCCGGCTGACCCGGGAGCAAGCGGTTGAGAAGTTGATCGCAACACTGGACACCAAATCGGTCACACCGCTGCCAGCGTGGGCCACCTATCTCCCCGCTCAGATCCAGGAGCAGCGAGGCAAGACCGACAAGAGCAAGAAGGCATTCCAGAAGGCGAGTCGTCGCTGGCGAGGGGAACTGCGCACCTGGTGGACACGGGAATTGATCTCCACCCCCTCCCCTCTCACCGAGAGACTGGTGTTGCTATGGCACGGCCACTTCACCTCGGAAATCAACAAGGTGAGATCGGCACAGGCGATGTATCGCCAGAACCAGATGTTCCGAGCTCTCGGTAGCGGGGATTTCCGCAAGTTGCTCCACCAGGTCGCCGTCGATCCGGCGATGTCGATCTACCTCGATACCCGACGCAGCACCCGCAACAAGCCCAACGAGAACTTCGCAAGAGAACTCCTCGAGTTGTACGCCCTCGGCGAGGGCAACTACAGCGAACAGGACATCAAGGAAGCCGCCCGCGCCTTTACCGGCTACCGCATCGACCGCAAGAATGGACGGGTCCACAAGGTCAAACGCCAGCACGATTCGGGAAACAAGACGGTGCTCGGTGTCGAGGGAAAACTGGATGCAGCAGCGGTCGTCGATGCGGTGCTGGAACAACCAGCCTGTGCCCGCTGGATCAGCAGACGCTTCTGGATCGAATTCGTCTCTCCCACCCCGGATGATCTGATTGTCAGCAGTTGGGCTGTGCAGTTGAAGGAGCAAGACTGGTCCCTCGAAAACCTCCTGCAGATCGTTCTCCTCAGTGACTCCTTCTGGAACCCGGAACATCGAGGTGCGCTGGTCAAGAGCCCGGTGGATCTGGTGATCGGGACGATCCGCAGTTTTCAGCTGGAAGAAGTCCCCGCAGCACAGGTGATGCGCACCATCGACCGACTCGGGCAGGAGCTGTTCAATCCACCCAACGTCGCTGGCTGGCCCGGAGGTGAGGAGTGGATCGATGCCACTACCCTTCTCGGACGCCGTCGATTCCTGTCGGCGGAACTGATGAACCTCTCGATGTTGAGCCTGATGGCGCCGCCAGGAAAGCCTGTCGGCGAAGAAGAAAAACCGCCCTCTCCCACCGATCCAGAGATGGATCCAGAGATGGATCCAGAGATGGATCCGGAAATGGAACCGGGGATGACGCCGCAAGCAGCGAAGGAGATGGCCGTTTCCCGTGAGATGCCGCGGCGAATCAAGGCTCGCGAACGTCGGAGAATGCTACCAAAGGTCACGGGTAAGTACTCGGCACTGTGGATGCAACTCGGTACCGATGTCTCCGCCAGGAAAGAACTGGTGACACGGTGGCTGCTCCCCTTCGAACCGGTCGGAGTGATCAGGGACAGGAAAACCGCCCTCAGTCAGTTCAGTGACTACCTTCTCGACCCGACGTACCAGTTGAAATGAGTTCCGGATGAAATTTGATCGAAGAACATTTCTACGAGTCGGGGGCACCGCCTGCATGCCGCTCCTCTTCCCCGGAATCCGCACCTGGGCACTGGACGAGGAATCTGCCACTCGTGGAGCCCTCGGTGATCGCATCCTGATTCTCGTCGAGTTGCAGGGTGGTAATGATGGCCTCAACACCGTCATCCCCTTCCGCGATGAGCGCTATCGTTCGCTGCGCCCTCGTATCGCCGTGGCCAACTCGGATGTGATGGATCTCGGCAACCACCTCGGAATGAATGATGCAATGTCGGCCCTCGGTAACTCGTGGGAAGCGGGAGACTCCTGCTGGATGCTCGGTCTCGGCTATCCAAAACCGAACCGATCTCACTTCCGGAGCATCGAAATCTGGGAGACTGGGTCCGATAGCGATGAAGAACTGAGGGACGGTTGGTTGTCTCGATTGCTTGAGGACACGACCCCTGACCCGCAGCGGGCTGCCGATGGTATCATCCTGGGTGGCGGTGATTCGGGACCGATGTACGGCAGTTCCAGCAGCATCATCCACCTCGATGACCCGGTCGAGTTCGCACGACAGGCGCGAGCCGTCCCCGATATCGCACGGGGCAAAGATGCTCGTAAAGCCCTCGATCACCTCCTCGACGTGCAGAAGGATGTGAAGAGAGCAGCCCAGGTCATCGAAAAGAGACGTGCCAGTGCACCCGACCTGGGAGTCCAGTTCGCCGACACCAAGTTCGGGAAGCGCTGTCAGATCGCTGCATCTCTCGTCACTTCCGGAGTGCCCTGCCCCGTCATCAAGATCTCTCACACTGGATTCGACACCCACACCGATCAGCCGCAACGACATCCGCGCCTGCTCAGGGAACTTGCCCAGGGGCTCGCCAGCCTGCGGGAAACTCTGATCCGCAGCGGCGACTGGGATCGTGTACTGATCTCCACCTATTCCGAGTTCGGGCGGAGAGCCAAGGAAAATGGCAATCAAGGGACCGACCATGGCACCGCAGCCCCCCACTTGCTGCTGGGAGGCCAGGTGAAGGGTGGCTTTGCCGGGGCCCAGCCCGATCTCGGCAAACTGGAGAATAACGATCTGATCTTCACCACCGAATATCGCCGCCTCTATGCCACCATCGAACAGCAGTGGTTCCGCCTCCAAGCGAATCCCCTCGTTGCCCGAGGAGCAGCCCCGCTGCCGGTTCTACGGGATCAATCGCTGTAGTTGTCATCCGCGAGATGAACCACGGAGTGTGTTCACCACCACTTCTCCCGTGCAATTCCAGATAGATGTTTTTTCGCTGGAGGATTTCGATATCCTGCCCCGCTGGAGGACACTTCATTGACCCTTTTGATCCAGAGCATCATCTCGTTCCTGCTGGGACCCATCGTTGCCATCCTCGGGGGACGAGTACCCAGGATGTTGCCGATTCTCGATGGTTTCATCCTGGTGTCGATCTCCGGGCTGGTTCTGCTCGAGGTGATTCCTCATGCCATGGACAGGGATCATGGCGGAATCGGTGGCTGGGCGTTACTGCTGGCCCTGGCTGGCTTGCTGATCCCCAGCATCTTCGAGAAATCTCGCACCAGAGTTGCCCATCAAGCGCATCGCCTTGCCCTCATCTTCGGAGTCGTCGCCATCTTGCTCCACTCGATGGTCGATGGCCTCGCCCTCTCCATCAGCGTCTCCAATGACGAGGCTGGCTCCTTCGGGGTTGCCGTCATCCTGCATCGACTGCTGGAGGGGATGGCACTGTGGTGGTTGCTGAGGAAGAGTCATGGCAAGCGAATGGCAGTTGCCGCCATCTTCATCGGAATCCTGTTCAATGTTGGCGGCTGGTTTGGCGGACAGCAACTTCAGAACATGGTTTCCAGCTTTCCCACCGCAGCATTGATGGCTCTCCTGGGCGGTGCCCTGCTTCACGTGGTGGTTCATGCACCGGAACAGACCTCCGAGGAGAAGCAACCGGTCTCTCGCCTCTCCGCCACTGGCGCCGTGATCGGGCTGCTGTTCCTCTATCAGTTCGTCATCCAGGGCGACGTTCATGTCGATTCGGCAGGGAGCCATTCGGGGGTGGAGGAATTCCTGGAACGCTTCCTGGCCCTGGCAAAAGAAAGCGCACCGGCACTGATCCTCGCCTACACCGTGGCGGGTTTGATCCACGCCCTGCTCCCCAAGACCACCATCGATTGGATGGCTAGAGGTAGTAATCTGCAACAGTCCCTACGGGGAATGCTCTTCGCACTGCCGTTACCCATCTGTTCCTGCGGGGTTCTTCCCCTGTACAGAAGCCTCGTCGAGCGAGGCGTCCCCACCGCGGCTGCGGTGACGCTGCTGGTGGCGACCCCTGAACTCGGCATCGATGCGGTATTCCTCTCCTTCACCATGGTCGATGCGCCCTTCGCCGTGGCACGAGTGGTGACCGCAGCGATACTCGCCATCACGGTTGGCCTGCTGGCGGTGAAGTTCATCTCGCCCCTCGTCTCGAACAAGACGAAGGAGGAGCAGGCCGATGCCACCGTGTCCCTGTCGCGGAGGGTACTCCAGGGGCTGAAGGTAGGCCTGGGAGATCTTGTCGACAGTACCGCCCCCTGGATCGTCCTCGGGCTGTCACTGGCAGCGGCTCTCTCTCCCCTCGTCGATGACGGCACCTTTCTCAACAAGATCCCCGACTGGCTCGAGGTCCCTGTCTTCGCGCTGCTGGGTCTCCCGATATACGTGTGCGCTAGCGGTGCAACCCCGCTGGCGGCAGTGCTGATCGCCGGTGGTGCTTCACCGGGTGCAGCTCTGGCATTCCTGCTCACCGGACCCGCTACCAATGCCACCACCTTTGGTATCCTTGGAGACCTGCACGGCAAGCGTGCTGCTGTGCTATTCGCCCTCTGCGTTGGCTTCGGAGCGATCGGCTGTGGATATGCAGTAGACGCAGTACTTCCCTCGGTGGAGGTCGGCGTGGCGGAGCACCTCGGCCACGACCATGCGACGGCGGCAAGTGATTCCATCGGTGCCGATGACCTGTTCCTCGGCCTCCTCGCCCTGCTGTTCCTGCTGAGCATCTTCCGCAAGGGGCCCCGCCGATTCCTCACACAGGTATTCGGCATTCCCACCGAAACGCCCAGCACTGAAGTGGACAGTTGCTGTTCTTCGGAGCAACCCGCAGCGGATCCCGCTCCCGGGGGCGGCTGATGCTCTGGCAAGTGAGACCCGGTCCGGGTCCGGTTGATTTTGCCCCCTGTCCCCGCTAACATCCGAATAGAACTGAAATTCGATAGCGTCAAGAAGGGAATCCGAAGTGCCTTATCCAGAGGAACTGGTCACACCGATGCGTCGTGAGCTGACCGAGCACGGAGTGACAGAACTGAAAACTGCCGCCGAGGTCGACGAATTCCTGTCTCCAGGAAACGGTACGGCATTCATCGTCATCAATAGCGTCTGCGGATGTGCCGCCGGTGGAGCCCGTCCAGGCGCACTGCTGGCACTACAATCGGAACACGCCCCCTCCAGGGCGGGGACCGTCTTTGCAGGTCAGGATGCCGAGGCAGTACAACGAACCCGCGAACTCTGTAGCCAGGTTCCACCGAGCAGCCCCTCGATGGCTCTCTTCCAGGATGGAGAACTTGTCTGGTTCTTGCCGCGCCACATGATCGAGGGAAGAGATCCCCAGACGATTGCCCTCGACCTGATCAACGCCTTTGAGGAGCACTGCGTGTCATCAGACACGTAGGAACCTGGAAGCGAAGACCAGTGGGCACCTTTCACGACGATATGGGTGAGTTGCACGGGATCACCGTAGTGGTTTCCCAGCACGATGGATGTACCTGGATCGGTCGCTGTCATAGCGAGGACGCTATAGAGGTGATTCTCCACGATGCTGACTGTCACGATCCCGCAGACAGTGACGAATCCACCGAGGACTGGCTACAACGCGCCAGGCAGATGGGTCACTGGCCGCGAACCTCGACGATCCGCATCGTTCGCTCGGCGGTGGCAAATCTTGTACGGCTAGCCGAGATCACTCCCGGCTAGCCGATCAAGATCGCTCCTCAGTTCCCTGCCGGAATCGGGATCGAATCCCCCACCAGCAGTTCTGTCATCTGGGACAGATTCAATAGCATCGGCACGGCAGGATCATCACTGTTGAGGGTTACCTCGGGGATCTGAAGATTATCTACCGCTTCCAGCGCCAGAAGAATCCGCCCGCCGATGGAATCGAGTGCCATGTTTCGCAGTTCATCCCGTAACGCCCCGGCTTTTTCCAGGGCGAGATTTCCCCGCGCCTTGGAGATTTCACGTTCCGCATCTCCTTCTGCGATGGTTGTCTCTGCGTACAGCAAAGCATCCGCATTGATCTGAGCAATCGTGACCTGGTATTCAGACTGTTTTTCCTGAATCTTCCGCTCCCACTCCTTCTCGGCAGCAAGTGCCTCCGCAGCGATCTTCCGCCTCTGCGTATTGACATCCTGCTCGACACCCGCCTGTTCGGTGAGAGCCACCTCTAACTGAGATTCCTGACGCAGCAATTGCTTCTCCTGCAATTTCGTCTCGTACTGCTCCGGGAACTTCACCCGGCGAATGAAAAGGTTTTCGGGCACCACGTGAAATGCTGCCAACTCCACGATCAACACCTCAAGCGTCTCTTTCGCCCGCAACAGACGCAAATCAGTGATCTGCAAATCCTCGGAAGTCAACTCGGCAAGTTCTTCCCTGAGGGTTCCCTTGACCCTGGCTCTCACTCGCTCACGGTACGAATTCTTGAGACCGTCCTTGATGATCTTGTACGCTTCACCCTCCTTGATCCTGTAGGTCAAGGTCACATCGAGGCCGATGGTGTTTCCATCCTTGGTCCTCAACTGCACTGCCTGCTGCCAGTCTTCGATTCCCCGGGCGAGTCCCGATTCACGCCAACCCTTGGAACCGGTGAAGTGCAGGAAGTGGGTCTGACGCGGCAGTAGATTCCAACGATGGTAGCCACTGATGCCGAGTACCAGCCCGGTGAAGTGGTCCTTCTCGACGATCCCCTTCGATGGTCCAAGTACCACCTGCTTCACGCCGATCTTCGCCGGCGGGATCTTTTCGGTGAGAAAGGAGATCGACAGGATCGAGAGCAGCAGTAGCGCCAGGATGATGATCAGGTACTTCATTGCTGGCCTCCCCCCCTACGAACCGTCCTTGCAGCGGGTTGTGCAGGAGGCACCGCTCCCATGTGCTCGATACGGACCGGTGCTGGATCGCGACGATAGGGGACGATGTTGAAGCGAATCGTGGCGTACTTCTTTGCCAGCTTTTCACGAACCAGGATATCGCCGCGCTTCTCCAGTGCGGCCACCCTGGCGACCAGCCCCTCTGCGTCCTTTCGCGCCTTCTCTTCCAGCGCCCTCGCTTCCTGGATATTGGCGGCCTCGATGGCCGCTCCTTGATTCGCCTGCTCGATCTTCATGGCATCGGCACTCTTCATCACCTTGATCTTTTCCTTCTCCGCAGAAATCCTCTCTCCTTCGAGGACTCCCAGTACCTGCTCGAACAACTCCGCCTTGTCCCGTTCCACCTGGGCGAGGGTGCGTTCTCGAACATTGGTCAGTTTTTCCAGTTCGATTCCGAGACGTTGTACTTCCTGGTTTGCGTTCTTGCGCTTCTCGATGGCTTGTTCAACCACCTCGTCGAATTTTGGCCGGGGAATGATGACCTGGGTCACATCGATTCCATGCGCTTCAAGAACGGTATCGAGACGGGTCGTTGCTGCGGCCACGGCGAGTTCATAACTACTCGGATCTGCAATTTCTTCACTGCTGTATTTACCGAACTCATCCCGGAGGATCGAGCGTGCCGAAGCACGGATCCAGTTCCGCTTGAATGCTTCTCCATCACCGGAGTCGTTGAGAACGTCTGCCGTTCTTCCGGGGATCAACTGGTACTGGATCTTGAGGGTCTCGAATCGAAAACTCGATCCATCCTTGGCACGGACCGTCAACTCCCTGACATGGTTGAAGTTGTTGTCCTGCTGCCCTTCCATGACGAACTCGTTGGGTGATTTGTCGAACAGATACGCCTGTTGGATCCAGGGTATGAAGATGACCAGTCCGGGAGTCGTGATCAGTTCTTCGGTCCCCGTCAGGTAGTTGATGACCACCGCCACTTCGGTGTCAGCCACGTCGATGACACCCCCCTGTCCCGTCACGAATGCGGCAACTCCGCCGACGAGCAGGATCAAGAAGATCAGTGGCAAGATCAGTTTTCGAGGACTGAAGGATGGCATCGATCCTCCTCCCGATCCTTTGCCTTTTTTGGGTCGAGGAGGCCACCCCTCCGGAACATTGTCATCCGCCACCATGATCGCAACTCCCTTCCTGCTTCTTCCTTCTTATCTCTACCCTGATCTGTCGATCCCTATCGAATCGGTGATCAGGGGAGTATCGACTGTCCCAGGGCACTGGCAACGATGCCGACCCCGATCTCAGCTGTTTTGTTCTTCTCGTCGAGCACCGGATTCACCTCGACCAGTTCCATCGATGCGATGGCCCCGGTCCGCGCCACCATCTCCATCGCCAGATGAGCCTCTCGGTAGGTCAACCCACCAGGCCTTGCGGTGCCGGTTCCCGGTGCAAATCTGGGGTCGATGACATCGATGTCAAAGCTCACGTGGAGGTGATCGCAATCGTTCAGGATCTTTTCGAGAGCTTCCTCCACCACCTCGGGGAGTCCCCTCCGATCGACATCTTCCATCGAATACGCCGAGATGTCCGATTCCAGGATGCGTCTCTTCTCGTCCGGATCGAGATCGCGAAGACCGATCTGAGCGACCCGGTGAGGAGCCACCTTTGTCCCTGAATATCCGATCTGGACGAGGGAATCGGGGCCTTTTCCCAGCAAACATGCCAGCGGCATGCCGTGGATGTTACCGGTGGGAGATGTATCCGGGGTGTTGAGGTCAGCATGAGCATCCATCCACAGGATTCCCACCTTTGGCGGTTCGGCATCTCCGTCCCCTCGCAGGTGAGACGAGATCCCGGAGATGGTACCGATGGCTACCGAGTGATCACCTCCCAGCACCAGCGGAAACTGTCCCCTGTCGAGAGCATCACAAACACGACCGGAGAGGCGAGTACAGGCAGACTCCACCACATCGAGATAGCGGAGGTTAGGATCCCCTGACTGGCTCTCCTCCGGAATCGGCAGGGCGATATCTCCACCATCGAAGGAGGAAATCTCGAGACGCTCAAGAGATTCTTGAAGGCCTGCGATTCGCAATGCCGAGGGTCCCATCGAGACCCCTCTGCGCCCCGCACCGTGGTCGAGGGGAACTCCGATGATCTCGACCTTCCGATCGGTTGCGCTCATCGTCCCTCTCCCTCGGCATCGGTCCGCAACTCTCCCAGTCTCTTGGCCATCCGATCGATACGGTTCTTCAGATCTGCTCGAGATCCAAAGGCCCTTCGGTAGACCGATAGTGCCTTGGTGGCCACCTCGACATCCTGCTCCAGGATCGCTCCCTCGAAGACGAGTCGCCAGTAATCAGAGAAGATGCCCGCCCGTGGGTCGTCGAGAACTTGCCCCTTGCGGTAGATTTCCAGCATGTTCTTGCTCGCCTGGTGAAATTCTTTCGTCCGGGCAGCGGTATCGGAGCGATCGATGCTCTTCACCTTTGCCACGTAATCCTTGAGAACCTTGGAGATCGGCTCCACCGCACGCCAGCGGCGGAATCGAGCCTTCAGATCGGAGTCGATACCGGGAAGATCCGCCATCTCGTCGAGTTCTTTCAGTTGCGTCGAACGCAGCCCCAGGATCGCCTCGAGAATCGCCCGAGATGCCCGTGCGGTGGCGTCCTCTCCATCTGCTTCCACTGCTGCGCGAGCATCGAGGAGTTCCTGAACGACGCCAACGGCAGTCATCAGACGGGACTCGGTGGTCGGGCGGAAAGCCCCTGCGGTATCGTTTCGCAGGATCACCTTGCCCTCCGTATCCATGATGACACAGGTAGGATACGACCTTGCACCGATCTCTCGCAGCAGTCCCTGGTCAGGTTTATCGGCGAGTTGCGCACTGATGTTCACGTAGGGAACAAACGAATTGGAGTTCTTTTTCCACCAATCGGACTGGAGAGGTCCCCCCTCCAGCACTTTGCAAGGCGGTCATGGAGCGTAGGAGCGTGTGAAGTAGGCAACGATGGGCCGGTTCGATCGACTGGCTCGTTCCTTTGCAGATTTCAGGGATCTCTCCCAGTTGACGTGCTTGAGAAAAGGCTCCGCCTGTTTCTTGTTCCAGCGGCTCTCCAGGTCACTCTTCTTCACCTGTGCTTCGAGCATCGCCGATCCACAGATCAACAGCAGGATCGCCAGCAATACCGGTCGAAATCGCAAGGGGAACTCCTTCCCTGTTGGTGGGGTCCAGATGGAGGCGGGAAATCCACGACTGATTGCAGCAGCCCTCGATCTTCCCCGGGCTCAGGATAACATACCTTTACCACTTCCCCTGCACCGATCGAGAGGAGTTCCCCGGTGAACACGCTTCCTGATTCGAATTCACCCCCTTCCCCTCGCCCCCGCAGGCGCCGCCCGGCGTTGACGGTTCGTGCTGCCATCGAACGGGATGGGAGAATCCTGTTCTTGCGGGCTCGTGACAGCAGTGCTCTCAGCGAGGACGGTTACTGGTACTTCCTCCCCGGTGGCCACGTCGATCACGGCGAAACTCTGGAGGCAGCACTGCGAAGGGAGATTCGCGAAGAAGTGGGGATGGAGGTGGAAGCGATCGAGCCCGCCTTCCTGCGCGAGTTCATCGCCGAGAAGCACCGGAATCTATCTCCCGAGATGCCGCCCGATCACCACGTCATCGCCCTCATCTACCGCTGTCAGGCAGTTCCGGAGCAAGAGCCGTCCCCGACCGGGCCCATCGACGGCACCGAGGTGGTCGAGGGGTGGACCTGGCTCGATCGGGACCAGCTGTCCCATCTCGATATTAGACCTCCCCATCTGGCCGCTGCGCTGGCGCAAGCGACCTCCCCGGCACAGTCGATGACGCTGTGGCCAGAGGAGTAGGATGTTCCCGATGAAAACGATAGGATCTCCGTGCCGCACGATCCAGTTCGCAACGACAGCATGAAGGAGCGAGGTTGACTCGAAAAAAAGCAAAGGCCTCTCGAAGCAAGGCCAGCAAGAAACCAGCCGCCAAGAAATCCGCGAGCAAGAAGACCGCACGAAAGAAAGCAGCCGGCAAGAAGTCTTCCTCCCGGAAAACCTCCACCAAGAAGTCCAGCAGAAAACAGGCGAGCCTCTTCGACAGCGGATCCGCGAAGTCGAAAGGCAGCAAGAAGACTGCCGGTAAAAAGGTCTCCAGCAAGAAGAAGAGCACGAAGCGTTCCACCCCGATCGACTCGGACGTGGCGGAGAAACTCGCAGGAAAGCAGAAAGACATCTCGGTCAGTGAGTTCTTTGCCAAGAACCGTCACCTGCTCGGATTCGACAGCCCCGCCCGTGCACTACTGACGACGGTTCGGGAGGCGGTAGACAACTCCCTCGACGCCTGCGAAGAAGCGGCGGTGATCCCCGATCTCTTCATCGAGGTCAAGGCGAGCAGTGCCGATCAACATGTCGTACTCGTCAGGGACAACGGTCCCGGAATCGTCCGTGACCAGCTCCCCAAGATCTTTGCCAGGCTTCTGTACGGATCCAAGTTCCATGCTCGTAAGCAGACTCGCGGACAGCAGGGAATCGGCATCAGCGCCGCGGGTATGTACGGCACTCTGACCACCGGAAAGCCGATGCGAGTGGTGAGCCGCACCTCGCGCAGAAAACCTGCTGTTGAAATCACACTCGCCATCGACATGGCCAAGAACATGCCAGTGGTCAAGAAGGAGATCGAAGTCGACGTCGAGTGGGCCCACGGCACCCAGATCGAGATCGAACTGGAAGGGACCTACAAGAAGGGCAAGCACTCCATCGACTCCTTCCTCGACCAGGTCTCCCTGGCCAATCCTCACGTCCGCATCGAGTACTGGAATCCAGTGGACGAAGAACCGACCATCTGGGAACGGGTGACCAAGACACTGCCGGAAGCCCCAAGAGAGATCCTGCCCCACCCACACGGAGTCGAACTGGGCATCCTGATGCAGATGATGAAGGAGACCCCTTCCCGCACCATCAGTGGCTTCCTGTGCACCGAGTTCTGCAGGGTCACCCCCAATGTGGTCAGAAAGATCAGCGACGAGACGGAAGGTCTCGGCAGGCGAATCGACACCGATCGACACCCACGGCGTCTTTCCGCCAAGGATGTGAAGGTCCTCCACAAGGGGATCGAGGCCACCAAGATGATGGCCCCGCCCACCAACTGCCTGTCACCCATCGGCGAGGATCTGATGGGGAAAACGCTCCGTCGCAACTTCGATCCTGAACTGGTCATCACGGTGACACGTCAACCGACCGTTTATCGTGGTAACCCATTCCAGGTTGAAGCGGGTATCGCCTGGGGCGGCGAATTACCCGGAGATGAACTCGCCTCCATCTACCGGTTCGCCAATCGGGTTCCCCTGCAGTATGAACAGGGAGCCTGCGCCATCACCCAGTCGATCGTCAGTTCTCCCTGGAAGAAGTACGAGGTCTTACAAGCGCGCGGCGCATTGCCGACCGGTCCCATCGCGATCCTCGTGCACATCGCCAGCGTCTGGGTCCCCTTCACCTCCGAGAGCAAGAAGGCGGTGGCCAGTTACGACGAAATCCTCAAGGAGATGCGACTGGCCATCATGGAAGCGGGTAGAAAACTCGCCACTCACCTGAGAAAGAAACGCCGTCTTGCCGATGCCGAGCGCAAGAAGGACTACATCAAGACTTACATTCCCCAGATCGGCATCGCCCTCCAGGAGATCCTGGAATTATCTGATCCGCAGAGAACCAAGGCTGAAGGAAAACTGGCCGACGTTCTCGAGCGCAGTCGGAAGATGTGAGGTAGATCAACATGGCAAAAAAAGTCGCCAGGTCATACATCGATCGCGTCAAGCGCGAGAACGAAAAGCGAGACAAGAAAACGATCGCCAGCATCGAGACCGCAGCCAGCGAGATCTACAAGAAGATCATGCGGCGCGGAAAGCCGATGCTCAGATTCCCTGTACGGTCACTATCCAACGTGACCTACGACAAACGCAAGGGTTACCTCGAGATCGGAAGGGCCCGCAAGGAACGAACACTGACTGTCAATACGGTGAAAGGGTTCGCACAAACCCTTCGCATGATGGGACTCTCCAGGGAACTGGTTCAATCAAACGATTTTGCGACCAAGCGAGACGTCTACTACCAGTCGAAGAACTGGGCTGAAGCGAAGTTCCTCGACCAGTCCGAATCGGACACGGTGATGGACGACATCGAGGCACTCTTTTCCGTTGACGATGTCAGCCGAGAACAGTTGCGTTTCGTCCCCGATGAACACGGCGGTGCAGTTGCTGGGGAGTTGGTCGTTCTCGACCCCGATCTGGATAGTGGTGAAGTCGAGCGGATCGACTGCACCCGTTTCGGAAGCGGTGCCTATTCGATCCCATCCTCTGTCGAACATCTGAGCTTCGAAACCGATGCCAAGTTCGTCCTGGCCATCGAGACTGGCGGTATCTTCCAGCGCCTCCAGAGCCACAAGTTCTGGAAATCCGCAGACTGCATCCTGGTGAGCATGGCAGGCGTTCCTACCCGTTCGACTCGCCGTTTCATTCGCCGACTCAGCGACCAGAAGAAGATCCCTGTATACGCCTTCGTCGATTGCGATCCGTACGGGATTTCCAATATCTACCGGACACTGAAGGTTGGCTCCGGTAACGCTGCCCACATCAATCGCTTCTTCTGCGTACCGGGAGCCTCATACCTTGGTGTCACCCCTCAGGACATCATCGACTACGAACTACCAACACATCCCCTCAAAGATGTCGACATCAAACGAGCCAAGGACGCCCTCAAGAACGACCCATTCTTCCAGAGCAAGAAGCAATGGAAGGCAGCCATCGAACAGTTGCTCAAGATGGGAGTTCGTGCGGAACAGCAGTCCCTTGCAATGTGGGGCCTCAACTATGTCATCGAGGAGTATCTTCCGGCCAAACTCGCCAACCCGAGCAAGTTTCTTCCCTGATCAAGATCTACGCCGTTATCATACCAACAGGCGGAGAGGAGACCGAAGATGAATGAATCCAATGAGTCGTGGCTCAGGGACCTGGTCCCCCAGTCACTGCGCACAGAATTTCTCGGACTGGAACACTGGCAATGGCTCGCCATCGCATTCCTGGTCCTCGCTGCCTGGATCTTTCAAAAAATCGTTTCTCACCTGGCCGGCTCGTTCCTGAAGAAAATCATTTTTCGCCGGGTCGAAAGTGAACAGACCGCAAAGGTGGTCCAATCGATCGGCCTCTCCATAGGCTGGTTTGCATCCGCTGCCGCCATCGCCGGGGCCGGTCCATTGCTCGATCTCGGAGAACTGGGCGACAACATCATCAGCATCTGTGCTCGTGCCCTCGCCACCATCGGTGGCCTGCTGCTCTCCTATCGCCTTGCGGATCTGGTAGGCTCTCGCCTGGAGGATTCTGCGGAAAAAACCGACAGCAAGCTCGATGACCAACTGGCTCCGATGATTCGAAAGAGCCTCAAGGGACTGGTCACGGTGGCAGCGATCCTGTTCCTGATTCAGAGTTCGGGTAAGGACATCATGCCGCTGGTGACGGGACTCAGCGTGCTCGGTATCGGTGTCAGTTTCGCCGCAAAGGACACCTTTGCGAACCTGTTTGGCTCCCTCACCGTATTCGCCGACCGGCCATTCCAGCTCGGTGATTGGGTAAAGATCGGGGGAGTCGAAGGAACCGTCGAGGAGATCGGTTTCCGCTGTACTCGAATTCGCACATTCGAGAGTTCACTGGTCAGCGTTCCCAACCAGGAACTGGTCAGCGGAATCATCGATAACATGGGACAGAGAAGCTACCGACGATTCAAAACGACGATCGGCGTCCGATACGAAACCCCCGCCGACACCATCGAAGCCTTTTGCTCCGGAATCATCAAGATTGTCGAAGCAAATCCTCACATCGAATACGACTCAGCCAAGGCCAGTCTCGTCAACTTCGGTGCCTCAAGCCTCGATATCCTGGTCAACATCCGCTTCATGGTTGCGGACTACTCCGAGGAGTTACGCACCAAGCAATCCTTCCTGCTGGAGGTGATTCGACTGGCAGAACTGATGGAAGTGGGATTCGCATTCCCCTCCACCAGCCTCTACGTCGAATCGACACCGGAGAATCCGTTTCATGGTGGCAGCACCTCGCTTCCCGACCTGAAGGCGCAGATAGAAAAGTTTGGTCCCGGAGGAGATATGGCCAGACCATCGGGAAGTGGCGAGTTCCCCGATAAGCGTTGAGCTCAGGAGAGCAGATCGGCACCGATCAGATCCGCAAGCCGCTGCGGGGCATCGACATGGAGCCAGTGACCGGCATCTTCGATCACCTCGAAACGATACCTGTCAGAATCGCGGAGATGCAGCGCCTCGAACCGCTGTTGTGATCGCCGAGAAACGACAGTGGATCGCCCCCCCACGACGAGTGAGATCCGCTGACACCTCGTCGACTCGATCTGATCCCAACTGTCGAACCGGTGGTGATCCTGGAGCATCGCTTCGACACGATCGAGATCGAGGGAGAGAGTCAGCTGATCTCCACTTCTCTGCAGGTTTTTCCCCACCCAACCGGCAACTCCTTGACGAAATCCTCCACTGGCCAGCACCTCGGAAAACTGCTCGCGACTCCGATAGAACTCCGGTGCTTCCCGCAACAGGTCGATCAGTTTCAGGACCGGAATCTGGTTCCGGGGAATCCCCTCCAGCATCAACGGACCTGGATCTGCGTCGAGGAGGATCACCTGCTCCACCGACTCGAGTTTCGAGGAGAGGGAGAGCGCAATCTTGGAACCGAAGGAGTGGCCGATCACGACTTGCGGTTCGATCCCGTTCTC
The DNA here is from genome assembly GCA_965661685.1 of Planctomycetota bacterium. Taxonomy (GTDB): domain Bacteria; phylum Planctomycetota; class UBA8108; order UBA1146; family UBA1146; genus QNYK01. Next base: position 24,344 of record CBFIET010000030.1, read on the forward strand.
TGCCACCCAGGCAAGGAGGTCATCGACACACGCATCGATGGTGTCGGGAGGATCGCCACCATCCGAGCGGCCATGGTGCCGGAGATCGACCGCAACCACGGTATACTCGCCATACCCGGTGACCAGATCCCTGGCGAAACCGGCCCAGTTCGCCCCGGAGCCGAGGATTCCATGCAGAATCAGGATACAACGCCCTGCGGAGGCGTGAGATGCACGAGTGATGTGATGCAATCGGGCGGTCACCTTGCCCCCTCGATCCTGGTGGCGGCCTTGATCAACCTCTTGCCCCCCTCAACCATCTCCATCATGTTCATGGATCTCCGCTCCTCTATCTTTCCGACGCGGGTCATAAACTATTGCCGTTGATGCCCATAAACTACATGATGACCTCCATGGTTGAGAGGGATTCACCTATGCCGGTCAATAACGGTCCTGACAGTGCAGGGGATACTCCCAGGCGACCCACTGCCAGACGAACCAAACCGATCACCAATGCCCTCCGCCCCTGGTTGCTGGTCGTGCTCGCCCTCTTCTCGATTCTAGGGCTCAACTCCTTCTATCTCGCATCCATCACCGTGGCGGAATCGTGGAGTGGCAAACTGCTTCAAGATTCCTTCTACCAGTGGATGTTCCTCGGCCATCTCATTCTGGGAATCCTCTTCATCGTTCCACTGGTGGTGTTCGGGATCTGGCACCTGAGAAATTCCTGGTGGCACCCCAATCGAAGGGCTGTCCGCGCCGGAATGGCCCTCTTCATCGTCAGTCTCATCCTGCTGATTTCCGGAGTCCTGCTGACTCGAATCGAGGGGATCATCGAGATCCGCTCGGTGACCTGGAGATCGGTCCTCTACATCGCTCATGTCGCAACACCGATCATCGCAGGATGGCTCTTCGTACTGCACAGGCTCGCCGGTCCCCGTATTCACTGGAAAGCAGGAATGCAACTGTCGCTGGTCGGAGTCGTCATGGTGGCAGTGATGCTCTTGTGGCATCAACAAGCGGGTCAGGATGGAATCGCCCCGGCATCTGGAGATCGCTACTTTCAGCCATCTCTGGCTCGTACCGACGACGGCAAGTTCATCTCAAAAGAGCGACTGATGCGAGATGAAACCTGCCTGGAATGCCACCCACAAACCCACGCTCGCTGGGCCGATTCCGCCCACCACTTCAGTTCCTTCAATAATCCCGCATACCTTGCGAGTGTCAGGCAAACGAGAGACGTGCTTCTAGACCGCGATGGAGATGTTCACGCGTCACGATTCTGCGCAGGTTGTCACGATCCAGTGCCCTTCTTCAGCGGGGCCTTCGACAATCCGCAATACGATGACGTCAACGATCCGACGGCAAACGCCGGGATCACCTGTACCGTCTGTCATGCCATCGAATCGATCCCTGCAAATCGTGGTAATGCCGAGTACATCATCGGGCAACCGGACCTGTACCCCTTCGCCCTCTCCGAATCACCGCTGCTGACATGGATCAACAGGCAAATGATCAAGGCGAAACCTTCCTTCCACAAGAAGACCTACCTGAAACCGATTCACACGAGTGCCGAGTTCTGTGGCACTTGCCACAAGGTTCATATTCCTGAGGAACTGAATAAATACCGATGGCTACGTGGACAGAACCACTACGATTCATGGCTTCTCAGTGGAGTCAGCGGCCACGGTGTAGCCTCCTTCTATTACCCTGATCAAGCGCAGTCCAATTGCAACGGTTGTCATATGCCCCTCCAGGAGGGAGATGACTTCGGAGCACAGGACTTTTCCGGAGAAGGCAAACTGCAGCTCCATGATCACCTCTTCCCCGGAGCCAACACGGCTCTTCATTCCCTCGTCGGAACCAGCAAGGAATCACTGGAAGATCAGATGCAATTCCTGCAGGGAACCATTCGCGTCGACATCTTTGGTATTCGACGGGGAGAAGATGTTGATGGCGCACTCGAAGCACCGATAGGCCCCACCATTCCGGTTCTACAGCCTGGCGAAACAGTACTACTCGAGACGGTCCTCAGAACGATGCGAATGGGTCACCACTTCACCGAGGGCACTGCAGATTCCAACGAGGTGTGGGTCCAGGTGGAGGTCGAGAATAATGGTAAGGTCATCGCCAGCAGTGGACACACTGACGAAACTGGAGCGGTCGATCGCTGGGCCCATTTCCTCAACGCTTTTGTTCTCGATCGAGAAGGTCGACGAATCGATCGGCGCAATGTCGAGGACATCTTCGTACCACTCTACAACCACCAGATTCCTCCTGGTGCAGCAGATTCCCTCCACTACTCCTTCCGGGTCCCGGATGACGCCACCGGAGAGTTGAAGGTGAGGGTCAAGGCACTGTACAGGAAGTTTGATCAGCATTTCCTCGAGATCGTGCGTGAGCAACCGGTCAACGATCTCCCCATCACGGTACTGGGCGAGGACGAGGTCACCTTTGCCATCGGCTCCGGTGAAGGTCGCCGTGCAGAACTCTCGACACCTGCGTGGATGCGCTGGAACGACTACGGGATCGGTTTGTTCAGAAAGGGCGGAAGCGGGGCAGTGCGCGGCGAACTGGTCTCTGCCAGTCATGCATTCGATCAAGTCGCGCAACTCGGCCACGCCGATGGCCACGTCAACAAGGCCAGAGCGCTGATCCGAGCAGGACGCCTCGACGAGGCGACCACTGCCCTGTCCAGCGCTGAGAGTCATACTCCTCCGGCAAACCCCTGGACACTGGACTGGTTCGGAGCCCGGGTGAATCGCGAAAATGGCCATTACGAGGAAGCGCGTAAAGCTCTGACCCGACTGGTCGAAACTGGCTATCCCGATGCGAGCAATCGTGGCTTCGATTTCTCGAGAGATGTACGGTTGCTCAATGAACTGGGTACCGTGGTCTTTGCACAGGCTCGTAGGCAGCAGCAGGATGCTCGACAAAAGGGACTGCAGGAGGCTCTCGAGTGGTACTCAAAGGCACTCGCCGTCGACGTTGAAAATGTCACAGCCCACTGGAATCTTGCGCAGATCCACGGGCTTCTCGGAGACCAGGAGATCGCCTCCAAGCACCGTGCACTGCACCGTAAGTACAAAAAGGATGATTCTTCCAGGGATGCCGCCATATCGAAGATTCGTTCCTCTGACGATGCTGCGGATCATGCAGCGGCAGCGATCGTCATCTACGATCTCCAGAGAAACAAGGAAACCAACCCACAGGGGAACAAGTGAACGATCATCAAGAGGACAACTCCCCCGACGAAGAGGACCTGATCGAGCAGGATGACGAAATCATCGGCAAGGCTTTTCGTGGAAGTCTTGTCTTCATCTTCAGCCTCGCTCTCGTAATCCTGTTCATATGGTGGCTGTCTCGACCGAAAGAGATCTCCACCGAGATCGAAGAGGTCACTCAGATTCCGGTACAGTTGCGAGAAACTGGAGGAACCGCGCCTCCATTGCCTTTCACGGACATCACCACTGAAGCAGGTATCGACTTCATCCATGACAGCGGTGCCCGCGGAGAGAAGTTGCTTCCCGAGACGATGGGAAGCGGTGCTGCATTCTGTGATATCGACGGGGATGGGGATATTGACCTGCTGCTGGCAAGTGGCCGCCCTTGGCCCTGGACCGACGAAGCACTCCAATCATCCACGGTACGGTTATGGCTCAATGATGGAACTGGCTCCTTCTCCGAAGCGACCGAACGGTGGAATCTTGAATCCGATTGCTATGCCACCGGACTTGCCCTCGGCGACATCGACGGAGATGACGATCTGGATCTCTTCGTCGCAGCAGTGGGCAGCAATCGCCTCTTCATCAATGAGGGCCAGTCCTTCAGGAGAGTTGCCAACGACACTTCGGTAGAGGGTTCCTCTGAATCATGGTCATCCAGTGCGGGATTCTTCGATGCAGATAACGACGGGGACCAGGATCTCTTCATCTGCGAGTACGTTCAGTGGTCACGGAAGAAGGATATCGAGGTCGATTATCGACTTACAGGAGTGGGCAGGGCCTACGGCCCACCAACGAATTTCGAGGGCACGCACTGCCGATTGCTTCTCAATGATGGTGCTGGGAAGTTCACCGATGTCTCACGCGATGCTGGCCTCGAAGTGAATGACGGTGGAAAGGCGGTAGCCAAGGCGCTGGCCATGCTTCCACTCGACGTGGACATGGATGGTAATATCGACGTGATGGTTGCCAATGATACAACCCGAAACTTCTTGTTCCGAAATCTCGGCGATGGAACATTCGAGGAGATCGGAGAATCGATCGGCCTTGCATATGACGGCAACGGATCAACCACCGGAGCGATGGGGCTAGACGTCACCGATTATCGTAACGATGGCAGTTTCGGTATTGCGGTTGCCAATTTTTCCGCAGAGATGACGGGACTGTACCGATCTCTGAATGACGGCCAGTTGTTCCTGGACGAATCGATCAATGAAGGGATTGGACCGCCTTCGAGAAAATCCCTCTCTTTTGGACTGCTATTCATCGATGTCGATCTCGATGGCCGACAGGACCTCATCCAGGCCAACGGACACCTCGAAGAAGAGATCGCACTCGTCCAACCGGGGCAACAGTACCGGCAGGGTGCACAGTTATTCTGGAACAGAGGTGGCGGAAATGCAGCGAACAGCGCCACTTCTGATTGCTGCTTCGAGGAGATTCCTGGAGCCCAGACAAAGGATCTCGGCATCCCTTCGGTGGGGCGAGGACTGGCAAGTGCGGACATCGATGGCGATGGAGATCTCGACCTTCTCATGACACAAGCTGGAGGCGAAGTCAGGCTCTTGCGCAACGATCAGGCGACGGGACATCACTGGATACGCATCGATGCTTCCAGCATCCCCTCCGGCTCATGGATCGAATGCAGGCAGGGTGATCGAATCCAGAGAAAGGTGGTCGGATCGAGTCGATCGTACCTCTCTCACTGCGCCAAGGGGGTAACCTTCGGACTTGGAGACGACGAATCACCTCCGGAGATATTGATCCTGAATCCATCGGGTCCCCCACTCGTGTTCAAGCCGACAGAAGTCGATCGGAATTACACCCCCTCCGGAAACTGATCGAGACCTGTCAATTGGAACATTCAGTTGTCGCATCTAGTGATCCAGCAACAGCATTTCCCACAAGTGGTATCCTCGTGGTTCAGAAGTATGGTTTGAGGCGATTGAGGCCATCCCACTGAGGCTCATCGTAACTCGGCCCTTACCTTCTACTCGTTGGAGGAGTTCATGACAAAAATCTACGTCTACGCCTGCCTTGTTCTCATACTGGCACCGTTTTCGCTTCAGGGTCAGGTCGGCAGCCTTCAACTCTCCAGCGGAGAGGGATTTGCCGGACATACCATCACCACCACCATCACGATGACCACCGATACCGAGTTGCATGGATTCAGTTTCGGCGTGGCTCATGATCCCCTGCTCATCTCGATCCCGGAAACCGTGAACATCTCGCAGGGACCCAGTCTTGAATCCTTGAATCTAGGTGCTGGCCCCGCATTCTTCAGCGTGAATATTGCTCCAGCAGGTGGTGCGGGTTTCACGATCGCTTGTGTTACTGATCTTTTCGCACCTTTTGACACGGTTCCGGTAGCTCTGGATAACCCGATCCTCGAGATCGACTACCTGATCGATGCAAACGCACCGGTGGGTAGCACGATCCCGATCGAATTCAGCAACCTGCTGGGCTCTCCACCGGTTCAGACGGTGATGGTCTTCGATCTCGTCGAGATCGTGCCCACCATCACGGCAGGCATCGTCACGGTTACTGAACCTACATTCCTGCGTGGAGATGTGGATCAGAACGGAACTGTTTCCCTGATCGACGGAGTCCTTCTCTGTTACAGGGTTTCAGGATTACAGCCACCTGGAGACTGCCGCGATGCAGACGACATCAATGACGATGACCTGCTCACCATCAGTGACGCTGTCTACCTGTTCCAGTACATGTTCGTGGGTGGACCTTCGATACCGGCTCCCAGTGGAGTCTGCGGACCGGACCCGGGAGCCGAAGGCAATCTGGATTGCAACGATCACCTGGCTTGCCCCTGAGCACCCCTGATCAGATCAAGAATGAAGTTCCGTACGGTTTCTAACAATCGTACGGAACTTTTTTGTTCCGAGGTAATGCAAGAAGTGTTGGTTTCGCTCCGGAGAACCAGGCCGATCACCATCTATTTCGATTGTGAAGAACCGTCCTGCGAAGACCTCTCACGCCAGGATGATTCTTCCAGACGAATGGTTACCGTCCGTGTCGGAACAGCAACCGGCTGTCCCTGCTCATCATCAAAATGCAAGACCACCTCGAGATGTGGTAGAGGAGCATCGGCATCGAAACTCAAACGATCAAGGAGCAGTTGCACCTCGACCTGACGGGTTGATCCGGGAAGTAGAACCACCTCCGCAGTTCCCACCTTCAATGCACCATCCGGATTACGAAGTTTGAATCTCAAAACGGTGTCGACCGGGTTCTTCAGTTCCAGAGTCGTCATCATCGATTTTACCGACTGCGCCGGAGCGGGAATCTCTCCTCGAAAACTCGCGAGATCCGCAGAGAGTAGTCGTGACGCCAGGATATGCCTTTTCGTCGTGTACTGTTTCGGGTCGAGAATGCTGCCAACCGGCACGACCCCCATCTCGAACCCCTGAGGACGGACTGTCACCAGGTTCCAGTGATGCACCCACCCTGCTCCAGGATACTCCTGACGAAGATGTGCTCCCGTCGCTGCAAGAGTGTGATATTCGATCCCGTCCTTGACTCCGTCAAAGTGGAGCTGGTGGTGATGGCCTCCGAAAACCGCCGCAACATTTCCGGGGCGAGCCAATCTCTTGTGAACCTCTTGCCAGTTCGATCCGTTGTATTTCTCCTTCCTCCATCTGGGATGATGGACGAAGACGAATACCTGTTCGAATTTCTCCGTACTTGTCAAAACCTCTTCGAGCCACGCCAGCTGGCGAGGTGAAAACTTCTGGCACTCATTCTTGCCGAAGTTCTTTTCCCCCGTGACAGGGTCTCCTTCGTCTGAATAGAGGACGATGAATCCGCAATTTTTGTGATCGAACCAGTACCACAGTGGCCCGAAGTGCTGCTCGTAATCAGATTCATGCTCTCCCACCGGACGGTCTTCTCCACGCCAGTAGATGTCATGATTCCCCGCCACCGGATACCAGGGGCGCCGAAGTCGATCCATTGTGTCCTTGAATTGCTTCGCCTGTATCAGCCACTCGACCCGGCCGTTGTATCCCTGGATCAGATCTCCCACCGTCATCGTCAGGTCAGGATCGATGAGGTTGACATCCTTGACGGCTCGGGCGAGTACCTTGATTCCCTCGGCCGGCCCCCCTGTTCGATCACCCATGATGGCAAAACTCCATGCGGAGTCGGCATCTGGAGTTTCAAGTTGGCGAACGGGATCGCGATCGGTGCGGACAGGATCCCCCGCGACGAGTACTACTTCAGGGAGCGTCAGAAGTAGAGCCAGCAGGGTCAATAGTATCGCCTGGAACAAGATCTTTGTCGGTTCGAGATGTGCACGTGTCTTCATCGTCACCTCCCGGCTGAATCCTAACCGAGAGGATCGTCTTGTCACGCCCGTAATCTCGGGACAAGATGTCGAAACAACTACGAGAGTCGCCCGGGATCGGTATCGCCGAACTCAACATGGAACTCCGCCCGCGACTCTACCTCAAGAATCACGGTTGATGCGACTCGACGTGGAACTGCTGGCTGGAAGGTGTCCGTTGTCCACAACTCGATACTCCCCAGACTCCCCCATCCCTGCGATACCCTACTTACCGGGGACCACTGCCAGGAATTCGATCCCCCTTCTCTGCAAGACCATTCCAGATGAGGGCTGGGCAGTCGACCCCCAGTACCACTACGGAATCGACCTCTTCAATCATGGTTGCCACTGGGAAGCCCATGAAGCCTGGGAAAGTCGCTGGCTGTCGCTGATCCCCTCCGAACTCTACAGAACCCATCTGCAGGGATTGATCCAGGCGAGTGCCGCATTGCTGAAGATCCGTCAGGAACAGCCGAGACCTGCCAGAACGATCTGGCAGCGTGGTCGTCGGCGACTCGAAGTGGTCATCGAGCAGGAGCAGGCACCTCGACAGTTTGGAATTGTCCTGAACTCCTTGCTACCTTCCATCGATTCCATCGTCAGCAAGGCCACTCCTCGCTTCATCACACCCAGTATCGAGTTCGACGGTGATCATTGATGGAACCTCGTATCCTTCACCTTGATCAAAAGATCGCAGTGGTTTCCAAGCCATCCGGGATGCTCGTTCACCCATCCGACGAAGATCGTCGCCGCGGAAGAACACTACTGACCTGGTTGAGAGATCGCCTCGACCAGTTGATTTTCCCGGTCCACCGTCTCGATAGAGCATCTTCCGGTGCCATCTGCTTTGCTCTCGATTCGGAATGCGCCCGAGAATTACAGACTGCACTTCGTAAACCGGCTGCCCGAAAGGAATACCTGACGCTGGTCCGTGGAACTCCGCCAACAAGTTTCCATTGCGATTTCACGCTGAAGTCCGGGACTGCGAAGGAGCCCAAGCAGGCCAGCACTCACTTCCGCAGCGTATTACAGGGAACTGGATTCACCCTCCTCGTGGCCAGGATCGAAACGGGACGAAGACACCAGATCCGTCGTCATCTTGCACGCCTTGGTCACCAGATCGTGGGAGATACGACTTACGGCAAGGGTAGGATCAACCGCTGGCTTCGAGACGAGCACGGATTGCCCAGACTCTTCCTGCACAGCTGGCTGCTGTCGATTCCCGACCCTTTCGGCGAGGGCGATGTGCAGGTCACCGACCCCCTGCCTGCAGACCTTCTCGTCTTTCTCAGATCTCTGTTCCAGCAACCAGACCTGTGGCCGGGAGGAAAACCGGATCTGACCGGGGTGATTCCATGGGATTGAACTCACTGCAGAAGTCTACTGCCGCCGCCATCCTGTGCCCGCCACTCGTGGTTCTTCTCATCAGGATTTTGTTTCAGGGACTTCTCTTCCCCACAGAACTGAGCGGCGATGAGGCGCAATACTGGGACTGGTCTCGAAATCTGCAGCTCTCCTACTACACCAAGGGTCCGGGAGTCTCTCTCATCATCGCCTTTTTCACCGCTTGGTTGGGTGTCGATGAACTGGCGATCCGTATCGGCAGTTACATCTGCCACGCCATCTCTGCCATCGCCGTGGGATTCCTCGGATACCAGCTCTCGGAGGGCTCGAAGCGAGTGGTCTGGTTCTGCTCCATCGGCTTCCAGTGTATTCTCGGATATCAGCTGGGAGGATCCCTGATGACGGTGGATATGCCGATGATCGCTGGCTGGACCGTGGGAACCTCGGCGGCAGTCGCAATCGTTCAACGAACCGCAACAGGAGCCAGCGTCACCGCTCCCATGGCATTGCTTGGAGTTGCATTCGGTTGCAGCGTACTGGCGAAGTACACGGCGCTGCTGGGGCTCCTCGGTGTCTTGATCGGTATGTGGCGCTGGAGACAGGAGATCATCCGATCTCCCGGTGCCAACAAGGGCCTCCTCTACGGATCCTTGCTCTGTCTCGGATCGATCGCCCCCATCGTCGTGTGGAACGCCCTTCGTGGCTGGCCCACCATCGAACACCTGCTCGGTCACCTCTCCTTACCTGGCGGCGACAGCGGCACCGTATCGTGGAGTGAATTCCAGTTCAGTTGGCCGCTGACCTTCCTCCTCCAGGTGATCTCCCTGCCCGGCCCTCTCATCTCCCTGGTGATCTTATCTGGAATCGTGGCAACGAGAAAAGAACGGAAGTCGACGAGCAGTCAACCGTGGAGAGTCGCAGCGTGGAGTGCCCTGCCTCTGCTCATCTTCTATAGCTTCGTCTCACTCAAGGCTTCCACAGAGGCGAACTGGACTGCAGCAGCAGCCGCTCCCCTCATCCCATTTGCAGCCAGCTGGTTTGATGCTCACTGGAATCGCCCGGCGATCCGATACCTGGCGATGATCATCGGACTTCGCAGTGTCATCACCTGGTCTCTTTTCTTGACACTTCCGTGGTCAGTACCACTGATCTCTCAACAACTCAAAAACCTCGGAATCGAAGCGACGCCACCTCTTCACAGAATTCAGGGGCACAGGAACTTTGCCGACGAGATCGATCGACTGCGAACGAAGATCGAGAAGGATCTTCAGACGCCGATCCCGATGGTGTGTGATTATTACGACAGAACTGCATTGATGGCTTTTTATTCGCCGAACAGGCCAACCGTATACTGCGCATCAATGCTGCTTGGAGCTCGCCCTTCCGCATACGATGATATCCAAGCTACAAGATTTGATCCATCTGACTGGCAAGGCCAGGACCTGATCCTCATCGGAGCTGACATCGATCGGTGGCGAGCAGCTATCGATATATCTGAAATTGAACACCTTGCGACCCTTCCACAACGAGGCCGGAAGCGTCAGATTTTTCACGCCCGAATGGTGACAACAACAGAGAAGTCTCCCCGATGAATGACCGCGCACTGAACCGGCAGCCACTTCCCAGCTGGGCGATTCCACTGTCTGGATTTCTGTTCCTGGTAGCGCTACCTCTCGATCGTCACATCTCCGCACTCATGCCTGTCGATTCAACGCAGTTCGGATATATACACGACAGTTTTCGAGCTCTTGGGTATTTCCCAACATGGCTGGCAGTCTCGATCCTTATCTACATTTCTAACATCTGGCTGGATCGCCCCCGCAATCGAGTGGCTGCAATCTCGATTCTCACGACAAGTGCTGTATCGGGGGGCAGTGCAGAGATACTGAAAATCCTCATCCGGAGACCAGACATCGTACCGGGGAAAGAAGGTGACTGGGGACCGGTTCCGTGGGGATCAAGCTGGTGGGATGGAACCGATTTTTGTTTCCCAAGTGGTCACTCAGCAGTCGCATGGGGTGCAGCAATCGCCCTCTCCCGGTCGTGGCCACGCCTGACGCCCCTCTGGCTTATCCTCGCTGCAGGTTGCGCCGCAGGAAGAATTCAAGCTCGAGGACATCATACCAGCGACGTGCTAGCTAGCCTCTTCCTGGCCTTGCTGATCAGCCATCTCTTGTATCCATCGACGAATCGAAATATCTCCGACTAATAAACTCGAGAGATCGATCATGTCATTTGTTACTGATCTAACCCGACACTTGTAACATAATTGACTCAATCAAATTCTACTGACCACTGACGCGATTCGCAGTCTAGAGTACTTATTGAACGGCGAAGGGAATACCTAACATTTGTCCATCTTCTAACGAAGAAAAGATGAAAGATATGGCATGGAAGAGAGTACCGTTGTCGCTCAGGAAGAGAGCGACGATTTCGAATCACTAGCAGATTTACTCCGGACAATCGCACACCCAGCGCGACTTCATCTGGTTCAACTCCTGATCAGAGACCACTACAGCGTAGGAGAGCTTGCAGATATCTGCGGTATCCAGAACCACATGGCTTCCGAGCATCTTCGTCTCATGAAAAGATCGGGATTTCTCGGCTCTCGCCGCAGAGGTCGCAAGATCTTTTATTACATAGCAAACAATGAGATCATCCGTCTCATGCTGTGCATGTGTCAGAAAAACTACGCTGAGAACCAGTAATGGAGTGCCTGGGACCTCTAGAAGAGTCGAACTGAACCACGGCCTCAGCTCTCAAAAACTGAATCCGATCTGGACTGCACCGCCAATTTCGTCGCTGTTTCCGATGATCGCTGCATCGACATGCAGACCAAAGGGCGATAACCCGACCCCTGCAGAGAGTACACTCCGGTCCGCATCGACCAGGCTCAGGCGACAACCACCTCGAAGTTGTGCCCAGCCTTTCAGGTCGTACTCGACGCCAGCGGATAGATACTGGCTCTCACTGGCTCCAGATAGGAATCGGGTCTTCATCAGATCCGCATCCACCGCCACCGTCCCCCACTCGAGTTCCCGAGCTGCCCCCACATGTACCGTCGGAGAGAACTCGACATATCTCCCAGTTGCCTCGGGAAGCCCCGTGATGAGACTCTCGCGGTAGGCCAGGTACTTCTTATCGAGTACATTTCGCACTACAGCCCCGTAAGTCCAACCATCGTCATCTTCCAGCGCAAATCCGACATCGAAATTGACATCTTCATACTTTGAATAAGGGTCATCCGGATCCGAGATCGTAACGGTATCAGGATCAAACGTCAGATCTGTCACCTCAACATTCACCTTTTTGGTGGTCACGCCGACGCAAATTCCCTCCAGGATCGTAGATAAAGAAACTCCTACTTCTTCCTTACTGAACCACATTCCTTCGAACTGCGAGTCCATGTCGTCGACGTCAAATGGAACCAGAGAGATGTCGGCGACCCCCCCCATTCCATCGGAGGTGTAATCGATGTAATCGGAAAGTCCTTCAAGAAGTGCAACACTGTTGGAAGACGGGTCATCAAAGTTGACCTGGTCGAGAGCGTCGGCGAACCCGATCAGAAATGCTGAATCGTTGTAATCGACCGACATGAATGCCCCCACGGTAGACGATAGGTACAGATTCCACCCCAGCGAATCATCGGTGTATCCAGCACTCGCCCCAAAAAGGGCCAACCCATCGGCTGGATATCTGCTCAGCGCTGCAAACCCAGCATCGAGTTGATTCGCGGAATTCACCACAAGATCGACATCAGCATTGCTCGGCAAACTATTGAAGTCCAACACGGAGTTTTCCAGATTGGAAATCAACCCCTGCTCGGAAAGCGCCACCAAGGATTCAGCGAAATCTCCTGGATCTGAAAAGAATCCGCCGAAGGTCGGAAACTCCAGAGAAAATCGATTCTTTGCTGCCAGTGACAGGACCGCTGGGTTGAAATAGGAAGCCGTGGATGGATTCGCAACGGCGATTCCGACCCCGCCCATCCCCATCGAGCGAGGATCCAGTCCTGACTGAGCATCCGCTACGCAAGGGAGCACGAGTAGATATACCAGTACCCCGAGGTACAACTTCGGGGAAATCCAAGCCAAAGCGCTCCCCGAGCGAAACTCACCTCGATCAGTATCTTTGTTGTCATGCATCGATCCACCTCTCCAGAATTGATCGTCTCCAGCGCCTGACGGTACGAACAACGATCATGTAATGCACACCGGTTGACGACCCCGAATCATTCGTGACGGAGTGCGCTGATGGGATCAAGTGCTGCAGCCCTCTTGGCCGGATAGATACCGGACATGATGCCTACAGCCATCGAGATCGACAAGGACAGCACGATACTGGACAGGGTTATCGCAGAACTCCACCCGGTAAAGAGCGTCAGTAGCTTCACGAGCAGCATTCCGACCAGAACTCCGACAGCTCCGCCGATCGTCGCGATGGTCGTCGTCTCTGTCAGGAACTGGGCGATGATGTGCCTACGTCTTGCTCCCAGTGCTCGTCGCACACCGATCTCCTTGGTCCGCTCTGTAACCGTGGCCAGCATGATGTTTGCAATACCGATCCCACCGACCAGCAACGATATCGATGCGATGGCAACTAACGCCAAATTGAACACCTGCTGCGTCTTTCGTCGCTGAGCCAGGACTTCGAGTGGAACAACCATTTCGTAATCCTTCTCGGGATGATTATTCGCCATCAGGGTGTCGATCATCCGCGAGGTGATGAGTACCTGATCCAGATCCTCTACCGAGATGACGATCTGATTCAACTCCACATCCGTTGCGACCCAATCCCCTGTACTTCCGCTACCAGAAATCGATCGGGTACCGTGGCGTTTCAGGATCGTGTTGTAGGGAACATAGATCTCGGAACTCCTGCTATCCACCACTAATGCCTTGCGTGCGTACCCCTGGAAGTTTTCATCCTCGAGTACGCCGACTACCCTGAATATCTCTCCATTGATATTGAGAGGTAGATCGATCGGATCCTCGTAGATACCGAGCTCTTCAAGCAAGCCAGAACGAATCACACAAACACGCGAGAGAGTTTCTTCATCAGAAGATGTCAGCGTTCGACCGACAGAAGCCTTAAGATCGAACAGTTGTAGATGCTCCGGTTTCACTGCAAAAACGGAAGACTCTAGATATCTGCTTCCCCACCAGACTTTTTTCTTACTGATATGTACCGGGAGTGCGCGGTCCAGGCCTGGAATCGTATCGAGAATCTGACGATGATCCCGGAACGTAATCCCGAAGAAACTGATGTACCCACCCCTGGCTTCCGCCTCATCCGGTTTTTCAGGTTTGATCGAGTTGACGATGATGTTCTGGATACCCAGTCTTCCGATCTCCTGAAGAAGTTCCCTTTCGGCCCCGGCGCCGAGAGCCAGCATCGCAATCACCGAGCCGACTCCGAACACGACTCCCAACATCGTCAAAACGGTTCTCATCGGATAACCCAGCAAGCTTCTGAGGCCCATCCGGATCAGTTCCTTGCGCTTGTGAGAACTCATTCGTCGCTCCCCTCGAGGATCTGACCGTCTCGCAGGAATACCCTTCTCTCGGCTCGGTCCGCCACTTCCTTATCGTGGGTGATCATGACAACGGTTCGACCCTGCTGGTGAAGATCATCGATCAGGGCCAGAACTTCTTCGCCGGTATTCGTATCGAGATTTCCGGTCGGCTCATCTGCGAGCAGGACTGCGGGATTGTTGACCAGTGCCCTGGCGATCGCGACACGCTGGCATTCTCCTCCGGAGAGTTGAGTGGGACGATGATCGAGGCGATGAGACAGACCCACCGAATCGATGACATCCAGACAATGCTGCGTATTTTCCGACACGGAACGAGATCCATATAGCAACGGAACCTGTACATTCTCGATGACATTCAGCTGCGGGATCAGGTTAAAACTCTGGAAGATGAATCCGATATCCTCATTCCGGATACGAGACAGATCGTCGTCGGAGCAATCCGATACATCCTGCCCACTGAGCCGATACTGGCCTTCGGTGGCGATATCGAGACACCCTAGCAAATTGAGCAAGGTCGATTTCCCTGATCCCGAGGTGCCGGTGATCGAGATGAACTCCCCCTCTGCCACTGACAGATCGATTCCACGAAGCACATGAAGACGTGGCTCCGTCTCCCCGTAGTACTTGTGGACTCCACTGAGAGTGATGATGTCACGACTCAAGGGGACGGCATCCAGTCAACCATTGCCGATACCAGTACAGCGCCACCCAGATTGGCGGATGCTTGACCATCCACTCCAGGAATCGTGCTCTTCGTTTCTTCCTCGGCTCCGGATGATTCGACCGCATCGGGCCGATAGAGGAGGATTTCTTGCCCCTCATCCAGTCCTTCCCGGATCTCCAGGAAACTCTCATTGGAACTACCGATTCCGACTCGCTGCTTGCGAACGGCAGATGCAGTACGCAGGAAGCAGAAGAAATCCCCCGCCTCGGCATGGACCGCCTGGATGGGCACGTAGAGGATTTCTTTCAGTTCTCCGATATCGATCTCGACTTCTGCCGATGTTCCCGGCTTCAGGTCCAGATCATTTCCGATGAGACGTACCTCGACGTTGAAGCGGCGCACCTGATCACCCCATCGCCGGTCCCCCGCATTCGCCACAGAATCGATCTTGGCCACTCTTCCGCTGAATACTCTATCCTTCTGAACCTCGGAGCGAATCACTGCACCCATCCCCTCCTTGATCTTATCGATGTCAGCCTCGTGGATCTTGATGGCAACAGCCATCTCGGTGGGATCCGGGATCGTCAGGATCGTCTGGCTGAAGTGGACATCTTCACCGACTCGAATCTCATTGCGATCCCAGGAGCGATCGGGATTGCCATAGAAGATCACACCCTCCACCGTCGAGTAGATGGTCATCCGAGACAGATCGGACTGCCAGCGATCGAGTTCTTCCTGGCTCTCCTTGAGTGATCGTTCATTCTGACTCACCTTGACCTGCAAGTTGCCGATCACCGTTTCCGATTCCTTCTCAACCATCTCAACATTCCGTCTCGCCTCGATCACGGAGGAATCCTTCTGCTTGACGCTCAGTGGTCGTTCGTAATCGTTATAGAGCCGCTGAGACTGCTTGGCGGTGACCAGAGCATCTTGCTTCTCCTTCAGGGTGATCCGTTCCTTCTCGAACTGATCCTGAGTCACGAACCCCTTCTCGAGCATCTCGGGCATGTCTTTCCACAGCCCCTCAGCCCTCTGAAGTTCCGACTCGGCCTTCTCGATAGACAGTGCCAGAGAGCGCTCCTCCTTGGGGATATCACCGAGCAGCAGTTTCTCCTTCTCGACCTCGGCAACCTCCAGCGATAGACGTGCTTTCTCCAGGTTGGTCTTGTTCTTCTCCTGCTGGATCAACAGATCGGTACGGGCTGAGTTGAGAGAGGTCTCGATGGCGATCAACTGGTTTTCGAGTTGATCGATGTCCCGCTGCACTTCCGTCTTTTCCAGCTCTACCAGCAGTTCACCGACCTTCACCTTCTTGCCTTCATCGACGAGCCACTCGATGCGATTTCTCCCTCTCACTTCAGAGCGAACGCGAGTGGCGTTCCTGGTCGTCAATGTACCGCGCTCCGTCTGGGAGAGTTTGATGGTTCCCCTGCGAACCTTTGTCGTGCCGTTACTTCCCGGTCCGGTGGATCCCTCTCCGCCGAAGAAGAGCCACAGCAACAATCCCAGTGCCGCGACTCCTACCACCTTCGTGATCAGATTCTTGTTATTCACCGCTTCACGGGTCCTTTCTCGTCGACAAAAAGCAGTCCCAGTTGTTGCTGGAGACGCAACAACTGGATCTCGTGAGAGACGATCCTGTCGAGTTGTTCATTCTTCGCATCGGTGAGCGAGTTCTTTGCTTCCACTACATCCCGGTTGGTTCCAAGTCCTCGCAACTGATCGATCTCTGCCTTCTCCACGGTGAAGGAAAAGGACTCGATCGATCTCTTGCCGATTTCCACCTGGAACTCGAGTTGCTCGAGTGTTCGTAATGAGTTGCGGATCTCGATGGAGATTTCATCTTCTCGCCGATCGAGGTTTCGAATTGCCTGATCGAGGGAGATCTCCGCCGATCGAAAGCTGTTTCTTCGCGAGATCCGGTCGAGGGGCAATTCCAGGTTCAATCCGATCCTGTATCCCTCCTCGTCGGCAAGATCGAGATCGCCGATATGACGCTGCGGATCCGCGAAGGAGTTGTATCCCAGTTCGAGGCCCAGCCCCGGAAGAAGTCCATTCTCGGCGATCTCCAGGTTGCGGCGACTATCCGCCAGTTGATCCCGAACATTGGCGAGGTCGAGGCGATTTTTCATCGCGGCCTCGATGGCGAGATCCACATCGAGTTCAAAAGGAGAGATGGTTGGGAACTGTCCCGTCAATTCGATGATCGCCTCGGTCGAGACCCCCAGGTCGATCTTGAAGTTGTCGAGGGCGAGCAGGAACCGTTGATGAGCATCAAGACCGTTATTCTGCGCCACCAGAAGAGCCTGTTCCGCACGGAACACATCGAGACTACTTCCGGTTCCCAGTCGGAACAGTGCCTTCGCCTGATCATAGGCGAACTGCTGCCCGACGATGTTCTCCTCTGTATTGACCAGTTGCATCTTCTGACTCACCAGGTCGAAGTAATTGGAGATGATCTGGATCACGAAATTCTGTCGATACAGTTCGAAGTTCCTCGCCTGATACAACAGGGATCGTTCCGACTGGGTGATCGATTCAAATGCCGCCTGGCGGCCTGCCCCGCGCAGTAGAGGCTGGGAGATGGAGGCAGCAAAGGAGCCGCTCGCCGAAGGATCCACCGCAGGATCGGAGTCGGTGAAAGAATGGGAGGCGGAGGCAGAGAGGGACAGGACTCCACCGGTGTAGAGATACTGGCTTCCCCCCAGAGAGATCCCCGAGACCTCCTGAACATCTTGATCGGTACCGTCGCTGTATTGATGAGAGACACTACCGCTGAACACCGGGCGCAGAAAATCACGACGTTTCGCGCCCAGTGACAGTGCCGAAAGAAACAACGATTCTCTCTGTGACTTGTAATCTCGACTCTTCTCCGTCGCCAGTTGGATGGCACCTTGAAGATCGAGAAAATATCGCTCCTCCTCGACAGTGTCCTCGGTCGAACTGACGTCTTCCCCTTCGCCGGGAATCTCGACGGAGGTCGGATCGAAGAGACCCGTTTCGCGAAAACTGGAGACTTCGGAGATTTTTTCATCTCGGATTCGCTGCCCCAGATCATCGGCGAGTCGGTGATCTCGATCGGCGCAAGCAGAGAGGGTCAGAACGAATCCGAGCAGGAAGGGAACACCAGGAACTGGCCCGAATCGACACGATCCAGGTCTTGAAGCAGATCTCGGTTTCATGGGGCTCCTGGAGACGAAGGCCAGGCCCCATGCCTGGCTTTCCTCGCTGCCATAGTGTCGCAGGGGTGGAGTTCCAAGTCAGGTACCAAACCAGACTTCCTCACCTTCCTTTCGACCATCAAAGGAACCTGCTGAGGAGCAACGAACCGCTCAGGAATCCACCTCCTCCAGTACCTTGCCGCTGCAGGGAGCCTCAATCTCCCCCTGCTGCCGCAGCAGATCGAACTTCTGGAGGTCTGGCAGGTGGTCGATATCGAACCAGGGATCGAGGAGTGACACGGTCAGGCCCTCCCCCGCAAAGCGGTCCAGGAGAGCCTGGAGCGTCCCCTGCTGGCTCCAGGGAAGCCCAGCGAGAAGTCCTCGGGGACACTGGCGAAGCCCCAGCAGGAAGAAACCTCCGTCCTCACTCGGTCCCAGCACCACATCGGAATCGTCGAGAAGATCTCGTGCCTCTTCGAGAAATCGGTGGGGTAACCCCGGAGTGTCCGCTCCCAGTAACAGCACCCGCCGTCGCCTGGTGAGCGCTGCCCGTGCCATTCGCTCGATACGCTGGCCAAGATCCCCTGTTCCCTGCAAGCAACTGACGATGGAAGAGAGGGGGCCCTCAAGAGGACCGGTCGTCGCCACCACTGGATCGATCCACGCCAGTTGACCGACAGAATTCCAGCTGTCGAGGAGAAACGCAGTGGCAAGCCTCAATGCCAGATCATCTCCCACCGAGGTAGCAAGTCGTGTCTTCACCTCTCCTCGACGGGGAGCCCGAGCGAAGATCACCGCCGCGACAAGATCGGCAGCATCGGTCTCATCCTCCTCGGCTTTCACACCAGAGTCCCGGAACAACTGGAGCCTTGACCCGCTGTACAGCCGAAACAGTGTCCCCCGGTAACGATTGGCCCGCCGTCGCTTCGATGAAAATTGTCGATGTCAAAGATGGTCGTACCGCTGCCCACTGAAGGTTGGATGGAAAGGTCGAGCATCTGGTTGAAATCACAGTCGTATAGAAGCCCGTCCCAACCGATGCTGATGGTATTCCTGCACATCAATTTGGAGACGGTTGCCGGGTTGAAGTTATCCTCGAGAAGGTCGAGATACTCCTCCAACTCTCCACTGCGAGCAAGTGCGCTAGCAAAGCGACGGATCGGTAGATTGGCCAGCGTCAACAGCCGGGAGAACTCGATGCCGTGGGTTGAAAGCAACTGCTGTCTGTAGTCCCGTTCCAGCGCTTCACGTGGAGGAGGAAGTTGCGCCCCACCGGGGTTGAACACCAGATCGAGCAGCAACCCGCTGCCGCTTCTTCCGTAACCCAGCGTATTCAATCGACGGAGCGCCTCGATGCTCTTGTTGTAAACGCCACCTCCTCGCTGGGAGTCGACATTCTCCTGTGAATAGCACGGTAAGCTGGCGATGAGTTGGACCCGATACTGCGCCAAAAAGGAAGCCAGATCCTCCATCCCCTCCTCGAGCAAGATGGTCAGATTGCATCGATCGATGACGGGAATCCCCAGGGCAGCAATCTGTTCCACTAGCCAACGAAACTGAGGATTCAGTTCGGGGGCTCCACCGGTAAGGTCGACCTTCTCGATGTTCGGTGAGCGTTGCAAGAGATCGATGATTCGTTGTGCGGTACTTCTGCTCATCATCTCCGTGCGGAGAGGGCCCGCCTCGACATGACAGTGCAGACACGCTTGATTGCATTTTTTTCCCAGGTTGACCTGGAGGATGGTGGTGACATCACGCCGCAGTGGAGACAGGTGATGCTGTTGCAGTTTCGCGGAAAAGTTCCGACTCGCCACAGCAGTTGCGCCATCATCCGTGAATACTTCAGGGGGAGTCGAGGAGTTGCACCGCTTCATCAAAAGTCCCTTCCCGGCGGGAGCGATGCTGGAGGATGACATCCACCAAGACCGCTGCCACCCATCACACTACAGAGATCCACAAGGCCAGGGGAACTCGATGGCCAGGGGAACTCGATGGCAGGGGGAACTCGATTGCAGGGGGAACTCGATTGCAGGGGGAACTCGATGGCGGGAGCAACTGGAAAAGGAGAACGCCCCCGTCGTTTCGGACGGGGGCGCCCATGGCTCCCCGGGTTGGACTCGAACCAACAACCAAGTGGTTAACAGCCACCTACTCTGCCAATTGAGCTACCGGGGAAAACAGTCGCTCAGGAGCAGAAACTTATCCCTCAGGTGGAATACTGTCAACAAGCCTCGGCCAACAGCAACTGCAGGAGACCGGATCAGGTCGGTACCGATATTGACTTTACGCAAGTTCGTGCAATCGTGTGGCGGTGAGAGGAGTTCACATGTCACACATTTCAGGGGCGTCTTCGACGGGAAGCCCCCCCCCACCCCGGTCCTACGAGGTACAGAGGCTCACCACCAGGATGCCGGAGTTCATCGGCAACAGCCCGGCGCTGATCCAGTTGCTCCAGGAGGTGGAGAGAATCGCTTCCAGCGATGGCACCGTGCTGATCCTCGGAGAGAGCGGCACCGGCAAGGAACTGGTGGGACGCGCGCTCCACCGCCTTGGATCGAGGCGATCGGGCCCCTTCGTCCGCGAAAGTTGTGCGGCGATCTCTCCCCAGCTTCTCGATGGGGAACTGTTCGGCCATTCGAAGGGAGCCTTCACCGGCGCCGCCGGGGAACGAGCAGGGTTGATCGAGAGTGCCGAGGGCGGCGTCCTGTTTCTCGACGAGATCGGCGAGATGGAGTCGGCACTGCAATCGAAGATGCTACGAGTCCTGCAAGAGCGTGAGATCCGACGGGTCGGCAGCAATCGAACCCGACATGTCAATTTCAGACTGATCGCAGCCACCCATCGGGATCTCGAGAAGGAAGCAGAGCAGGGCAACTTCAGGGAAGATCTCCGCTATCGTATCGACGTCCTCCGCATCGTCGTCCCGGCGCTGCGTCAGCGTCGACAGGACATTCCCCTGCTCGCCCAGCATTTCCTCAGGCAGCACTGTCGGCGACTTCGAAGACCGTCTCCCTCCTTCTCCGCGGATGCACTCGCGGTCCTGATGAGTGCCCCTTGGAGAGGCAATATCCGCGAGCTCCACAACGAGATGGAACGGATCGCAACTTCTGGAAAGAACAAGATCTTGGCGGAGGATCTCTCGGAGACGTTGAACAAAAATCGTCTCTCTCACCCCATCGCTCGCCGTCTTCGGGCGGAACTGGGCACCAACCTGAGAAAGGTCGAAGAGGTTGTACTGGGAGGCATCGTTCGGGATGTGCTCACCGAGACCGAGGGCAACAAGGCGCAGGCCGCTCGAATTCTGGGGATCCCCAAGACAACCCTCTATCGACGATTGGAACGGTGGCGGTTACTCAGGTGAACGAAACAGGGGGGGAGTCGTCGATGACGCTGGAGAGTTCCCTGCCCCGATCGGTGGTCTCATCAAAGGGGATGGATCTGCGCGATGAAGGGTAGATTCCGGTAGTAACCTTGCCAGTCGAGCCCATAACCCACCACGAAATCGTTAGGGATCTCGAATCCGCAGTAATCGACCGGTGCCAGTTTCACGTTGTTGGCAGGTTTGTGTAACAGCGAGCAGATCGAGACCGATGCGGGACTGCGTGCCTCCAGATTTGATTTCAGGTACTGAACGGTGAGCCCGGTATCGACGATATCCTCGATCACCAGGACATGGCGATTGAAGATGGACTGCTGGAGATCGAGGTCCAGTTTCACCTCACCACTGGTCACCACCGAGTTTCCGTAGGAGGAGGCCCGCAGGAAATCGATGCTGCAGGGGAAATCCATCTGCCGGACGAGGTCGGCAACGAAGACGAAGGCCCCCTTGAGAACGCAGACCAGCACCGGGTCCAACTCCCCCAGCGATTCTCGGATCTCCTTCGATAGATCGGTAACACGAGTCCTCAACTCCTCCTCGTCGATCAGCATCTCGATTCGGTGGGCTGGTAGAGGCGCCTCCGGGGTCAGTTTGAAATTTCTGGGAGTACTCATCGGTATCTTCTATTCTAGATCCAGGAGTTGTTGATGATTTCACCAACTCCGCCTGCGCCTGGGACGATGTAGTCGATTTCGTTGAGTCCACTCTCCCGGGGATCTCTCCCGGGAATCATCTGGAGAACCTCTTCGGGAGAAGCCCCCCTGTCGAGACGAAGTGTCCATATTCGGATCCCCGGAACCTCTGCGGTCATCTTGCGGATGTACTCGGGAGTGACAATCAGATGCACGCTGATGATCGCAGCAGGAGTGCCCTCCACCATTTCATGGTAGTGCTGGATCACCTTCAGGAGCGAGGAGCCGGTAGCCCCCATCGGATCGGGAAAGAAGAGGAAGCGGCCATCGACGTCCCCACCAATCTTGCTGCCATGAAGAGCAGCTCCAGTCACCGACCCCTTCTCGTCGACGGTTCGTTCCATGACCACGTGATCCTGCCGGACTCCAGCGGGATCGAGAACCTGGTGAAGAACCTGCTGACAGAGGTGCGAGGGTACCGTTCCTGCCCGAGCCACATTGACGGTGACTGCACGGGTCGAGCGATCGATGTTCTGTCCACGAAAAACTCCCAGAGGAGTGAACTGCTTCATGTTGGTGTCACACTCGACCATCGTCCGTGGAAGTTCCTCTGCAACGACCCGCTGTAGTAATCCCTGGTAAGCGATTTCCAGGAGGTCGTTGAATCGGGGCTGCCCCGTACCAGGCTGACACATCTCGGTGAGGACACTCATCAGGTACGGATCCGCCAGCAGGTGAACTCCTTCACCATACTCGTGGGGAATCCCACCCCGTTCGTTGCCAAGGTCTTCGTATGCTGTTTCCAGGGCTCTACTCCTCTCCCCGGTCCAGGTCCGCAGCCCCGAAGGAGTGCGGTAGTAGTTCCGAGAGGGGAATCTTGTTCCCCTCTTTCCCATCCCAGATCCAGACCATCAGATTTTCAGATCCTGGAAGTTCCACCAGGACCTGACGGCAAGCTCCACAGGGCATGGCAGTGACCCAGCTGGACGAATCCTCGGAAAAGGCTGCGATGGCGATGGTGGAGGGAACTCCGGGGCTCCCTGCTGCTGCCCAGTTCATCACCGCTCCCCGTTCGGCGCAGATGGTGAGACCGTAACTGGCATTCTCCACGTTGCAGCCGCCGTAGATGCTGGAATCGCTCCACAGCGCTGCCCCGACCCTGAATCGTGAATAGGGAGCCCTGGCATTTTCCGTCTGTTGACGGGCAGCCTCGAGTAACAGGAGCGGATCACACTGGTCGTCACTGTGCCGGGTCACATCATCCCCCTACCGGCAAGAATCATAACATGACAGCCCGTAATTTCCCGCCCAACCCGCCAACTCCAGTGGAGAGTAGCGCGGTCAGGGCATCGCCTCGACAAGCGATACACAGGAGGGATCGAGGAGCCAGGAGGCTGCTGTGGAGGGCTGAGCCGGAGATTCTCCACGCAGCGCCCCGTGCAGCATCACCGTCGTGGCGTCGCCATTTCCATCGAGAAGCATCTCGGAGAGCGCACCACGACTCGGCGCATCGGCGACATCGTCGCTCAGTAGCGAGAGCAGGGCGACCATCGAAGCGGCCGCAGCATCGGCAGGATCAAGTTCCAATCTGTCCCACAGGATTGTGCGCACCTGCGGTGCCTGATCCCCGAGAAACTGGCTCTCATCCCAGCGAATCGACAGCAGTGAAGGATCGCGATCGAGAGCCTCTCCTAGATCGGCTGCCGCCCCCTCGACATCGTCGACGAGCAACGAGCCCATCGATCTCAGGAGCCAGGGCAATCCGTGCTCGGAGAGACCCTGCAGAGCCTCGTCGATGTGGGGCAATGCAGCGACGCCATCTCCCTGTGCGAGTAACTGCCTGCCGTCACAGAGGCTTGCCCGATACGACTCGAGATCTTGTTCGAAGGGAACCGGTTCGGCCACCTCATCGGCAAACTCGATGGTCGCATCGCTGAGGTCGTCGACGAAGCGATCACTGCGGTAAGTATTCCCCCACCACAATGCGGAACTTCCGTAGCCCCAGTAACCATGATGCCACCCGCGATAGTAAGTGGTGGAACAGTAGTTCCAGGGTAGGGACCAGCCAAAACACCATGGATCCGGATGGTACAGGTACCACGGACTACAGATCGACGCTGTCCACGGATAGGTCCACACCGGTCCGTAGTGAACCCAGCTTCCCAGGTACCCCCCGACATGGGATCCGTGACCAGGAATGCAGTACCACGGCACCTGATGCGACGGCCAGTGATAGACGGTGCTCCCTCCGGGCAGGTGACTGGAGGATCCTCCCAACGGTGGAAGTGGCATCGTCGGAGGAGAGGGAACAGTGGCGACACTCCCTCGCCTCCCGCTGGAGATGATCACCCCGGTGGAAGAAGGTGTGCCCAGCACTGACGGCTTTTGAATGATGCGTCCCGGCTTCGAGATCCGATCGATCAACCGACCGGTCGTACTCCCGGCTGCCCCTGTGCGAGGCTTTCTGAGAATAGTGGTCACCCGGCGCTCCGGGATTCCGGTCGTGCTTCCCAGTCGCTGGCGCTGGAGAGAGGTGCCGAGAAGTTCTCTCGTCCCCGCATCCCGGTTCGGTTTGCGCAGTGCCGGAAGCGGTTTGGGACGAGGTGCCGGCGATGGAACCGGCTCTCGTGGGATGCGCAGGGTCGGTCGTACCGACGTGCGGGTACGGGTGCTGCGAGGGGTCGGAATCAACACACCACTCCCCGAGGATGACGTGGCGGTGGAAGATCGTGGCAAGACGGTGCGACCTGCGCTGCCGGAAGTGCGTGGCGGTAAGGTGATCGAAGAGCCCCCCACCGAGGTGCCGCTCCTGGCCCGATTGGTCGTCGGGCGAGTGGTGGTGGGGCGCGACACCGCAGCGGGTCTCGTCTGGGGACGAGATGTCGGTCTCGGCGTCGGTCTCACTTGCGGTCTCGCCTGCGGTCTCGCCTGCGGTCTCGCCTGCGGTCTCGCCTGCGGTCTCGCCTGCGGTCGCTGGGTCGGTCGCGGCGTCGGTCTCACCTGCGGTCTCTGGGTCGGTCGCGAGGTGGGTCGCACCTGGGGTCGCACCTGGGGTCGAGGAGTCTGGGTTGCACTCCCTCTCGATGGGGACTGGCCATCGACCGCCACCGGAATAGAGAGGGAAATCGCCACGACTGCCAGCAGCCACCACCGGGAGCAAGAGTTCTTCATCATCGGTGTTCTCCTGTCAAAAACGAACCTCAGAAACGGCTACCGGCTGCGGGTCATACCATGGTACCACCGCCCCCCATTGGATGGGAGGTATCACCAGCCCTGCGATCGCCCCTGGAACCGCTGTAGACGGCTCCGTACAGCGATGACGGCCAACCTCCGGGTCTATTCAACGAGAATCGGAACTTCTTCCGCCGGGGAACAGGAGCAGGCCGATGATGATGCCACCGGTAGCTCCCACCAGATCCGCCACCAGATCGGCGCCGTCACGGGTACGACCAGGAATCAGTTGTTGCAACGATTCGTGGAGGAGTGCGAACAGGATCAGGATTGCCACCGCACCGGGAAGCCAGCGAGATGGCGGGGCGGAAAGACCTCGCCAGCCACGAAAGGAGAGCGCCAGCAGCAAGAAACCGACGGCGTGGAGAACCTTGTCCCCTCCGGCGGGAAGGGAACGAATCGGTTCCAGTTCTCCGATGACATCCCCGGGCAACCAGCCCACCACTGCGATCAGCAGTAGCAATAGCCACGGAAACCATCGCATCGATCGGTCGAGAGAGATCGCCAACGGGCTACCCTCCGCTCCTGCGCAACGCTCTTTCCAGCAATGCCATCCGCACCGGTACACCGTTCGATACCTGCTGGCGGATCCTCGACCGTTGGCCGTCAGCCACCCCCGATGTGATCTCCACCTCCCGGTTGATCGGACCGGGATGCATGACGATCAGTGTTTCTTTCGCCCTGTCGAGACGCGCCTCGTCGAGGCGGTATCGCTCGCTGTAGAGTTCCCTATCCATCTTCAATCCGGTCTCGATTCGCTCGTGCTGGATTCGCAGCATCTGGATGGCATCGAGGTGTGGAAGTGTCGAATCGAGATCGTCACTCAGTTCGACACCGTCTCCTTCCAGCTCCTGGTCGTGAAGTTCTGCAGGAGCGACAAGGATCACCCGGGCACCGAGGGCACGGAATGCAACGATGTCGCTGCGGGCAACTCGACTGTGGAGGATGTCGCCGATGATGCCGATCGTCTTCCCCTGCACATCGCCGAACTCGTCGAGCAGCGTCAAGGCATCGAGCAATCCCTGACTCGGATGGGCGCGGATTCCACCGCCGGCATTGATCACCCCGGCTCGGCAGTGCCTGGCCAGCGTCGCGGCGGTCTGCTCGTCTCCATCTCGAACCACGATGGCATTGGCTCCGAGAGCCTCGAGGGTGATGGCCGTGTCGAGGAGCGATTCACCCTTGCTGAGGCTGGAACCTTCGGCCCGAAATTCCAGCGGGTGAACCCCCAGTCGCTGGATGGCGACGAGGAAGGAGAGACTGGTTCGGGTGCTCGGCTCCGAGAAGAGCAGAGCCACATGATCCGATGATGTGGTGAAGGCAGGCTCATATCTTCGCATCTGGATGGAGCGCTGCAGGATCTCCCGTATCCCCTCGGGAGAGAGGTCGGAGAGTTTCACGAGGTCACGATCAGGATCGTCGGTCATCCGGTTCCTCCTGTCACCGTGCGGCAACTCTACAGATCATCGGGTCTCCTCGGAAAGATGCAATCGAGACAGTGGTTCCTTGCCGTCAAAACCGCTCTCCAGAGCCTCGATGGTCCTCTCGATCCAGTAGCGGTGGGATGGCAGGAACAGTCTCGGCTCTCCCCTCGGGATCCGTTCGACATCGTACAACTGTTTTACCACCTTCGAGATCAACTCGGCGATCCCCTCCCCTGTCTTCGCAGAGATCCCCGGCCCGGCGCAGCGCTCCCGCCGATCCTCGTCGCAACGGCTGTGAAAGAAGAGGGTTCGCTGCAGCGAATCACTCCACGATGGCTCCGCCAACTCCTCGCCACCGGGGGGAATCAGCACCATCACCAGTTGCGCCGCGGCTGCCGCCACACGCATCCTCTTCATCCCCTCCAGTTCGACTTCATCGGCACTGTCCTGCAGTCCGGCACCGTCGACCAGTCGGATGGGATAGCCGTCAAAATTTGCGGTCTCCTCGATGAGATCGCGAGTCGTTCCAGGACGAGGGGAAACCAGCGTCCGGTCGGTTCCCACCAGGAGGTTGAAGAGGGTGCTCTTGCCAGCGTTGGGCACCCCGGCGATGACGACGCGAGAAGGAGCAAGGACTCCGATCCCCTCGGCAGATCGATGGAGCAACTGCTGCAGTTCGGCGATGGTGGGAGTCGTTTTCAGTGCCCTGCTCAACCAACCGGCGAGGCCGATCGCCGATGCCTGTTCGAGCAGAAAGGCACAGCCGTCGCTGCTGATCGCCACCGGAAGTTGCGACAGCGCCTGCCCAGCCACTCCCGCATCGGCGTCCGCTTCAGGACTCCACATCTGCAGGGGATCGCCACCATCTCCACGGCGGACCGCCCCCAGTCGCTCAAATCGCTGAACCACCTCTTCTCGCAGCCACGGGCTGCCGTGCAAGGTCAGGAGATGCTGTGATTCTTCCCCGGGCCAGCGGACCCACACCACGTCGTCGATCACCTCACCCGATTCATCGACGAGGTTGCCATGGGGAGTGGAACCGATCCCCCGGAAGCACTGCTGGAGCCACTCCTCTGCTGCCGGTCCACCGACCATCACTCCGTGCAGCGCTGCACGACCTGATCCGGTCACCTCTGCGACCCAGCCGCCATCACTCATCTGCAGATCCCCCACCACTTCGGGAATCCTTCAGCAGCAGTTCAAGGCCGTCGAGCACCAGACCTCTCCTCAGCAGCGCAGGCTGCAATCCCTCCGCCAGAAGATCGCAATCACCGCCGGTCAGTACCGTCGTCACCGGCACCTCGAATCCCCGTTGCACCCGGTGAGCGAGGGCGCGAATCCCGCCGACGAAGCTCCCATCGACACCCCCTCGCAGTGCACTCCCTGTCTCCGTCGCCCAGGGAGGTTGCGAATCGATGTCGGTCGCTTCGGCGAGATCAGGAAGGGAGGGGGTCCACCGTTGCAGACCCTCGGCTAGCGCACTCCAGCCGGGAGCGATCCAGCCACCGAGAAGTTCCCCTGACGCTGTCACCGCATCGACGGTGACCGCGCTACCGGCGTCGATGATCACGGCGGGCTGGCCATCTCCAGTGGCACCCCATGCCAGGGCGCACAGAGCTCGATCTGCTCCGGTGAGATGGGGGTATCGGGTCTGTACCACTCGTGGCAGATCCGCTCCGCTACGAATCCACAGCGGCTCGACCGTGCCGCTCCTTGCCATCCACTGCTCCAGTTGTTTCTCGTGGTGAGGCTGGACCGAGGAGATGGCGATGGATTGTACCGCTGGAATTTCGGACAGGGCATCATCGATGGCAGCATGGGAGGCACTGCCTTCACGAACAGCTCCGGCGTCATCGCGTAATCGCCACGACAGCCGGGTGTTTCCGATATCGATGACAAGGGTGGCCATCGTTGTTCCTCCCAACCAGGGGAGGATAACGGTAAAGGAGCCACGACCCCAGTCGATCGGGGCTAGTAATCGAAGTCGAAGTCCCCCATCGCCGATCCCTTGACGACTCCACGCAGTTCCAGTTGCAGTTCATCGGGGAAATCGGAGTAGGAGAGGGCCTCCTCGAGGGTGATCCGGTCCGCCTGATATAGACTGCGCAACGACTGGTTGAAGGTACAGGATCCGTAGTGCTCACCGTCCCGGAGTGCCTGGGCCAGCTCGTGGGTTCGTCCTTCTCGCAGCAACTCGCGAATGGTCGGACTGTTGATCATCATCTCCAGGGCGGGAATCCGTCCTGCACCGTCCTTGTTGGGAACCAATCTCTGACAGACAACTCCCGAAAGAACCAGGGACAGTTGCAAACGAATCAGGTCATGCTGGTGGGGAGGGAAGAAGTGGATGATTCGCTCCACCGTCTGCACCGCATTGACGGTGTGCAGCGTCGAAAGAACCAGATGGCCCGTTTCGGCCGCAGCGATGGCCGCCTCCATCGTCTCGCGATCCCTCATCTCTCCGATGAGAATCACATCAGGACTCTGACGCAGTGAGTGACGAAGGGCGACCGGGAAGGATTCGGTATCGATTCCCACTTCGCGCTGATCGATGATCGATTTCCGGTCGCGGAAGGTGAACTCGATGGGATCTTCCACCGTCACGATGTGACGATTCGCAGTTTCGTTGATGTGATGCACCATCGCCGCCAGCGTGGTCGACTTACCCGAGCCGGTGTTTCCGGTGACGAGGACGAGGCCCCGCTTCTGCTGTGCTAGTTGCACCAGGGTATCGGTCGGCAGGCTCAGATCCTCGAATCCGGGAACCGTCTGGGTGACGTGACGGAACACGAACCCGATCTGCCCACGCTGGTGCAGGATGTTGACACGGAATCTACCGATACCGGGGAGGTCGTAGGATGTGTCCACATCCAGTTTCTGCGGGAGCGCCTCCGGTCGCGAGTCCTGGATGATCTCGAGGATCTCCTGGGCGTCGTGTGGGGAAACCTCCTCGCAATCGAGAAACTGAACCATTCCGTCGACTCGAAGTGACGGAGGGCAGCCCACCTTGACAAACAGATCAGAAGCATTTTCGAGCACCATGCGGCGCAACATCTCGTGAAATTCCATGTCGTCTCCCGGGAGATCCACGGTTTCAGGCCCCGAAGAGCACGTAGAACTTCCCAAGAAGAATACGATGAGATCCACAACGGTGCCGGTTGCCCCCCCCGGCCCCGTCTCAGGAGGTCTCGATCTCCTCCTGGAGGGTGCTCCAGAGACGCTCCAGGAGCGGTTCCAGGCCCTTTCCGGTGACCGCGGAGATGAGGAATACCGATTCTCCCAGACGATCCGCCAGTTCTTGGCGCAACTCCTGAGCTTCCTCGG
>CBFIET010000031.1:0-13382 GCA_965661685.1 Planctomycetota bacterium
AGCGATGAGTCGAAGGGGCCGAGACTCACTGCGGTGGAACTCGCCATCTCGAGTTCGGGATCTCGCCAGCGTTTCAGGGAAGTCTTGTAGAGAGTGTCTTCCACCGACTGGGCCTCGAGCAGAGCGATGTCGATATCTCTCTCGGCCGGATCGTATCGATCTCGCTGATCTACCAGCCAGGCTGCCATGGCGAAGATGATCAGGATGAGAAGTGCACCGACCATCGTTTCGATGGAAGAAATCCTCTTGCGAAGCAGCCTCGGCCTCGCAAACCGATTGAACACCTCGCCCTTTCTCGCCATCGATACCCTCCAGGTTGCTTGGTAGCATTCTAGCCGCAGCGGGCTTCGCGAAAAGGGCATGGTCCCATGCCTGGTCGCCGCTACGGGAGAAGCGGCTCCTGTCCGTGACAATCGATTTCTACGACCAGATCTCCCCGTTTCGAGTCGCTCGTGGCCAGCATCCGGAATCAGGTTCTGGCCCCGGCCATCCGGATGTACTGACGGTGGAAACTGGTGATTTCTGGAAAGTCGCCTCGATGTCTCCCGGAGATCAGGACTACCATAACAATCAGAGTGCGAAGAGGTACAGGATGGTCGGAGATGCCCAGGGCCACGCCATGGTCCACACGCCATGGTCCAGTTGCTCACCGGTCACTTCGACGGAGACACCTGAAGAATCGCACGGCCGTCCACTTGTGGATCTCATGGATGTGACTGACAGAACTCTGTGCTGATGGTGAGGATCGATGTCCCAACTACTGCTGATCTCCCTCTCTCTACTGATCACCCCCATCTCGACCGGAGACGATGCTGAAGCCATCCGGATGATCCACAAACAGCTGGTCACCGCAGAGAAAGCGGCAGACCTCCCTGCGATTCGACGCAACACCGTTGCACTCCTCAGTGCATGTCAGGGGCAGGATCTGCAATCCCTCCTCTCATCCGATGCGGATGCCCCGGTCCTTCGCGGCTGCATCTTGACCATCGGAATCGACCACGGTCTCAAGGGACGACACGATGATGCGGTCACCTCGCTGGGACGGCTTCAGGAGAAGTTTCCGGACAGTGCCGAGGCGAAGAAGGCTCTGCTTCCGCTGGCGCGGGCATGCTCTGAAACATCTCGGCTCGAACAGAGCGTCAACCACTGCAAAAAAGCCACCGAGGTTCTGGAGCCAGGCACCCCCGAGTTCCGGGAGGCATGGCTGTTGAAGGGTGATATTCATGCGGCGCTTGGAGATCAACTCGATGCCCGTCGCTCCTGGAGCCGCTTGACCGATGACCTCGATCGCAACGGGGATGATGCGCGAGCCCGTCGCAATTCGAAGGTACGACTGCAACTACTCGGCAAGAATGCTCCTGAGATCGCCGGCGCCACGTGGTTCGGAGAGAAGCAAAAACCGCTATCCAAACTGCGCGGCAACGTTGTGCTTCTCGATTTCTGGGCGACCTGGTGTGGTCCCTGTCGAATGCTGATGCCTGGTCTCGACAAGATCTACTCCGAGCGCAAGGAGACTGGCTTGAGGGTACTCGGGGTCACCAAACCGTATGCACGCGGTTGGCTTCCTTCGAAGGACCAACCGAACCGAGGCGAGAATGTCACCGGAATGAACGCCACCAGCTTTCCTTCCCATCTACTCGAGTTCAGGCGTCGCTTCGGTGTCTCTTACCCCTTCGTCGTCACTGGCCGCAGTCAGTTCGATGCATACGGCGTCGGTGGAATCCCCATGGTGGTGCTGATCGATCGCAAGGGATCGATTGCCTGGGTACGAGTAGGTGCCGGGGGCGAAGGGTTGCTCGAGGATGCCGTCGATCGGCTTCTGGCGAGAAAGTAACGGGTACTGATCGGCCGATCAGGATCTATTCGACACTCAGAGGCCGCCCCTGAACCTGTCCGATCGACTGAACAATACCCACGCCGAAAGTAGCAGCAGACCACAGTTGGTCGCCAACTTCGGGCAGACGGGAATCTCCCCCGATCCACAGCCACAATCGGCCACCACATCACAGAGTCCCTGAAACTCGGGTTTGGTTCCGATCAAGGACAGACCCATCATCAGGACCAGCGGAGTAAACACCGCCAGCATGCCGGTGGTCAGCAGAGCAGCACTTCGCAACTGGATACCGCTGAGCAGTGCCGCAGCACACGCCACTTCAAGCCATGGCAGAACCACCGCCAGACCGTTGATGATCCAGCTCGGTTGCAGTGGCAATACCTCGTATCCCTTGAGACTTTTCATGAAGGCGACCGGATCACCGACCTTCTCCGCGCCGTAGTACAGGAATGTGAAACCGACGATCATCCTCGCCAGCAATAGCGGTACCCCTGTCGCATCGAGAGCCCGTAGTTTTTCGATCATCTCGGCTCCGATCCAGCGACTACAGGCATTCCATTGTCGGTCCATTCATTGAGCCCACCTTCGAAGACGTAGATGTTCTCGCCAGGAATGCCGTAGAGGGAAGAGAGATCGGCAGCGAGATGAAGGCTGTCCTCGCAGTCTCCCCCATTGCAGTAAACGATGACGAAGAACGCCATCTCCAGCGCTGGCCGCAGTTCCTCGATCAGACGATCCGATTCGTAGTGATAGAGCCATAGCGCCCCTGGGATGTGGCTCTCCTCGTATAGATCTCTGGAGCGAGCATCGACGAAGAGGTAGATCGACTCGCCACTTTCTGTCAGTTCCGCCTCGGCGGTCTCGAAATTATCCCTGGCCTCTTCGAAGGTTAGCCTCTGGATGCCGTCATCTGGTGCGATGTCGGTCGCTCCCTGATCGGCAACGGTTGGCTCGCTACCTCCACCGTTTCCTGAAACGGAAACGGGCGGATCGATCACCACGGTACCGCTGGTACCGCTCGAATAATCGCGACCGAGCGTGATGTAACCTTCCGACCTGACCGCATTGAAAGAGAGTCCGACGACCGCAGCAGCGACCACCAGGAAGAGAGCTCCACTGCAGGTACTCCTGCAGCAAAGACGCGAGGTGGTGCCTTCTTCAGGGGGAAGATCTCCCGGCGATTCCATCTCTGACATGAAACTCACAACCTCCGGATCGATGGGACGGATGATCTGGACGGATGCAGTTGCGAGCACCGCCATCGGCACACCGATTCAGCTATGTGCGTTTCGATTCCGTGCATCCGTACTCAGTGATCAGCAACGTGATCAGCAACGTGATCAGCAACAAGGAAAAGGTAGAAACCAATCCCAAACCGCTGGAAGTGTATCACTTGCCACGGATGATTCGGAAAGATTTGAGCGAGTTGAATCTTCAGGCAGTATCTTTCTGACTCATGATCCAGTGTCCATTTCCGTCCTGGACGAACTCGTCGTGGCGACGGAGATGCTGGAAAATGGCCAGATACAGATTCTTGGTCGCTTCCTCCGGATGCTTGCGAGCGATCTCGTCTCGCACCTCCGCCGGAGTCATCGGGTCGCTTGCTTCCCGCAGAACTTCTTCCACCTGGGAACGAATCCAACCCCTCGGGCGGCGGCCAGATGGGGTCAATCGACGCATCGAGCCGCCGGCGGTGGCAAGGTATCCACGGACTTCGGGGTACTGACCCAGGAAATCACGGATCTGATCCTCGACGCGATCGAGCTCTTCTCGTAAGCGTACTCGCTTACTTTCGAGTCGATTCAGCTTTCCGCTGTTTTCCTTGAGGGTGACCAGTTGTCGTAATGCTTCGACATCAAGTCGTCCGAGATTACCCATCTCTTGCTCCATACTCATATTCATATCAACCCTTCCCGGATCAACTGACTCCCGTTGGAAATCAGACCCTGTGGCAGCACCGTCAGGTGTTTGCTCCAGCCACAGCGCACATTGGAGGTCCTCACAACCTCAGAAAAATAGTGGACGTTCCCATCCTGTTCGTTTATTCGATACACCTGACAACCTACAACCGACAACTACGCATCGACCTAAGTATCTTGATGACCTCCACTCAATAAGGGAGAGTGTGAGTCATGTTTGTCCAATACTGTCACATGTAAACTCTCGCAACAAGTAGAAAGGTGGAAAATAAAACGGTGTTAACACTTTGAATGCCCTAAGAATTTTGTATATCTTCGCCTTCGGGGGACTCATCTTGGCCGCTGGTTGTGCTCGTATCCCCGGAAAAATGGCTCTCAGGCAGGGAGACGAGATCGTCATCTGTGGCCAGATGGTCCATACCGGCGTTCCTGTGCTCCTGTGGCTCGACTCGGGGGGATACGACGGATATCGCGGCCATCGGCACGATCAGCCGGAGATCTCCGGTCCCCGGGATCGTCCCGACCAGGCCCTTCGATTCGGCTCGATGCGCGGTGGGCTGCCCCAGTCGTTAAAAATGCGGGTCCAACGACAGGGGTGGAGCCTCGACGATCTTGACAGCGTCATCGACACGGTGGTCCTTCATTACGATGCCTGCGGTTCGTCAAGTCGTTGTTTTCATATCCTCCACGATGTGAGAGGACTTTCTTGTCATTTTCTCCTCGATGTCGATGGCACCATTTATCAGACCCTCGATGTCAAGGAACGTGCCTGGCATGCCGGCATCGCCAACGATCGATCGATCGGGGTGGAAATCGCCCATTTCGGAGCCTTTCCCACCGCCCAGGAAGCGGACCAGCATTACACGATCATCGATGACAAGATCCAGCTCGATGCCGATTCACTGAAGGGGACATCTGCCGAGGGCGCAGTGCCTTTCCCGGCTCGAGATGCTCTCTATGACGGCGAGATTCACGGGCAGTTGCTGCATCAACGCGATTTCACCGAGGCTCAGTATCGTTCGCTGGAAGCTCTCCTCATCACCTTGTGTCGAACCCTACCCGGAATCGAACCGGTGGTTCCAAGAAGAGGAGATGGAGCCGTGCAGGATCGGCTCCGGGAGGAACCGGAAACGGGTCCAGTAGCGGGAATCGTCGGGCACTGGCACGTCGGAAGCCACAAGGTCGATCCAGGACCCGCTTTCGACTGGAATCGCATCGAGAGCGCACTCCAGGATGCTGGGCTCGGCAACTCCAACCGCTAGCGAGGGCACCCGCGGTGGACCTCCTCGCCGATCACCTTCTCTGGCGCAACGCCTCGAAGATCACGACGGCGGTGGCGGTGGCCACGTTGAGCGAATCGGCATGACCAGCCATCGATATCTTGACCTGAACATCGGTCTGCTCGAGCCACTTTTCGTCGAGTCCGTACTGCTCACTTCCGACGACGAGAGCGGTCGGACCACAAAGGTCCACCGCCGTGTACTCCTCCGCTGCATCGGGTGAAGTGGCGACCAGCTTCACGCCGTGCTGCCGGAACCACTCGATCGTCTCCTCACTTGTCGCTTCCACCACCGGGACGGTGAAGAGGGTGCCGACACTGGCTCGAACCACATTGGGATTGAACAGATCGGTACAGCGGTCGACAACGACAACCCCATCGATTCCCGCTGCGTCTGCAGTTCGCAGCAGTGTTCCCAGGTTCCCCGGTTTTTCGATGGCCTGTGCCACGAGGAACAGCGGATTTTCGACGGGGGAATCGGCAAGCAAGCGATCAAGGGTCCAGTTGGGTCTGGGAGCAAGGCCCAGCAACCCATCGGGTCGATCTCGGTAGGAGATCTTCTGGAACACCTCTCTTGTCACCGGCTGAACCACCGCACCGCAACTGCCGATCGCTTTGTCCAGCAAGGCAGGTTCATTCTTGCCGAGAAAGAACTCGGGACAGCAGTAGATCTCGTGGAGAGGTTGCTTCCCCTCCACCGCCCGGGTCAGTTCTCGGAATCCTTCGATGAGAAACAGACCCTCGCGATCACGATCGCGTCGGTCGCGCAATCTCACGACCTGCTTGACCCTCTGGTTCTGCAAGCTCGAGATCGGTTCCGGTGATTCCATCTCCATCACCCCCGGCCCCATCGGGCCCAGGAACCGGTACTGAGTACCCTGCCGTCCTGGGCTTCGAGATCCATCGAACCCTTCTTGCAGCGGAGTCCGCAGCGATCCTCGACCAATCTTGCCAGAACCTCCGGGGTGTATCCGGTCGAATGAGCGGAGATCAGCAGAAAACGGGCCTCTGCAGAGAGTAGCTCCCTGCACAGATCCAGCATCTGGATCACATCCCTGTCGATCTTCCAGACCTGTCGACCTGGTCCCCTTCCGAAGGAGGGTGGGTCGAGGATGATTCCGTGGTAGCGATGCTCCCTGCGAATTTCTCTCTTCAGGAACTCCATCGCATCATCGGTGATCCAGCGGATCGGGGCATCTTCGAGCCCGGCGGCAACGGCATTCTCCCTGGCGCAACGGATGCTCGATCGTGAAGCATCCAGGTGACAAACCCTGGCCCCCGCCGAAGCCGCAGCGAGGGTACTTCCTCCGGTATAGGCAAACAGGTTGAGAACCTCGAGGGGTTCCCCGGCTACCTGCCGCGAGATCCACTTCCAGTTCTCCTGTTGCTCGGGAAAGATTCCGATGTGTCCGTGAGCGTTGGCTCGAAGATTCCAGCTCAGTCCCGCGTGATTGCCGATCCACGGCTGGGGAGGAGAAGATTTCCACTTCCAGGATCCCTTCCCGTCCTTTCCGCGCAGGTAACTACCGTCGACCCTTTCCCACATCTTTGCCCGGGTCTTGCTGCCGGTGGCATTCGCCTCGGGCCGGACGAACTTGACCCCGCCGATCGATTCCAGCTTTTTCTGCTCACCGAAGTCGAGCAGTCGATATTCAGATTTTTCATGATTCATGATCCAGGGATTATACGCCGGGTGTCGCTGAATATGGACATTCTCGAGCGACTTGTCTCAGGAATCTCCACTCCTGCCCTCGAGATTGCTACTACTGACCTGATCCAACGTCTTTCTCTGAAGGTCCGGAACCTGGCAATCGCTGGCAGGAATTCCCACGGGAAAGAGAAGGAAGGGCCTTTCGTTGGTGGGCCTCTGCAGGATCTTCCTCAGAAAACCCATCGGTGACGGAGTGTGGGTCAATGTCGCCAGGCCCATCTGATGCACCGCAGCCACGAAGATCCCTGCGGCGATCCCCACCGATTCGGTGACATAGTAATTTTTTACCTTCTGTCCCGAGTCGTCGAGACCGTGGGTCTCTGCGAAGAGCACCACCAGATACGGCGCCTCGACGAGGGCGGGCTTGGAAGCATCGGTCCCGATGGGAACCAGCGCATCGAGCCACTCCTTTGGCATTCGAGACCGGTACGATCGCTCCTCCTCCAACTCTGCCGCTTCGCGGATCTTCTCCTTGATCACGACATCATCCACCACGACAAAATGCCACGGTTGCCGGTGCGCTCCACTGGGTGCGGTGGATGCAATTTCTATCGCTCGATCGATCAGCGCGCGATCGACCGGATCTGTCGAGAAGGAGCGTACCGAACGACGCTGTCCCATCTGCTCGAGCAAGGCATCGGCCCTGCTCTGCATCTCGGATCGATCGAGTCTTTCAAATTCGAGAGGTACAGGGTTGTACTTCGTCATCGGTGCATCTCCTGACGTTGCGGTGCCGGTCTGATCCTATTTGGCCAGATCCCCGGTCACAATGGTTGCAACTGCTCGATCTGCCACTTGCCCCCGAGACCTGCGGGGGTGATCATCCCGAAGGTCAACAATCCGTTGAAAGGCGGTATACCCGATGAACAAGTTCCTCAGCGCAGTGCTGTTCCTGGCACTCCTGTTGCTCGCACCGATGGGAACGGCCCAGGCGGAAGATGAACCGAATCTATCGATCGGGGATCCACTTCCCGCACTGGAAATCTCTCACTTCCTGCAGGGAGGAGAACTCGGTGCCCTCGATAAGAATCGTGTCTACATCCTCGAGTTCTGGGCCACCTGGTGAGGTCCCTGCAAAGGTGCCGTGCCGCACCTCGCAGCAATTCAGAAGAAATACGGAGACAAGGTTGCCGTTGTAGCCATCAGTGATGAAGAACTGGCAACGGTCGAAGCCTTCATGAAGAAAAGTAGTATCGTCGAGGGCAAGAACTGGTCACAAGCGATGTCCTACATCGTCGCTACCGACCCGGACAAATCGGTCAAGAATGAGGTCTTCAAGGCTGCCGGCCGCAGAGGCATCCCTGCCAGCTTCATCATCGGAAAAGATGGCATGATCGACTGGATCGGCCATCCGATGCGAATCGACGAGCCACTCGCTGCCATCATCGATGGAAGCTGGGATCGGGACGCCGCACGAAAGAAGTACGACAACGATCAGGCCGTTCAGAGAGAGATGAACAAGATTCGCAGCGCTCTCTCTGTCGCAGTTCGGGACGGTGATCAAGATTCTGCCATGAGGATCCTCGATGAGGCGATTCTCAGGTTCCCCGAGAACAGTTCGATGAAGATGCAGAAGTACAACTTGCTGCTCACTCGATTCCACCAGTACAAGGACGCCTATCGAATCGGGCACCAACTGGTCGACAACTCCTTTGTCGATGATTCGAGCGCACTGAACTCCATCGCCTGGACGATTGCCGACACCGAGGGCCTGGAGGTACGGGATCTCGATCTTGCACTGAAGGCGGCAGAACGCGCCAATCAGCTGGAAAAATCGAAGAATGCAGCCATTCTCGATACCCTCGCCCGGGTTCACTACGAGAAGGGCGACCTCGATGCAGCCCTCAAGTGGCAGAAGAAAGCGGTAGCCTGCTCCGATGATGGACCCACCGGTGCGTCAATTCGCGAGGTGCTCGACAAGTACAAGAAGGAAAAGTCGCAGCAGTAAGTGAATCATCTACAGCCTGTAATCTGAGCCTCCGATCGAAAGATCGGAGGCTCTTTCAATTTGTGTCCTTGTCGGCCCCGGTGAGTCTTGCGTGTCTGGCCAGCGCAGCAGCCACCAGTTGCCTGGTGAACCCCTCGTGCCCGGCGGGATCGAGGGATAGACAGATGTCTGCACTACCCCAGTCCGCTTGTGGATAGTAGATCCCGCAGTTGGCATTGAGTTCCAGCATGTAGGGGATGCCATCCTCTGAGACTCGAATATCACATCTACCGAAGCTGGATCCCTTCAGCCCCACGAAGAAGCGAGCGGACTCTTCCCTCAACCTGTTCGCCAGTTCCGGGTCTTCGACGGGAAAGGAAGTCAGGCCGTCATAATCAACCCACTTCAGATCGGAATGCTTGAAACTCTCCCCTCGGGGAAAACGGTACTGCGCAGGAGTGTAAGTGATGGGGTTTTCCGGGTCCTGCGGATTTTCTGCCACCAGAACGGTGCACTCGATGCCGGCGATGTATTCCTCGATCAGGGCGGCTCCATGACGAGACATGATCTTGCGCGCCTGGATCTTCAACCCTTCGGGAGTTTGAACCCTGGATCTTCGGCTCAGATCCACCGACGCATAACTGCTGTAGTGCTTGACGAAGAGCGGGAATTGAAGCGTCTCTGCTGCGGTTTGAACATCATCCTCGGTACGGGCGAGAACATGTCTTGGAGTTGCGATGCCGAGCTGATGACATACAGCCTTCATCTGCTCCCTGGTCGGTTCGTAACACTCCGAGGAGGCTCCGGCGAAGGGGACCTGATGTTTCTCCAGCGTCTCGATCACCTCGATTCCCGGTAGGTCTTGATCTGCTGCCCCGTCGCACAGATTGAAGAACAGATCGAAGCCCTCCTCGATCAGTTTTTCCACCTGTGCTATGCACTCATGTTTCCCGACCAGGGTGGCCACGTGCCAGTGAGCCTCCGGCAGGAAGGGACGGGGATCGCAAGGCCAATCATCGTCCGGGAATGGATCTGCATCGAGATCCTGGGTGGTCAACAAGCAGATACGCACCTTGATCTTCTCTCCCTCGCATCGGTTGCTGGAATGTACCAGTGAAGTAGGACCTCATGAAGATCCCACGATCAATCTCGTGACATGCAACAGATTTGTTCTCAACCCGAAAGTTGATCGATGGTGGATGTCCTCGCCATCCACGCCTCCGCAGCACGCATACCATCGAGAGCGGCAGACAGGATCCCGCCGGCAAAACCTGCGCCCTCGCCGAGCGGGAACAGTTGCGATACCGAGGTACTCTCATGGGTGTCGCCATCTCGATCGATTCGCACGGGGCTGGACGATCTTGATTCGGGC
Organism: Planctomycetota bacterium; assembly: GCA_965661685.1. Classification (GTDB taxonomy): domain Bacteria; phylum Planctomycetota; class UBA8108; order UBA1146; family UBA1146; genus QNYK01. The sequence goes on from CBFIET010000031.1 coordinate 10,043, forward strand.
GCAGTGATCATCGCATCTGGATGTCCGAAGTCGGGGAACCGTTGGGCCAGTTGTGAAAGTCCAGCGCGGATCGGGTCGAGGATGAATGGCGGGAGAAACTGATCGAAGGAGGTCGCCTTCAAGCCTCGAGGATAACTGCTGGCGGGAAGGTCACTCGAAATTCTATTCGCCAGAAAATCGCCAAGTCTCAAGGCGGGTGCCGAAAAATCGGCGCCCGCTGCCTCGAAGGCAGCCTTCTCGATCTGCTCCTGAAGGGCGAGGCCCGCCAGTGGGTCCTCAGCGTCGGGGAACTGCTCGGGATCGATGGTGATCACGAATCCGCTATTGGCCCAGGGGCTCTTCCGCTGGTAGCGGGAGGCTCCGTTGACACACAGAAATCCCTCCAGCTCAGTCGACGGGAGGATCTCGCCCCCGGGACACATGCAGAAGGAAAAGACATCGGTGCCACTGCCACGGGAAACCAGGTTGTAGTCCGCTGGCGGTAGGTCGGGATGCCCCTGAGATGCTCCGTACTGCATCCGATCGATGGCCTCCTGCGGATGCTCGACCCTCACCCCGATCTGAAACGGTTTCTGGCTCAGTGCGATTCGATGGGCTGCGAGCATTCGATAGATGTCTCGTGCGCTGTGTCCAGTGGCGAGAAACAGTGCATCGACCGGCCATTCGACCGTTTCATTGGCAGACTCGATGAGAGCACCCGAGATGCGGCGGGTGGAGGACTGATCATCGATCTTCAGATCTACCAGCCGGTGATCAAAAAAGAACTCTGCACCCTGCTGCTGGAGGGCAACTCGCATCTTCTTGACGATGCTCGGTAGCAGGTTCGACCCGACATGAGGTCTTCCTTCGATGAGAATCTCCTCCGGTGCCCCGTTATCGACCAGGAATTGAAGCACCTCTGCAACCCTCGGATCCTGGACACGGGTATATAGTTTTCCATCGGAGTAGGTGCCTGCACCACCTTCCCCGAAGAGCAGGTTACATTCACCTTCGAACGATCCCCCCTCGACGAAACGGTGCCAGCGCTTCGACCTCTCCACCACCTCAGGTCCTCTCTCGATGATGCGCGGTTTCATTCCCCCTTGCACCAGTCGCCAGGCACAGAAAAGCCCCGCCGGTCCGGTCCCGACCACGAGTGGTCTCCGGTCAGCGGCCCCCCGGGGCACCTCGATGGTGACCGGCTTCCACTGCCTAGCCTTGCCGTTTCGGATCAACTTGTCGGAAAGGTGTGCGGGAACCTCGAAGATGACGGCATGTACCCACCGCGGAGGGCTCCCCTTGCGACAGTCGAGGGAGCGGCGGTGAATCTCGATGCTTGTGAGTTTTACCGGAGGGATCTTCAACCGCCGCGCAACAAATCGCTTCAGATCATCCCGCGAACGGCCCAGTGGCATCGCAACATCGTGCACGATCAATTTCATCGGGACTCTTTACTCCCTCGCTTGCCGCGATCTTCACGGCGACTCAACTTCTGTCTCTCCTTGCGCATCGTCGCTCCTGATTTCCCGGTGGCGGGCCCCTCTGGATCGAGGAGATAGGAGGCCAACATCAGAGGAATCGACTTGTAGGCCCATCTCTTCCCGAAGATCTCGGTGTTGAGTTGATCCCTGCGATCGATTGATCGCTTCCCTTCGGTACTGACCGTCTCATCATCGCGAATCGCCAGGCACTCGACCGGTTTGGCGCTTCGATGCACCAGGCAACTATCACCGTCGAGCAAGGGGCAGGTGTAGGGCTGTGCCTTGTTAGTATCACCTATGAAGGTGAGACTCTGCCCCATCCGCTCCAGTACCTTTTTCACCTTGCCTCGCAGATGCGGCTTCTCCATGAATGCTCTGCTGATGTCGATGGCTTCCAGGTCCGAGATCCGCATACGATTCTGTGGACGGCGACAGCACTCCGGATCTCGCTGACCATCAGGCCGCGCCGAAGGAGTGGCATCATTCTGCTTCTCCAGGAACAGGGGACCTCGCGACCGATCCAGGGAGACCAGCGCCTCATTGAGTTCGTTGACTCGATGAGTGGAACCTCGGGATCCTCTTTTCTTGGCCATCACACCCTCCTGTTTCATCCGCTTGCTTCACCTGTCTGGAGATCCGTGAGCACAGTGTATCACGGCGACGACTCCAGGTTCTCCCTACGTGCTGGTCCCTTGCCGAGAGAGAACATTACCGCTGCAGAAATGACCCAGATCACCATGGCAAATCCGAACACGTAGCGAGGATCCCCCGTCGTTTCGGCCAGATAGCCACCGATCGGATGACCGATCAATCCCCGTACACATACCAGTGCCACATGCACCGCCATGTACTCCCTTCCCTCATCGATGGAAGCAAAGGAGATGGGGCCGACATTCCAGGCGAGGATCACCGCAGACATCGAGATTCCGAAGACGATTTCTGCGCAGATGAACCCTGTCGCAGTGGTGGCGAGGATGAGGAGCAATGCGTACAGCACCAGTCCGGAATATGCCACACCGGATAACCAGCCGGGCCCGACCCGGTCGAGAGTTCTGCCGAACAACGGGGTCAGCATCACCATCGCCAGTGATACCAGTCCCTTGCTCCCCAGCAGTACTGGCCACGACAGGCCGAGAAACTCCTCGTCGACGGTCCAGATCGGCTTGGCAGTGATGAGAGCCATGAAGGCCGTTCCATACAGAACGAAACCGATCTCGAAGGTGAGAAACCTGCGATCGCGGATCAGGATCCTCCACAGCGCTCTGGCCCCCTGGATGCTCGGCGTATTTGCCCGCGATTCTTTCCTGTTCCGGAGCGGAACCCTGGAGAAGATCCAGCAGGAGAGCCATCCGGTGATCGCAGCGATGATGTAGAGCCAGGGAAATGCATCGGTGGAATAGTGCAGCCAGATCCCCGCTCCCAGCGTGACGATTCCGGAGAGGAGTGATCCCCACCTCTGAGCTGTCCCGTAATAGGTACCCCTCCGCTCGTCGGAATAGTTTCCCCTGAGAACACCATTCCATGCTGCAGTGATGGGAACCGAGGCCAGAGCCTGAATCGTAACCAGCGCCAGGAAGAACCAGGGGACCACCCTCTTGCCCTCTTCCGAACTGGCCCATTCGCCGATGGAGGGAACCAGCAACAATCCGATCAAGGCCACAGGCAATCGTCCCAGGGTCGCCGCTCGACGCAGTAATCGGCGAGGGCCAGTTCTCGAGATCCAGCCGCCGAAGAAGAGCACTGCACCCTGTGCCACGGCGGGCGCCATGATGATGAGGGTCAGTAGAAAAGTGTCGACACCAAGCGCCTTGCGAGCGATCTCACCGGTAGACCACATCAGTGCGCCGAAGACTCCCTCGAAGAGGATCGCCTTGACGTGA
>CBFIET010000032.1:0-45404 GCA_965661685.1 Planctomycetota bacterium
AGACCGGGAGTGCCTACCTGAAGAGCATTCTTCTTCTGCTTGACGGTCTCCCTGGTGATTCCGAATTCTCTCCGCCAGTTGGTCACGCTCGGGGCACTCACATTGAAGAGTTCGGAAGTACGAAGAACTCCCACCACCACCGAGAACTCAGCAACCTGTCGACGATATTCGGGCAAATAGCGTCGAGTACCGGATGTAGATTCCCGAGATTTTTTGGAAGGTGACTCGGGGATGACTACCTTTTCTCCCTTGAGGGCAGAACTCCTGGTGGCTCTGGTAACACCATAACTCTTTCGCCAGTTGGTGACACTGGGTGTCGAAACCTCGAATCTCTCTGCAGCCTTGGCGATTCCGTTTCGAACCGAATAGCTCACTACTTTTCGGCGAAAAGAATCGGTGTACCTGGGGCGCGCATTGTTCCTTGTAGAGTTACGGGTGCTGGAACCTCTCGATTTCACTCGAGGCGTCGTCTTCCGTTTCGTCATGGATGGCCGTCCATTTCCAAAAAATAGTTGCGGGAGAAAAACAAGAAGAAGAGAAAGAAGCAGCAGATCCTTCGACGGAGCAATCGGGGTTTCTCTACCACTCGTCATTATCGGAATCTGGCGCTCGCCGGTGTCTCCGCCTCCCCTGTGCCAGCATTGTTGCTGATCCACACCCCCATTGTTACTCAATATTCGAGTGTTGACGAGGTCATGTGGACGAATTTTTCAGATTCTATATCATCCGATGCTAACGAAACGAACATATAGAAGAACAGGTCAGTTAAATCTGGACGGAGAAGTTCATTGCCCTATCCTGGTTCGCTGAGAGATCGTCTCACTCGAATTCAACGGCTCGCCCGCAAGATCCGGGGAGAAGTTGTGGGCGGCACCGATTCGCTGCTGCTTGCCAAGCAGACCGCAGCTGAGGGCCCCCTACAGGAGAGCGAAATCGAGATCCTGTCGCTGAACTTACGCCAGGTCGACCGGATGCTGGAAGCGTACATCGGCGGCGACATGAAGAGGTCAACCTTGCTCGACTGGGTCGACGAGATGTTGAGGATCTCCCTCACTCTGGATCTCTCCAGTCAGGCTGAAAGCAACCTCGAAATCGAGTCGGCTCTGGGTGTCTTGACCTTGATCCTCGATGACGATTTCGCCTCTCCTGATAGTTCACGCCGTCTCAGCATGCTACTCCTCGATAAGGTTCGATACCGGGGAACCATTCCGTGCCGGAGGATCGTCTCGGAGATGTTCCGTGAAATGGGAAGTGCCAACCTCGCTGTACAACGAGAAGGATTCGAGACACGGAACTCCACCTGGGCAGATTTCTGCTTGCTACCTCGAAATCGACAGGGAGTTGTCCAACCTCTCAATTTCACGACTGGCTGGTTCAAACCTCTCTCCGTCAGCACCATCGATCTCTGGCAGCAGATTTCCCCCGGCGAGAACTGGACGCAGCGAGAAAACGACCTCATTCCCGACCTCCTGTCGGCTCAACCGGCACTGGAACGGCGATTGCGTGGACTGCAGATATTTATCGATCCAGGTGGATTAACTGAAGCTGTGGTCGATTCGGAAACACTGACCCGAAGAGAACTTCGCCAGGCAACACTCGGGTTTTGTTCAATACACCGGATGAATCGGTGTTTCTTGGATGGATTTCCCGTACACTCCCGCAAGGAGGACTTATGATCACTCGATCTCCAGGCAATAGCGGTGGAAACGGTGACGAGATCTCGGAACTTCACGACGAGATCGATCGCCTGAATTCACTGATCGACGAGGAACGCCAGTCTCATCAACTTGAGATGCAGCGCGGCCTCGATGCATTCACAAAACTCCAGAACAGTGAGGGATCTTCCGGGGAGAACAAGATGCTTGTCTCCATCGATGGTCACGATGTCTCACCTCATCAGCGAGTTGCCATCTTCGTCGATGTCCAGAATATGTATTACGCAGCTCGGAACATCTTCCAGTCGAAACTCGAGTTCTCGAAGTTGCTGAAACATCTGGTGCGCGGAAGAGTCCTGGCGAGAGCCCTGGCATACATCGTCGAGAGACCTGGAATGGAACAGGATAAGTTCATCGAGGTACTGCGCCGAAATGGTTACGAGGTGCGGAAACGAATCGTCGGTGATAGAAATGACACCAATAACCGAGGAGACTGGAACATCGGGATCACCCTGGATGCCCTCTCTCTGTCCCCCCGAGTCGATACAGTGATCCTCGTCACCGGTGATGGTGATTTCGTTCCCCTCGTCGATCGACTCGCGATGGACGGCGTGAGAGTCGAGGTTGCTTCCTTCCGGGAGACCACCTCGTCGGAACTGTTCCACGCCGCTGACCAGATGCATTATCTCGACGAACGGATTCTACTTTCCGGGACACACTTCCAGCCCTCCGAGGAAGTGGAACTACAGAGGGAGATGGTCCCCCCCAGTTCAGACCCTCCCGTCCGAAGAGCACGTGGACCTGCCGAAGAGAACTTCGATGACGAGGAAGACGAGGATTGAGGGTCTCCCCCCCCGGGAGAATCCCTCCACCGCTGCATCGATCGAGTCGTACCAGTTCGATCTACCACCACAGTTGATCGCCCAGGAGCCAGCTCCCCGACGATCTGACTCCCGCTGCTACTTCTGCTCCTCCGACGTGAATGAACATCGAGAAGCCCCCTTTCACACGATTTGTGATCGTTTGCGGGGGGACGAGTTGCTCGTGGTCAACGACACCCGTGTTCTCCCCGCCAGGGTTCGATGCCGCCGTTCCAGCGGCGGATCGATCGAAGCCTTCATGCTGCGCCCACTCGAGAACGGCTTGTGGCAAGCCTGGCTCTCTCCATCCAGAAGGATCAAGGCGGGCGAAGTTCTTGAAACGGATGGACCTCCCCTGACAGTCCTCGAGCGGCGTGGATCGGGCTGGGTCGTCGATCTCGGTACTGAAGAGGTTCTCGAGCAGATCGGAGAGGTTCCTCTCCCTCCCTACATCTCGAGAAGTCCTGACGACTCCCGTCAGCAATCCGACCGTGTTCGCTACCAGACCATCTTTGCTCGCACGGCGGGGGCAGTCGCCGCCCCCACTGCTGGTCTTCACTTTGATGCCCCGCTCCTCGATCGCCTGGAGAAGAAGGGGACTCAGGTGGTCCCCGTCACCCTGCACGTGGGCCCCGGCACCTTCAAACCGGTGGAGGCGGTCGACATTCGTGATCACCGGGTAGATCCGGAGTGGTACTCCGTCAGCGAGAATACCCTCGCTGCCCTGGCGGCAGCTCGCCGCGAAGGCAGGCGCATCATCGCGGTGGGCACCACCAGCTTACGAGTTCTGGAGAGCCTCGGCTCCATCGCCGAAGGACCCGATCGGGAGGGCGAGACGGACCTCACCATCTTGCCCGGCCACCAGTTTCACAATGTCGATGGCTTGATCACCAATTTCCACCTGCCTGGCTCCTCTCTGCTGATCCTCGTCTGCGCTCTCCTGGGACGGGAGCGAGCACTCAAGATCTATCAAGACGCCATCGATCATCGCTTCCGCTTCTACTCCTATGGCGACTGCATGGCGATCTTCCCGGGGGCTGCAGGCTGATGCTCCGGTGCTGGTCTTGCAGGGCATCTCTGGCACCCGATCACGTGATCCGTGATGGCCTCCTCAGGGGTCGCGATCCCCAGTCCGGTGGTCCATATCGCATCTACAACTGTCCACATTGTCGAAAAGAAAATCGCATCGAGGAGATTGGCGAATCGGTTCTCTACTCATCTCCTGCCAAGGAGATCCACATCCTCGACTGGCTCTTCGGGTGGATCGAGCCCCTCGCTCCCGAGGACTTCGTCGAAATTCAGGAGTGGCATCACCGCTTCGGGTCTGAACGCCAGGCGATCTTCGAGGCGAAGGGAGATCATCGGTACAGCGGCTCGTGGTGGAGCCGCTGGCTGAAGCAGATCCGCACACATACCAAACTGGGCGACATCGACTCCACGGCTGGTGGCGGCAGTACGAACACCCCCAGACAAGAGAAGTCAGCCAAGGATCTCCCGGCACCTCACCCCTATCGGATCCTCGGCCTCGATCAAGATGCCAGCGAGGAGCAGATCCGCGCCAGGTTTCGAGACCTTGTCCGCACTCACCATCCCGACAAAATCACCGCTACAGATCCTCAAGAGGTGGAGAAAGCGAGTCGTAGGCTTCAGCAACTCCTCGACGCATATCACAAGCTGATGGAAGAACGCAAGGACCGCTGAACGGTACCTGCTTCACCCATCGACTCCGGGGATCCAGCCCAGAGACCAGACCACCACCGTGACCAGTAGTACCACCAGCACTCCCACCAGGTTCAAGACAAATCCACAGCGAAGCATCGTTCGTATCTTCACCTTTCCGGTGGCAAACACGATGGCGTTTGGTGCCGTTGCGACCGGAAGCATGAACGCACAGGACACCGAGAGCACTGCGGGTAGCATCAGGATGAGAGGTGCCAGACCTCCCTGCTGAGCCGCTTCTCTCAGGATCGGCATCAGCACATGCATCGATGCGGTATTGGAAGTCACCTCCGTCAGGAAGGTGGTTCCCAACGAGATGCAACAAACCACTCCTGCGAAGGGAAGGTTCACCCAGTCAGCCATCATCGATCCGAAGTATTCGGAGAGATGACTATCCTGAAATGCTCCACCGATGGCGAATCCGCCGCCAAAGAGGAGCAGCATTCCCCAGGGAACATCCTTTGCCTGATTCCAGTCAAGCAATGCCGGTCCGCTGCGCCTCGAGGGGATCACGAAGAGCGAAATCGCCGCCACCAGCGCAACCAGGGAATCGTTGAGATAATCAGAGGCGGATTCAGCAGGGATTCCCAGCGCTGCTGCCACCGGCACACTCCAACCCGGCAGTCCTCCACCACCTCTGGTGATCCATGCCAGCGCTGCGAGGATGAACACCACCAGTACCCGAAATTCCGCCGAACTCATCTTCCCCAGCGCTGCCCGCTCCTCCAGCAAGGCCCGGTTACTCTCGGTGGATTCATCGCTAGGAAGTGGCAGCAAATATCTCGTCATCAGGAATCCGATCAACGGAAGGAAGATCAGGACCATCGGTAAGCCGAAGGGAAGCCAGTGGAGAAAATCGATGATGATCGGTGGATCGAGATCTTCGGCATTCTTGACGAAGATCAGATTCGGAGGGGTGCCGATCAGGGTGCCTATTCCTCCGACATTTGCCCCGTAAGCAGTACACAGCAACAAGCAGGAGGTGAAGATTCCACCCCCGCTCTTCTTTCCCTTCTCCGATCGATTGGCCACCGAAATCGCGATGGGCATCAGCATCAGGGTCGTAGCGGTATTCGAGATCCACATCGACAACATCGCAGATGTCAGCAGAAAGCCGAGGGCCAGACGCCGCTTCGAGGTCCCCACCGTGGTCAAGGTCGCCAGCGCAATTCGCTTGTGAAGTCCTGAACACTCCACCGCCCTGGCGAGTAGAAAGCCACCGAGGAGCAGCATGATCAGGTGGTGGGAATAATACTTCGCCGCCACCGATGCCTTACACACCCCCATCACCGGCAACAGGATGGCAGGTAACAACGAGGAGGCGGGGATGGGAATCGCCTCGGTGGTCCACCAGACCACCGTCCAGACCGTTACCAGCAGGGTTCCTCTCGCCTCCGTGGAGATCGCATCCGCGGCACCCCAGTACGCTGCGAGACCGAGGATCGGACCGAGCAAGATCGGCACGAAACGAACACTTCCGGTGGATGAGTTCTCTTCAGATTCCATCTTCATCGATCCTGCCCGTATTCATCAGTATTCAAGTACCTGGCTCCGTAGTGGTCCGGGTCACCGATCAGATCCTCCGCGACTGTGGATCCCCGTGACACGGTTACCGTGGTAACATCTACTTGTCATGACCCGTGAGGTCAATTGTCATGAAGAAAACGCAGATGCTTCACCGGAGTACTTTATTGCCAAACTCGATCATTCCCTCTGACAGAGAGCGCACTGACCGCTTCCTGTACCGGCAAGCCGGGATCCTGCTGCCTCTGGCACTTCTGTTCAGCATCAGCGGCTGCTCCACCCTCTCCATTCTTCCCTCCGTCCAGGATGTCCGGGAATTCTCCGGAGACAAGGATGTGAAGCACTTCGCCGTGACACTGACCGACCTCGATGAGCAGCACGACTTCAAGAGATGGAGCCAGCAGCACATCACCTCGAATCGACTGTCGCAAGAGAATGAAGAACATCGGGGAATTCCCATCTACGAGGTCCATTACCACTTCCTTCACCGATCGGGACGATTTCGCTCCAGCTCCATCGCCTATGTTCTGTGGCGAAGGTCGGAAGAGAGTGGCGAGTTGTCTCACCAGGTCACTTACCTTGGCAGAGGCGCTCCGATGAGAGGATTTCGATTCCGATGATCTTCAGCGGATTCAATCGCCTTCCAGGAGTACTTCTCCTGCTCTCCTTGCTGGGGTCCCTGTGCGGCTGCAGTGCATTCTATCGCCACAAACTCGACACCCCCGCCGGTACCCTGTGGACAAATGTCGACCTACAACTGGCACGCTCCTATCAACACGATCTGGGATGGATGCGGGACGGCCTTCGACAGACTCTTCCGCAGATCTCCGCCGAAGTGGGCCCCGCCTCGATCCTGCTGGGCAATCATCCTCCTGATCACATCGTTCGAGAGGATGAGGTCCGTACTGCGGGCTGGTACAACCACGCATTTTCGATCATCCGCCTCACCCCTCCCTGGGAATCGAAACTGAGTCCCGATCACTTCAGTTCTGAACCGGATGGACAGAGAACCCTGCTGCATGAACTGGCCCACCACTTCACCGAGGGGCACCCCAGAATTCGTTCGAACTGGTGGCTCTCCGAAGCAATCGCCTGCTCCCTCGAAGTCGCACACATCGACCCCCATGGCCAGTTCCAGGTCCCCCCCATTCATCCTGGATACTACAGGGAGGCCCGGAACACACTCTCCCGGCTGGGCCGCAGTCGCTTCTCGGATCTCGCCCGGAAGCTCCTGGACAGTAACTGGATCGATTACTACAGGAAGGATGAAGAGGTCACCCGGAGATACGCAATCTCATGGGCGATCTTCTGGACCCTCTATCAGCAGCAGCAAGGCGACTACGAGCAACGACTCGAGGCGCTGCTTCAACTCGAAGCCGATCAGATCACCGCCCAGATTCCCGCCGTCATCGACGCTCTCACACCCTCCCTCTCATCGCGGTTAAGGGAGTACTTCTCAGACCCACGTTACTGCTGCTGGAGCGTCGATCAGAGCCTTCGAAGTAGCAGACCAGCGGTGAGAGAAATTTTGCCCGTCATCGAGCAGGAACTGGAACGAGACGAGAAGTGTCAGTGGGCATGGGCCTGTGCGACGCGGTTGATTCATCGCAGCAGGCTACGCATCGACCGTGCAGCTCGCGATTCGTGGAGAGAACGAATCGCCGAACAGCTAGCATCGGGATCTCCCCAGATCCAGCTGGCAATCTGCCACGCCTTTCCGGAGTACTTTTCCGCCGGCATCCTGACACCCAGGCTGATCGATCTACTCGAATCGACGGATGGAGCGGTTCGACTTGCCGCTGTCATGGTGCTTTCGAGATCCTCCCGGCACCCGACCGTACTCAATCCCAGTTTCTGGCAGGAGGGAACTGCAAGCGATCGAGCCAGTGAAGTTGCTGGATGGCGAACCTGGTACCAGAGTCAACTCGATTGAAGTGGCGGCAGTTTCATTCTATGCCATGTATGGATCTTGACCCACATGGCTCCTCCCCCGATGCTGGACCATCGTCAATCTTCAACCACATCGGTTCAGCTACCGGGGTGGTTCCCCGGGATGAAGGAGAAAATCGTTGCAGGTTTCAGTCATGTTATTTGCTTCCCTGCGAGATGTTGCTGGCTGTGATCGGATCGATGTCGAATTGCCAGACCGATCCTCGATAGAAGATCTCGTCGCTGCCATCGCGGTACAGCATCCGGGCCTTGCCGACCGGCTTCCCAGCACCAGAGTGGCGATGAATGAACGCTTTTCAGCTGCCGATGAGGTCATCGATGCCGGTGCCGAACTGGCGCTGATCCCACCGGTCAGCGGCGGTTAGTGATGGAGTCGGTAGAAACTCCTTTCCTTGCCCGGGTGGTCGATCAGAGCATCGATGTCAACGAATGCTCGCGCTGGCTCTCCTCTGCAGATGCGGGGGCGGTGCTGCTCTTCTGTGGCAATGTCAGGGATCACAACCGAGGACGACAGGTGACGCGGATCGACTACCACGCTTACGAGTCGATGGCCTGTAAGGAACTGGAGGCGGTGACCAGGTCACTGCTCGTGGAAGGTGCGACGCGGGCACTGGCAGTGCACCGAATCGGATCCTTGGAAGTGGGCGAGACAAGCATCGTTCTCGGAGTCTCGCTCGCTCACCGCAAGGACGGTTTCCGACTGCTGGAATCTGGCATGGAGCGCATCAAGTCATCGGTTCCCGTTTGGAAGCATGAGCACTACCAGGATGGAACGACCTCGTGGATCGAAGGATCCTGACCCACCGAGCAACTAGACCGGATAGTTTCGCATCTCTGGACCGGTGTAGATCTGACGTGGCCGGTGGATTCGATCCCCTGGATCCTGTCGCTGTTCGAGCCAGTGCGCAATCCAGCCTGGCAACCTTCCGAGTGCAAACATCACCGTGAACATATCGGTTGGAATTCCGATGGCCCGGTACATGATTCCCGAATAGAAGTCCACGTTTGGATACAGGTTGCGATCAACGAAGTAAGAATCATTGAGCGCGACCTCTTCGAGGCGACGGGCGATTTCCAGTAATGGATCCTGGACGCCGAGATGGTCGAGCAACCGATCGCAGGCTTCCTTGATGATTTTCGCTCGAGGATCGTAGTTCTTGTAAACGCGATGGCCGAAACCCATCAGTCGGACAGAAGAGTTCTTGTCCTTGACCAGGTTCACGTACTTCCCCACATCGCCGTCATTTTCATGGATGGTGGCCAGCTGCTCCAGAACCGCCTGATTCGCTCCGCCGTGGCGAGAACCCCACAATGCGGTGATCCCTGCAGCGATGCATGCATACAGGTTCGTCATGGCACTACCGGACATCCTGACCGTCGCCGTGGAACAGTTCTGTTCATGATCTGCGTGCAGGATCAACAGCAGGTTGAGAGCCCTCTCCACCTCGGGATCGACATGGTACGGCTCTGCTGGAACGCGGAACATCATGTGCAGGAAGTTACCGCAGTAACTGAGAGAGTTGTCGGGGTAGATGAATGGCTGCCCGATCGACTTCTTGAAGGAGAACGCAGCGAGGGTTCTGACCTTCGAGAGCAGCCTGCACACCGTCAACTCGATATTGTCATCTTGTTCGGGATCATCATTTTCGGTGTAGAAGGTCGACAGTCCCAGCACCATCGCTGACAGGATCGCCATCGGATGAGCTGACGATGGGAATCCATCGTAAAAGTGCCTCATGTCCTCATGGATCATCGAGTGTCGTCGTAGGTTTTGTCGGAATTTCTCGTACTCTTCGGGGTTGGGTAACTCGCCGTGAATCAACAGGTAGGAACTCTCGACGAAGTTTGAATTCGCCGCCAACTCCTCGATGGGATAACCCCGATATCTGAGGATACCTTCCTCTCCATCGATGAAGCAGATGGAACTACGAGTCATCCCCGTGTTGACATATCCGGGATCGAGAGTGATGTAACCGGTCTCCTTGCGGAGTGAACTGATGTCAATTCCCTTCTCACCTTCCGAACCGGTGAATACAGGGAGTTCGATATCCTGGTCTCCGAGTTTCAGCACTGCCTTTTCGATACTGGTCTTCCCGTCCATCTAGATCCACGCCCATCCATCGAATTGCCGTCGAGAGAACGGCATTCGTTTCCAAGAACCGACAGCTTCCGAGAGCAAAGAACTCGGGAAACATCAGGATAGCTCTACATCGGGGACCCACGGGGTCGAGTGGTCCGTGCCTACGTTGAGTCGAAGTACAGGGGTTCCACGCGGCCCGGTGAGTCCTGATTGTGATCTTCGATGCAAAAGCGTGCGGGGGCAAGGGGTTCCACCGCAGAGGAATCGCGCCGGGCACTCCCTGCTCCCCTTGGAAATCGCCGAGATCCCATCAGGGCGAGGCTGCCTCGGTCCGATCCAGTCCTTCGAATTGCCAGCCTTCTAGCGAGCGTGCGATGGGAACCCGCCGCCCGATTCCAAATGCCCTCGGCGAGACTCGCAGGATCGGAGCGGACTGGCGACGCTTGTGCTCACTCAACTCGATCCAGCGGATCACCTGCTCGATCGTCGAGCGATCTCTCCCTTGCTCGAGGATTCGCTGTGCCGAACTCCGCTCCTCGATCCAGGCCTCGATGATCTCATCGAGTTGGTCGTAGGGTGGAAGGGTATCCTCGTCCTTCTGAAGCGGAGCCAGTTCGGCAGAGGGAGCCTTATCGATGGTCTCCTGGGGGATCATTCCGAGGTAGCGTTGCAGCTGTGCAATGGCATAGACGTCTCGTTTCCTGACATCTCCCAGGGGCGAGAGTCCCCCGCACATGTCCCCGTAGAGAGTGCAGTATCCGACGGAAAGCTCTGACTTGTTGCCGGTGGCGAGGACCATGGCGTCATTGCGATTGGCCACCGTCATCAGAATCGTCCCGCGGATCCTCGCCTGCAAGTTTTCCTGAGCAACGCCCCACTCTCCCACTCCCAGCAGTGGTTCCATCGACTCCCTGAAGGACCGATAAACAGACTCCACCGAGATCACCTCGAAACCGATGCCGAGTTGCTGTGCCAGCTCCCGGGCATCGACGACGCTCCCCTCGGAAGAATAGGGACCTGGCATCGAGACCCCCAGCACGTTGCTGGCACCGAGTGCTTCCTTCGCCAGCAGAGCCACCACTGCGGAATCGATTCCACCGGAGAGTCCGATCACCGCCTCCTTGATGCCACACTTGCGGAAGTAATCGCGGATCCCCAGCACCAGTGCCTCGGAGATCTCCTCCACCTCCCGTTTTTCTGCTTCTCCCTCGTCCACGGAGTCGATCAACTCGACTTGCTCGCAGAAGGAGGCGAACTGGTGAATGGTTCCGTCCGGATTCGCCTGCAAACTCGCCCCGTCGAAGATCAGTTCGGTATTTGCGCCGACCAGGTTGGCCAGGACTACCGGCACCTGAAAGCGCTTTGCTTGCTGCAGGAACAGATCTCGCCGCACCGTGTACTTGGCACGATGGAAGGGACTGGCAGAGGGACAGAGGATGATCTCCGCTCCTTGTTGTGCCAGTTCCTGACCGGGATCTCGACGATACTGCGGTTGTCCCGGAACCACTTCTGTGCCGGTCCACAGATCCTCGCAGATGGCGATTCCGACCCTTCGTCCGGCGAGGGTATGGACCAGAACCTCGTGGCCAGGCTCAAAGGTTCTCGATTCATCGAAGACATCGTAGGTGGGAAGCAGGATCTTGTCGGCATGAGCGGTGATCTGCCCATCCTCGATGACCGCTGCGCTGTTATGGACTGGCCTCGAGCACCCCTCCGCGCTGCGTCGGATGGTACCGAGGACCACCGGAGGCTGTCCGCTCAACTTGCTTGCAAGTTCCCGGGTGGCCCGCTCCACCGCAGAGATGAAATCATCTCGGGTGACCAGGTCGAGGGGCGGGTAGCCGCAGATCGCCAGTTCCGGAAAGACGATCACCTGCGCCCCCGCCGCCGACAGGGTTTTCACGGCAGCAACGATACGCTCGCTGTTTCCAGCCAGATCTCCTACGGTCGTATTGATCTGTCCGATACCGATACGCACGGGAGCCTATCCCATCATCCGGAAGCCACCATCGACGTAGATCACCTCTCCGGTGATGCCACTTGCCAGGGGAGAGAGAAGGAATGCTGCGGTATTTCCCACCTCTTCCGTCGTCACCCCCCGCCCCAGTGCGGATCGCTTCTCGACCTCGCCGAAGATGTCGGAGAATCCACTGATCCCACGGGCAGCAAGGGTCTGGATCGGTCCGGCGCTGATGGCGTTGACGCGAATTCCACGCTCGCCGAGGTCCATGGCCAGATACCTCATACTCGACTCGAGGCTCGCCTTGGCGACCCCCATGACGTTGTAGCCTCGGATGGCCCGCTCCGCTCCCAGGTAACTGAGGGTGATCATCGAGGAACCCTCTTCCATCCTGCTGGCTGCCTCCCTGGCGAGCCTGGTGAAGGACCATGCGCTGATGTCATGGGCTTTCAACCATCCTTCCCTGCTGGTGTCGAGGTACTGACCCTCCAGATCCTCCTTGTCAGCAAATCCGATGCTATGGACGAGGAAGTCGAGGCCTCCCCACTGTTCATCGATGGTCTCGAAGAGATTCGAAATCTGTGATTCATCGCTGACGTCGCAGGGAAGGAGCATCTCTCCATCGACCTGCTCGATGAGAGGACGGACCCGTCGCTCCAGACGCTCTCCCTGATAGGTGAAACCGAGACGAGCTCCACACTGGTGGAGAGCCCTGGCAATTCCCCAGGCGATGCTTCGATCATTGGCCACTCCAAGGATCAGGCCACGGCGTCCCGAAATGGCATCGGCAAATCCCATCGTGCCCCCTTTCTGTATCGATATGAATCGTACCCGTTGCAGTGTCGCGAAGGGAGCCATCCTACAGGAACCCACCGATCAAAAAACACCCCCCGGCACTTCAGTGAAGCGCCAGGGGGTGCAAAAGAACCAGTAATCCACGGCTCAAATCGGTCTTATCTTCACCGACGGGAGTTTCCCGCCGATCGAGATCAGAGTTGAGATCCCCTCGGATCCTCCTCTTTCTTCTCCTCGGCGTCGCTGCTCTTGGTCACCTGTTCCATGAAATTGTAACTACGGAATCCACCCTCGACGACGGAACCGCGCGCGGCTGTCCAGCCGAAGTACTTCCGCAACAACTCCGACTCAGGGATGTTTTCCGGGTCAAAGAGGAACAACATCGATTCATCCTGTGCCAGGTCCGGAGCAATCAGGGGAATCAGACCGAGCAAGGGACGAAAAATATCCGCTGCCTGGCTCAGATTGGCACCGACGTCGGTGAGGCTGAGGTTGACTCCCTGAGTCGCCTTGACACGGGATAAGATCGCCGAGGTTCTCTCGCCGGAACCGAACCGTTCCTCGCCCTCACCATCGATGACTCGAATCGCCGCTTGAACATCTTCAATGGCGTTGGCGAAGAGTAGCCAGTCTCCCTCGAGACACAACGCTGGAACCACCGAAGGCCCCTGCCCGGCGAACTCCGGGGGGACGTCGCCGAGCGGGTTGAAACTGTATAGATCGCGCCCGAGGAACTCCTCTTTCTTCAGCGCTGCTCCCATCATCTCGGGACTTCCCATCGTCTCGAGCATATTCTCCCAGGGCTTGCGGTCATCAATTTTCGCTCCGATGACCAAGGGGATCTGAGCCCCCACACCCATCATCAGTGCCATCGGATTGGCTGGAGAATCGGAGTCTTCGGTCTTCGTGTAGGTGCAGATGGTACCAGAGAGGGAGTCGACCAGTTCCATCAGGTCGACACCGGTCTGCATCTTCATCATCTCGAGGCCCGACTCGATCTCAGCCGCCATCTCTTCAGGATCGGTCTCACCGATAACAGAGCCGACAGAGATGACGATGTCGAAGATCTTGGAGATCTCCAGGTTGAAGATCCCGAAAGTGGAACAATTATCAGGAACAAAATCAGGGACGCTGATATCCGTGTTCGACTGGGGCAAGATCGCCAGTACGCCTGGCCGCCCATCGACTCCGAAGACACCATCCATTCCGTATCCACCGTCGGCGTAGTACGTCCTGTAACTTAACCCGCTCATCGCTTCCAGCCCGAGCGCGCCGATGATCTTGGAAGGCACCAGTGCATCCTCGATATCTTCAACGCCCCCTTCGTCAAAGCCGCCGGCAACTGGCGAAGACAGGAACATGTCCATCATCGGTATGAGATTCCAGATCGGATCCATGTTGAAGAAGAACTGAGAAGAGCCTCTCTTCAGGTGCTTGCTGGCAAGTTGGTAAATCCTGGTCGAGTTGAAGCGTTCTCCAACCGTCGTATCTCCTTCTGCAAGGTACGATTCCATGCTCGCCTTGTTGGTGCCGATCATGTGATGTCCCTCGAAGTGACCTATGAAGAATCCGACTCCTGGCATCGCCTCTATTCCAGAGAACTCCATGTCGCCGATGCTGAAGGTGCGAAGAGGAACTTGTTCTCCACCCTCTCCTGAAGCGAGATCACGAATCATCGTTATCATCTTCTGGTGCGGCTCGGTGAAATCGACCGGTCCATGAAAATCGATGATGAGATCGGGCATCGGCATTCCCATGTTCGGATCCATCCGGTACCCGACGCCCATGACGAACTCACCCGTCATCTCGTTACGAGCCCGGGTAAGATGACCCCACACAAATTGCAGGTTATCTTTGGCTACCTGATCAACTTCCATCTGGATTTGGTTCATCGCCCCGAAACCATCGATGAGCCTCTCGATGGTCGCCTGGATCGAAGGTTCTTCCATGAACCTGCTCATATCGGACGACTTACTCAACTCCATCTCTGCCTGCCAGTCATCTACGGTAAAGACAACGATGGAATTCTTGCCTAGCTTATCTCCACCCGCCTCGATGGAGGTCGGGGAGAAAGCAAGCAACGCCAGAGAAAGTACCGCAACCGTGATCCTGGATACCATGACAGGTATCTCCTTCCGCGGGCATTCGGTGCCCGTCATCGAACCCGGGGACTCGGGTCATACCCCGGGTTTGTTTTTTCCTGGAGGAAGAAGGTATCTCACTCCTGTATTCGGCTGACTCTCGTCAAACAGAAACGCTTCTCGCCGATCGATGAAAAACTTCACCTGATCGAGCGGGATTGCGAAGTTCAAACCTTCTGATTGCAAAATTTTCATGTTCGTCACCCCGATGACCTCACCCGCATCATTGAAGAGGGCACCCCCGGAATTCCCCGGGTTGATCGGAGTGGTGGTCTGAATGTAGACCTGGCCCTCGAAGGAGCGATACGGGTCGGAGATGATTCCCTCACTGACCGTTCGCTCGAAACCTCTTGGTGTGCCTACGGCAAAAACCTTCTGACTTCTATCAAAGGAGTTCGCGGCAGCAAACTTCACCGGAGTCAGCGGGTAATTCTCGGCATCCGGAATCCTCAGGAGCGCCAGATCCAGGAAGGGATTGAGTGCCACGATCTCGACATTCTCGATCTGCTCCTTGCGGGCTCCCCCCTCTGCCTCGTCGAGGTAAAGGGTCAACTGGATGTCCCGTTCCCCCTCCACCACGTGGACATTGGTGATGACGAATCCCTCATCATTGATGATGAATCCGCTACCGAGGCCTCCACCGGCGAGCACTCTCACCACCGAACCCCTGGCATATTGCTCCGCCTCCTGCAGTGGAAGTGGCAAACCGGGGCCGATCTGGTAGATGGTCTCCCCTTCACCTTCGGGTACCACTTCTCCGCTGATGTCGAGGACTTGCCTGCGGATGATCGCATCGGTGGGAAGTTGGATGATGGTGGGACCGATATCGACGAAGATCTTCTGGTCGTCCTCCTTGATCACCGTACCGGTGACCGAATTTCCACCGACCAGATCAATCACTACGCGCTCGGGACCTGAGAGGTTCTCCGGCGTATCTGAGACCTGAAAACACCCGAAGGAGACGAGCAGCAAGACCGCCTTGATCGACATTTGATGACTCCGGTCCAGGTGAATGTAGTGGCATCTCCATGATTCCACGATCAAACATATTGATCCGGGTCAGGTTGTTCTGCAAGGTCTGTTCTGCCGGGATGCAGGATTTCCCGGTTTACATTGGAGGTGCTCGATGTCCCTTCGCTTCAACATTACCACCGTCCTGGCGACGATTGCCCTCCTCTGCTGCACAGCGAGGACGCTTCCCGCCCAGGGGACACCGCCAGCGGGAGAATTCGGCTTCTCTGACCTGCTCGTCTTCCGCCTCTCTTCTGCAGGTGGACCGTGGCATTCCACTGACCTCAATGGAGATGGAGATCTGGATCTCGTCGTCTGGGATGGCAACCGGGGGGAACTGGTCTTGCTGCACCGGGATCCCGAGGTGCAAGGGTTCACCCATCGGGAGGGAGGAAACACCCTGACCGACCCGGATGGTTGGAGTCGATCCTCGATTCCGAGCAGAGCCGAAGTGGAAGCGATCGGCAGTGGTGACCTGGACGGGGATGGATTCATCGACCTGGTCTTCACCTGCCCCAACGCAAATCGAATCGAGATTCGCTGGGGAACCGACGACGAAAATCGCTTCCGGACCGAGATGCGCATTCGCTTGCGTGATGTGGCTCGCGGCGATCGGACGCTGGATATCGAAGAACGAGGAGATGATGGAGCCGTGATCCGGGTCCTCTCCAAGGAAGGGATTCACGAGGTCAGAAACCTGTTCCGAGATGGCGTCCCGGAGATTCTCACTCTCACCGGAACAGCTGCGGGCCCTTCCGCACTGTATCGTACAGATCTCGATGGAGACGGTATCTCCGACCTTCTCACCGTCAGCACCGCCTCCGCGGATCGCCGCCATCCGTTGCGACTGCGCCCCGGTTCCTCGACCGGTTGGGGGGCGGAGATTCTCATCGAATCGGAAGATTCGCGATTACTGGGAATCGCCTCCGCTGCAGATCGCTCGCTGCTGCTGATGGCAGATCGCAACCGCCCCGTACTGCGCGGCACCCTGCTTGAACACGGTTCCGGGAGTCAGATCTTGCCCAGTCCCCAGGTCCATCCACTGACCGCCGAGGGGATCGGCGGCGGTACCATGGCCATCGGTGATATCGACGGGGATGGAGATCCGGATGTGATCATCTCCGATGCGAAGGGATCCCTGCTTCGCCCCTTCTGGAACTCCGACGGATCGTTGATTCCAGGATCCCCCTCACCGACCTTGAAGAATCCGGCCTCGATCCAGATTCACGGCAGCGATCTGTTCGTGACCAGTTCCGAGGAGGGTGGTGCCGGTAGGTCGACAAGGGAAGAAGATGGCTTCTCCTTTCCAGAACTGGTGAAGGATCCACGAATCGATTCTCTCATCGCCATCGCCAGCTCCGATCACCTCTCTTCTCCGCTGATTCACCTTTATCAGGATGAAGGAGCAGGCAGGGGCAAGTCCTCCTATCTTCTCGATGTCGGAGGAGGAAGCGACACCGGCGAAGATTCGGGGCTGAGGTTTCAGTCAGACCGAGAACCCGCTGGCCTGCAGATATTCCCGGGCAGCGAGGGTAGAGGGGTGATCGTCGTGCAGATCCCCTTCCAGAGTCCCCGATTCTTCAGGCTGGATGGTTCGACCATCGAGCCGATCGAGATTCCCGCCACCGTCGAGTCGGGGGGAAGTGTCGAAGCAGGACATGACGGACAGTTGCTGGTGGCTCGTGAGGGACGTTGTCGCATCATCCAGATCGAAGACGGCCGTGCCAAGGTGGTGAGGCAGATCGATGCGCCTGGCGGTTCTGCCAGGATCGTCGCCGCGCTCCCTGTCCGTCTCGAAGCACAGCCTCAGGCTCGCATGATCCTCGTCGACGGCGGCGCTGGATTGATCCACATCTGCAATGACACCGAGGTGATGGCAACGGTGGAAGGCCCCTTCCAGAAGGTCAAGGAGGCGGCAACCCGTGACCTCGATGGGGACGGTTTCGACGAGATCCTCATCCTCGGTGAGCGGGCACTGATGGTGATCCATCCTGGGGAGCAGGACTGGGTCGCGACCGAAGTATTTTCTCGTCGACACGACGAGGAGAACGGTCGAATCACCGCTTCCTGCGCCGGCGATCTCAACGGAGACGGAGTGGAGGACCTGGTCGTCATCGACGGGGTCCGTGGAGAACTAGAAATTCTCGGTGGAGGAGATCCCCTCTTCACATCCCTGCTCCGCTTCCCCGTATTCGAGAAGAAGTTGTTTCGAGGTGGTGGCAGGAGCATCGAACCGCGCCGGGTCATGCTCGGTGATTTCGATGGAGATGATGCACTGGATGCCGCGATCCTGGTTCACGATCGCCTCATCATCTATCCCCAGAACACCCTCGAGGGATCGCAATGATGTCACCGGAGACCGGCTCCACCTGGCTTCTCGAAGGAGATCTGGTCGAAGCGGACGGATGCCAGCGCTCCAGGCTCCGCATCTGTGGTGACAGTGGCAAGATCATCGAGCGAGGAGAACTGGACGGGGTTCCCGATGTGATCTGGCCACAAGGGGTGCTGGTCTGTCCCGGTTTCATCGACATCCATGTCCACTGCCGCGACGATCCTGGAGGCTCCCAGCGACACAAGGAAGATTACCGGAGTGCCAGTGCTGCAGCGATCCGCGGCGGGGTGGTGCTGCTGGGAGACATGCCCAACAATCCTGATCCCCCCTCCGACGCTGAATCGTACCTGAGAAAACGAGCCCTCGCAGACGATCGGTCTCAGGTCGATGTCGTTCTCTACGGATTACTGGCTCGTGGCTCCACGCCATTCCGGGATGATATTCCCTGGAAGTGCTACTTCGGTCCAAGCGTGGGAGACATCGATTCCTGGGGAAGTTCATCGGTGATCGAAGTGCTCGAACCATTCTCGGGAAGAATGGTGATGTTTCATGCCGAAGACCCGCAGATCCTCGACCGAAATCAACACCAACCGAGTCATGAGGAGCGGCGGCCACCAGAGGCCGAGGTGGAGGCGATCAGGTCGATCCTGGAGGTCTGCAAGCAACTGGAGATCCACCCACACATCGCACACCTCTCCACGGCGGATGGGCTCTCCCTCATCGAGTCCGCAAGGCAAGATGGACAGGTGGTGACCACCGAGGTGGCACCGCATCATCTGGCGTTCGACATCGAGAATCGTAGTTCCTACCGGCACGGCGAGTGGCTTCAGATGAATCCCCCTCTCCGCAGTCCACGCAATCGACAGGCGCTGCTGGAAGGTCTCATCTCAGGATCCATCGATTGCATCGCCACCGATCATGCACCACACAGTCTCGATGAGAATGCTGCAGGAATCTCGGGCGTCCCGCTGCTCGACACTTTTGGAGGATTTCTGTGCCACCTCGCCGCCGAAGGGATTCCCTGGCCGCTGCTGGTCGAGAGAGCTTCCACAACTCCTGCCAGGCTCTTCTCTCCCTTCCTGGAGGACCAGATGGGAGATCTTCAGCCCGGCACCATCGCTTCGTTATCGATCGTTGATTCACGTCAAGAGTGGCAGGTAAGCCGCGATCAGATCCGCAGTCGAGCGGGGTGGTCTCCTTTCGAAGGATTCACCTTCCCCGGCGATGTGGTCGAAACGGTAGTTCGAGGCAGGAGATTTGATTCTCGTACTGGTCAACTCATCGCCGGTACGAGAGAATCGATCTAGAGGCGCCCCCCCACCTCGGGGGGAAGCGCAACGGAACTGACCGTTTTCGCCATGGAAGTCAGCGTATATGGCTTCTGGATGAATGCCTGGAACGGCCCATCCGACTTGATCATCTCGCGACCGTAGCCACTCGACAGTACCAGGGGCAGATGCTCCCAGGTGCTACGAATCACCCTTCCTACCTCGAGCCCATTTCGACCTGGCATCTCCATGTCGATGATCACCACGTGGAAATTTCCCCCTGAAAGTTCAATCGCCTCGATTCCCGTGTCGCCATCTTCTGCAGAGAACACCTCGTAACCGAGTCGAATCAGCATCCGTACCAGTATCTTTCGCACCATATCATCGTCGTCGATCACCAGCGCTCTACGCCCGAAGCCTTCGATTTTCTGGTCAGTTTCCTCCAGCTCAAAGTGGTCGGGAGCATCGTAACAGCGCGGGAACAGGGCCTTGAAGGTGGTTCCCTCTCCCACCTCAGATGTCACCGTCAACATTCCGCCGTGAGCACGAACGATTCCATGAACCGCTGCCAGTCCCAGTCCCCTACCACTGAACTTCGTCGAATAAAACGGCTCGAAACATCGTGCCAGTGTATCCTCGGTCATTCCGGTTCCATGATCCTCTACCTCGAATACCAGATACTCTCCCTCTTCGAACTCGGCAGTTGTCGCCACACAGTCCACTAACTCCTCGGTGGTGAAACTCTGCAGAGACGTTGAAACTGAGACCGGCTGGGGGTCATCGAGGGTCGCTTCTGCAGCGTTGATGACGAGATTCATCACCACCTGCTGAACCTGCGTTTCATTGCACCGAATGCACGCACTACCTGCTGTCAGAGAATAGTTCACCTCTACAGTTTTCGGGGTCGAGAGACGGACCAGGGCCCCGATCTCACTGACCAGTTGATCGAATTCCACCACGAATTCGTTCATCCGGCCCTTCCCTGCATAGGCGAGCATCTGGCTCGTCAACTCCGAAGCCTTCGTGGCTCCCCCGGCAATCTCATTGACCTGGCTTCGAACCGAATCCGTGAGACCACTCTCGTCCAGTAGAAGGCTCGCGTTTCCTGAAATCGCTTGAAGGAGATTGTTGAAATCGTGGGCGATTCCTCCTGCCAGCACTCCCAGGCTTTCAAGTTTCTGTGCCTCCTGGAAACGTTCTTCGAGTGCCTTCTTGTCCGCTTCTTCCCGCCGCTGACGGATGCGGAGTACGATCAGCACGACAGAAGTTCCGGAGAGAGTTCCTGCCCAGATCAGCAAAGTGATGTAGTGATTTCGCAGGTTTTGCCCGACCAACTGCTGATTTCGATTCAGCAGGCTTGATTCGAGCAGGTGAGTTCGATCGAGCACCCTCTTGTAGATGGAGTCGAAGGAGATATCACTTTCTGAACCGGCATGACTGATCGCCCGGGCAGCGAGACGCGAGGCCGCTGCTTCCTCCAGAGCAATCAGATCCACCTGCAATTCGATGGCGTGCTCCGAGATTGTCAGTCCTTCGACAACATTGCCGGAGATACCAGCACCCTTGGTGGGTAACTCATCCTTGAATTTCTGTGCCGCAGTGTGGGCCTGTGAAAACCGCTCGTCCACTTCGGAAACAGTCTGGGTAGCGTCTCCAGTGATCAGTTCCTCTGCCCACAAGTGTGCCTCTGCAACACTTTCTCGGACAATCGAAAGTCGTGTCGATATCTGCGAGTAGTCCTGCCCCTGGATCAGCCATTGCTGGTGGAGAAACAGCAGCGGTCCCAGTGACCCGATGGCGAGTAACAACAAGAAAAAGGTAAAGGACTGACCGGAGCGAAAAGACACTTCAACTCCTCCCTGATGATTTCATCGACTCGACCTGCTAGTAGTAGGTCTGCTGACCGTCAGCTACTCTCCAGAATATCACATTCATAAAAAAACCGAGCCATGGCGTATCTCCCGCCAGGACTCGGTTTCACTCAGGAAACGTCAAATTCGACCACTATGGACACGCATCATAGGAAAGACAGGTGATTGAGTCGGGCGTGGGATCGATGCCACATGATTCGCCAGGAGCTGGAAGGGCTGAAGACCCGAACAGGTATCCCAGCAAGGCAATCGGATCCGAGATGTCAATCGCTCCATCGTCATTGACGTCGGAGGTGGAGAGACAAGAAGGATCGGGCTGACCACTGAACAGGAATCCCAGCGCACGGACGACGTCAGCGATGTTCACGACGCCATCGGCATTCGGATCTCCCCTGCGGAACGTTGTCGCCTCGCAGCTATCAGGAATTCCATTCTGATTGGTATCGGACGCAGCTCCGCTGGCGATATCACAGTCATCGGGCACCTGGTTCGAGTTGCAATCGGCAACGGTTCCGGCATCGATTTCGCAACTGTCGATCGATCCGTTCCCGTTGCAATCGTCGGCGATCCCCAGATCGATCTCACAATTATCGAGAAGAGTGTTGGAGTTGCAATCCTCTGCAGTACCTGCAGCAAGCTCACAGTCATCTGGAATGTTATCGAAATCGCAATCGATCACGGTCCCACTCTGGATCTCACACACATCGTGGATGCCATTTCCATTGCAATCGTCTGTGGCTAGCTGGCAACTGTCGGGAACGCCATCTCCATCACAATCGGAAGCACCCGCCTCGATATCACAGGAATCTTCGATTCCATTCGAGTCGCAGTCGTTTGCTGGAGTCTGGCAAGAATCGGGAATCAGATCCCCGTCACAATCCTCTTCAGCACCGGAAGCGATGTCACAAGCATCCGGCTCGCCGTTGTTGTTGCAATCGGTGACGTTCCCCACCGAGCATTCACAGGAATCGACGATGAAGTTGCCATCGAGGTCAAGGGCCGCGATGTTCGCCGGTACGATCTTGAAGATCTCTCCACCGGACCAGTCGCAGATGTAAACCTCTCCGTAGGCGTCCTGGCCGAAGCCAGCGATTCCAGTGATATTCTGTGACCCGGGAGGATCGAGTTCCGAGGTACGAGTCGTGAACTCGGTCACGTTGCTGCCATTCCAGCGGAAGGACCAGATCTGATTGGAACACCAATCGGCGTAGAAGTAGATCCCTTGCATATTCGGCATTGCACAGCCGCTGTAGACATTTCCACCGGTGATCGAACAGCCGTTGCCGTGGCTGTAGACCTGCTTGGGGTCAGTCAGCGACGTGGCGTTACAGGTACAACCCGATAGACCGGTGCAGTTGTTTCCCTCCATACATCGCCAGCCGTAGTTTTCCCCTCCGGCGGAGGAGAAGGGCTGGATGTTGATCTCTTCCCAGCTGTATTGCCCGACATCTGCGATGTACATGTCGCCGCTCAACTGGTCGAAGGAAAATCTCCAGGGGTTTCTCAATCCAGTGGCCCAGATCTCATCGAGTGGTGCTCCTGGGCCGGTAAAAGGATTGTCCGCAGGGATGGCATAGGGGGTTCCCCCATCGACATCGATGCGAAGCATCTTTCCCAGCCGTGTATTGGGATTCTGACTGTTGCCCTGCGGATCATTGGCACTACCTCCGTCTCCGAGACCGATGTAGAGGTATCCATCGATGGGGCTGAACTCGATCATCCCGCCATTGTGATTTGAATACGGTTGGTTCTGAGTCAGCACCGTGGACGCACTGGAGGGAGTGGCAACATTTGGATTGGTCGGCGATACCGAGTAACGAGCCACCACCGTGTTCGATGAGTTGTTGGTGTAGTAAACGTAAAAGTAACCGTTGCTGCTGTAGTCGGGGTGGAATGCCAGCCCGAGCAAGCCTCTCTCATCAGCCCCCGAAGTTCCCCCACCGACGATGGAGTTGATATCGAGGAAGGGAGTCGGGAGCATCTGGGCATTGATCATGTCGTAGATACGTATCGTCCCCTGCTGCTGAACGATGAAGAGGCGCTCGAAGTCCCCTTGAGGTGCAGTCACCAGGACCGGGCGGCTGATACCACTGGCGATTCTCCGGGTCGAGAGAGGTGTCCCTCCAGCGTCGACTACCGTGGGAAGCAACAGAAGGATCAGTAACATCCAGAGGATCAGGATTGAGGGGTTCCGCTTCATCTAATTCATCCGTTCCGTTTACCCTGGACCTGGCGTGGGACCGGGAAAAACAATGATAACGCACGGATCCCAGTGTAACCCAGGGATCCTCGAAATTCTCAGGCCAACGAGGAATCTCAACCCCGTCACAGCGGCGTAGGTTCGATTATACCGGCGATTCGGTTCGAGGAGCACCACCAGAGATCTGGAGTAGACGGGCATGAATACCGTCGATCACCTCGTGTGGAGTGGAGGTTCCTGCAGTGATCCCGACATGATCAACCCCTTGTAGCCACTGTGGGTCGATATGGGCGGCAGATTCCACCTGATATGCGGTGACACTCTTCTCCTGGCACACCTTCAGCAATTTATGAGTGTTGGAGGAATTGCTGCCCCCGACGACCACCATCAGATCCACCTGATCCGCCAGTTCTTCGACGGCACTCTGTCTGTCCTTGGTCGGTTTACAAACGGTGTCGATGAATTCAACTTCCTGCTCGGGGAAGCGGGTCCGCAACTGCTCGACCACCTCTCTCGCCTGGCGGATGCGGTGGGTCGTCTGACAGACGATCCCGACCCTGGGATATCTCTCCAGCTGGTCGAGGTCCTCGACTCCGCCGATCACCGTGTATTCTTCGAGATCGCCGACGATGCCGCGCACCTCGACATGCTCCCGCTGCCCGATCACCACCGGATGCCACCCCTCCTCCACCAGCCGACGCACCGCCTGGTGCACCTTGAGAACCAGGGGACAGGTCGCATCGAAGACGATGTGGCCCCGATCGGAGAGATCCTGCTGGAGGCTGGCGGGTGCTCCGTGGGCGGTGATCATCACGTTGCGGGTATCGATCTGATGATCCGCCGTGTCGACCATCCGGACCCCGGCAGCCTTCAATCTCTCCACCGTCTGGGGGTTGTGTACCAGTTGCCCGATGATGGTGAGATCGCTACAGATCTGGGGGTCGAGAGCAGCCTCGATGGCATCTCGAACACCAAAACAGGTCCCGAGTGCCCGTGCCCGGCTTATCTTCACCAAGTCGATCCTCCTTCAGACGGTCCGCCTACCTGCCATTATTACCGGTGAATCGGGTCAATTCGAGGAGATACGAACCTGAGTTCCCTCGACTGTTTCGGTTGCATCCCGACGAACTATCGGTTGCCATCTGGACTCGTCAGTTTGGCAAGGGATGGCCACAAGAGCATCCCCCGGAGAGGCGTAGCCTTGTCCCCAGAACATCCGGTCTCCAACGGCCCCCGTACCGTCCGCGCTCCACGTGGGACAGAAATCTCCTGCGAGTCCTGGCTCACCGAAGCGCCGCTGCGGATGATCATGAACAATCTCGATCCCGAGGTGGCTGAAGATCCCGACAACCTGGTGGTTTACGGAGGATCCGGTAAGGCTGCCCGATCATGGGAGTGCTTCGACTCCATCGTCGCCACCCTTCAGCAGATGCGCCCCGATGAAACATTGCTGATCCAGAGTGGAAAGCCTGTGGGCGTCGCTCGCACCCACCCGGATGCACCGCGAGTTCTCATCGCAAACTCGAACCTCGTCCCACGCTGGGGAAACATCGAAGAATTCCGGAGACTCGAAGCGGAAGGTCTGACGATGTACGGCCAGATGACCGCCGGCTCGTGGATCTACATCGGAACCCAGGGAATCCTCCAGGGAACCTACGAGACCTTCGTCGAGGCGGGTCGCCAGCACTTCGACGGAAACCTGAATGGCCGCTGGATCCTGACGGCAGGTCTCGGCGGGATGGGTGGAGCACAACCACTCGCTGCATCGATGGCAGGTGCCACCTCCCTCACCATCGAGATCGATCCCGAACGAATCCAGCGAAGGCTGGAAACCGGGTACCTCGACGAGTCCTTCGAGGATCTCGACGAAGCACTGAAACGCATCGAGGATCTTTGTCGTGACGGTGAAGCTCGGTCCGTTGGATTGCTCGGCAACGCTGCGACGCTGGTCGATGAAATCCTGCGACGTGGCATCGTTCCCGACATGGTCACCGACCAGACCAGTGCCCATGACGCACTGCTGGGCTATGTCCCTGACCAGTTGAGCCTGTCTCAGGCACTGGAACTCCGGGAAGCCGATTCGAAGCGTTACCTGGAACTGTCGATGGATTCGATGCGACGTCATTGCGAAGCGATCATCGGCCTCCAGAAGGCGGGCTCCATCGCATTCGATTACGGAAACAATCTTCGTGGACAGGCGCAGGATGCAGGACTGGAAGATGCGTTTGCATATCCGGGCTTTGTACCCGCCTACGTACGTCCCCTCTTTTGCGAGGGGAAGGGTCCATTCCGCTGGGTTGCCCTCAGCGGTGATCCGGCAGACATCCACCGTACCGACGAGGCGATCCTCGAACTGTTCCCCGAGGACGAGCACCTGTGCCACTGGATCCGTACCGCCCAGGAACGGGTTCAGTTCCAGGGACTGCCGGCGCGAATCTGCTGGCTGGGGTACGGCGAACGTGCCCGATTCGGCAAGCGGATCAACGAACTTGTGGCCAGCGGTGAGATCAGTGCTCCGATCGTCATCGGACGTGACCACCTCGACTGCGGTTCGGTAGCCTCCCCCAATCGTGAGACGGAGGGGATGCTCGATGGTTCCGATGCCATCGCAGACTGGCCGCTGATCAATCTGATGCTGAACACCGCCAGCGGTGCCACCTGGGTTTCACTCCACCACGGAGGTGGCGTCGGCATCGGAAACTCGATCCACGCCGGAATGGTGGTCGTTGCAGACGGTACTCCCGAGGCGGCTGATCGTCTCGAACGTGTTCTCACCAACGATCCAGCCATGGGAATCTGGCGACATGTGGATGCGGGCTACGAGGATGCTACCCGCTGCGCAGAGCGCAACTCGGTGTGGATTCCAATGCAAGGCGAAGGACGACCTCGATGAAACGAACCGTCGACCTCCTGATCGAGAATGTCGAAAGGCTACTTCCAGGTCAGACCACAGCCCAGCAACACTTCTCGGTGGCGGTAGACAAGGGACAGATCGAAGCAGTAGGACCGGCGACTGAACTCGCCGGTCTTTTCGATGGTCGACAGTCACTCGATGGAAGCGGCCGATTGCTGACCCCGGGATTCGTCGACTCACACACCCATGTGGTTTTCGGCGGAGAACGGTCGGGAGAGTTCGTGGCCCGCTGCGCCGGAGCAGACTACGAGCAGATCGCAGCCTCCGGAGGAGGCATTCGCGCGTCGGTGAGGATGACCAGAGAACAGGATTTCGATCAGTTGCTGGACGGTGCCAGGGCGCGGATAAAGCGGATGATCGCCAGCGGATCCACCACCATCGAGATCAAGAGTGGCTACGGCCTCGATCTCGAGACGGAACTCAAGATGCTCCGGGTAATACGACAACTCTCCGAGGAGTGCCCCGTGGAAATCGTCGCGACATTCATGGGAGCTCATGAGGTCCCCGATGAGTGGCGAGATGACAGGGCCGAGTACATCCGCCTCATCTGTGAGGAGATGATCCCCACCATCGCCGAAGAAGGCCTCGCCGAGTTCTGCGATGTGTTCTGCGAGCGAGGGGTCTTCGACATCGAGGAGAGCATGAGAATCCTCCAGGCTGGTGCTGACCACCGCCTGAAACCGAAGGTTCACGCCGACGAACTGGCGGCCTCCGGAGGCTCACTCGTCGCCGCCAGAGTGGGCGCAGTCAGTGCCGATCATCTGATGGAAATCACGCCGGAGGGAATCGCCGCCCTGAGTGAAGCGGGGGTGATTCCGACTCTCCTTCCCGGGACCACTTTCTATCTGCGGAAATCCGGTTACGCTCCGGCTCGGGCCCTGCTCGATGCGGGGCTGGAGGTGGCACTGGCAACCGATCGAAATCCGGGGTCCTGCACCATCGAGAGCATGCTTTTCATCGCAGGCTTGTCGGTGATGCACCTGGGGATGACACCCCACGAGGCGATTCGGGCGTGCACCTATGCAGGAGCAAAAGCTCTCTCGCGAGAGCACAGCTGCGGATCGATCGAGGTGAAGAAAAGAGCTGATCTCATCCTGTGGGATGTAGCAGACGAAAATGTGCTGATTCATGAGTTCGCAAACGACATACCCAGAACCGTCTGTGCTGCTGGTCGAATCCTATTCGACGGGTACGATGTAGACTGCTAGATCCGGCAACTGCTGGACCAGGAGGATTGAAAAAGATGTCCAAGTTCATCGATCGTCTCACGCAAGCCATGAAGGAACAGTCATGGGGTGAGTACGAAGAAGCGTGGCTAGATGCCATCGAAGGTCCGTCCAGCAACATATCCCAGTACATCACTGCCACCAACAATGCCATCACTGCTGGTCATGGTGAACGTGCCGGACAGATGATGGAACTGATCCATCAGTCAGGTCTCACCGATGATTTGAGCCCCGAAAAGAAACTGGAATTCCAGGAGGCACTCGCCTGCAGTCTCCCACGCAACAAGGACATCCGTACCCAGCTCCTCGAACTCTACCGCAGCCAGTTCGGTCACATCGAAGGATTCGAGAACTGCGTCGAGACCTCCGGATTGATGGAAGGTACTCGTCCCGGTGACGTGATCCCGCTCTTCAAGAGAATGGTTCACTATCAACCGGGATCATTCGTCAAACACCGCTCCGGCTGGGGAGTGGGCGAGGTCAAGGAACTGGACCCGACACTGGGAACCGCCATCGTCAACTTCCAGAAGAAGGAAGGGCACTCCGTCAAGTTAGAGGCTCTTCCGCAGATCTGCGAGCCGCTCGAGGCAAACCACTACCTGGTCCTCGGCTGGCAACGCCCTGAGGAACTGCGGAGGATCGCAGAGGAAGAACCAGCCGAGCTGATCAAGCTGGTCCTGAGAACCAGTTCACGTCCGATCCCCCTCGCCAGGATTCGCGATGCACTCAGTGGTGTCGCTGTACCCAGTTCCTCCTGGAGCAAGTGGTGGGCAAGGGCACGAAATGCCATCAAGAAGGACCCTCTGGTGGGCCAGTCCGGTGGCAAGAGTAATGAGCTCTACCTCCTCGACGGTCCCGAGGCGCTGACCACGAGTGTTGAACGTAGATTCACCAATCTCAGTCCGACAGAGCGACTGAAGAATATTCGTGAATGTCTCGCCGAACTGAACGCTGACCAGTACTCGCTGCTGGATACACAGTTCCAGCTGCTGCGCAGGGACATCAAACGAGGTGATCTCGATGCCGCGGATCGAGTCTCTGCGCTTCTCATGCTCAAGGATCATTCCCCGGATGGTGATGAGATCACCACCATCGGAGCCAGCATCCAGAAGGCGAAGCACCCCGCCGATCTTCTCAACACGATTTCTCGTGAAGAAGATGTAAGCAATACCCTCGAAGTGGTACGTGAGTTCAGTGGGGAGAACTGGAATGATCTCCGGGAGGAGATGTTACTGAAGGCAGACGATACTCTCCGCGAACTGATGTTCAACGTCTATGCAGAGTCCGAACAAACCGCTGTCGCACACTCTCTCTGTACCCAGGTGATGCAACACCCCGGCAAATCCCCGCTTCTGTTCCTGCACCTGGTTAGAAACGCTTCTTCCAAGAACTTCAACGTCTACCCCTTCCTCGAGGGAATCTCCTCTTCGGATCTGTACCGCCAGGCCGCTGCACTCTTCGACCGGCTTTCCCTCGATAACGAGAGTGCCGGTGCCAGCAAGGCGGACCCGGGAATCGGCGTGGCGGTGAAACGCTATCGTCAGCACCTGGCCGTGAAGCCATTTGCCCTGCTGAAACAGGTGCTCGAGTCGTGCACCCTGACCGATGCTCGGGAGATTTACATGCAGCTGACGGGAGCTCGCTCCATCAGTGATTCCAACCTCGAGAAGGCCAAGGCGATCATCCTGAGGAAGTTCCCTCTCGTACTCGCCGGTCAACCGAGCCGGGGATCGGCAACGGTCGCCGACAGTGCCATCTATTCCACCAAATTCGGAATCACGAAGGTTCAGGGGGAACTGGAGTTGATCCGCAACGTGAAGCTTCCCGAGATCTTCAAGGCGATCGGAGATGCTGCAGCGCTGGGAGACCTCAGCGAGAATGCAGAGTTCACCTCCGCCATCGAGGAACGGGAGAACCTCAACCGACGGGTGATGGAAATGCAGGGAGAGCTGGATCGGGTGCGCGTCATCGATCCCGAGGAAGCAAGCACCGATCAGGTCGGGCTCGGCAGCAAGATTCACTTCAACAATCTCACCACCGGCAAGGAAGCAACCTACTGCTTGCTCGGGCCCTGGGATGGAGGCCCCGATGAGGGAGTGCTCTCGTATCTCTCCCCCGTCGGCAAGGCGATGCTTCAGAAGAAGGTCGGAGATGAGTTCGAGGTGGTACTTCCCACTGGAGTCCAACAGGTGAAGATCCTGGCGATCAGTCGGGGAGAGGTTCCTCAGGAGCAGTAGAATCCACTTCTGGAGTGGCCGATCCCATGATCTGCTCCAGGAGGATCGTGGCGAAGGCTCCCGCTGGCAGGCTGAAGGAGATCATCAGGCTCTGATGCTCCTCCTCCCACTCGGCGGAGGGATCTGCCACCTGGATTCGCATCGACCGGCGCGTTCCGTCCAGTTTCATCCCACGTACGTGGGAGAGCCAGGATGCGGGTCGTAGACCTTCGGAGATGAGAATCGCACTCTCGATCTCCCCCGCCACACCTTCAGGAACGTGCATCTTCCTGCCGAAGATCGGTCCCGTTGGCGAGATCTCTCCAGCCCGAGCCCGCTCCTGCTCCCTCTCCACCGAGGCCTCGTCGAGAGGTACATGAAACCTCGATCGACGCCCCTCCATCTGACAGATGTCCCCTGGCCAGGGACACCAGAATGCATCGGGGCTACGGTGGATTCGCTCCTGAAGAACCCAGTTGAACAGTTCCGCCTGGAAGGCGGAGTAGTACATCTTGCGGAGAGCGTGAGGAATCCTCCTGGCGGCGGCCCTCAGATTTCCTGGATGAGTCTTGAGCGAGGTCAGGATCGCAGCTTCGGCGGTCCTCCCCGGCGGCAACATGCGCCTGGCAAGGTCGATATCTCCCGTGGCAAAGGCATCTCGATACTCCTCTTCGACTCCCTCTCTCGGGGCGAGCAAGAGATCGATGGCCACATCGATTTGACGGCGCAGGAGAGCGGATCCGATCCTCGCTCCGTCGCCATGCATGCCAAACCTCTGCGGACCGTAGAAGTTGGGCAAACCGCTGGTCGAGATCCGATCGAGCAACTGGAGGACGTCGGAAAGGTGCTGCTGCTTCACATCGCGAATACGAATCTCGAAACGATTTCCTTCGAGATGTCCCGTTCGAATCTTGTTTCGATGACGAGAGAGTTCGAGCACACGAATCCATGGGGCTTCGATCGATCCGACATCACGATCAGTGAGGGAGGGAACCGAAAAGGTCTGGACTGCAATCGCTCTCTTGTCCTTGAATCCGGCGAAGCCAACCTCTTCCCTGCGGACTCCCAAAACCTTGGCGAGATGATCACGTGCCTGGATGGTCGTCCTGTTGCTCTTCTCGATGGTGATGTAGAGGTGCTCTCCCGAACCACACGGTGTGTAGAGGGGAATCTCCGTGACCTTGAAGTCCTCCCACCTCTGACGGATCACACCGCCGGTGGCTGGAATGTCGGGATGAACCCGAGCGGGGGAATACCCCGACTGACGATCGGTGGTGAGTATCTCCGCTGGATCCACTTCCAGCAGACCGAACTCCGTCGTTTCGTCTTCAGGGAGTGGTTCCTCGGAGAGGGGATTATCGATGGATGTGTCGCTGATCAAGGTGTGTACTTCTCCCGTTCCCGGAGGAACCCTGAGTGCGGAAAGGTCAACTCCCGCTCGAGAAAACCGAGTGCCCCACCACCTCGGCGGGAATCCCACCAACGATCCTACCCGGTTCCACATCGGAGGTGATGAGAGATCCTGGCAAAACCACTGCCGATCGACCAACCATGTTGCCGGCGAGAACCCTCGAGCCGTCGCCGAGATGGACCTCTTCTCCGACCCTCACGTCATCATCGAGGGAGACTCCCGGACCCAGAACACTGTGATCACCGCACCGAACCCCCAGACCCACCCTGGAGCCGGGCAGCATCAGGACCCCGTTTCCCAGTCGTGACTCGGACTCGACGATGCAGCCCTTCTCCACCAGGCATCCCTGCTCGATGCGCGATTTCCGGGAGATGATGGCGTGCTGGGAGAGGAGGGTAGCGAGAGGAACTTCAGTTTCGCGACATCGGACGGTGGCCAGTGCCCTCTCGGAAGGCCGAGAGAGTGCCAGGACTACCGAAGCCAGCTTTTCCCGACCAATGACGGGGAGGTCTTCAAGGCAGCCAACGACTTGATGGAAGGGCACCCCGGTCGCCTGCAGCGGATGGTCTGGAATCTCCGAGTCATTCCACGGAATCACTCCGTACAACGGCAGAGACAACTCCTCGATCATCGTGAGCACCCGGCGCAGTTCGATACCGCCACCAAGTACCAATAATTCTCTTCTGGTCACTGGATCCCACTCCTCACGAGGCGCCCCCCCCGGCCTACAACGGGGAGTTCTGGAAATCTCCACGGGACTCCTCAGCATCCGATGATATCGAGGATCTCGATCCGCGTCCCTTTTGCTTCGGCATCGTTAACAAACTCCCTGTACACTTTTTCTCCCATCGCAGCGACGCCCCCGCTAGGATGAGGCGCGCCGCTCTCCACAGTGAGTAAGATCCTTCGGGGTCAATACCTGGAAAGATCGTCATATGTCGACACAACCGAGTCGCGAGCTGCAAACCTTTCCAAATCCCAATCCTGAAAGAGATTTTGTCGTCCAGTTTGATTGCCCCGAGTTCACCTGTGTTTGCCCGTTGACGGGACAACCGGACTTCGCCCACTTCGAATTCGAATACATCCCTGATCAAAGTTGCATCGAAACCAAGTCCCTGAAGTTGTACCTCTGGTCGTATCGCAACGAGGGAGCGTTTCACGAGGCGGTGACCAACCAGATCCTCGACGATCTCGTCGCGGCGTGTCAGCCGCGCTGGATGAAGGCGACCGGGCACTTTTTCGTCAGGGGCGGGATCACCCCCACCATCATCGCCGAATACGACCGTCGCTCCTGAGCGACTTGACGAGCGAACATCTGTTCCCCATGCTGATCCTCCTTCCCCGGCGTCCCGGGGGGCAGAAGGAGGAGAGGGTCGATGTCCGCTAGATTTCCCCTGCACGGTTCAAAACAGCACGCTTCCGCAGCGCTTTCTGAAGAGGCTCTGATTTCTGAAGAGGCTCTGAAGGGCACCACCCGCGGCAAGGTCCTCGAGGTGATTCGCGATGGAGCCCGCAAGTTGCGCCCCGCCACGGTGCGAGAGATCGGCGACAAGTTGGGTCTGCGCTCCTCCGCATCGGTTCATCGTCACCTGAAACGACTGGAAGAACTGGGATTGATCCGACGCGACCCCGCAGCCGGTTCGAGGAACTGGCAGCCGGTAGAGTCGCTTCCCTCCGTCGACGATTCGATCCCACTGGTGGGCAGGATCGCTGCGGGACAACCGATCACCTGTTGCACCGATGGAGGAGGGGAAGCACCGGAGTGGCTCCCCTTCCCTCCCTCCGCGTTCGGGTCCACCACCGAGGTGGTGGCACTGGAGGTGGAGGGTACCAGCATGAAGGACGCCGGAATCCTGCCGGGAGATCTCGCCGTGGTACGCAGACAACCCACCGTTGAGATGGGAGAGATCGCTGCGGTCACCATCGACGGAGAAGGCACCCTCAAGAGGTGGCGGACAGACAGTCGCAAAAACAATTCGAGGAGAAAGAAACGCATCCGCCTGGAAGGTGCCAATGACGAGTTCACGGCACTGGAAATCGATCCCAGCCAGCACAGTATCAAGGTGTTCGGGAAATTGGTCGGCGTCCTTCGCCACTTCGGGCGCCGTTGACGGGATCGACATGGTGGAGATTCGAGAAGAAGAGATTCACGAGGCGCTGGACGAGGTGGTTGCCTGTTTCCGCGGCGGCAAGATCGAGATCCGTTCGCTCTCCTGGCGAGGGCGTCAACACCGGGTCGAGAGGATGCACGCCAGCTGGATCGACCGATCACTGCAACCCCCGGTTCACGGTTTCACCGTGACCCTCGATACCGATGACCTGATGGAAATCGCCTTCCAGGAGGAGGATCTGATGTGGCGGGTGGAACGCCTGTTCCTGCAGTGATCCGATCGCCAACGGTCGCCTGTAGCATCCTTCCGCCGACGGCGACTCGTCAGTGGCGACTCGATGACCGCATCTTTCCAAAGGTGCCATCGACATCGTGAAAGCCCCCCCCCGACTCGGTCGCCAACGACTCCAGGAACGCTCGGTTGTCTCCCCGCAATTTACCTACGGAGAGAACGTGAATCGGTGCCTGCCCCCAGCGATTCCAGCGACGGATATGCCACAGCAATCGTTTCGAATCGTGAATCTTACCCTCGGTAGGAGCCCCTTCTGTCAGCAGGATCACGGTATCGGTTCCAGGCTCGAGCACCGCTCTCCTCAGGGGACCGTACAGGTTGCCCCTCGCTTCCCCTCGACCGCTGGGAACCTGTTGAGAAGCGATCTCCTTCTGCAGTGATTTGCGGCTCCTCGCCAGCGGCTGCACCCGGGTGAGTGCCGGCATGCTGCGGCTGGCGAAGTGCACCACCTGCACCAACGCCTCTCTCGGCAATTCATCGAGAACTCTCAGCAGTTCGCTGCGAGCCACCTCGATGCGTCGCGGCCCGCTTCCATCGAACTGGCCGTCGATGGTGCGGGACATGCCCCCGGACACATCGGAGAGGAACACGATTCGACGCGAATCCAGTTCCACACCGTGGTACCGAACCACTCGAGTGCCACTCTCCTCCGGTCGATTCTCAGGAGTCGGTTGCTGGGAACTCTCCGTCTCTTTTTCGGCGATCCACTGCGACTTGCGCGCCTTCCACCACGAATCCCACGAACTGGCACTGGCGGGGAGTTCCGGATGTTCACTGAGGCTTCCCAGCGTTGCCCACAGTCGACGCCCGGTGGCGCCCTCCATCGTCGGGGCCGCTTCGATCAGTTCGTCGATGTATCGAACACGTTCACTCCGGGGAAACTCGCTGCCCCGCTCCGCCAGGATCGCCAGAGCGGCACGGCGAATCCGTTCCCCCCAGATCCCCTGGCGATCCTTCCACGGGCGAACCGCCGCTTCCACGGCAGCCTCGCATCCCCGTACCGGATCGACCTCGGCGAGCCCCTGCAACGCAGCGATGCGAAGTGCCGGGATCTTCTTCTCCTTCAGCGTCTTCTCCAGCAGACCGAGAGAATCTTCGCCAGCCACACGTGCCAGGGTCCGTAACGCTTCCCCGCGAACCACCCAATCATTTCCTCGAGAGGTGCGGCTCGCCATCCGCTCGATGGCAGCGATCGAGTCATCGTCGAGGACACCGTCCGGCAACCGAGCCAGCGCACCGAGAGCCATCTCCCTGGCATCCGCCGACGAGGAGCGGGTGGCCACGTGTAGCAGAGCGTCTCGTTGCTTCTCATCGGGTCTGTGCAGGTAAATTTCTGCGAGAATTTCCTGCAGGTTTCCGTGTCGATCGCCCTGGCCCGTGCTCGGACGTGGCTTCGCCGTTGCAGGTGGAGCGGGCAGTGTTGTCAGGCCGCTGGCCAGTTTCGCCCGATCTTCGGCACTCCACTTCTCGACGATCTGCTCGAAGACCGCATCCCGCACCACGCCGGATGGGTCGAGGAGCATGGCAAAGATCTCGCCCACCTTCCCCGGCCCCGGAGCGGTACGCCGCCTCGCCACCTGCGCCGCATCACGCTGCTTCTCCCCCGATCGATCGATGTCGACACGCTCCACCGGTGGCTGCGGTACCTGCGCCATCGTTGGAGTCGTGGTGGGAGTCGTGATCATCGCCGCCAGCAGCAGCAACCAACGGTGCCGACGGTGCCACCGAGATGGCCGCCTCTCTTCTCCCAGCGGCGGGGAATCATCGAGTTCGTTCCCTTGAGGTTGTGAGCCGCCGCTGTGGCAAGGTCTGGCCGAGGCACCGTGACGCCGCCCACCGAGTTCCGGTCGTGGATACAGAGGCACGTAGAAACAGCCGCCAACCGCGGCCAGAAGATCAGATGCCAGTAGATTCGGGAAGAAGGACAGTATCCTGGCAATCATCAATCGACCTCTCGGAATCTCGGGTGACCTGCTGGCTTCTCGTCTCCACCAGCAACCGGTATCGTAAAAAAAAACGACGGAAATCTCCAGCCCGGATGCATCCGGAAGCGGACACCCCCATCATGGAGTCGAGAGGAGTACCCATGATCCCCAGAGCTATCAACTTCTGGCTACTTTCTGGCCTACTGATGATTACCAGTGGCTGTGGGAGCGATCTCCAGGCGAGACGAGACGATCTGGCGGACACCTTTCGCCTGCAGATCGGCGCCGGAATCGGACTCTACGGTGAAGTGGAGGCGACTCGCTGGATTCACCCCGCCGTCGGATTCGCCGATGCAAACCTCTTTCCCCGTTACAGCCTCGGCCATGATCCCCGCCCCGGACAGCCCGCTGGTCGCTTGAGAACCGCGGCGTTCCCGACCCTGCTGGTAGCAGCTCCCCTCTACTCGGAGCCGTGGGGGGAACCGGAGGCCTCTTCGATGCGTACTCCCCTGCGAGGCTGGTCAGGAGCGCTGTGCCTGATGGGCAACGATTACGTGGCAGGAGAATCGTGTTCCTTGCTGCAGATGCATCGAAACTTCCCCAACCCGCTGCTGACCAGGGCACCGGCACTCGAAGCTCTGTCCCCTGCCCAGAGCAGGAGCAGGAACTCCTGGTTGGCGATTTCGGGTACACTTGGCCTGGTGAGCATCGATGGCGGAATCAATCCGCTGGAACTGCTCGATGCATTGCTCGGCTGGTTCTCCATCGACCTGATGGATGATGATCATCGCCACCGAGGGTACGACTCCATTTCCGGAGAAGAGGATCGCCGATGAGTTTCGATCAGTTCCCACAATCACTGGTCCCCTGGTTGCTGGTCATCGTTCCGGCAGGGATGCTGCTGGTGGCCGGTCGCGTGCGCCTGGCGTGGACCGTCGCCGGTGCGATCCTGTGCGGATTACCGCTACTCGCCGGAGAAGCACCGACCCTCATCGACAACCTGATCCGTATCATCTTCGTCGCAGCACTGGTGCTCGGCTACCTGCCGCTGATCCGTCGCTGGCTCCTCACCCGCAGCATCATGGGCATCATCCGCAAGATCCTACCTCCCATCAGTGACACCGAGCGGGAAGCACTGGAGGGGGGAAGCGTCTGGTGGGACGGAGAGATCTTCTCGGGATCCCCCGACTGGAACGGTTGGTTTGGCCAGGGAACCTCGGAACTCTCTGCCCGGGAGAAGGAGTTTCTCGACGGACCGGTCGCCGAACTGGTCCACATCGTCGACAACTGGAAGGACCGGCAGGAGGGCGGCATCTCCGACGAGGCGTTCGAATTCCTCGCCTCCCGCGGTTTCTTCGGAATGATCATCCCGGAACAGTACGGAGGACTCGGTTTCTCCGCCGCAGCGATGTCGGCGGTGATTTCTCGAGCAGCAACCATCAGCAACGCTCTCTCGGTCACCATCATGGTGCCCAACTCGCTGGGTCCTGGCGAGTTACTCCTCCATTACGGCACCGTCGAACAGAAGGACCGATTGCTGCCGCTGCTGGCCAGCGGCAAGGAGATCCCCTGCTTCGCCCTGACGGAACCGGGTGCCGGATCGGACGCCGCCGGATCGATGGCGAGTCACGGAGTCGTCGTCGAGGAGCAGGTCGACGGCAAGAAGGTGGTGGGAATCCGCCTCAACTGGGACAAGCGTTACATCACGCTGGCGCCACGGGCGACCATCGTCGGTGTCGCCTTCCGCCTCTACGATCCCGATCATCTGCTGGGAGACCGCGATGACATCGGAATCACCTGTGCCCTCATCCCCGCCGATCTGGATGGGGTCGAGATCGGCGAACGGCACGATCCGCTGGGAGTTCCGTTCCTCAACGGACCGACACGGGGACGCAACGTGTTGATTCCACTCGACGCCGTCATCGGCGGCGAGAGCGGCTGCGGCAAGGGCTGGAGAATGCTGATGCAGTGCCTCTCCGCCGGACGCGGAATCTCACTCCCCTCCAGTTCTGCAGGAGGAGCTCAACTGTGCCTGAAGGTCGCCGCCGCCCACGCATCGGTGAGGGAACAGTTCGGTCTCCCCATCGGTCGCTTCGAGGGGGTTCAGGAACCGCTGGTGCGCTGCGCTTCCAGCAGTTACTCCCTCGATGCACTGCGAAAGATCACCACCCTTGCGGTGGACAGCGGTGAGAAGCCAGCGGTGATCAGTGCCGTCGCCAAGGCATTCGCCACCGAAAGACTGAGAGAGACGGTCAACGACTCGATGGATGTGGTGGCAGGGAACGCCATCTGCCGTGGCCCCCGCAACGAACTGGCCAACGCCTATTCTGCGGTTCCGGTGGGAATCACCGTGGAGGGCGCCAACATCTTGACCCGTACGATGATCATCTTCGGCCAGGGGGCGATCCGCTGTCACCCCCATGTCACCTCGGAACTGGACGCAGTGGAAAAAGGCGACCTGAAACAGTTCGACCAGGCCTTCTGGGGTCATGTCGGCTTCGTCATCGCCAACGGAACTCGCTCCCTCGTCCATCGCATCAGTGGATATCGCCTGGCGGGTCGTAACTTCGAAGGTCCCATCGGTCGTAGCCAGCAACGGATCTCCGGAATGTCCGCCCACTTCGCTCTCGCCGCCGATATCGCCATGGGAACCCTTGGCGGGGATCTCAAGCGCAGGGAACATCTCACCGGACGTCTGGCAGATGCCCTGTCCTGGATGACGGTGGCGTCTGCAGTTCTCAAGAAGTTCCATGACGACGGTCGACCGGCTGAGGATTCGCAACTGGTGCAGTACACCCTCGAGAGATCGGTGCAAGAGACGGAACAAGCACTGGCAGGCTTCGTCCAGAATCTACCGAACCGCCCCGCTTCCTGGTTGATGCGCTTGCTCGGCGTTCCCGGCCGAGGTCGGGCCCTTGCCCCCTCCGACCGGCTCGCAGATGCCATCGCCACCGACCTTCTCGACAACTCCATCCTCTACCAGCGACTCACCGGAGACGTGGTAGCAAGGCCGACAGGAGCGCCGGGCCTGGCGACGCTGGAAGCGGCACTTGCCAAGGTGGTCGCCTCGAGGGGCGACACCGACATGTTGAAGAAGGCGATCCGCAGCGGTCAGCTGGAAAAGCACCCCGCCGCAACGCTGGTCCGTAGAGGCCGTGAGGCGGGCATCATCGACGAGGCTGCAGAGCAGCGTCTGAGAGAAGCGGACCTGGCGAGACGTGAGGCGGTGGCGGTCGATTCCTTCCCCGCCGGAACCAATCCCGCAGCGGAACGCTTTCCAACCGATTCCGTCGTCGAACCGATCACACCGGAGAGTGGTAGCGAGTAATCCGATCTCTACCCTGCTCAGGAGTTCTCGGCAGCGCCTTCATCCTGGTCACCTGCGCCGCCTGGAATCACCTTCTGCAGTGCCGGGATCAGGATCAAGGCTCCCAGCATGTTGCCGGCAAACATGAAGCACAGCAGCACTCCCATGTCCGCCTGCAACTGCAGATCGGAGTAGATCCACGTCGCCACTCCCAGCGCCAGCGTCAGTCCGGTAACCAGGACTGCATTGCCGGTTCTCTGTAACGATGTCAGGTACGCGCTCTCCAGCGACTGCCCCGCCCTTCGTGACCGTAACAACTGGGTGGTGATGTAGATCCCGTAGTCCACGCCGATCCCCACGCCCAGTGCCGCAACCGGTAGCGTCGATACCTTCAGTCCGATGCCGAAGAGAACCATCAGTGCGTAGCAGAGGACACTCACCAGCACTAGCGGCAAGATGACGCAGAGAGTCGCACGTAAGCTGCGGAACGCCAGCAATCCGAGCACGATGACGACCAGGTAAATGGTGATCAGCATCTCCATCTGGGCCGCCGCAACGACCTGATTGGTGGCGGCCATCACTCCGACATTTCCGGTGGCGAGGCGGAAGCGGACATCATCCGCCCCCAGCTCCTGACCGTACAGTTCCACTGCCCGGGTGACCCTGTCGATCGTCTCAGCCTTGTGATCCTCGGTGAAGATCAGCACCGGCAAGACGCTGGCATCGGAGTTGAGTAGTCCCGTCGAGGTTTCGATGCTGGCGAGGGCCTGTGCCAGCATGTCACTGTTTCGTGGTAGTTCCCGCCACTTCGGTGAGCCTTCACTCCACGCAGCCGCCAGGATCCGGGCTGCCTGCGGTAGCGAAAGGGTCGACCGCACACCCTCGACGTTGGAGATGCGCCACTGGAACTCATCGATCCTGTCCATCACCGAGTGATCGATACTGGCATTGGGGATCGTCTCGACGATGACGGTGATCAGATCGACACCGATCGAGTAGGACTGTGCGATCTGTCGGGTGTCGATGTTGTAGCGAGAATCTGCCCGCAACTCCGGCAATCCCTCGTTGGCGTCTCCGATGATGACCTGGTCCGCTCTCTGCCAGCCCCAGATCAGGGCCAGAACCGAGATCAACACCAGTGCCAGCGCCACCGGCATTCGAGTGCAGCGTGCCAGGTAGCCCCACAACTGATCACGCAGCGGTGTTGGCGAAGCCAGGCGCGCGCAATACTCCTTGTCGATCTTCATGCGGCCCAGCAACAGCGGAAGCAGGATGAAACCGGTGGCGAAGATCAGGCTGACCCCCACCGCCGACATCACTGCCAGGTGGCGAATCACATCGATCTCGATGAAGAGCAGCGTCAGAAATCCGACCGAATCGCTGCACAGGGCGACGATTCCCGGTAGTAGCAACTGTCGGAATGCGCTGCGCGCTGCCGATCGGGGCTCCTCCCCGGAGATCAGTGCGCCGGCAAAGGCACCCGTCATCTGAACTCCGTGGGACATGCCGATGGCGAAGATCAGGAACGGCACCAGGATCGACATCGGATCGAGTCCGTAACCGAGGGTGGTGATCGCTCCCATCGTCCACAACACCGCAAGTAGCGAGCACGCCATCGGAAGCAGCGTCAGTCGCCACGATCCAGAGAACGCCTTGACGAGAAATGCGGTGACCAGCAGCGCGATTCCGAAGAAAGCCACCACCAGAACCGCTCCTCCGGCGATGTCGGAGACTGCCTTGGAAAATCCGATGATGTGGATGTCGACCTGGTCATCGACATGAGGGGCTCGAACCACCTCCTCGAGGCGATTCCCCACCTCGATGGGATCGGGTTTCTGCTTGGTCAGGGGATCGATGTCGACGAGGGTTGCCGAGACCATCGCAGCGGAGAAATCGTTGGCGACGAGGCGACCCACCTGGCCGGAATAGAGGACATTACCCCGTACCCTGGTGGCCATCTCCTGCGTCGGTGCCCACTCCGCAGGAACCACATTGCCGCCCTCGAATCCACCCTCGACGATGCGTACGAATCGCACGTTGGGAGTGAAGATGGAGGTGATGGAAGTACGGTCAATGCCGGGAACGGTGCCGAGTGCTGCGGTCACCTGCCGGACCTTTTCAAGGGCATGCGGATCGAACAGATCCCCATCCTTTGCTCGCACCGAGATCAACAAGCGGTTGGCCCCGCCAAATTGCTCGCGGTGCTCGATGAAGGTCTCCATGTACGGGTGTTCGAGTGGCAGTTGCTTTTCGAAGCCGGCATCGATGGCGAGCCGCGCCGCCTGAACAGTGAGCACGATGGTGATGAGGGTCAGCGCTGACAGCATCAGGCGCCGATGATCGAAGATGATCTTCTCCAGCAGGGTGGTCACTTGCCCCCCTCCTGTCGTGATTCCTTCGACCTGCTCGCCGGTTGATCGATTTCTCGAATCCCCTTCTCCCCGATCAGCAACAGCGATCCATCACCTTTTTGGAGGACGCTACTGACGATCCTTCGCTCCGGGGGTGATGCGTCGGTCCAGATGCCCTTCTCCGATCGAAGCAGGACTCTGCCCTCGTCACCCACCACCAGATAGCGATCTCCGATACGTGTTCCACCGAAGAGGGATGAGTCGGAAGCGATGTTGACCTGCTTCCAGTCTCCCGG
This sequence comes from Planctomycetota bacterium, assembly GCA_965661685.1. Lineage (GTDB taxonomy): Bacteria > Planctomycetota > UBA8108 > UBA1146 > UBA1146 > QNYK01. The sequence goes on from CBFIET010000032.1 coordinate 41,415, forward strand.
TTGCCCTTCCCACAGATTCCCCCTCAATCCCATGACGATCAGCGATTCCGAATCGGTGGTGAGGATGTGGAAGAAGGTGCCTTCATACGGACTGTCGAGCTGGCTCCACGAATCGCCCTGATCTCGGCTCTCGAAGATCGATCCGAACTCCCCTGTTGCCACCAGTCTGGTGGGAGATTTCTGTACCGAATAGACGTGGGGTCCTTCATCGGAGATCAGTTCCTGTCGCCACTCGTTTCCTCCGTCCTCACTGATGAGGACGGTTCCGAAGGAACCCACCGCTACCATCCGCTTCGAATCGACGATGCACACCGAGAAGAGAGCGAGATCCGCTTCCGGGTCGACGTGAACCACGTCCCAGCTGCTTCCACCATCTAGAGAACGAAGAACCGTGGTGTCATGCCCGACTGCCAGTGCCAACTCGCCGTCGATGGCGACCGAGGTCAACATCCTCCTGGTCGGAGATTCGACCTGTTGGAAATTCTTGGCGCCGTCGACGGAGCGCAGGATCAGGCCGTGATCCCCCACCACCACGATCAAATCCCCCTCTCGCTGTGCATCGAGGAGCATGGCTCCACTCCACTTGCCCGCAGAGTGAGCCCGATCGGTGAGTGCTGGTCTCGCCGTCGGCCGATCGGTGCCGGATGAGGTTGCCGGGAGGAATTGCAGCAAACAGAATCCCATCAGCAGGAAGAAGATGAGGCTCTTACCCGTCACAAACCGGGCACTGATTGAATCACGCACGAACACCTCCCCCGATGTGAAGAGGCCGGACGAACAGGGAGAAATTCCCCGCTGGTCCGGCCACTGTGACGGCCACTGTGGCGGTCACATCGGTTACCTGCGGCCTCTCCTGGAGAGTGCAGCAGGGGAGAAGTCCTTCTCCCGCAGTGTCACATCAAAATTCTCCACCTGTCCCTTGGCATTCATGCCGATGGTCAGGTAGCGACCATTGTCCAGGTCGTAGTGGGAGAGCATCGTGTCGTAAAGGATCGGGATGTCGTAGTAGACGATGGGGTACGCCTCCGACACTCTCCAGATCTTCCCGGAGTTGTCGTACTGATCGACGACCAGCGGCTGCCACGAATCCTCATCGAAGTACATCGTCCGCTTGGCGTAGATGTGACTGGTACCCGACTTGACGGTGGCTTCCACCTTCCATACCCGGTGATGCTCGTAACGGAGCAGATCGGGGTTGAGGTGACCGGCACGGATCAACTGATCGGGATCGGCCTCGGCGTTGTGGGCCTTGTAGCAGTTGTAAGGAACCACCATCTCTTGACGACCGATCAACTTCCAGTCGTAACGCTCGGGACTGCCGTTGAACATGTCGAACTGATCGTTGGTGCGCTGACCGTCGCTGGCAGTTCCGGGGTTATCGAAGGCGACCTGTGGTGCCCTACGAACCCTGCGCAGTCCCGCACTGTAAACCCACGCCTGGCGCGGATCCTCGGCCTGATCGAGAGTCTCGTGCACGTGCAACTTGGTGCCCGCCAGACGAGGTGGCGATAGCACTCCCTGGTAGAACTTGGCGAGGACATTGTCTGAATCGGCCGAGGTCATCCCCTCCCGGTTGTAACGCCACAGCACCTGCTCTTCGATTCTCACCATGGTGTACTTACCACTGGGTGCAGGAGCAACCTGACCGACGACGCGCGACATCACTTCACCGCGGTAACGGAGCATATGATTCCACAGTACCTGCAGTCCATTCTCCGGGATCGGGAAGGGAGAGGTTCTCCGGCAGTTCTTGACGCCATTGCCGTCATCGGTGAGGGAGGCAGTGCCGGCGTTCTCGATCGATGCCGCGTAGATGTCCGCAGGGTATGCTGCAGAGCGGTGCGACGGGTACACGTTCATGTACCAGGTGTCAGGATAACGCTCGAACATCGCCTGCTGCCCCGGAGACAGCATCGTTGCGTACTTCTTGTAGTTTGATCCATCGATCTTGTACATCGGCTTCTCGGAAGCGAAGGGATCGATGTAGTGATCGCCACTCTTCCAGCCCGCAGGTGGAGAGGTGATACCACCCTCCCAGGCCGGAATCGTCCCGCTCTCGTTGCCCGCCTGGATCGCACCCATCGCCGTCAATTCCTTGCCGAGCTTGTCGACATCCGCCCCCGAGGGAGCCGCCGCCACCAGGCAAACTGCGCCCAGCAGAAGGAAGGTGAGGATCGTGCTTCGATTTATCATCTGTTCGCCTCCTAGAATGAGTAACTCGCCGTGAGAGCCATGAAGTCCCGATCGTTCCTCAGGTTGTAACGACCACCTCCGTAGGAGTTGGTGTAGCCGAGCTTGACATCCCAGAGGCCCAGCGAACCGACGGAAACAGAGGCACTGATGGCTCTACGCCCTTCGATGAAATTCGCCACCGGCACCGGCGAGGTTCCCTCGAAGTCGTGGGAAAATGCAATGATCGGAGAAACGGAAAGGGATCCGATAGCGTTGTAGTAGGTCAGTTTGGTCAGTGCCTTGAAGCCCATCGACAGTTCATCGGGGAACGCATCCAGCGGTTCGGTTCCCGGCTGTAGCCCGAGACCGGTGAAGAAATCGTTTCCACTGGTATAGGTTCCCACGGCTTCGTAGCGGAAATCGGCCTGATTCTCCATGTCGTTCACGTAGGTGGCTGCAACTTCACCCACCATCGCCACCTGGTCAGCACCCAGGTACCCCGACAGGATCTTGGTCAGGCTGAACTGCGCCTGTGCCACATCTTTGCGTACGAATCCATGAATGGTTTCGCCGTAATCGAAGGCTCCGATGGTGCTCTGTCCAAACACTCCATTGAGCGGCGACAGTGCCGCGAACAGCAGTTCCACATCATCCACCTGAAGTGGCTGGTCGATGTGCAGCGATGCTTCCCCCTGGATTGCGATTCCTGTATCACCCAGATCCGCATTGAAACCGATTCCGAGCGTCTCGATGTCCTCGGGGAATTCCAGGAAGTACTCTGCCGAATCGCCGTAGTTTCCTTCAGAAACTCCCGCAGCAGAACCCGTGATGGCACTGATGATGGGAAGACGGCTGTGCAGGTGGGTGTAATAGAACCCGAACTCTGCTCCGCCCAGATCCTCTGCAAACCAACGTGCGGAGATTCCGTACTGTCCCATGTCGTCCGGGGTTCGATCACCGGTGCGCTGCACCCGAACACCGACGGGAGAGTTGTAGGTCGGGTTCGATCCGATGGGACCCGGCACCGGAGTATCAACGATCTGGTCATCGACCCCGAATCCGAGGAGCACGAAGTTGCCCCCCTGACTGGCGATGTCGGTGACCGAGAAGAAGGTACCGATCGGCTCAAGACGGGTAGGACGCCACCCCAGCTGGTAGAAGCCCTGCAGGGAGAGGGTATCGGACAGGTCGTAGTCAAACTTGAGGGCCGGGATGGGAACCAGTGCTTCCTTGATCTCCGAACCGGCAGCACGCAATTTTCCAAGATCGACCGGATTGACGGTGTTGATACCATTCTGGATGAATGTGCTCTCACCCCAGTTGATCACCTGGCTACCCAGGGTCAGCGTCAATGGGTTGTCGAGACTTCCGAAATCCTTCCGTACGTACGCATCGAGAAGCACCGCGTTACGTCCGGCAAATCTCTCGGCGGTACCGTTGAGGGCGGGGCGACCTGGCATGAGCACATCGCCTTCCTGGACGGCAAAATCCATGAAGTAGAAACCCCTGACAAACATGAAGTAATCTTCGTAGTCGAAGGTGATCTCATGGAGGACCTTGAAGTTCTCCGAGAAGATATCTCCCTTGTCGTAGTTCAGGTTTCCATCGTCACCGTTGAGGGAGAATCCTGTTCCCCCGTTGGTGGTACCGATGATGCTGAGATCTCGATCACTCACGCGCCAGGCGAGACCCGCCGAGACGGTGGTGTCCAGACGACCGGTGACCCGCCCGTTGAGTAGATCGAAATCGATTGCGTTCACCGACTTCGGTGTTGCAGAGATGAATGCCAAGATGAGGACGAATAGCAGTCCAGACTTC
>CBFIET010000033.1:0-8412 GCA_965661685.1 Planctomycetota bacterium
GATCACTTCCCTGACCCCGATCAATTGCTTCTGGTCGAGGGGAGAGCCGGTGGCACTGCCGGTGATGACCACCGCATCTGCGTGTCCTCGACCCACCGTCTCCACCGCCGCCTCGCTCGCATCGAAATGGTCCGGGTGCAAAGCGTGCTTGACCCCCACATCTGCTGCGATGGCGACATCCTCGGCAGAGATGGAGTTTCTTTGACGGAGCGTCTCGTGGGCACGCCCGGAGATCCAGCCCTGGTCGGTGAGGACAGCAGAGGTATGGACATTGACGCGGATGAAGCGAGATCCCGAGGCAGCGGCGATGGCGAGGGCAGCGGAGGCATCATTTCTGAGTACGTTGACTCCGACCGGGGTGTCCCCGGCGTTGGCGGTGATGGCGTTCACGAGAGAGGTCATCTCGGCGATGGTGGTCGCCTCGACGGCGGCTGGAGTGAAGGGCGCATCTCCGAAGTTCTCGACGATCAGGCCGTGGATGCCTCCCTCGATCAGAGCTCGTGTATCGGTGAGTGCAGAGTCGAGTATTTGCTGACGTGAGCCACCGTAGCCGGGACTCCCCGGCAACGGTGCCAGGTGCACCACGCCGATGACCGATTTCGATTGCAGGGCAAAAGGAAAACTCATCACGATCCTTCCCGATCGACGGGGAGTGTACCCCGAAGTGAAAGGTGGGTCAGCGGAGGCGCAGGCGGAGATCCATCAACGGTGCGTCCCTTCGAGGGATCGGAGAAGTGCGGCGATTTCCTCGTTGGAGAAGTCACCGCTGATGATGATCCTGTCCGAGACTGCACTTTTGACCAGAGCCAGGAGGACGATCTGATCATCGATGATCACCGCCATACGCTGGCCGATCAGCCGCTGCGAATACTCTCTCATCTGCGCTCCCGCGGTCTCTATCAGGGTCACCGAGAGTGCGGCAGATCCGTGATTGTCGACGGTCGCCCGCACTCTTTCGAGGTCGGCGGACTGCAGATGCCAGCGATCGACCACCCACTCCACCCTGTCCCCGGCGGGAAAGGGCAATTGCGAGGCACTCGAATCCCCCGGGGAATCGATCACCTTGGCGAAGGATAGGCTCGACAGCGGTGGCGGGGTCGAATCGGTCACGGCGACCCCTGTACAGCCGAGGCAGAGCAGGAGAAGGCCGGTCAGAATCGTCCCAAACCGTTTATTCATAGGAATTTACCTCCTCCAGGTGGGGGTTTCATTGTGCTGCAAGGGGTGGGCCCGATCCAGGGGGCAGGGGGGCTGCAATCGGAGGGCTCAAATTGGCCTCCTCGGGGTCGAGACTGGACCCCTGGAATCTGCCCCAACTCCAGTAGATGCAATAGGTTGACGCTTTCCAGGTGGTTCGCTAGCCTGTCCGTTTGCGTCCGGGTACGCCCGCTTCGATCGGGGGGTTCCCGGGGCCCTGGTGACCCCTCCTAGTGGCATGGATGCGAGAGAGCGTGAATAGACCGACCATCATCGCAGGGAACTGGAAGCATAATCCCGGGCGAATTCGTGGGGATTCTCTCATTCAGGAGATCATCGCGGGTACGATGTCGAGACTCCTCGCCGATGGTGTGGAGTCCTCGGTCCGGGTGGTCCTGTTTCCGCCGATGCCGTGGCTCGGATCGATGTCGTCGACGATTCCCCAGGGAGTCGACTCGGCGCCGCAATTCGGTGTCCAGGAGGTGTCGGAACATCCCTTCGGTGCCTTCACCGGAGAGGTGGGAGCGCAGCTCTGCCAGCAGTTTGGAGCCGAGTGGGCACTGGTGGGTCATTCGGAACGTCGAACCATCTTCGGCGAGACCGATGAGCGAGTTTCTCGCCGTGTTGCCGCTGCTTCAGCAGCAGGTGTTCAGCCGATGCTCTGCATCGGAGAGACGCTGGAAGAGAGGGAAGAGGGACGCACCTTCGAAGTGGTTGCAGAGCAACTTCAGAAGGGTCTCTCTCTGCTGGAAGATGATGCGTCGTTCGCACTGGCATACGAGCCGGTGTGGGCAATCGGAACCGGTCGTACGGCGACAGTGGAACAGGTCGAAGAGGTACATCGTTACCTCAGGGATCGACTGGAAGAGATTCGGGGTGCCTCGGCGAGCGAGGTTCCGATTCTCTACGGTGGAAGCGTCAAGCCCGACAACGCCGAGTCGTTGCTGGGGATTGAAGGGGTCGATGGAGCCCTGGTCGGGGGAGCAAGTCTCGAGGCGGAGAGTTTCCTCGGGATTCTGGATGCGGGGATCGCAACGGCGTGAGGTCCACGGGAGGACCTGGCCGCTCGGTTGCGGTGAAGTTGATCAGATAGAGGTGAACAAAGATGATAACGGTATTGATGATCCTTCTGGGACTGGTGACTGTCCTTCTCGGTTTCGTGATCCTGATCCAGGAGCCGAAGCAAGCGGGACTCTCCGGAGCCTTCGGCCTCGGGGGAACCGACCAGATGATGGGAACGAAGGCGACCAGCGGAATCGGTCGTTTCACCGCGTACCTTTCAGTGGTCTTTTTCCTCCTGTGTGTCTCCGTTGGAGTTCTTTCCAGCAGTGATCAGGAATCGAGTCGATTGAAGGCGGATCCACAGGATCCCGCCATCGGATCGACCGACCCGGGTAGCGAGACTCCCGGCATCGGCGGCGGAGATGCCCTCGGCGATGCTGCGCCAACGGATGGGACCGGCGCTGGAACGGCACCGGACGTGAGTACCGGATCTGACGCCGGAGACGATGCAGCCGGAGACGATGCAGCCGGAGACGATGCAGCTGGAGATGATGCAGCTGGAGATGATGCAGCCGGAGATGATGCTCCGGCAGAAACCCCGGCAGTAGCCCCGGCGGAAACTCCGGCAGAAACTCCGGCAGTAGCCCCGGCGGAATCATCCAGTTCAGGGGATGCAGGTAGCGGGAACTGATGACGACACTGCGGAGCATGACCGGTTTTGGATCTGGCTCCCGTGATGCGGCGGGATATCGAATCAAGGTGGAGATGAGGTCGGTGAATCACCGGCACCTCAAGGTTTCGAGCCACCTGCCAGATGCCTTCGGAGGATTGCAGTCTCGAATCGATACTTTCCTTCGAGACAAGCTGGAGAGAGGAGCGATCTCTCTCTCGTTGACGTTCGAGGAGAGTGAAGAGGTCGCGGAGAATGCCGGGATCGATGCGGTTCGCCACTGTTTCGAGAAACTGAGTGTGCTGCGCGATGAGGTCGCTCCGGGACAGGAAGTTCGCCTGGCAGATGCCATTCAGTTCCACTCCGAGGCACAGGATGCCCAGGTGGAACTGGCAGAGGGCGTCGAAGAAGAGGCGATGAAGACGATCGAGGATGCGGTTGCGGATCTGCGCCAGATGCAAGCCAACGAAGGTGAGCACCTGTGCAAGGAGTTCGATCGGATCCTCGGGTGTATCGACAGCGGCCTCGGAGAGGTCGAGAAGGTGTTGCCAGAGGCGAAGGATTGGTTGCGAGATCGGTTTCAGGATCGCATCCAGCAGTTGATGGCGCCGGTCGGATTGGAAGTGGAACAGAAAGATCTCGCCAGGGAGATCGGAATCCAGGTGGAACGCTCCGACATCACCGAGGAGTTGACCCGGATGCGTGGACACCTGGAGGAGTACAGAAAGAACATTCACAAGGGTGGTCGCGTGGGACGTCGTCTCGACTTCCTGACCCAGGAGATGTTCAGGGAGGCCAACACCATGGCCTCGAAGGTTGCTCGGTATGATCTCGCCCACACGGTGGTCGATATCAAGGTCGAGGTCGATCGTCTGCGTGAGCAGACGCAAAACGTCGAGTAAGAGACGGACACGCCCACCGATGCGGGTGGCTGTGTTTGTCCTGGAGAAGGAGTGACGGTGGTCACACGCGGAATCCTGGTGGTACTTTCAGGACCATCCGGAGTCGGCAAGACCGCCGTCAGCGATCGGCTGGTGAAGCAGGACGGAATTGTCCGCGCCATCACCGCCACCACGAGAGCTCCCCGGGAAGGGGAGAGAGACGCTGTGGACTACCACTTCCTCGACCGCGATCGCTTCGAGAAGCAGGTCCAGGAGGGAGGATTTCTGGAGCACGCAGAGGTGCACGGGAATCTGTACGGTAGTCCTCGAGACGGCATCGAACGACAGCTGGCCACCTCGATGGCGGTGTTGTTGTTGATCGATGTCCAGGGTGCAGACTTGCTGCGACAGCGGCAGGTCGATGCTCTGGAGATTTTCCTCGAGCCTCCGGGTGAAGAGGAACTGAAGCGAAGGCTCCTCGCTCGCGGGGACGACGATCAGGAGACGATCGATCTCCGTCTGGGGAATGCCCTGGCGGAACTGGCGGAAAAAGATAAATACGACCACAGTGTCGTCAATGACGATCTCGAGAAGACGGTCGAGCAGATTCGCTCGATCATCGAGGCCCACTGGCGACGCAGCGGCGAAAAAGACGATTGAATCGAGGATTCGAGAGCCTGCGGGATCTCGGGTCCAGAATGGAGGAACCGTGCTCGATGTCGATATCGAGGACCAACTCGTCGAAAAGGCGGGTGGCAAACTACAACTGACCGCACTGATGCAGAAGCGTCTGGTGGAACTGAAGCGAGGGGCTCGCCCACTCGTGCTGATCGATTCCACCGACCTCCAGGACATCGTCGTCCAGGAGATCTTGCAGGACAAGGTCATCCTCGCCGAGCTGGAAGCGAACGAGGTCAACTTCCTCGAGGATGCGAGGAAGATCAAGGATGGCGATTCCGATGACGAGAAGGATGTCTACGGATCCGATCTCAAGAAGGTCAAGGAGGAGCGGATCAAGGAACTGTCCGAGTTCCTCAATCCGACCAAGGAGTGATGAAGCGGTGCGATCCGCCTTGCTGCGTTTCGCACTGATGCCTTCGACCGCCTCATGAAAAGGTGCGGATCATGAACTGGGAACACCGCAACATCATCCTGGGGGTCACCGGGGGGGTCGCTGCCTACAAGGTGGTCGACCTCGCTTCGCGATGGACACAGCGAGGTGCTACGGTGCGGGTTCGCATGACGCCGTCCGCCTGTCGCTTTGTCCAGCCGCTGACCTTCGAGGCGGTCACCCGTACTGCGGTGGTCTCGGAGATCTGGAATCCCCTTGGCCCCGGAGATCGTCCCGAGCACATCGGCTCCGGGGATGATGCCGCAGTCTTCGTGATGGCTCCCGCCAGTGCCGATCACATCGCCCGAGTTGCCCACGGATTCGGAGACGACGTGGTGTGTCTGACCGCTCTCGCCTGGCAAGGACCGACTGTCGTGTGCCCGGCGATGAATGATCGCATGTGGGAAAATCCCGCGGTCCAGGCCAACATCGCGATCCTCAAGGATCGTGGTATCCACATCATCGAGCCGGGGGTCGGTCATCTTTCCTGCGGTTCAGTGGGACCGGGTCGTCTCGCCGATCTCGATCTCATCGACGAGATGGTCTCCTCCTTCGTGCAACCGAAAGAACTGTCGTGAATTCCCCGGTCCTGTTCATCACGGCGGGACCGACGCGGGAGCCGATCGACGACATCCGATTCCTCTCCAACGGTGCCAGTGGAACGCTGGGCATCGAGATCGCCATCGCCGCTCGCGATGCGGGTTGGATTGTTCATCTCGCCCTGGGACCGGTTCCTCACCGGACCCTGGAGGGAATTCACCTGCATCCCTTCGTCACTGCCCTCGATCTGGAAAAAATCGCCATCGATCTGTGGCCGGAGGTCGATGCCATGATCGCCACCGCTGCAGTTGGAGATTACAGACCCGCCCACAAGATCGACGGAAAACGCAAGAAGTCCGCTGGGGACTGGGACCTGCGACTTGTCAGGAACCCCGATGTATTGGCGGGCCGGGGAGCACAGAAGGGGGACCGGACCCTGGTGGGATTCGCCCTCGAATCGACTCAAGATCATCAAGAAGCGTTACGAAAGGCCGTGAACAAGCGGCTGGATCTGGTACTTTGCAACACGCCGGGGAACCTGGGTGAGGCCATGGGGGACTTCACCTGGATCGAACCGGGTGGGCACACCGTCTCGCTGCCAGCGATCAGCAAGGTCGAACTGGCGGAGAAGTTGGTGGAGTTCATCGGCGTACGGGTTGCTTCTCGCCGCAGCGACCCTGCCTTCAACGGGGAATGATGACTTCAAACAGAACCAAGCGTCGTCGCAGTGACACTTCCAGCAACAAGGGGCATGGACTTGCCCAGGAAGCGCTGGCACTGGCATTGTTGGCGGCCACCGCTTTCTTCTTCATCTCGCTCTACAGCGAGTACCTGGTTTCTCAGGGACGAAGTGACTCCAATGCTTGTGGCCAGATCGGTCACCTCATCGCCTCGACCCACTTCAAGATTTTCGGCCCTGTGGCCGGGTTCCTGCTGGCAGGCCTCTTTGCAGTGTGGTCTGGAATGCTTCTCTTCCAGGTGAAACTTCAGAGCTGGTGGCCCAGGGTAGGAGGTCTGGCTCTGTTCAGCCTCGCCGTTTGCCTGCTGGAGTACCGCTTCACCGAGCAGTCGCTACTGGGACCTGGCTTCCCCTACCGGGGTGGGCTGATGGGGATGTTCATCGGGGAACGAGCCATCGATGGCTTCGGGGTGACGGGAACCACCATCCTGGGGCTCCTCATCATGGCACTCGGCTTGATGTTCGCCACCGGGATGCCGGTGGCGAATCTGCTGCGGGTGGCACTTGCGATGTGCGGAGGCGTGATCGCTTCCGTCAGCAAGAAGACTCCCGATGTCGCGCGTAAGGTGGCCGGTGGGATCGGTAGCGCATCCCACGCCGCAGGCGAGAAGATCGCCCGTGTTTCTCGATCCGCTCGATCCGATGCCAGTGAAGTCTCCGACGAGGAGAAGAAGTTGCTGCTCGGCGACGAGGATGAAGAGGAGTGCGACGAGGAGGATCTGGAAGAGTACGGTGAGGACGAGGAGTACGAAGAAGAGGACGAAGACGAGGAAGAAGAAGAAGAGGAAGAGGAAGAGGAAGAGGACGAAGAGGAAGAGGAGTACGAAGAAGGGGAGTACGGCGAGGACGAGGAGTACGAAGAAGAGGACGAAGACGAGGAAGAAGAAGACGAAGAAGAGGACGAAGACGAGGAAGAAGAGGAGGAGACTCCACCGGTGACCTTCTCTCGAACCATCCGTCTCGGCCCCGAACAGAATGAACAGGCGGCGGTCACCTTCGAAGAGGAACAGCTGACCTTTGACGGGGTTTACTCTCCCCCTTCCATCTCATTTCTCTCCGAGCCTCCCGTGGTCAATCACGAGGAGGGCAAGGAAGAGCTCGATCAGGTCGCCACTCGCATCGAGGATGCCTTGCGCTCCTTCAAGATCGAGGCGGCGGTCACCAATGTGCAGCGGGGGCCGGTGATCACCCAGTACGAGGTGAGCCTCGCCGCAGGAACCAAGGTGCAGAAGATCGTCGCGCTCTCCGACGACCTGGCGATGGCACTCTCCGCCCAGAGCGTCCGGGTTGTGGCCCCGATTCCCGGTAAGCCGACGGTGGGAATCGAGGTTCCCAACAAGCAGCGTGAGACGGTGGTGCTGAGGGAACTGCTCCAGAGCCGGGTGTTCCACGATTCCGATCTGATGATTCCACTGTTGCTCGGAAAAGACGCTGCTGGCGAACCGATCGTCGAGGACCTCACTCGAATGCCGCACCTGCTCATCGCCGGCTCCACCGGATCCGGTAAGTCGGTCTGCATCAACGCGATCATCACTTCGATCCTGATGACCCGAACTCCCGACGAATTGAAGTTGATCCTGGTCGACCCGAAGATGGTCGAACTCTCCGCCTTCGAGGACATTCCTCACCTGCTCACCCCGGTCATCACCGACATGAAAAAAGCTCCGGCTGCACTCGAGTGGCTGGTGAGAAAGATGGATCAACGCTACGAACTGCTGTCCAAGGCAGGAGTCCGGAATCTCAAGGACTACAACGATCTCGAAGAAAAGGAACGCTTTGATCGTCTGGTCGAGAAGACCAGTCACGAGGAAGCAGAACAGGCACCCAAGCAGTTGCCGTATCTCACCATCATCATCGACGAACTGGCGGACCTGATGATGACCAGTGCCAAGGAAGTGGAGACTTCCATCATCCGGCTGGCGCAGAAGTCGCGAGCCGTGGGAATCCATGTGATTCTCGCCACCCAGCGCCCCAGCGTCGATGTGGTCACCGGACTGATCAAGTCGAACATGCCGTCGCGAATCTGCTTCAAGGTCGCCAGCCGCATCGATTCCAGAACGATTCTCGATCGAATGGGTGGCGAGCGATTGCTCGGCATGGGCGACATGCTCTATTCGCCGCCCAACACCGACAGCCTCAATCGTGCCCAGTGCACCTACATCTCTGACAAGGAACTGCGTAAGGTGGTCAAGCACCTGCGCAAGGAAGCGAAGCCGCAGTTCTCGCAGGAGATGGATTCGTTCCTCGACGGAAGCCACGCCAGCGGTAGTGG
>CBFIET010000034.1:0-18346 GCA_965661685.1 Planctomycetota bacterium
AAGATCAAGTACTCCGGCATCCTGCCCAGCGCCATGCATCGAAAAGGCGTTCTGGATGCGCTGGAATTGAAGCGGAAATCGCAACGAGTGAGCAAGGTGGTTTTTCGTGCAGAAGAACAGTTACGCCAGCAACTCTCCCTCGGCACCGAAACCCCGGTGATCTTGCTGGGCGGACACGGCAGCGTCGGTGCCCCGCTGCAACGCCTCCTCCAGGCGGAGGGGCGCTCGGTATACACCGTCGATTGCGATGACCCGATGCCGGAAGCGCTGCGGGGAGAACGGGTGATCCTCATCGATGTCGCCAGAAAAGGAGCCCTCGAGGAGCGGATGGAGCAGTTGTGGGAGGGGATCGTCATCCTCAACGAGACATATCCCGCACCGCGCAGGAGAACCCTTCAACAACTGGAAGAGATGGGAATCCCTGTGTTTCACATCGCCGGAGTAAAGGGCATCGCACTACCCCCTTTCCCCGATGCCTACAGCGGTGGCATCCCCTGCTGCGGCATGAACGACAGCGACGACAACCAACCCCTCATCAAGTACCTCAGCAGCGAATCGCTGCGAGAGCGGCTGGCACCGCAAACCGATGAAAAGGCCGAAGAGAACCAATCCAGCTCAACCAACCTCGCCGCATGAATCTGGCTACGGCATCACCTGCTCCAGGATGGCGATTCGGCCTGGGTTCCAGCCGCTGGCGATGATCATCACCCTCGGGATGCCGAGGTGGCCCGGTTTGCTGAGGACCCGGATGGCGGCGTTGTGTACATGGGTCCACCCCTCGAGACCGAGGTCTTCCTGCAGCTTCAGCGTGGCGGCGATGTTGCCGTCTTGCAGCAGGTGGATCGGTGCCGGGGTGCTGCCGCCAGCGCCCTTGAGACAGCCGACCACCGCCAGGTTGCCGGCGTAATCAACATCGCACGGCATGGTGCCCGCCTCGAACTGGATGCCACCGATGTAGCGACCTTCCCGGGTGTAACTCTCGAGACGAGCATTGGCGCGATCGGCGACGGTGAAGATGTCGGTTCCAGGCACTGCAGTGATGCCGTGGGCAGTTCCAAACTTGCCGTGGGCAGTTCCCCTGCCCCCGAATGTCATCGGCGACCAAACACCGACCTCCGGCTGTTCCGTCTTCGCATCGAAGGGATCGGCCATGAAGATGATGTTGTCCGCGTAACCGTTGGCAGCGAACATCATTCCATCGACGACCTCGATATCACAGACGCGGAACGCGCCCCCTTCATCGCCATAGGGGTTTGGAAATGTGCGCACCACCTTGCCCTTGTCGTCGACCATGAAGATCTTTTGAGCCTCATCGGACGGCAGGATCAGGAAACGACTCTTGCCCTGTCGCAGCACACAGGTGTTGTGGACATTGGCATTGACGATGGCTTCATCTCCGCCAATCACCTTCATCGAGGTGAGTTCTGGATTGATACGAACCAGTCCGACTCCCTTGAGACAGAACCAGGTCGATCCATCTCCACCCTCTGCGATGCGATCAACGGCAAATCCGCCATGCGCTCCACCGATGTTGTTCTGGACTTCCTCCGGTACATGGACGACCCGGTGGGCAAAGCGGTAGAACTCACCACCGCTGCTACGGCGTGATGGCAGTCCCTCGGCCCCCAGCAGTTCATTCATGCCGTGGCCCATCGCCCACCCCATCAGGTAGTAGATCTTGGCGCTCCCGAGGTAGTGGTAGGGACGATCGGAGGCGATGCGATAAAACTTGTGCCGCTGTGCCTCGTCCTTCCATACATCGTCGTGGTACAGCTGGTCGGCATGCCAGTCCCAGTACGGTGCTGTCGGCACGTACTTGACGTTGCCCCGGAACCGCTCGACAGCGGCAACTTCCACCTGCGCGGCACGAAAACGAGCCACCCCTCCGGAAGCTTTGAATCCACCGGAGCCGAGTTCACCGATCACCACCGGCAAGTTCGGCACTTCCCAGTGCTTGCGGATGTCATCGATGAAAGCAGTGAACCTCTCGGGGTACGCCGCCGTCTTCTCCTTGTTGACCATGTCGTTCCAGCCCTGGAACCAGATGAAGCCGCAGATCTCGTAACCCTGATCCTGGTAGTCTGGATAGACCGCCTTGAGGTCACCGAGGACCCGATCGACATTCTCCATCATCTTGCTGTAGAACTCGCCGGGACCGCCCATCGACGGCGGCAGGAAATCCTTCGCCACATCCTTGCCACCCCATGCGGTCTTGATCAGAACCACCGGTTCATCGAAGGCGTCTCCCAGTACCGTGCCGATGCCCAGTTCGGGACCGATCCTCGCTCCATGTTCCCCCGGCTTCGAGCCGTATCCCACCGTCAGCGGACCGCTGCGATCGAGGTAATCGATGAAGACATCATCGCGCACCACCCAGTCGCCCTCCTTGCGGATGTCAGCGAGGAGATGGCCATATTCGGGGTCCTCGCCCAGGTATTCGAGGGTATTGACCGCCCCCTTCCCCTCCATGTTGGACTGCCCCGCCAGGATGAAGACCTTGACTGGAGCCACGGGCTCCTCGGCGACGGCGATGGAATTTACCAAAAAGAATCCGAGACACAGGATCAGGATTGCCATGTTTCCTCCATTATCGATTGATTACAGCAGTTTAGAGGCGAATCGGGGCGAGGTCACGATCTAAAGAAAAGGCCAAAAAGGGGGTCCGAGATCGGATTAACAACGGATTCATCAGTAGAAGAGAGGTGTCTCATGCAAAACCAGTCAAACAGCCCCCAGGTTCATAAGTCCTTCAAGAGCCTCTTCTTCCTCCGTGCCGATACCCCCATCAGCAAGATCCGCAAGATGCCACGCTCCGCCACGCTGTTGCTCGACCTGGAGGACAGCGTCCCCCTGGAGAAGAAGGCGGTTCAGAGGGCCAGAATCAAGGCCATCTTCCAGTCGGGAGTGATGAAGGGCCGCACTACCTTTCTGAGAATCAACGGTCCCAATGAAGCGGAACTGATGAAAGAAGACATCGCCACCTGCCTCCACCAAGACCTCAGTGGCTTACTGCTACCGATGGTCAGCAATGCTGCCGAGATCGTCAAGATCGACGAAATCGTCAGCGTCGCCGAACAGATGTGCGGACTGGAGGTGGGAGGGATGGACTTCATTCCCCTGATCGAACGTCCTGGTGGAGCCCTCGAGGCCTCGGCCATCGCGACTGCTTCCAGCCGAAATGTTGCCCTCGCCTTCGGACATTACGACTTCTGCATGGAGATGGGCGTCGACCCAACCGAGGAAGCGATACAGGTAGCACGCTCGATGGTCTTGATGGCTGCCAAGGCACACAACCTCAGCGCAATCTCAACGATTTACTCCGAGCTCGACAACCTGGAGGGCTTCTCCAGGGAGAATCAGCGGATGAAAGCCCTCGGCTTCGACGGTTGTTTCGCCCTCACTCCGAAGCAGATGCACGCTGCGCTGGAGATCTTCAGCTACAGCCAGGAACAGATCGATCATGCAAGAAGAGTAATCCAGGCCATTGATGAGCAGGGATCCATCGCCAAACTGGATGGGGTGATGATCGGACCTCCGATCCTCGAGAGGGCCAAAAAGATCATGGCCGAAGTGATGCAGGAGTCCAGAGAGGCAGCCTGATCCCGATGCAAGGTAGTTTCCCGCGCTACGGTCTCGATCTCTCCACGGCACGTCCAGGAGAAATCCTCGAGAGTCCCCACGAAGTCACCATCGATTCCAGCTGGCGTACCGCCTGGCAATCAGCTTTTCCTGCTTCCAGTCGTATCTCCACCAGTCACGAGTATGCACGGGGCTGTGGGCTGGAAGAGATCGCCATTCCGGCATCGATGCTGCTCAACATGACTCTCTGTTTCTCCGTCGAACCGTTTTCGCAAACGTGCCGCTATCACCTTGGTCTCGAAAATGCACGACAAGATGCCATCGCAAGGGAGGGAGATACTTTTCGAAGTTTCACCCGCCTTGACCAGATGGCAAACACTTCTCGCGGCGATGCCAGCGTGATCCACACCACCCACATCCTTGTCAATCAGCGAGACGAACGTGTCTTCTCTCTCCTCAAACGATCTTACTACGATCCGATTCCGGAACCGGTTGAAAGAGATCCTGTCAGCACCCGCAGCGACATAAGTGGCTACTTTGAAGGGGTTGGAGAAGCGAGCTATCTACCCTTTCACTCTGCAACTTCATTTCCCACAGCACCGAATCAGCAGCTCGCAACCGATGAAGTCATCTTGCACCCTGCAGTGCGGCCCATCGGCTGGACAGAAAACCTCGCGCTCTCCACCATCTATCGAAATACCCATCCGATTCACTGGGATGCACAACGATACGGACGGGAAGGCATCGTCGTTTGCGGTGGCTTCGTTCAATCTCTCGTCTTCGCCATTGGAGATCGTGAACTACGACAGGTTCTCGACGAGGTTCTCGAACGCTCATCACATGTCAACACCATCGCACCTGAAGATCGAATCGGTGCCGTGTCGAGGATTCTCTCCGTCGAACCGGTCTCCGATGTACTGGAACAGGTCCGCATGAAGACGCTTGGACTCAAGAATGTGGATATCGAAAAAGAACTGATCGGCGTCGACATCCCCGAATCGCTTCTCGACGATCAGCAACGCAAGCCATCGGAGATCGAGGAGATCTGTACGAAGCAGTGCCCCGTGCTTGGCGGCAAGATCGCTCTGCAGGCGGTTCGCACCCTTCTACGCCCTCGTTGCTGAGCTTCGGCACGGCACCTGTTGATTTGCTCCTCGGCACTGGCATCCCGATCGAGCCACGGCGATGCTATTCCCCATGGACCAACCAAACGACCAACCAGACGACCAACCAGACCTGGACGATCCAAGACTAGAAAAGGCGATCCGGGAGCAAGCCTCCCAGCAGATCCGCCGGGGTGTCTTGTTCCTGATCATCGGCATCGGTCTTTGCTTTTATTGTCGCGCTCAAGTGGATGGTGCCATGCCTGAACTGACCAGGGAGACGATGCTCGATCTCAAGGATCCCGGCATCTTATTCAAGTACGGAATGTGGGCTTCCCTGTTGGTGGCATACATCGGAGGAGTGATGATCTATGCGAGCAGGCGCAACCTGAAGGAGCTGGACGCACGCAACGATAGCGACGCTCTGGAATCACACAACTGAGCCTTCACTACGATCTTGCCGATTGTTGTATCCCGCCATCTTGACGGATATCATGGAAGGACCGCCAATTTTCTGCTCAGGAGTCTCTTCATGTCGCAGCAAATTCGAAATCCACGCACATTACTGCTGATTCTCCTGTGCTGTTTTTCCTTCAATTGTGCCCTCCACGACGATGCGCTCGCTTCAGACTTCTACGTCTTGACCCTGTCGAACCCGACCTTTCCCGAACCCGATCTCCTGCTGCATCTCGACAGCCAGTTCGGTTCACCGGTTTCTGGCTGGTCGATCACCCTGTGCCATGATCCAGATGGTGTCATTCTCAACGATGTCATCTTCGCCTCGGCGTTGACTGGCTTACCCAGCCCGCCCGACTTTCATGATGTATCATTCTTCACCGGAGGATTCACCACCAACTGCATCGTCGACAACAGTCAGCTCGTAACACTCCCTCCAGATGATGATCACACCCTGTACCTGATCGACTACAGCTGGACACCCAGCGGCAATGGATACTCAGACATCGAGTTCTGCCCCACTTCTCCCACCGGGCCAGGTCTCGATTCCTACATCACTTCCTCGGGCCAGTCGACCGAGCCGTTCTCCTTCGACACGTTTCTCTTCAACGGATTTGCCGACCCGGCGGTGATCTACTCGATCCCTCGCTCGATCGGAAGTTACGATCCGCAATCGGGGATCGGATCGGTGGACCTGGAACCCAGGATCAGTCCTGCACTGTTCGGCCTCTTCGATGTCACCGGCTTCTCGATGGCTGGCAGTCATGATTCCTCCCTGTTACAGGTCGAAGATTTCATGCTGCTAGACGACCTCGCAGGCATCTTCGGTGGTTCAGGGCCCGATCTGGTCTTCATCGATTTCCCTGCGGATGGCTGGTCGGTGGAGGCCATCTTCGGACCAACCGGCATGGAGACGGTCAACTTTCCCGGTGGCATATCGCCCTTCCGGATCACCTATTCGACAGTGCCCGGTGCCATCGCTGCTGGAAGTTGTGCTGGTAGCTGGCTCCGCTTCTCCAATATCTTTGGCGATAATGACGTCAATTATCTCAACTTCGGCAGTACCAGCGCGACGCTTTTCGATGAACTCGCAGTACTGCTTCCGGTATCCCCCACCTTCCAGCGCGGTGACTGCAATGGTGACTCGAGCCGCAATCTGGCCGATGCCATCTTCAACCTCTCGGTTCTCTTTTCAGGAGGTGGCCCTGCTCCGTGCGATGACGCCTGCGATCACAACGATGATGGGTCGATCGACATCTCGGATGCAGTCTTCATGCTGACCTTCCTCTTCAGCGGAGGAACACCATTCCCCCCACCAGATCAGATCTGTGGCGAAGATCCCACTGCCGATGCACTCAGTTGCGCCAATAACACCTGCCCATGATCGCCACAGCCGGCAGATCCAGAAGCTGGGATGGTGAGCGGATCAAATAATTTCCGGTCCCTGATAGCGATGGAAAGAAAACCACTGCTAACTCGTGGCAGATTACTTGTCGACCTGGATCTTCATCACATCCGCCTGGCGGACGCCACGGATCTGCTCGCCGTGAGTGATATGAATTTCTATCTCAGCATCACCGGTAGGCAGCATCACCTGGGCGAAACTACAGGTGCGGGTAGTTGGCAACAGCGCCTGTTGAACTTCAAACTCGCCACAGATGAGAGTGGCCACTCCAGGTTCTGGCTTCGGAGAAAAGCGGCAGTCGATGCGATAGGGTCCTTCACTGGCGAGCGTAACGTGCCACTGACCGCGTGAATCCCGTGCCCATGGACGACCATGGGTGTGTCGCCAGTCCTGACGTGTCAGCACCGTCTTCTTTTCATGCTCGGTTCCGATGATGATTCGAGGAGGTGCCCACGGATCTTCTCTCTCTGAAGAAACATCCAGGAACCACGCCTCGTAATCGCTCAGCAGTCGCTGGACGATCTCGGGATTCTCATCGGAGATGTCATCGAGTTCGTATGGATCCTTGCTCAGGTCATAGAGCTGGAAATCAGGCTCCCCCTCGAAGGTGTCGCGCCAGAACGGCGATGGGTGCACCAGCTTCATGAAGTTTTTCCGGGCCATGAAGTTGTGGTAGAGCAACGGTTGATCGCCTCGATGCGCCTGGATCACCACGGTCCTTGGCTTTCTTTTGATCTTTGCACCCTTCAGATCCGCCAGAAAACTGGTGCCATCGATCTTCACTCCTTGTGGGACCGGAACGGAACAAGCCGCAAGTACGGTGGGAAGCACATCGTAGATCGCTGCCGGCCATGAAGTCGCCACGCCCGTCTTGAGAGTGCCGGGCCAGCGGGCGAAGAAGGGTGAACGAACACCCCCCTCAAGGGTGCTGCTCTTGGAACCGCGGAAGCCACTGACGAATCGGCGCCCTTCCGGGCCGTTATCGCAGAAGAAAAGGATCAGCGTCTCCTTGCCGATCCCCATCGCATCGACCTGTTCGATCATCTTTCCCATGTTCTCATCGATGTTGGTGATCATGGCATACGACCTACGTACCTGGTCCTGGTTCCAGTTCCCCTTCAGTGGCGCACCCTTCTCCTGCGGAAACGCAGCCGCCGAAAGGTCTACATCCTTGTACATATCGAGTTCCTCGGCGGGAGTGTCGTGCCACGGTCCATGGGGACAGTTATCGGTGATGATGGCCAGGAATGGTTTCTCATCCTGATGTGCCTGGCGAGCAAACTTCAGCGCCTCATCGAAATAGATATCGGTGCAGTAGCCTTTCATCTGACGCGGCACACCGTCCTCCATCAGGATCGGGTCGGTGTACTTACGCTCTCCGCCAACAGGATCGGATGGTTGGCCGATACCCCCTCCTCGATGCACCAGAGATTTTTCGAAACCCTGATCACCAGGTCGCAGCGGATAGCAATCTCCCAGGTGCCACTTGCCGAAGATACCGGTGGCATATCCAGCATCCCGCAGGATCTCGGCGATGGTTACCTCGTCAGTATCCATCATCGCTCTACCGATGTAGGTATCGATGGCACGGGTTCTCTGATGGCTCCTACCCGTCATCAGCGAGGCGCGAGTCGGTGCGCAGACAGGGCATACGTAGAAGGGTTCGAGTCGCGCACTCTCCCTGGCAAGAGCATCGAGATTCGGAGTCTTGATCACCGGATTACCGTGGATTCCTAGATCTCCGTACCCCTGGTCATCGGTCATCACGATGATGACATTGGGCTTTCTGGAGGGAGGTGGCGAGGTGCTGAGCTTGCGTTCCCGTGAATCTCTACCGATCTTCCATTGCTCCATCAACTTCAATAGCGCCGAGGTCAACGCCGGTACGCTGATCGGGCGACCCGTTTCCTTGCGAACACTCCACGGCATCTCGAACTGCAGTGTTTTCATTCCCAGTTCTCGGTAGTGGCTGGTGATATAACCACCGCTGAAGTACTTCTTGCCGTCAGGATGAGGATGGGTTGGTGAGGGAACGGCTGCGATTCCCTCTTCTTCCAGTAACGCCCCGATCGATCGAGGGCCACGAATCCACTCCAGATCCTTCAGTTCGCCATCTTCCACCGCCAACTCCGCGGCCCTCAGAAGATGTCCCACTTCGATCCAGTCCTGCGGATGGGCGTGGCCGTGAAGATCGATGAGAAGTGCATCCCCATTGCCGATCTTCAGCGCCTGGTTGCAGGCTTGTCGCAACGATTGGTGATACTCGCGGTATACCGAAGCTGCAAAAATTCCGCCCTGCGTCGCCTCAACGATCTCTCGATTGGGGTCCATCTTGATGCGATGCAGCCGATTGGTGACCACGAAAGGACGCTTACCGCATCTCTTCTCGATCTCTGCGGCGAGTTCAAGCGCCAGCTCCCTGGTATTGGTATCCCGCACAAGGGTGCCCTTTGTCCGATCGGGGACACCAGCAGGTTTGGAAGTTCCACCATGGGGAGCGGAAAGTACCAGTGGCATATTTCCCGCAGTGAAATCGACAAACCCATCGGAGGGCAGGGAAGTGGCGCCAAGCAGGCACGTCACAAGGACGATGATATTCATGCCGGGCATTCTACCGGAGAGAAGTTGCTCCGTCTCCGACCGTTTGCCCGCTAGAAGCTGACCCCCAGCGACAGGATGGGGCCAGGATCAAAAGTTCCCTCCGCTGACTCCGCTGTATTGGTGCTGATCGGCAGCACCAGAGAGAGATTCCAGCTGCGATACTCCTCGTCCTTCCAGTTGATTCCGATGGTACCGGAGATGGAATTGTATCCGGTATTGGGATCGACCTCTCCGTGCCAGCGGGCAACCCCTTGGTCCTGGTAGATCACACCGAGAATTGCATATGCGGGTTCCCAGGGACCCAGTTTTCCGATCTTTTTCACGTAGCCGATCCCGCCTTGAAGCGTACTGGATCCCTTGAACCCCTTGCTGCTCTCACGGATGGGAAAGCGACCACGTCCGTAGAGACTGACCATCGAATCCTCACCGACCGGCCTTGCGTAAAATACATCAACAAGTGGATCCAGGGTGCCGGATCCGAACTGGATGTGTTCGTGGGCCTCGCCCTCATCTCCTAACTCGTAAGGATCATGCTCGGTGCGTCCAATCGGCAGGGAGGTCCCCAATCCCGTGGAAAAGATCGCACCCTCTTTTCCAACATCGTGGCCGTGCCAGGTGAGGAGCATCTCGATATCACCGAAACCCCTCATATCCCGGCTTGGATGATGAATCTGAAGATTTCGATCCATCGCTTCGATCTGTTCCGGTGTTGAGGCGGGATCGATATCGCCCACAGATGAGGTCCTCGACTTCAACTCGATCGGAATCCGCCACTGAATTCCCCATGGCTCATCGAAGGTGTATTCCATCTGCAACTGGATCCTCGTCATGTCGAGGAATACCTCATGTCGGTGCTCTGGAACGGAGATGACATTACCGAACTCATCGAGCCCAGATAATTCCGAGTGACTTCCGTCAAAGTTGAACGCATGACTGACGGAGGCGCTTAGTTGCCAGGTACCTGTACCATGTCGGATGGAGCCCAGACCGGACCCCAAGACTCCCGCATCGGGAGCATTTGGATTGGTTCAGGCAGGTCAGCCCTGAGCCCACAAGGAGGGACCTGCACACAACTGGAGCAGGATCAAAAACAGTGCTGAACGAAAGATCTTGGCGGCCATTCGATCTCGATTCCTCTGAAGAAGACGATCCAACTCACTGACACAACAAAGTACGAATCGGAGGATCGCCGGTTCCACTAATTCACTGATTTTTGCCTAATTTCTGTAAAGATCAACAAGAAGCAACGATTCGACGATTCTCTCCCCGGTGTACACTTCCCGCCATGAACCTGAATTCCGAGGCGAACCTCGACAGTGCGGCCAGAAGTGCCATCAACGCCGCTTTCGATGCGAGTGATCTCGGCAACATCCTGCGGATCCATGGCCTGGCCCTGGGCTATGCCAATGTCAATTTCAAGGCGACAACCGACCGGGGCGTCTATCAGGTTCGATTCTGTCGGGCGCAACCGCGGGAGCGGATCGAGGATGAGATCCTGTTCCTCGGCTCCATCCAGGAGAGCGGTTTCCCGGCGGCCTATCCCATCCGCAGAATCGATGGCGATTTCATCACCGAGTACGGAGATGAAAAGGTGATGATCTACGACTTCATCGAGGGAGAAACTCCCGTGGCCTGCGTCGAATCTGCCCAGCAGATCGGACTGACCCTGGGTAGGCTATCGACCTTTCCCGTTCCCGAGGGATATCACTCCACTCCTCTCATCGACTTTCAAGACCTCCTCGACTTTCGCGATGAAATGAATTCCGGGGAAGAGGACCGAAACGAGTTTTTCGAAGAATTCAGCAATCAAACCGATGCCCTGCAATCTCATCTTCCCTTCGACCTGCCACGGGGCTTTGTTCACGGCGATGCTTTTCCCGACAACACCATCTTCAAGAACGGCACACTCGCCGCCCTTATCGATTTCGAGGATTCAGCGATCGACGTACTCGTCTTCGACATCGGCATGGCACTTCTTGGATTCGGATACCAGCAGGAGATGATCGACGCGACTCTGGTGGAGGCGATGCTCCGCGGATATCAATCGGTTCGCCCCTTATCAGAAGCGGAGAAGGAGGCGCTCCCTCTGGTGATGCGATGGTGCGCTCATGGAATGGCGTTCTGGCATCTTCGTCACTTCGTCAGAACCCCCAATCAACGCCAGCACCATCGAATCCACCAGTTGCAACAGATGGTTCGTGGCCTTGAAGGAGAAGATGGCGACAGGTTGCGCACTCTTCTCCTGTCATGAAACGAATCGTCGACCTCGCTGGAGGATGCAGAGTCGAACTTCTCGTGCGAGAATCTACATGACTCCCTGAAAGGTACGAGATGAGCTCCATGTTCAACTCCTGGAAGATCGGTAGTAAAGAGGCGGAAGAACTGGCTCGTCAGCATGGCACCCCCCTCTACATTTACGACTCAAAGGTCATCCACCGCCAGGTCGACAGGTTCAGGGCAGCATTTTCAAACTTTGACCATCGCATTCACTATGCAATGAAAGCGAATTCCAATACCTCTCTTCTTCATCAGATGAAGGAGCTTGGAATTGGTATCGACGCGGTTTCCATCGGCGAAATTCGCGTCTGCCTCGAGGTTGGATTTTGCGCCGAGAACATCATATTCACACCCAATGGTGTTGCTTTCGAAGAGCTCCAGCAGGCCATCGATCTTGGAGTTCGACTCAATATTGAAAACCTCTCCTATCTGGAGAAGCTCGGGAAGATCCATGGAGGTGACGTCCCCTGTACATTGCGAGTACACCCCGGACTGGTCATTCCCGAAGCGAGCAGAGATGCCACCGGCTGGTATCAGAGATCACGGTTCGGGATCGATCAGCAGCAAATTCCTCAGGCGCTACAAACCGTCGAAAAGTACGCCATGCGAGTCGAGGCACTCCATGTCCATTCCAGTTCGATGATTCTCGATGAAAAGGTATTCGGAGCTGCTGCGGAGATCTTGATCGACCTGGCTAAAGGGCTACCGGATGTTGTTGCGCTCGATCTCGGAGGAGGGATTCGTCCCCCGTACCACGCCGATGATGATCATCCGGATCTCGACGCGCTGGCGAGATCTCTGGAAAAACCGCTCTCCGATTTTCAGCGGGAGACGGGAAGAGAACTTCAGCTGTGGTTTGAACCGGGCCGTTACCTGGTATCGGAGTGTGGATTGTTGCTGACTCGGGCCAATGTCATCAAAAAGGTCGGTGGTCGCACCGTGGTTGGTGTCGATACCGGTTTTCATCAGTTGATCCGACCCAAACTGTACGGTGCACGACATGAGATCGTGAATCTCTCCCGACCGGAGGGACCACTACACGACTACGACATCTGTGGCTGTCTCTGCGAAGAGGATGAACTCGCGGGGAATCGATCACTTCCGCAGGTACATGAAGGGGATCTACTCGGCATCCTCAACGCCGGCGCCTATGGCTATTCGATGGCGTCCACATACAATTCGAGACCATTACCTGCTGAAGTGATGATCTGAAACTCATCCGCGCTGATCCTCGGCAGGGGGTTCGATAGCTTCACGAGTTTCAAACCCGCCACCGATACCCCTGCCGGTCAGTTCAACCACCTCACCGAAGCCTTCGAAGGCCGGCAAATCGAGTTCAACAACCATTCAGAATCGTCAAACTGATCACCGGTATCACTGCTCATGCTCGTGAACGACAGAAAAACCATCCTCGCGTTTACCTGCCCAGTCAGTGATATCGAAGACCCCATCTCACGGGCAGGCTCCGTTGAGACCACAATTCAATCCATCGACTGTCGGATCCCCCCCACAGGAGGGAAACGGTGCGGATGGATCAGTACCTCCACCGAATAAATGGGCCAGGCAATAGACGGGGTCGGCGATGTTGAAATCTCCATCGTCGTTGCTGTCACACGCATCGACACAAACCGGCGTACCCGTCCCCATGAATAGAAAAGAAAGCGCACTTACTGCATCTGCGATGTTGATCTGACTATCCAGGTTGCAGTCCGCTCGGATGAAATCTGTTGAGGTCGGCGGTGGCCCGCTGCCGGTATTCGTTTCATTGAGATGAGGCGTCACCGTATTGACCGGCCCGTTGGCAGCGATCAGATCGAACATTCCATCGCCATCGATGTCTGCTGTATTGAGAGAGTAGCAATCGGGAGAATCGATGATGTCATCGATGGAGAAGCCGCCCACGCCATCATTTTCATAGACCACGATTCCGGTCGCTGATTGGCTGAGAGTGTTTCCTCCCATCACGAGATCGATATCTCCATCGAGATCGAGATCCGCAGATGTCATCGAGAAGGGCTCTGCGATGGGACCTGAAACAATCGATGGGGCTCCAAATCCCCCGGCTCCATCATTGATCAGTACCAGGATGCCGCCACCCAGCTCATCTGGAACTGCGACATCGAGAAAGGTATCTCCGTCGAGATCGACCAGTTCGAGGCTTTGGCAACCCCCGCTACTTCCCAGGTCGATCACCTCGGCGGGTAGATAAGTTCCCACTCCTGTCGCCCGCATGACGCGGATGATGGTGCTTCCCGACTGGAAGTGAGGAACCACCATGTCGTGGAAACCATTCTGGTCGATATCTCCCGTCGCCGCCGTGCTGATTCCATTGGGGATCGGGATGGAACTGTCGTAGACGAAGTTACCCATTCCGTCTCCTCGACTGATATGCAGGGTCGCATCCCAGGCCCCTGGCATCAGGACATCGACAAGTCCGTCGCCGCTATAATCCCTGGCGATGAGATCGAACCCCCCACTTCCAGGTAACGTATTGACGGTGATCGAAAATCCGAGACTTCCATCGCCGATCATCGCCACGACGATGTTGTCGAAGAGTCCCCCTACTAGAATGTCATCGATCCCATCAAGGTTGATATCGACGATCTCCAGTCCCCACGGCTGCAAGAACATCGACATCGGAAAAATGATGGGGACATCGCTGAACTCACCAGGAGCAACACCGGGGTAGATGAAGAGCTGCTTGGTCCCGGTTACCGGGACATTGAGAGCTACCAGATCCACCAGACCGTCTCCATCGAGGTCGCTCGCTTCCGCCTCCGTCACGCAGACTGCCGGGGAAACCTCTTGAGGAGTGAGCACGATGTCTGCCCTCGACTCCGATGAAAACACCACGAACAACACGAACAGCCAAACAGGAGTATTCTTGCCGTCAGGCATACTCCCTCCCTTGCTGCGGGCTTGCGTTGTTGATTTCGAGCCTATTTGAATTACGTCAGAGCACTCCAACCCATCGAACGGTCCCTCTGGGGCCCTGGTTCCAGCTTTTTTTTGCGCGCGGATGAGAGGGATTGGCGGCATTCCAATCGTCGGGAAGTGACTCTCCAGCAATCCGGCATTTCCATGACAAGATCCGGATTTCAGGCTCCTCCACCAGGAATCCTGTGGCAAAATACCCGGCGATTCCTGTAGTTGATGACCGGCTTCAAGGCCACTCACACGGAGAAGGGACAGTTTCGTGTCCGAACCCACACCGACCACCGAACAAAGTCGATTTGCCTCACCAAATTGCGATGAAATCGACAGTTTTCTTCAGCCGATGCCTCCGATGGGAATCTACGAGACGCTCTATGCCTTTCAAGATTCGTTCGGGCAACCGATGGGTGATGTGGGTACCCACCCGTGGAGCCAGGGATTTCCTCGTACCGAGCAGATCGCCGGTGGGCCAGAGCTTCCAACGACGATAGAGGTCACTTCGCAGGATCTTCGCTATCCGAAAGCGTGGGGACTTCCAGCTCTTCGGGAACGCATCGCCAGCTACTATCGTGAGTTCTACGGCGCTTCCATCAAATCAGAAAATGTAATGATCTTCGCCGGTGGACGACCCGCTCTTCTGTCGGTACTCCTCTTCTTGAAGGAAGAGATCGGTATCAAGATTGCCTCGACGGAATACACCCCCTACTTCGACATGCTGGAACGGCTACGTATTCCTTACGACGTGATCGACAGTGACGTGAATAATCAGTTTTGCCCCCCCATCGAGGACTACACCAGCGCCGGCTCCAGTCAAAAGACGATGATGCTCCTGAGCAATCCCTGTAATCCGACTGGAATCACCCGGTCCGGTGCCGACATCGATGCTCTCGTTGCTGCCGCCAGCAGATCTGATTGCGGCCTCCTCATCGATGAAGCATACGAGATGTTCCACGATCCACCGATCAGTGCCCTCTCTCACATTCCCGACATCAACGATACCAATATCTTTGTCACCGGAGCGGCGACCAAGGGTTTGCAGTCACCTGGAATCCGCATCGGCTGGGCCATCGCAGCCAAGCACCACATCGAGATCCTCGGTAACTTCTCATCCTTCGGCATGGGAGGGGTCTCTCATCCCAGTCAATGTTACGCCCTCGAATTGATGGCACCTGGCCGCATCGAACAGGTGAGAAAAGCGATTCCCGAGTTCTATCAGCATCAACGACAGCGCTACGGTGAAGCATTCGACAAGCTGGGATTGAAGTTGTTCACGGGAAATGGTGGTTTTTATCACTGGTGCCAGCTGCCCGATGGAATGTCTGCACAACAACTGAATGAAAGACTGTTCAAGGAAGGTGCTGCGATCCTCAAGGGGACCGATTGTGACATGCGTCGTCTCGGTGACGACTCGCCTCTGGATAACTTCTTTCGCTTCTCCTTCGGACCACTGGCACCTGATTCGTTCGAGCAGGATATCGAGATATTGAAACGAGCCCTGACGCAGTAGGCTCATCTTTTCAGCCTGGCCACCTGTTTCCGGTCGTTTTATCGGTATGGCTTTCACATCTGTACTGCATCGCTAGAGTTTACCGTGACGGAAGCGAGTGCAGTCCGCCTCTTCCGGCCTCAACAAGGCAGAGAGTTGGAGTGCCCCTTCGATGCAGGAACAGATCCGAAATGTGGCGATCATCGCCCACGTCGACCATGGAAAGACCACACTGGTCGACAGCCTCCTATACCAGTCCGGGATGTTCCGAAACGAGGAGCTCGATCGCCTCGCCGGAGGCCAGCACGGCTTGATCTTCGACAGCAACCCTCTCGAGCGAGAGCGTGGCATCACCATCCTTGCCAAGAACTGCGCCATCGAGGTGGAACGTGGTGGCATTCGCTACCGCATCAACGTCATCGATACACCGGGCCACGCCGATTTCGGTGGCGAGGTGGAGCGAGTTCTCTCCATGGCCGATGGAGCACTACTGCTCGTGGACTCCTTCGATGGACCGATGCCACAAACTAGATTTGTCATGCAGAAGGCACTCGAAAATGGCCTTCACCCGATGTTGATCGTCAACAAGGCCGATCGCCCCGATGGTAGACCCGCCGAAGTTGTCGACGAGGTCTTCGATCTTCTTGTCAGCCTCGAAGCGGGAGATGACGCCCTCGACTTCCCCATCTTCTTCTGCTCTGGAAAAGATGGCTGGTGCTGCGAAGAGGTGGACGGGGAACGATTCGATCTTCAGCGCATCTTCGACGCCATCATCGACCATGTTCCACCACCTGCGGTGAAGGTCGAAGCTCCCTTGCAATTGCGTGTCAGTACCCTCGACCACTCCGAATACGTCGGGCGCATCGCCATCGGGCGCATCGCTTCAGGAACTCTATCCGCTTCGGAAGAGATCAAGGTTCTCTCCGCTGATTCCGGTTCTCGAAATGCGCGAGCCCAGGAGGTTCACCTGTTCGAGGGTCTCGGGCGAAAAAAGGTAAAACAGGCGAGTGCCGGTGATATCTGTGCCGTGATCGGTATCGATGACATCGAGATCGGGGACACCATCGCCTGTTCTCGTGCTCCCCAGGCACTTCCCGCATTACGGGTCGACGAACCAACTCTTCACATGACATTTCGCGTCAACGATGGACCTTTTGTCGGCAAAGATGGCAAGTACGTGACTTCACGGCAGTTGAAGGATCGCCTCGACAAGGAACTGGAACGAAATGTCGCTCTCAGAGTTCAACAAGGGGAGCGTCCCGAGGAGTTTCTCGTCTCCGGTCGTGGATTGATGCACCTGGGGATCTTGCTCGAGACGATGCGGCGAGAAGGGTTCGAGATGTGCGTGGGAATGCCCCGGGTCATCGAACAGAAGATCGATGGAAAGTGGCACGAGCCATTCGAACATCTGGTTCTGGAGAGCCCGCTGGATGCACAGGGGCCTGCGATGGCACTCATCGGAGAACGAAGAGCCGAGATGATCAACATGACATCTCGCCCAGGCAGTGACATGGTGCACATGGAGTTCAAGATCCCCGCACGGGGCCTCATCGGCTTGCGTACGAAATTGCTGACTGCGACTGCAGGCCGTGTCATCTCTCATCACAGTTACCTGGAACACTCCCCCAGAGTGGGTCCGATTCCCCGTAGAAACTCTGGCTCGCTGATCGCCGTCGAGACGGGCCAGGCCACTCCTTACAGCCTCGATGCACTGTACGACCGTGGCACATTCTTCGTCGAGCCGGGAGATCACGTCTACGAGGGACAGGTGGTCGGAGAGCACAACCGTGATCGTGATCTCGAGGTAAACGTGGTTCGCACCAAGAAACTCACCAACGTACGAGCCTCGGGCAAGGACGATACAACCAACGTTCGCCCCCTCAAGCGTCTCAAGCTGGAGGAAGCCCTCGAGTTCGTCGTCGAGGGGGAACTGGTCGAGATCACTCCCTCCCACATCCGAATCCGCAAGCATCTTCTCAAGGAAGCAGACCGCCGTCGCGCCGGTCGCCAGGCAAAGCGAGAGAGCTAGCACAACTTTCTCAACTTGTCAGATCATCAGTAGGCGGAGGTCGGATTCTTGTCGGGATCTGCATCGACGACGAGAGTGGTGATCCCCCACCGCCCATCCTTGAAGAGTAGTGTATAGACACCACCGTGTACCTCTGGCGGGATGACGTCGCCAGCCTTGTCCAGGCGAGTGAAGGTGATGCGCCAGAAGGCGTATCCTTCATTGACCATCTCGAAATGCTCGCTCAGCAACCGGGAATGATCCCACCCCCCTGCGCGGATCTTCTCGAGCAGGTCACCGTAGAAGGTTATCGCTTCCGCTTCATCGATCAGAGCGTGACTGGCAGCTCCAGTTGCGACCCAACCGGGCAGGTGCCAGCAACCGGCCACTGCATCCAGGTCGCCATCGTTGAATGCCTCGAGGTAACGGTTCGTCACCTGCTGGATCTCTACCATGCGAGCAGAAGAAGCGGGATCACCCCCGGGAAAAACCGCACA
>CBFIET010000035.1:0-5682 GCA_965661685.1 Planctomycetota bacterium
CGAGTTCACCTTCCAACGAGTAGACGAGGCGGTGCTGAATCACTTCCCGTCGCCAGCGCAACCAGTCCTCATCGGCGAGATGAGTTCGACCGTTGCGCAACGCCTCGACCTTGCCGGTGAGGACCAGTGCTTGCAGGGCACGGGTGCCCGCACCCAGGCGAATACCCGAACGAACTTCTTCCGGAGCACCCGGGTCGCCGGGACGAGTCGCCGCGACCCAGCGTGCAGCCCGTTCGATGACGGGATCTGCTGCGCTGACACGACGTACCGTTCGGCGCATCTGGGCGAAGATCTGTGGGTCGAGGATCTGTTGAGCGACCTCTTGCTGTTCGATGGTGGTTGCTGCGGCGATGCGAGTCAGGACTTGCGCCGTAGGTTCGTGCAGAGGCACCTCCAGGAGGAAGCGGTCTCGCTGTGCTTCGGGGAGGGGATAGGTTCCCTCCATCTCGATGGGATTGCGGGTGGCGATGACGCTGAAGAGGGGATCGAGTCGATGGCGAGTTCCGGAGATGGAGACGGAGTACTCCTGCATCGCCTCGAGCAGGGCGGACTGGGTTCTCGGAGTTCCCCGGTTGATCTCGTCGGCGACGAGGAGTTGAGTGAAGACGGGTCCAGGTCGGAACTCAACGCGGTCTCCGTCGTGTCCAGGCAGTAGAGTCTCGCCACCGAGGATGTCCGCCGGAAGCAGGTCCGGTGTGAACTGGATGCGTCCGCGTCCCAGCCCAGTGACATCGGCGAGCCCCTCCGCCAGGCGTGTCTTTCCCGTTCCCGGGACGCCCACCAGTAGCAGGTGCCCGCCGGCGAGGAGGGTCGAGGTCGCCGCAGCGATGGCATCCTCCTGTCCGAAGATGATGGATGCGAGGGCTTCTCGTAACTGTCGATCCTGGTCACGGAATTTGTTCACCGAGTCATCGACCACCGGCAGGCTCCTTTCGGTCCAACGAATCGAGGTAGCGATCGATTACCCGCTTCCATCTCGGTTGCAGGCGAGGATCGTCACGGACCCGGTCCCAGGATGCCGTAGAATTCCCGGAGAGGGGAGCAATCGTCTCGAGGTTCTCCGCCAGCGAACCGATCTCGGCGCCTCCATCGATGTGGATCGAGGGGGTCCCATCGGTCGCCGTTGAAGTTTCCTCGGTGACCGGCTCGAGGTCGACCGCTACATCGAGGCCTCCGTCGGCGATCTCCGCTGCCGAGGAGGAAGCGGTGGAGCCAGCGATCAATTGCTGTGCCACCGCCTCACCCACCTCAGAGGCGTCCTCGATGGGGAGTGCGGTGATCTGCTCATCTCCCTGCCCATCGGGACGCCGGGAAGGGATCCAACGTTCCACCGAGTTTTTCAGGGGGTCGCTGTCGTCGAGGCGGCTCAGGGCGTTCTTCAGCGCATCGAGATCGCGGGGGAGCAATCCACCGGGGGTTTCTGGAATAGTTGCAGACCCGCGCAGGTGTTCAGCAAGGTCGTTCAGGGAGTCTCTTCCCGCCAGTGCCCGTGCTGCATCTTCCCTGCCCCGCAGGAACTCACGGGGCTTCTCCGAGCCGGCTATGGGAGCCATTTCCACCAGTTGCTGCGGTAGAGGTGCAGGGCCGGGATCCGCAGGCGAAGTGACCCACAATGCCAGCAGCGCCAGCAACAGGGAGGGCCACGGCGACGGCATCGGTGCCAGTTGCTGGAGGCGTGAGAGGCGAGGGAGGGGGATCTGTGCACATCGCGCCCGCATCGAGTCGCGCCATGGATCGCCGGCGGGAAGGTGCCACTGGCAGACGATCGTCTCGACCAGGGCATCATCGGCGGTGGTGGCATCCCAGATTCTCGGCCATCGAGTCCTCACCAGCCGGTGCTGCAGCGCCGCAAAGAAGCCCCCGAGGATGACCAGTGCACCTGCTGCCTTGAATAGCGCTTGATCGGCGTGCGGCTCGAAGTTCCACAGCACCACCGCCACCGGCAAGCCTATGGCGAGGCCGGTGAGGAAGCCGCGCAGCCAGGCGTGGCGAAGGATACGCGCACGACCGGCTCGCAAGCGGGGATCCTCGATCCTTCCCCAGGGGTTCTGGCGGAAGGGCAGGGGATTCAAGGTTTCGTCGAGGGGCACTGGGGCTCCCTTCCGCGGTCACGGTTGAAGGGTGGTTCCAGTCTAGCCGAAGGAGGCGATGGAGGCACGATCTCTCTGTTGCTCCTCTTCCCTTGACAGCCACACTTTTGAGGCTGAGTATCTCAGTCCGAGACGGGTGAGCCGGAACAGGTCGTCGGTATCTGATCAGCTGGGGGAACGCATGGCGGAACAGTTGCACCAGTATGCACGAGTACACGAGATCGTACCGGTTGAGAGCTGGAGGAAAGACGGAGTAGAGGGTTGGCTTTTCCGTGATCGGGAGAACCAGACCATCTTCGTCGAGACTTCCAAGTTGTTGGGTCATCAACTTACCTTCGAGGTGAACTAGAACGCCCGAAAGGGTGTCAACGGTGTCAGGGTTCGGGGGGCGACAGCCTTCCATTTTTCTTCGACCCGGATCGGTTCCCCGTCTCCTCTTTTCGACCTTCTGCGCACCTTTCCCCGCTGCTCTGGATCTCGGCGAGCCGCCGTTGTCGCCATGAATCCCGTGAAAAACGATGCGAAAAAATTCTGAGGCGTTACGATTCTGGAGATCGATCGGGGTGTAGCTCAGTTTGGCAGAGTGCCTGCTTTGGGAGCAGGAAGTCGGAGGTTCGAATCCTCTCGCCCCGATTCATTTTTTCCCCTCTACAGCCAGCAACCGCCGGTGTCTCGTCATGGATGTGGCGTGTCATGGAAGTGTCGTGGCAGCATCGTTGCGATCGATTGCAACTCAACGAGAAGTTCCAGTGCCTCGCTGCAAGGTGATCGATCCACTGCGAGGGACGGTAAAGTTCTCTCGCTGGCCGTCGGGCCAGCGCACTTCCACCTCGGGTAGGTCGATGGTCGCGAAGGGTCCGGTGGCGAGGATTACCTGCGCCTCTCCGGAACTCTGGAAGGAACTCTGTCTCAGTACCGGGTAAGGGATCCAGCGATCATCGATACGCCAACCGACCGAGGAACCCAGACCCTGCCGGTTGAGTCCATCTTGCTGTAACAGGATCGTCACCGATGAACTTCTCTCCGAGGCTCGATTGATCAGCAGGTGAGGAGACCCGTTGAGGCTGGTGGAGAGGATGTCGACATCGCCGTCCCGGTCGAGATCGCTGAGCACCGCACAGCGACCGAGGTGCTTCCATGAGGCGATCTCCTCATCGATCTGCTCGACGAAACGGATGCGATCGTCCTCCTTGCGAGCGAGCCAGTACTGATCCTGCTGCAAGTAACCCGGCGAAGAGGTCACATCATCCGCCTGCGGGTATACGTGGCCGTTTGCCACGAAGATGTCGACGAGTCCATCAAGATCGAGATCTGCCACGCCCACTCCCCAGCTCAACATCGACCGGCTGCCGGCGACGAGGCCACGACTTGATGCCTCATCCCGATAGGTTCCATCCCCCTGATTGAGGTAGAGGTTGAGACTCTCCTTCTCGAAGTTGGTCACCACCAGATCGAGTGCGCCGTCGCCGTCGAGATCTCCGACGCCGATCCCCATCCCCGCCTGCTCCTGGCCATCCTGATCGACGGCGATTCCAGACAGCAGGCCATCTTCATTCCAGCGCCCGCTCTCGGAACGGGACCACAGATGATTGGGGCACGAGTCGTTGGCCACGAAGATCTCTGGATGTGGGTCTCCATGAAGATCGATGATCGTTACCGCCAGGCCGTAGCCGGGGGATTCGGGTTCGAATCCCCACTCCTCGGTGACCTCCTTGAAGTGCAAGCCTCCGACGTTTTCGAAGACCAGATCGGGAAGTGGGGAAAGACCGCGGGGACCGCACAGGACCTGCTGATTCTCCCACAGACACGACCATTCCTCGCCATGAAGCGGTGGGTTGTCGAAATCGTAGACGAGGTATCGACACAGAAACAGATCGAGATCCCCATCGAGGTCGAGATCGCCGAATGCAGCGCTGCTACTCCATCCATCCGCGACCAGACCACTGTCGGCCACCGGGACCAGTTTCCCCTCGACATTTTCAAGTAACTGGATCGATCCCACTCCCGTCAGCAGCAGGTCGTCGTCTCCATCTCCATCGAGGTCTGCAGCGGCGACGCCACTGGTCCATGGCATCGGAGCGATGCCTCCCGAACCGGGCAAGGCTTCCAGCTGGTATTCACTGCTCGTAGTCTCTCTCTGACGGAACCACCGGGGGAGAAAACCATCCTCCTGGGTGCGGAATCGATCTGCAGTCGATCCCGACGTGAGGAGAATCTCCACCACGCCGTCGGAGTCGACATCGAGGAGAGCCAGGCCGGTGGATTTGACATCGATGATTCCTCGCGGAGGGATCTCTCCACTGCGCTGGATGACCGTTGCCAGCGCAGGTTGATCCGATCGCTGTAGTAGGGGGTGCTGCTGAGGGTTCAGCGGATCTTCATCGCCAGTGCAGCCAGTAACGGAGAGTGTGATGAGAAAGGCGAGGAGGTCTGTCAGCTTTCGCCGTGGCTTCTGCATCCGATCCATCCTTTCCGCTGCAACGAGGACATCATTTCCACTGAAGGGAGATCGATGCAACCGGCTTCGAGAGTGTACATCTTTCACCAACTCCGGAGTGTGGAATTCAACGCAACCCCTGAGAAGGGGTGGGGTTCATCTGTTGAGACGAGGAATTCCACCCGAATTGGGAGTTGTAAGATCGGTTCTCGCTTTTCTACTAGTGACATCCAGAGATCTTGAACATACGATGGGAGTAGACGGGTGCTCAGAACGAAAATCTCCCCATCGACTGCCCCGATCGAGTCCTGCCTGATCTCGAGTTCTGAATAGCGGAGGAACGAAGATGCGAATCGCCGGAGGTCTTGAATACCGTGGTATTTTGCTGTGCTTGTTGTTTCTGACTCTCTTCGGAAGTCAGGCTCTGGAAGCTCAGGGTCCTCCACCTCCACCTCCACCGGGAGGGGGCGGCATTCCACCGCTTCCGCCTGTTCCCTTTCCAGCTCAGAATCCGCTGACGGCAGAGAAGGTATTGCTCGGCAAGTTCCTCTTCTGGGAGACTCAGATGTCGGTCGACTCGGCGGTTTCGTGCGGGACCTGTCATCAGCCAGGTAGTGGCGGTAGCGATCCACGAGCTTTCGATAGCCTCTCGACCCATCCGGGACCCGATGGAGTTTCGGGGACCGCAGATGATGTCCGTGGATCGATGGGATTGCAGGTTCAGGATTGCGGTGGAGTGATCGGCAGCAGTTCACTATTCGGGACCGAGCGGCAGGTCACTAGCCGTAAGGCACCTTCCTCCATCAACGCCATGTTTGATCCTCGACTCTTCTGGGATGGAAGCAGCGGACCCAACTTTCAGAATCCGGAGACCGGTGCCAATAGTATCCCCGGAAACAGTACTCCGGCGGGAGGGGCTCTCGAGGCACAGTCGGTGGAGCCGATCATCTCCGAGGTCGAGATGGGGTGTTCTTCCAGGACCTGGGATGATGTGCGTGCTCGATTGATCGCTGCGATTCCGATGCAATACAACACCGACATTCCGCAGGAAATGCTCGACGCATTGATCCAGTTTCCTGATTATCCGTCCCTCTTCGAGATGGCTTTTGGCTCTCCGGATATCGACGGAGAGCGGATCGCCTTCGCGCTCGCCAC
>CBFIET010000036.1:0-23260 GCA_965661685.1 Planctomycetota bacterium
CTGATGCAGCCGCCAGGTGATGCTCTGTTCCACGGAAATATGCCTATATATGGCGTGGTCCGCTGGTTTCGCCGGGCCGGGCGGAAAGGATCGGATTTGTGTGATATGTCAACCTGTCTATTGTTAGTTTGCATTCAGAGAAGATGAAGTCGCAATCATTTTGCACTTGGTGCATTGTTTGAATGCTCAGGCGAGGTTAGTATTTTGATTAGTGTCTGAT
This sequence comes from Planctomycetota bacterium, assembly GCA_965661685.1. Classification (GTDB taxonomy): domain Bacteria; phylum Planctomycetota; class UBA8108; order UBA1146; family UBA1146; genus QNYK01. The sequence continues at coordinate 221 of CBFIET010000036.1, forward strand.
CTTTACCGGGAGTTTACACGCCTCCGGGATGGGTTTGACAACCGCCCAGGCAGGTGTGTGGTGCGGTCTATGACAATTATCCAGGAGTTCGAGAAGCTCCAGAGAGAGGTGTTTGAGTTCGAGGCGATCACTCGGGCCAACTCCACAATTTGAGATGGGACTAGCAATCATGACGAATCACCAAGTTTGTCGTCAGTACGCTGATGGCACAGATGGAGGGAGTTCTTGCGGTATGGCTACTTCAATGATCCAACGCATTCTGTTGACGGCGTCCTTCGCCTTTCTACTTCCCATGGCAGTCTTCGGGCAGGTCTTGCAACCCGGCGAGGCTACCGAGGGAATCACCGGAGCAGGAGTCCAGGGAGAAATCGAGTACATCGCAGTCGATGACCCGACAGACCCCTACTCTGCAGGAACCATGGTCGTGGCGGGGCAGGCATTCATCATCCCTGCAAACTTGCTCATCGATCTCCCTGCAAACCGGTTGACCCTTCAGCAGATTCTTGCCCAGGCTCCACCAGAAGCACTTGCCCTGGGTGAAAGTGGTCTCTGCAAGGGAGATAGTACCCTTCGAGGACGCCAGGGCGGTCTAGCCTTCATCCTGGGAAATCAGATGGTTGATGGACGTCAAATCGCAGGAGATGTCTTCATCCAGAAGAGTACCGACTTCCTCACCGGGCACGTCACCTTCATCAATCACGATGAGGGTTACTTCTGCATCAATGGTGTCGAGGGACAAGACGGAACCGGAGCGATGGTTCGAATCAACGATCCGGATGGTGTGCATACCATCCAGAGTGGTGCGGGTTGTACTCCTGGGATGCCCAACTGCAGCCCTGATGTTCGTTACTGCAATGACCCGGAGAACTACACCATTACATTCTCCAACGGATACCCGATGTGTATTCCAAGTACCGTCACCGGTGGTGCTCGTACGCAGGGCGCCGATGCAGATGGTCGTAACGACGAGTACTGTCCCCACCAGAATCGCACGGGACCGATGAGAGGAAATGGCCGGGAAGCGACCGATTCGCGCTATCAGGCTCCGATGCAGGTTGGCGACAACGTTGGCGTCGAAGGAAATCCGGAAAACATCAATGGCGTCTCCTTCTTCTCGGCTCACACCTGTACCGGGGGCAAAGCCATCGTCACTCGTGATGATCCGACACAGCCTTGTTACCTCATGGCTGACGAAGTGGAGTGGGACGCTCCAGGATTCGCCAATGAGCGAGTCAAGGTTCTGCTGATCGGATTCTCGACACTGGATTCTTCCCAGGTCGATATCTACGCGCTGGACAAGGACCCAACGAACAACGAAGACAATCAGCGTCTGATCGGAAGTACGCGAAACAATCCGATTACCGTGAATCACGGAATTGGAGAGGGGTCCGCAGGAATCTTCAAGGTCACTTACGACGTTGATTTCCTCAAGGGAGCTCCAGTCGGACCGCGTTCTTCACCTTGTGCGAAACTCACCGCGTCTGGATACGATGTTTGTCCTCGGGGTGGCACGATGAATGAAGAATTCACGCTTTTGACTCCCATCACACGGGAAGCAATCTTCATCTCCGCACATAATGAAACTCTCGACGCTGGAATCGAGGCTTACAACCTTCAGGGAGACCCGTGGTTCCACGGGCAGTATCTGACGCCAGCGGGTATCGGACACCCTGAATGGGACGAGATTGATCTCAACCGGATGTGGATGCCCTTCATCTTCGCCGGGGAGAACTGGAATCTCGATCGGAGGCTCGGCCCAGGAGGATGCGACGATACCAATGGTGACGGAGCAGTGGACTGTGAAGATATGGCATCTGTGCCCATCGGAGAACTTCATCTCGATCCATTCCCTTACGGGGGAGTGAATCCGATGACTGGTCTCATCGGTGGGGGCAACATCGACATCGAAATCGAGCCGATCGTGGACCCGATCACCGGCGAGATCTGTGGAAACGGACTCGATGACGACGGCGACCTTCTGATCGATTGCGATGATCCTGAATGTGAAAACGAAGCGGACTGCATCGCCGAAGAAGCGGCGGGCGGAGCGTTCGGTGAGATCTGCGGAAACCTCGATCTTCTCGGTAACCCCATCGACGACGATGACGATGGACTCATCGATTGCTTTGATCCGGAATGCATCGGTTCAGCAGATTGCATCGGACTGGGAGCAGTCCTCGGATTCACCTTCATACCGACCAACATGGAGCGAATGTTCGGATACTACCCGTTCACCTACGAGGATGCCGACGGGGACCCGACCAACGGAGACGAGCATCTTGTCACGATGATTCCATTTACGAATCTTGATGGGACGATCACGTCTTACGCCACTGACCTGAAGCCAGCTTCAGATCCGAACGGTGCGATGGTCCTTCCTCCACTGGTTGTGGCCTGTGCAAACTTCAACTCTGAACCCGCTGCCACCCCTCCTGGGCTTGGTGGGCTGGGAGCGGTGATGGATACGCCATTGACCGTTGCAGAGGCGGACATCGCCACGGATGCCGACGGAGATTCATTGATAATCACCTTCGGTCCCGGCTCCTCAGGTGGAACTCTTGAACTTGTTGGAACTGATTACATCTACACCCCAGCAGCTGGATTCACCGGTGAAGAGACCTTTACCTTCTCCGTTGATGATAGGCACGGTGGCGAAACCACCGGATCCATCAGCTTCCAGGTGCAGTAGTGGTAATCGAAAGAAAAAACTTCGTGGAATACAGGAGAGTGAACACCATGTTCAAAGAAAACAATAGAAAGAAGGGTAGGATGATTTCTCTCACGAGAACCTTTGCCCTGCTACTCTCGATTGCGACCGTGTTCGCAACGGGACAGGCATATGGCCAGGTCAGTGAAAGCCCAGCCCCGACGTCACGAGCAGTCGTGATTCTGGGAGAGATTGAGCATATCTTCGTGGATGACATGACGGATATGTACTCAGCAGGATGGATTTATGCGGATGGTAGTGCTGTCCGTATTCCCGCTAACCTGCTGATCGATCTTCCCGCCAACCGGTTGACGCTGCGTGATCTGATGGACGGTGCTCCTGCAGACTGCGCCCAGAATGGCGAGTCGGGACTTGCAAGTTCCGATACTTGTCTTCGCAGCAAAGGCCTTCATGGCGGCGGCGCACAGATCCTGGCCAACCGTCTGGAAGATGGCTTCCTCATCGCAGGGGATGTCTTCATCAACAAGGCGATGGTCGGCAATGTTGCCGGTGGAATCGTTCCTCCGACCCTTGCTGGGTATGTGTCCTACATCGATTACGATCAGGGATACATGGTTGTCAATGGGGAGCTGGGTGCAAAGCCCGCAGCTGACGGTGGAACCGATGCCAAGGGTGTAATCCTGCGGATCAACGACCCCGAAATGCGCCAGACGATTCAGAGCGGACTCGCGTGCGATGGTGGTCCGAACTGCAGTCCCGACCCACGTTTTTGTACCGATCCCGACAACTATTCGATGACCTTTGTCACCGGATATCCGTGTTGTATTCCCAGTAGCGACGCTGCTACGGGTGGGCGTTCCCAGGGTGCAGATTCTACGACCGGCATAGGGGATGAATTCTGCCCGATGTCGAATAGAAATTTCATCGGGCCACGCGGGCGTACCGTGCCGAACTCTCAGTTCTACGTACCGATTGCTGTTGGAGATCCCATCGGTGTCGAGGGCAACTTCGAGGTCAGTTCTGACGGTATTCGTTTCTTCTCCACCTACGGTGGAAACATTGGCCTCGGTCTAAAAACCCAGGACAACGACCAGAATCCTGATCACATCATCTGGGCTGAGGTCGAGATGGATTGTCCTCCGTTCGACAACGCTCGAATGAAGACCCTGTGCATCGGATTCTCGACTCTTGATAGTTCTCAAGTCGATTTCTACAAGTTGCACAAGGATCCGACAACCGGTGAGGATGTCGAGTATCCGTGGGGTTCAACGGTCGCGAACATCGGAACCACACACCATGGAATGCCTCCCAATGCCGGAGGTATCTTCAAGGTGGGGTACGATGTCGACTTCTTGATCGGTGCTCCGGTGATTCCGGGTCACAGTCCTTGCGGCAACTTGATCAATGCGGGATTCAGTGTCTGCCCCAATGGTGGAACGATGGAGGAAGAGGTTGCTCTTCAGGCTCCAGTTAGCCGGGAGATCATCGGTTACTCACGCCATCGTGCGACACTCGCTCCAGGTGTTACCGCTCACGATATTCTCGGTAATGATGCTCAGCACGGGATGTACATTACACCAGCTGGAATCGGCCACCCGGAATTCGTCGAGGTTAACCTCAACAAAGCTGACTTCCCCTTCGTCTTCGAGGGTGTTCCGTGGAATATGGACCGTCGTCTTGGCGTCGGTGGATGCCCCGAGATTGGAGATAATCTCGCCTGTGAGGATCCGACAGCAGTACCGATGGGATCACTGGCACTCGACCCGTTCCCGTACTCGGGAGACCCGGATTGGGTACAGCACTCCGTCAACAATGGAGTCCCACCCTTCTCGGCGGAAAGACTGCATTCCTACCATCCGTTCGGTGCAGGAGATGTTCTGGATCCGAATTCCGTTGATCCTGGAGCAAGACCAGCTGAACCTCAGCCTACTGGTCTCATCGGAGCCGCCTGCGATGCTACCAATACAGCACCGCTGGCAGCCGCTGATACCCTGACTGCTGCAGAGGATACTGCCACCGCAATCGACTTTGCTACCCTGGTAGATAACGATAGCGATCTTGAGTTCGATACCCTCGAGGTCTTCATGATCGACGGTGACAGTGCCGAAGGTGGTTCGGTGTCCTCCAACGGTACCCAGGCCGTGTACCAGTCGGGTCAGGATTACAATGGACCGGATGAGTTCTTTTACAGCGTTACAGATGGTCACGGTGGAATCTCTCGCGGTTCCGTCTCGATCACCGTTACGCCGGTCAATGACGATCCAGCACCGCAACTCGATGATCTGACCATCACCTCCGGAGCAGAATTTGCCTTCACCGGTGATATGCTTCTGGCCAACGACACCGATGTCGATGGTGACACCATGACGGTGACCAGCATCACCGAGGTCGCTCCAGGACAATCTCCGGGAACGATGACTGCCACTGCAACCGGTTGGTCCTTCCAGCCGGATCCGACGGGTGGTCTCAGCGCATGGAGTTACACCGTCGAGGACGGAAACGGTGGATCAGCCGTGTCAGTGGTTCGCTTCTGGGTGGACAATAGTGCCCCTGTAGCGAGCGACGACACTGCGACACTGGACGAAGATACTCCGACCGCCATCGCGGTGACTCTCAACGATACTGACGCTGATTTCGATACCCTTACCATCAGTGGATTCAGCTCGCCTTCGCAGGGTTCCCTCGAGTGGATGCCCGGCGAAATGTTGCTGTACACCCCGGATCTGGATTCGAACGGGACCGACAGTTTCACCTACACAGTCACCGATTCGAAGGGTACCGAGTCGACAGCGACCGCAACCCTTACCATCAACCCGATCAACGACGCTCCGAGAGTGTTCCACGAAAGTGCCACTACACTTGAAGATACCCCGGTTGATGTTGCAGTTCTGGCCAATGACTACGACCCCGAAAACGACCCGATGACGGTGTCTATTCCGACCAATGCGGCGTTCGAGGCAACGATCACGCTCCTTCCGGGGGGTGTCATTCGCTTCGTTCCGTTCCCCAACTCTGCACTTGGACTCGATTCGTCGATCCAGTACATCGTCACCGATACTCATGGGGCTTCCAGCGTCGGCATGCTTACTGTAAACGTCATTCCGGTCAATGATCAGCCGGTCACGGGAATCGATTCCGTGGTGATGCTGGAAGACACTTCAGCGACACTCAATGTTCTGCTGAACGACGTCGATGTGGACAATGATATGTTGCGTGTATCCGCTGTGGATCCGTCTGCCGGTTTCCCGGGAACGGTTACATGGGATGTCAACGGAAACGTCACCATCACACCTGACCCAGACGCCTCCAGCACTACTCCGCTGCTGATCGGCTACACCGCTACCGATGGTGTGCTGACAGACGATGGAACCATCAGTGTCGTGATCATTCCGGTCAACGATGCTCCGCAAGCAGGTGGCGACCTCGGACTTACCATGGACGAGGATGGAAGCCTGGATATCGATGTTCTGGCGAACGATTCCGACGTGGATGGCGATACCATACAGATCGCTTCGACGAGCCAAGGTGTTCGTGGCTCGACGGAGATTCAACTGGATGGCACCATTCGCTACACGCCGAATCCGGATGCCAATGGTAATGATCTGTTCACCTACACCATCCACGATGGAAATGGTGGCTCTTCTTCTGCTACGGTCGCAGTCACGATCAATCCGATCAATGACGCCCCGTCTGCAGGTCAACTGGCAATGCTTCCAATGGCTGAAGATGGAGTCAAAACAGTCACCGCTGCTACCATTCTTTCGGTCGCAAGCGATGTTGACGGTGATGCACTTCGAATCACCAACGTGGGGCAGCCTCTCAATGGCCAGGTGAGCATCGATACCGATCCGGTTACCGGTGAGATCACTGCTCTGGTCTATCAGCCGAACCCCAACTTCCACGGCTCTGACAGCTTCACCTACGAGATCACCGACGACGTGATCGAGGGTGGAGTACTGACCACCAGTAGTGCGACACTTACGCTCAACATCCTTCCGGTGAACGACTTCCCGGTGGCGATCAACGATGCGAATCTGTCGGCGACCGGTGGCGAGCCACTGGACATCGCTCCACTTGCCAACGACTCCGATCCGGACGGTGATCCACTCACCCTGGATAGTCTTGCCAGTGGACCGTTCCACGGTTCGGCAACCATCAATGCTGCTAACAACACCCTGACCTACACCGCAGACCTTGGCTTCGATGGCAGCGATACGATTCTGTACGTTGTCAGCGACGGTCACGGTGGATCTGCTACGGCCAGCATCGTGATCTCGGTCACGGCGCCGGTTTCGCAGTCCCTGGCGGTGATCCGTGGTGACGCAAACATCGATGGTCAGCTTGATGTCTCCGACCCTGTCGAAACGGTCCTGTACCTCTTCGACGCGGATCCGGTGGCGTGCCTCCTGGCACTCGACTCCAACGATGATGAACTGGTTGACCTGGGAGATATCATCTTCTCCCTCAACAACCTGTTCAGCACCGGAGCCGATCCTGCTGCGCCGTACCCCTTCTGTGGTCTTGACCCCACTGAAGGTTCGTTGCCCTGTTCCGGATTTGGAATCTGCGACTGATCGTAGTTCCAGGCACAGTACAGGTGTTGATTCAGGGCCCATGGGAATCTCCCATGGGCCCTGATTTTTATAGGTGGAAGTGGAGAAACTGCTTCCGAACCGCTCTGCTGTACAGATACCTACGGGGGACTCGATCGGGTTGGGATCAGTACATCCGGCGAAATTTTCAGTTTTTGCAGGTGCGTGTTATACTTCGGAGTTCCCGAAGTCGTGTTCCTGGAAGTGGTTCCGGGAGGATCCTGATCGGGAATCGATGAACAAACGGCTGGACTCCGTACCGGAGTCCACACGCCACGAGAGACCAAGTGAAGAAGGATCAAGCGATGAAGACTACTCGATCGATGAGAAGAAGGGTGCCGCTGGTACTCCTCCTCCTGGTTGTCGCAGCCGGAGCCTTTCTGCAGGGAAACACTGGGCTGGCATCTCGAACTCCAGGAACCCCCAAGATCGTCTGCGAAGCTCCCACGGCGGAGTGGGGCGATCTGATCAAGGGCGACCCATACGAACACGTGTTCCAGATCAAGAACACCGGTGACGAGGTGCTGATCATCCAGAAGGTCAACGGTACCTGAGGCTGCCTGGTCGCCGATCATGACGACCAGATCGAGCCCGGAGGGCTTGGCACCGTGACCGTGAAACTGGACGCAAAGAAGGCACGTGGGAAGAACATCACCAAGACGGTAAAGGTGTTCTCTAACGATCCCGCAACCCCTGAGTTGCCACTGAGCATCAAGGGGACGATTCTGGAGATCCTCGAGACGAAGCCCCTGGCACTCAAGCTACAGGGTCTTGCAGGTGGAGAGCTTGAGGGTTCATTTACCTTTACCGCCGGCTCGCCTCTCGATGTTGAAGTGGTGGAGTTGAAGTCACAGGGTTCGTTGCTGACGATCGGCGAGATGAAGGAAGTCACGCCAGGGCGAGAATGGACGCTGAATCTGTCGGCAAGATCGAGCAAGAGACCGGCCCTCATCAAGGAAAAACTCTTCATCGACGTGGTTACCAGCGACGGCAAGGAGAGGGCACTGGACTTCCTCGTCCAGTTGGACCATCGGGCTCGAATTGTCCTTCAACCGAAACAGAATCTCAAGTTTCTGAACAAGGACACCGCCAAACTTCTCGATGGCGGAGAGCCGCAGGAGAAGAGTATTCTCGTCACCGGTGGCGACGGCAGCATCGAGTTCGAGATCAAGTCGGTGAAACTTGATGACAAGATCGGTTCCGTCTTTGAAACCCGCGTAGAGGAGGTCTCCCCGAAGCGTTCGTACCGTATCTGGGTGACCCTCAAGGAGTACCAGCCAAAGCCGACGGTACTCGGTAAGTTACTGATCGAGACGACCGATCCGGTGCGCAAGGAACTCTCCGTGTGGATCATGGGGCAGTTTCGACCTCCGGGGGGGAAAGCAGGGCGGTGAGCCCTCGCAGTTGATTTGAGTCGAGATACGAGCCGGGAACCGAGTAGGTTCCCGGCTCGTTTCCTCGGTAGCAACGACTACTTACAGCGACTGCCGTTGTGAGCAGTTGGTCCGGTCCTGTCGTTTGTACTGTCTTTCCTGCCCTCCCTGATATAGGGTGTCCGGGAATGCAAGAGGGTCGGATAAGATATAAGATAATAGGTGCGGAAGCAGTATTGTGCTCCGACTTCGTAGTGCGATTATTTTATTCCGGGAACTATTCCCCGGATCTCTGGAGGCGACTTTCATGTCCCATCGCTTGCTTTCCTGGAAGATGGTTTTGGTGCTTTTCGTGTGCCTGTCTCCGGCATCATCGGTGCAGGGGCAGATCCCCACCAGTAGCCCCATCGTGACTCCTTCGGGAGTCTCCATCCGCGATGCCATCGAGAGTGATGTGAATGGCGATGGACACCTGGATCTGGTCTCGGTCAATGGTCAGGGCGAGATCACCATCAACTATGGATTTGGCACCGGTGCCCACGGAAATCGACAGCAGATCGATCCGGGTCCCGGGATCGACGGCCTGGTTCGTTGCCTCGGTGAAGGAGACCTGGACGGCGATGGAGATCGTGATCTAGCTTATGGCTGGGCCACCTCCGGTGGCCCAGGCGGTTTCATTTCCGTCTTCATCAATGATGGAGGAACGCTGGGGCCGCGACAGGATATTCCCCTCGATACTCAGATCAACAGGACTCCCTACGATTTGATCCTGTCCGATGTCGACGGCGACGGGCGAGACGATCTGGTCTGCTGTACCAATATGCTGGCAGTGACGCTGCAGACCGCTTCCCTGACGGTTTTACGGTCGCTTGGAGCCGTTGCAGGAGGTGGATTGTTGTTTGCGGCTCCCGAACATGATGACTCCTCATCGCTGGCCACCGACATCCTTCTTCATGACATGGATGGGGATGGGGACCAAGATGCCTTGATGGCGAGCCGCGATGGAAACGTGTTTTCCGCCTTCAACAATGATGGTAATGGAGCCTTCTCGCTGGCCACTTCGATCTTCTTTCCGCTACTTCCTCACCCGTACTCCCTGCTCGCAGCAGATTTCACCGGAGATGGAAACCAGGACGTCATCATCGGTACCTGGATGACGAAGTCCTTGATACTCCTGGAGGGGGACGGCAACTTCGGATTCATCGAATACGATGAGATTCCCGTGGGAGTCTTAGGCTGGGGTCTGATGCAGAGACTGGGATCGCACGACATGGATCTGGACGGGACTCCCGATGTCATCGCTCCCTTTTCCGGTGGCATCATCGCCACCCGATTCAACGGTGGGACTGCGGAATTTCTCGACGAAACTCTCTTCAGTAGTTACCAGGGACCACTGGAAGTTCGCTTCTCTGACTTCGATGAGGATGGCCTGCTCGATCTGTGGATGGATCACAGCGACCTGCAGGTGTTCACCAACTTCCTGGCATCCGCCAGCCGGGTCGGCTACTTCCACTTCGAACCACAGCGTGTCTCCTCGGGACTGGAGGCAACGATTCCGCTGATGATCGTGGCCAACCGGGCAATCGAGGGGTTCGAGGTGGGAATCGAAATCGATCGAAGTCTCCTGCAACCGATCGCATTGGAGCCCTCGGCAGAGGTGATGGCGGTGACCGGCCCCTCTGGACCTGCTCAGTGGTTCGTGGATCTTGGCAGTGCACCGGGGGACCGGGTCCTGCTGCTGGCAGATCTCGGCCTCGGATCCGGGATGGGACTCGATGCCGGCACCCTGAATGAAGCCGCCGATCTGATCCTCCAGGTTGCCACCGTCAGTGGTCTCACCGAGACCACTGTCTTTCCGAGTGGGGTGTTTGGCAGCACCGATGCGGCGATACACCTCTCCGGTGGCGTCTCCAGCAGCGGCTCCCTTTCGGGAGCTACGATCACCATCGAGGTTCCGCAATCCTTCATCCGAGCGGACGCCAACGACAATGGTCTGGTCAACATCGCCGATGCGGTGGTCATCCTTCGGAGAATGTTCGGGATCGATTCACCGGGTAGTTGCCAGGCAGCGGAGGATGTAAACGGGAATGGAATCGTGGACGTCGCCGATGCGATCAGTCTCGTCACCTTCCTGTTCGCCGGAGCCAACGCCCCGGCGGCACCGTTCCCCTCCTGCGACATCGCTCCCGATCCGTTGATCTTGCCCTGCGAGGTGCGCATCAGTTGCCCCTGAGGGGAGCTGGATTCGCCAGCTGCCCGCACCTTGCGGCCAGGTTACTTCTGACCTCGATGCTCCCGTCTCCCTGAGGTGCCCCAGAGGTGCCATGAGCCTCTTTCAGTACCGTCCTGCACCATGGGTTCGTAGCAGGAGTGTCACGCTGTGTGTGGGGCTCTGAGGCGTATTGATGGAGGAGTGAGGGTGACCTGCTCTGTCGTGATGAGTGGATGGGGACCGTGGAGGTCATCTGTCCGATCATCTGTGAAACTCACCGATGAAAAAATCCCTGCCCGACCGGGATCGGTCGGGCAGGGATTCAAGAAGTAAACCGTGGCAGGGGGTCAGGGATGGGATCAGGCGCGGAGTTCGACTCCGGCCATGCGGACAACCCGTGCCGCCAGTTCTTCAGGTTCGAAGGGCTTCTGAAGGATGTCATCGGCACCGAGCAGTCTTGCACGGTCGAGTTCGATGTTTTCCATGGCAGAAACCACCAGGATCTTGGTGCGGTTCAGATCGGGAGCAAGGCGCACGTACTCGATCACGTCGAAGCCACCGAGTCCTGGCATGCGCAGGTCGAGGGTCATGACGCAGGGAAGGTGTTCCCGCAGCAGTGAGCCGGCGGAGAATCCATCGGGTGCGACGTAGACGTCGAAGTTGTGCTTGCGAAGCACTCGCTCGATGGCCTGGGCGACCAGCTGGTCGTCCTCGACCACGAGAACTCGGCGAGCGAGATGGAGAAATTCCCTCGGAATGGGAATGTTGTTCTCACGCAGAAAGGTCACGAAATTGTGAACTTCCACCCGGTTGTCTCCCCGGCCGGGCAGTTGGTAAGCCCGCAGTTGGCCGCGCTGGATCCACCGGATGACGGTTCGGAAATTGACACCGCAGTAATTTGCGATCTCTCCCGTAGTCAGTGTTCTCTTGTCGTTCATCCCACGCTCCTCGCTGCTGAACCGGTTCCAGAAGGAATACCGGTCTGACTCTTGTGCTGTGTTCTTTTACTTCCCACTGCTGATCTTCCGGTAATGGCTGGATTCCGGCTGGATTGAACAGTGAGAACCTTCTCTGAATGTGTTAACTAGCCCTATTGTATTGATCTTGTTTTTTTTGTCAACTGTCTGGACTGACAAAAGGCTATCGTGGTGATAGCAGTAATGTGTGCTTTGTTTGTGATTCTGTGTCCATTAGCGCAATTCTCACGGCTGGGACTGAGGTGTTTCACTATCAAATGAATGCTCCCCCTGGGCCATTACAAGCGCAGGAGGAGCACCTTGGTTCCAGCACCCCGGTATCGGGGTCCCCTGGGATCTCCAGGGCATCAGGAGCCTCTCTGAGGCCCCCTTGATGATGGTGGCTTCTTCTCGTTTATGGACACCCCGGTGATCCAGGGCACTCGAGATCGTCGCCGGTGGTGGGGTCATCGCCACAGACGAGTCCCGGTGCGGGGGGCTGAGTTCCACCGTTGTAGAGGTAGATCAGCAACAGCAGAGGATCACTGATATCGAGCAAGCCGTCGTCATTGGTGTCCTGGGCGTCCTGGCACGGAGATGCTCCGCCACCGAAGATTGCCTCCAGGCTGAACATGACATCGGCGATATCGAGTGCTCCGTCGGCATTGGCATCTCCACGTTTGAAGGTGTCGGGGGGGATGCAGGTCAATTCGCACGTCTCTTCAGGAAGGACATCTCCACAGACGCTGGTGGCGGTCAAGGAAACCGTCGCCAGCTGGTTGGCGGGAAGTGAGACCAGTGCCGATGTCGCATCTGCAGTCACCACCTGATCGATTCCGTTGACGGTCAGCAGCAACGAGGAGTAACTCTCCCCATTGCTCCAGCTGATGGTTCCTTCACAGGTGTCGTGGTTGACACTGCAGGTCAGCGCCGATGTGGGAATCGGTGTCGGCAACGGGGCGACCACCAACTCGCAGCAGGTCGATCCGCCGGTGGGCGGAACTCCATTGTTGATCGGCTCGATGCAGATGCTCTGAGTACCCTCTGCGAGGACAGTACTCCAGCCGATGGCATCTCCGGCCAAGGTATCTACCAGTGTCAGGTTGGCGGCGTCGGGTCCCGTGTAGATATTCACCGAATCGACATTTCCACTGAGAGTCCAGCTGAAATCGTGACTGTTGGTGCAGAAGTCGGTGAGGCTGCAGACCAGATTTGCCGCCGCATCGGGCGGCGGAGCGATGCAGGTTCCATCGGTCGTTACCGCTCCGAGGACATCACCACAACTGGTGGTGGCTACCAGGGACATCGTTGTTGCCACGTCCTGATCGAGGGCGAGAACCGTCGAGGAGGCATCCGCTGCCAGTGGTGTCGTTACACCATTGACGATCAGATCGAGAGACGTGTAACTCTCGCCGTTGATCCAGGAGAGGGTGGCGGTGCAGGTCTCGTGATCGATGCTGACATCGAGGGCGGAGATGGCGATGGGGTCGGGAATCGGATCGACGACCACCTGGCAACAGGTCGCACCGGTTGCCGGATCCATGCCGTTGTTGAGGGGTTCCACGCAGATGGTGGGTGTTCCCGGGGTCGTCAGGTTGGTGGTCCAGCTGGTGGCGGTTCCAGGAAGTGAGGCGACTGCAGCCATGCTGGACGGATCAGGCCCCATGTAAATCATCACGGCATCGACGTTGCCGTCGAGGGTCCAGCTGATCCCGTACGAATTGGTACAGGTGTCGACGAGGGCGCAAGCCAGATCGGTTGCAGCGGAAGGGCGCTGGTCGTGCCAGATGGCACCGAGGTCGGGAAGGGTTCCGTCCTGGTCTTGCGTCACCAGCGGGGAGCCGGCATCGACGCAGGTCGAGGTCTCCTGCAGGGAGTAGTCCCTCGTCGCTGGATCGGTGAACCCTGGGTTTCCGTCGATGATGATGGTTCCGGGGTATCCACCTCTTACATCACAGTAGTCGAGCTGGGCAGTTCCCGGGATGTTGATCTCGGATCCGAGCGGATTCCAGAAGATGGAATGACTCGCAAGGACGGAGGAGACGCTGGTTCCATTGGGATCCAGCGGGATGTAGATCCCTGAAGATCCCTGAAGGGCATTGTTGTTGGCGATGGTCATGTGACTCATGTTGAGGGTGCTCGAGTTCAGTGTCGAGGCGATGGCTCCACCCTGTGAGGTGGCAAAGTTATCGGCGATGACACATCTCTGGAGAATCACCGAACTACCATCGACACCGATGGCCGCTCCGTGGCCTGCGACGTTGTCGAAAAAGTTACAGGAGACGACATTACTGGGACTCTGGAAGAAGGTCGCCGCGCCACCGATCAGGGTCGCCTGGTTGTTGTTGAAATCGCAATCGAAGACCTGGATCGAGGTGGTCTTGGCATCGAGCGCTCCACCGATGAGGGCGCCGTTGCCGGTGAAGGTACAGTTGAGAACGTCCGCTCCGGTGCATCCATCCACGGTCAGTGCGCCACCGGCGGTCTGCGCATCGTTGTCGGTGAAGGTGCAGCCATTGAGGATGACGGCTCCGATGTTGTGGAAGTATGCGCCAGCACCCTCCAGGCCACCGTTATTCTGGAAGAGGATGCCTGTGAGATTGAGTGCGACGCTATCGACGGCATGGATTCCTGCGCCCAGTTGTGCATTGTTGAACTGAAGGACGCAGTTGACGATGGTGGGTGAAGCTCCTGCAATCAGGATTCCTCCCCCGCGAGAGAAGGTCCCTGTCGCATCGGTGATGACTCGCCCAGATCCTCCACGAATGGTGAATCCATCGAGTACTGCCAGGGGTGTTTCTCCCTGTTCAAAGGCGAGAGTGGAGCCATTGTCGGGCCCGCGGCTCAAAGTACTCCCATCGATGATGGTCAGCGCCGGTCCGTCAGTCGATCGGAGGGAAACGCTTTTCCCGTTGAAGCTGACGTTTTCTGAGTATGTGCCCGGGGCGACCAGGATGGTGTCGAGCAGGTTGGAGGCGTCGATGGCACTCTGGATCGTCGGAAACTGCGCCGGGACGTGCAGGTCCGCTGCGCTTGCCCGTGAACCTAGCGACAGGAGCAGGGCCAAAATTACGCCTATAGAGGTGCTGTAGCGGCAATTAATCACAATTCTCCTCCTCTGGAGTCGAGCATCTTGTTGAACAGAACGGAACCCCTGGGGTTATCAAAGCAAATCCCTTGGGATGTACTGTACTGGGTTATTGTACTGCTAACAAAGGGTCTTTGTAGACGCAGATGGGACATTTCCTGTATTTTCTGCAATTTGCTCCTTTTGGGCAGTATTTGCCGGATGCGCAAGGGTAGTAGGCGGCCCAAGAAGAATGTCAATATAGACAAACAGCCTTACGAAGTTACAATCAGCAGTACCTTTCCTTCGATAGCACGCATTGTTTGTACATTCCAATGAGCTCGTCCGTACCCCTCGATCGACGCGGGGTACCCAGTGAATCATGGGCTACAAGCCCAGCGGAGGACCCGATGCAGAATTCATCTCGCCTCATCGGTCAGATCCTGCTCCTGGCACTGATGACCGCCACCATCGGCGGTTGTTTTGGCAGGACCTCGAAGATCACGGCCCCAGTTGCCCTCAGTTATCCCTCTGCGGAGTGGGTTTTGACGGTGGGGGAGCCGGTACTGATTCCTGCCCCCCTGGTCGAGGGCGATGCCCCCGATCTATGGACTGTGACCCCCGATCTGCCAACAGGTCTGGCACTGGATCCGGAGTCAGGAGATATCTCGGGAACTCCCGAGGAAGCGTGTCCCTCCTCCTTCTTCACCATCACCGCCTCCAACTACGGTGGCGAGACTTCGGTGGGGCTGGAGATCCGGGTACTCCCCGAAGCTCCCTGTGATCTGGTTTACCCGCTCGATTCGGTACAGATCCTCGCTTTCACCGATTTCCCTGAACTGACTCCTACCCTTGGATGCGGTCCGTCCAGTGACTACTCGGTGGATCCTGCGCTTCCGGAGGGTGTCACCCTCGATCCCTTCTCCGGCACCATCAGCGGCGTGCCGGTGATCAGCCAGGAGCCGACCCTGCACACCTTGACCGCCACCAACGAGAGCGGTTCGACTTCCACCACACTACTCGTCGAGATCATTCCGGCGGGACCGTGTGATCTGGAGTACGAGGAAGATGACAAGGTTGTCGCTCCCTTTGCGCCGATGGCACCGATCTCTCCGACCACCGGTTGTGGTGAGCCAGATCTGTACGTCATCGATCCGCCACTGCCAGAGGGAGTCTCCATCGATCCGGCCACCGGTCAGATTTCAGGGACCCCGGCGGTCGAGACGCCGCGAATCGTCTACATCGTCACCGCTTCCAACGAACATGGCAGCGACGACACGGAGATCGCACTGCGTATCTCTCCCGTATTTTCCTACGAGCTGGAGCAGATCAGCGGGGATTACGATCCTGTCAGTGGTGAGGGTGGAGGCGAAGTTCGCATCATCCTGACCGAGGGTGGAGACAACGTCACCTTCCCCACTCAGATCCTGATGCTTTCCCTGGCCCTGGCGCATGACCAGGAGCGACTCGATCTCGTTTCCGTGGATCCAGGCCAGGACCTCACCGGACTCAACGATGGAACCGGCCCCGAGTTCTTCGCACCATTCGAGACTCCCACCGGATTCACCCTCGGAATCGTCTTCTCCTTCTCTCCCGATTACGGAGGGTTGCTTGCGGACGTCCCGAGAGAGATCGCAGTGGTGACCTACGACACGATCCCCGAGGTCTTCTCGGGAGATGCAGACGGAGTCGAGTCCGATCTCAACTGGGGTAACCCTTCAGCCGGTGATCCAGGAGTACCCGGTGTCGGAAATACGGTCGTACTGGATGGAGTTACCGGGATTCTTCCGGTCACAACGGATGGAAAGTTGGACCTCTCTCCCAGCGATTCCGACTGAGTTCTGACATTGTAAATCTAACGACTGTTTTTTGAGGTGATCCCCCGATGCCCCGATTCCTGTTGCCACTACTACTGGTGATCATCTCCTGTCTCGCCGGATGTGGAGGGGGTGGTGGAGGAACCACTGAAGTGGAATCATTTCCACCGGTTTCCATCTCCTATCCCGCCTTCGGTCCCTTCATGCTGGGATCTGCCATCAGCCCCATCGATTGCATCGTTGTGGGAGGCACTCCCGATCTGTGGACGGTGACCCCGAATCTTCCCGCAGGATTGAACCTGGATCCGCTCAATGGAACCATCTCGGGAACACCCCTGGTTGTCCAGGCACCGACTCCTCACACCATCTTTGCCGAGAATGAAAGTGGTCAGGTCACGGTGGTGGTCACCATCTTCGTGTTGCCCGCTTCTCCCTGTGATCTCGATTACGGAGCGACCGTGATCCAGCTAATCGAAGATGCCAGCATCGTTCCCCTGATTCCGACCAACGGGTGTGGAGCAGCGGATCTGTGGAGCATCGATCCACCCTTGCCGACCGGGCTGACCTTGAATCCGATCTCCGGAGCGATCTCCGGAACGCCGATCGATCCAGCCACTGCCCTCGAGTACCAGATCACCGCAGAGAATGCATTCGGCCAGGGAGTCGTGATGTTGACCATCGAGGTACTCGGGACCGCTCCCTGTGATCTTCAGTACCCCCAATCGACCATCACTCTTCAGGTGGGAGATCCGCTGGTTCCACAGCAGCCGCAAAGTGGTTGTGGGGATGTGGCCGAGTTTTCCATCCTGCCACCGTTGCCTGCAGGGCTCTCACTCGATGCTGTGACCGGAATCATCTCCGGTACGGCGACTCAGGTGAGCAATGCCACCCTCCATCAGGTCACCGCGATCAATCCGTACGGAGCAGATCAGCAGGCGCTGACGATTACAGTCCTACCGGCATCTCCCTGTGATCTGAGTTATTCCGAGGTGACGATCAGTCTGGGCGTGGGGGATACTCTCGCTCCGATGATGCCAACGGTGTCCTGTGGTCCCGTCGATGGATTCAGCGTTTTTCCTGCACTGCCCGCCGGTCTCAGCCTCGATCCCACCACCGGAGCCATCGGCGGAGTCGCCATCGAGGAATCCGCAATCAATCTCTATCAGATCGTCGCCAGCAATGTCAGTGGACAGGCTGGTTTTGATCTGGAACTGGAGGTGTTACCTCAAGCTCCCTGCGATCTGCAGTATCCAGAAACAACCCTCAACTTGCTGGTAGGTGTTGCTCTCGATGATCAGATCCCTGCCGTGGGATGTGGCCAGGTGACCCTTTACCAGATCTTCCCGGCCTTGCCGGCGGGACTCTCCATCGATTCGATCAGCGGAGTGATCTCCGGAACGGCGCTGGAGACGAGTAACTCCACCAACTACGAGATCGTCGCCAGTAATTTCCGCGGCAGTAGTTCCACGACCATCACAATCACGGTACTTCCCGAACTGCCCTGTGGATTGCAGTATCCACAGGTCGATGTGGTGCTGACCGTTGGAGAATCGATGGCGGTGCTCTCGCCCACATCGAGTTGCGGGCCCATCGACGTCTACACGGCGATTCCTCCACTTCCCACCGGGATCAGCCTGGGATTGGCGACCGGTGTGATCAGTGGAATCCCTCAGTTCCAGAGTGGACGATCGGATCACGTGATCATCGGTGGCAACGCCAGTGGTTCGACATCGACGACCATCAACATCACGGTCAATCCACAAGCTCCTTGCGGATTGCAGTACGATTCTTCGCTGCTGTCGCTGGTGCTAGGAGAGGATCTCGGAACGCTTTTACCGACGGTCGCCTGTGGTGACGTCGACAACTGGATCGTGAGTCCTGATCTTCCCGCTGGACTGATCTTCGATGGAAGTAGCGGAGCCATCAGTGGAACACCGACCGATCTGGCAGTCGCTACAGATCACCTCATCGAGGGATCGAATGTCTCCGGGTCGACGAACTTCACCATCAGCATTGAAGTTGTCGATGCAGCACCCTGTGATCTTCTCTACCCAGATCCTGCGCTTCTATTGATTCTCGGTGACGCCCTGTCCCTGCAGATCCCATCAGTAGGGTGTGGAAGCCCGGATCAATTCGAAATTGATCCACCGTTGCCACAGGGTCTCTCCTTCGACTCCTTGACGGGAGCGATCGAGGGAACTCCCACTACAGTGACCGCCGCCACGCTTCACCAGGTGACCGCAACCAACGGTACCGGGTTCACCAGTACCGATCTCTCCATCGAGGTGATCGGACAGGGACCATGTGAACTCTTCTACCCCGAGAGTGTCGTGGCTCATCCTGCGGGAATACCGATTCCCATCCAGGTGCCCCAGATCGGCTGCGGTGCAGTGGATCTGTGGACGATAACCCCCGATCTACCGGACGGACTCGATTTTGATCCGCTGACTGGAATCATCTCCGGAGCGGCGAACAGCGAGGGAGAATCAAGTCATCTCATCCGTGCCGAAAATGCCTTCGGAGAGGTGGAGACGACGCTGCAGATCATCCTCAGAGATGTTTTCTGGTATCACGCCGATCCATTTGTTCTCGAATACTCCATCGCTACCGGCGAAGGCAGTACTTCAGTGCCGCTGAAGTGCGAGGAAAGCATCGCAAATCCGAACTTCCCGACCCAGCTGGCCGGGATCTCCATGGCGATCCAGTACGATTCTCAACTTCTTGAATCGATCTCCGTCGATCAAGGAACTTCCCTGGCGATCCTCAACGGTGGGACTGGACCCGATTTCTGGGCGGTGAATCCCATCGATGGAGCGATCCTCATCGGTGCTCTCGTCTCCTTCACCTTCAATGATGTTCTCGTCTGTGACGTGGACCGAGAAATTGCCGTGGTGAACTTTGGATCCAATGCGATCAACTTGCAGGGCAACGCCACCGGTGTTTCCGGCTCTCTACCGTGGGGGAATCCCGGGTCGGTTCCGCCACTCGACAATCTGGTCGTCATCGACGGAACAACCAGTGTAGATCCGGTCCTGAGGCCAGTTGAGTTCCAGTTGCTACCTCAGTAATGAGGGGTGAATGACAGGAAAGACAGGTGGTTCCAGTGCCTGTTCGTCGGTAAAATCTGGGTAATATTGAGTGAGGTTTGACTATTTCAAACATGATCGAGCATCGAGGATGGCGACACTTTTGTCGGGATTCGGTGTGTTATCCGGGAGTTCCCGGGAAGGGTTTTTCCATGAGCAACTTGCGTTTTCTCGTCTCCCTGCTGGTAGCCGTCATGGCTCTGAGTCAGGTCGGTACCGCCCAGGTCCACACAGTGACTGCCTCCAACGAGACGGTACTTCCAGGTGATTCATTGATCGCCATCATCGCCCTGACCAACGAAGAGGGTGCCCGTGGCTTCAGTCTAGGACTCGCACATCCGGGAACTCTCCTGACCTTGACAGCCATCGACCCAGGAAATGCTACTGCTGATTCCAATGGTGGAGCTGGCCCCGATTTCGAGTTCAAGGATCTGACTCCTACCGGTGGGCCGGGAGGCACTTACGGTGTCATCCTCAGTTTCGGTGCCCCCCTCGATGAGATTCCAATCGGTGCGAACAACCCCATCGCCGAGTTCACATACAACTGCTCCGCAGCGGCGGAGCCAGGCAGTACCGAGGTACTCAGTTTTTCCAACACTCTTGGCAATCCCGTGGTGACGACCGTCGTCAGTGTCGTGGTGGGAACCACTTCGGTCAGTCGAATTCCGACCATGGTTTCGGGAACGGTGTCGGTGGGAACCGCTCCTCCGAGCGGACTCAGCGCTTCCATCACGGATCCCTGTGGTGGAAATGGTGCTCCGCCCCATGGTCTTGGTACCTTTTCCTGGGTCAATAATGGAACCTACGATTCTCTCGAGCTTCTCGAGAATGGAGTTGTGGTCAGTACGCTGGGCGGAACCGCCACCTCGACGACCTACAGCCCTCCTGTAGACGGGACATTCAACTACAACATTCGCGCAATTCGAAATCTCGTGACCAGTGCAGACAGTAACGTCTGGTCACAGAGCTGGAATGCCGTGGCGGGTCCCAATCCGCCAACCGGAGTGAGTTGCTCCGTTGATCAGGCAACAGGAGATACTACCGTCACCTGGACCAACTCCGGAACCGTCTCTGCCGTTGAAGTGAGTATTGACGGTGTTCTGGCGGCGACACTCGGTGCCGGAGCGACCTCTGCGGTGGTTTCCATCGGTGGGCCGGGAACCTACAACATCTGTGTTCGCGGAGCAAACGCCTGTGGAGCGTTTGGAACCGAGGGCTGTTGCAGTGCGGTACGTGACAACTTCTTCATCCGTAACGACATGAACCAGGATGGTTCGGAGAACATTGCCGACCCGGTGCAGTGTCTCAACTACCTGTTCGGCGGTGGAACCATGGACTGTCTCGATTCTGCCGATGTCAACGACGATGGCTCCGTCAACCTGGCGGATGTCATATACAGCCTCAACGTGATCTTCGGCATCACGGTGGGTGGAACCGTTCCGACGGTACCTGCGCCCAATCCAGGTTGTGGACCCGATCCGACTGCAGATGCGGTGGGCTGCGCCAGTTTCACCGGCTGCTAGAGATCGACCCGGTGCTTCGAAGAGGGCCTCGTATCCCCGGTGGGGATGCGAGGCCCTCCTTTCAATTGCGAAGGTCGTCGAGAGCACGAGCAGGCAGCGTTTCTCCCAGTTCCCCTTCGAGCCACAGACTCGACTGCATCAGTGCAGCCCCGTCGATGGGGGTCGAATACCCCTGTTGATGCATCAGTAGCAGTAGATCTTCGGTGGCGATATTGCCCATGGCTCCGGGAGCGAAGGGACAGCCTCCCAGCCCTCCGGCGGAGGCGTCGAAGGAGCGAATCCCTGTCTCGAGACCCGCCCGGGCACAGTCGATGGCAGATCCGTGTGTATCGTGGAGGTGCAGTGACAGGATCTCCAGCGGGATCTCTGCGGCGACCGTCTCGACGACTCGAGTCACTCCCTGGGCGGTGGCGATGCCGGTGGTGTCAGAGATGACGATCTCGTCCGCTCCCGCACCGTGCAGCTGGCGTGCCGCCTCGAGTACTTGCCGTGCCTCGATCTCCCCGTCGTAAGGGCATCCGAAGCAACAACTGAGGTATCCACGCAGAGGGGCGGACCCTCTCGCAGCAACGATCTCGTCGAAGGCTTGCCTCGACTGCTGGAGGGAGTGCCCGGTGTTGTGGAGGGAGAATCCCTCGCTGACCGAGGTGAAGAAGGCAAAATTGCTGGCACCGGCAGCGTCGGCAAGCTGCCACCCCTTGAGGTTGGGGATCAACGCCCACAGGCGCACATCGTGACGGTCACGGAAGTGCTCGAAGACTTCAGCGCTGCCCGCCATGGCGGGGACTCGATCTTCTCGTACGAACGCACCCGCCTCGATCTCCTCGACGCCACTGCCGATCAACTTCTCGATCCACTCGATGCGACTCTCCAGTGGCAGCATCTTGCCGTTGGGGCTGTCGCTCCTGCTCTGCAAGCCGTCACGGGGCCCCACCTCGATGATGCGGATGCGATCGGTCATGACGTCTCCTCTTTCAGTTCGACCAGTGGGATTCCCGGTTCCACCGGATCTCCGGGGGCGATGGTGATGTTTCCGACGATGCCCGCTCGTGGAGCGCGAATCGGTAGTTCCATCTTCATCGCCTCGACGGTGACGAGCAGTTGACCCTGTTCCACCGAATCGCCGCGGGTGACTGCCACCTCCAGCACGGTTCCGGGCATCGGGGCACAGAGGTCTGCCGCGCTGCCTGCGGAGTTCGCCAGTTCCGATTCTCCAGCCGCTGCCGGGAAGTAGGTTTGCCCACACCAGCCCACAACCGGAGATCGGGTCGATCCTCCCAGCAGGAAACTGCGCTCCTCTCCCGCCACTTCCAGCGTCAGCAGGGGAGGGTTCCAGTCGACGATTCGCCACGGGGGAGGCTGAGGACGTGGTTGCGAACGACTCATGGCCACAGCCTTCCCGGCAAGGTGTGCCAGCAGCCGGTCACGCCGTCTCCATCGTCGTCTCCAGGGACCAGTAGCTGTCTTGCAGCGATTCGCAGTACCTGACACCACTGCTCGTCGAGGTGGGGGGGAGACCAGTCACCCCATGCCTCTTCGACCCTGGTGGTGTGGGCCCGGCCCGGGTCAAAGTCCTTCGAGGTGAGCAGGTCTCGACACAGCGGGAGGGTGGTGTGGACTCCGGCGATGAGGGTGCGCTCGATCGCTTCTACCAGCGTTGCCGTCGCGTCCTCCCGGTCACTGCCGTGGGCGATGATCTTCGCCAGCATCGGATCGTAATGGCGAGTGACCCTGTTGCCGGCCACG
>CBFIET010000037.1:0-2062 GCA_965661685.1 Planctomycetota bacterium
GCTCGCGGTCGTCTCCATTACCCGGTCGCCGTTGCCTACGATGAGAAGTCCAAGGTCTGTGCGTTGCTGGAACCGAGCGAACGCAGGTTACAACGCTTTGGAATGCGAGATCCGGAGATGCCAGTTTCCGCAGCAGATCTGTGGCAAAGGGTCGATCTGGTCTCGCACTATGGAGCCTACTGGGCATTGCAACCGCAGGGACCGCTGCTGGTGATCTCGGAACCGGACTCGGAGCGGATCTCCATCCTGGTGAGAGATCGCGATGCTCCTTTCGAGGTCGATGATGTTGGCGGTCCTGGGTTTCTTCCGGCCAGATTTCGAAACCCGGTGGGAATCGATTTCATGCCGGCAGCAGCGGGACCGAGGGTGGTGGTGGCGGATCGCGGAAATCGGCGACTTCAAATGTTCGAGGTTCGCTGGCAGGAGGTGGAGCCGCTACGCCGTGATCCGGATCTGGCGAAACTGGTTCGTACCGTCGACCTGGAACTTCTGGCAGCCACCGAAGAGGAGTGGTCCTCGTCGATACCGCCTCGGCTGTCTGCGCTGGCTTGCAACGATGATGGAATCATCGCGGTCTCCGATGACGCCAATGAACGGATCCTGCTACTCGATCGTCGATTTCAGCCGAGGGGTGTGTTTCGTGCCGAGGGGCTCTTTCGAGCGGCCAGTGCCATCTCCGCCGACCGATCGGGGTTTCTGGTGGCGGATGCCACCACCGGGAATTTGATCCGCTTCACTCCCGGCGATGATAAGCCGCAACTGATCAGCACCGGATCACGTATGCCGGTCGGGGTCGATCGCCATCCAGATGGCTCGATCTGGTTCACCAACGCAGCGAACCACTCCCTGCTGAGAATCCCACCTGGTGGTGGCGATCCCCAGGAGATCCTTGCAGGAGCGGGCACCGGCAGCCAACAACTTTTCCGTCCACGAGCGGTGCGCATCGATGAGAGTGGTGAGGTGTGGGTTCTCGATCACGGCAATCACCGAGGTGTGGTGATTTCACCGGATGGGGAAGTTCGTCACTTCGGGAGTGAGCCGTACTTACCTGGAGAAACCGAACCTGCCGGGAGGCGGAAGGATTCACGATGAGTGAGGACGCCGACAATGAAAAAGATGCTGGCTGCATCGTCATGATCCTGATCACCATTTCCCTGGTCATAGGACTGGCGATGTTGCTGTTGTTTATAGGCTGTTCCGCCACTCCTTCTCCACAGTATCCATCGGGAGAAGGCTGGCGAACCCTGAAGAGTGCCGACGGCACCTATCAGGTGGGTCTTCACATCCCCGAACCGATTCCTCTCAACGAGGAGTTCACCGCTCGCGGTTGGGTACAGCGAGATGGTCGTCCGGTGGCGGATTCGGTCATCGTTTATTTCGACGGAGGGATGCCACAGCATGGCCACGGTCTCGCCGTTCCCGTCGAGACGAATCGACAGGAGAAGGGTTATTTTTCCGCAGATGGAGTGCGCTTTCACATGGGGGGGCGCTGGTTGTTGACGGTTGATGTGCAGGATGGCCCCCATCTGGAACGGGCGAGGGAGTGGGTGGAGATCCGATGAGCATCACCTTGCTGCTGATGTTGCTGTCATTGGAAACGGTTCAGGACCCTCCTGCTGCCGACAGCGCCAGCGGTGTCGAAGTGGCGCAACCAGGACCGCTCCTCGATGAGGCGTTGCGTAGACGAGCAGCATCGCTGCGTCGCCCTGAAGAATCGCCTGAAGATGCGACCAATCGGTTCTCCGACGATGTTGCAGCGGCAACTCTGGGAGAGAAGTTGTTCTTTGATCCGGGCCTGTCCGGAGATGGCAACAGTTCCTGTGCCACCTGTCACGATCCCAAGAAGCACTTCACCGACGGCAAGACTCACCCGAGGGGCTTCAATCGAATTCCAAGAGATACCCCGACCATCCTCGATGTCAGTCGTCATCGCTGGTGGGGCTGGGATGGACGATGGGATTCCCTGTGGATGCAGGCGCTCGCTCCCATCGAGGCGGAAGAGGAGATGAAGAGTGATCGACTACTGGTCCTGAGGCACATCGCAGCGACCGAGCCACTTCGA
>CBFIET010000038.1:0-25337 GCA_965661685.1 Planctomycetota bacterium
CTGATGGGCCACCACCACAGGAACACTCTTTGAAGCAGCATGAAGCGCAGGCCGATGGCGATGGCGATCAGGTTGGCGATGGCTGCGCCGATCAGCAGCACCATGCCGGCATCGGCCAGGTAGTTCGAAGCATTGCCGGTGCGGCCGAGGATCAGCGAGATCCCGCCAAACAACGCCGCACCCCCGACCACCGCCATCGCCACGGTCCCGGCAAAGATGCGCCCCCCGGATGAAATCTGATCGTCTGTTGCCATGGGTCGATCCTAGCGTGATTCTCCCGGCAAGATAGCGAGAGGATGGAGGAGACACGTCCGGTGCAGGAGAGCGACCCGTTGTGCCATCAATCCTCGAGAAGGGGGGTTTTCTTCGCGCCTCCAAGGGGGATGGGCGTGGTCTTCAGCGCCGTCGGTTTCGTCGCTCCCTCCTCGATGATGTAGGTGCCATCGAGGGAGAATCCTGCCAGTCGGATCGGTTCAGTGGCGGGCCAGTCGACCGTCACCGAGATCACCTCGGTGGCGTTTGCCAGTCCCACTTCCAGTTGTGAACTGGAAGCACCGAAGCTGCCGCCGGTACCGATCACCCGGTGAAGGGTGCGAGTTCCCTCCTCCGTCTTCACCTCGATCTCGACCCGAGCGTGGCGTGCGTCGCGGCTGGAGGTGGTGCCGACCAGTCGCAGTGTCAGCCAGCGGTGACCGTGACCGGGGTTCTCGAAGAGTACGTTGGCGTAGCCATCTCCCTGGTAGGCGCCACCCATCGTCGCGAAGATATCCTGGTCGCCATCGTGGTCGATGTCGCCGAAGGCGATGCCGTGCCCCTTCTGCAGGTGTCCGAAGCCGCCGCTGGTGGTGACCTCCTCGAAGCGTTGTCCCGCAGCGTTGCGAAACATCCGATTGGGGACCAGGGTGGAGAGGTCTGGCTGTCCCGTTCCGAAGTAGGCATCGAGCCAACCATCCCCGTCGATGTCTCCGAAGTTTGCCCCCATCGGCAGCACCGTTTTCTGGATTCCGGTCTTCGCGGAGACATCCTCGAAACGACCGTCTCCGAGATTTCGATAGAGTCGTAGCCCCTCGTCGTCGGTATCGATACCGAGATAGTCCGCCACCACCCCCTGCAGCATGCTCTCCTCGAAACTTCCGTAGGAGCCGGCCAGGATGTCGAGTCGACCATCCTGGTCGTAATCCCAGAACCATGTCGGAAAGCTGAGGAAGGGAGCTGCAACCCCGGCCTGCTCGGTGATGTTCCTGAAACGAGGCCTCCCGTCATCTTCGGCGCTGCCGAGGTTCTCGAAGAGAACGTTGGGACTCGCCATCGTCGACAGGTACAGATCGAGATCTCCGTCGTTGTCGATGTCTCCCCATGCGACACCCTTGACGTATGCGATGTGGTTGAGACCCACCTCCTCGGCAACCTCGACGAAGGTGCCATCGCCACGATTTTCGAACAGTTCGCAGGGGTGCGGTTTCTTGGTGCCGGTCTCGTTGCCGATGTAGAGGTCGAGATCGCCATCCCCGTCGTAGTCGCCCCAGTCGGCGGTCTGGGTCGGGTGGTAGGAGAGGATCCCTGATGAGACGGTGACGTCGGTGAAGGAAGTTCCGTCATTTCTCAGCAGGGTGTTTGGATGATGACCTGCAACTCCGAGCCATGCTCCTCGCAAGATCAACAGATCGGCGTCGCCGTCGTTGTCGTAATCGGCATGGGTGATATTGAGTCCACCGGTGATGGGTGTCAGACCCATCGCCTGGGTCTTGTCGATGAAATGTCCGTTGCCGTCATTCTCGAAGTAGTGCACCGGATCGGTGGGACCCCAGGAGCTGACGAACAGGTCGAGATGACCGTCGCCGTTGAAATCCTCGAGGCTGGCACCGCCAGCCAGTCCGGCAGTGGCGATTCCCACCTTTGACGCCACATCGGGGAAGCGACCCACATCCGTGGGGGAGGTGAAGAGCTGGGCATCGAGGCGGAATTGTTCCGGCACCCCTTGTGGCCAGCTACCCAGCGTCATCGATGTCAGGTTGCGCAGCCATCGCAGATCGAGTCGCTCGGGAGATCGTTCCAGCATCCAGTCGAGGTTGCCGACGGCAAGCTGCATTCCCCTGGTCTGCTGGTGCACACCTCCTGCATTGATGGGGAAGAGGCATGAGTCGAGGGAGTGATGGGCGATGCAGTTCTCCTGCTCGCCCAGTCGCAGGCCACCGATCATCTGGCTCCAGCGTAGTGCCTGCTCGACATCGAGGATCTGCTCGCGGCCTTCGGTCGGCAATGCGGTCAGTAGCGAATCGATGCGGCGCAGTCCCTTGTCGATCTCGCCTGACTTGATCAGTTCATCGGCGGATTGATGGAAGAGGCGAAATCGATCCCCCTTGGTCGTCGCAGTGCGATAACCGATCTCGAAGATCTCTGCCCGCTGGCGGTTCAGGAACTTGTTGTTCTTTGAATCGGTCTCGGTGAGTACGCGTAGGTAGTCCTCCGCGGGATCCACCGATCCAGACAGATCGGTGGAGAGGTAGCCCGGCAGCAAGAGCAGCAGTGCCAGGCACCCGATTCCCTGCACTAGCGGGAGTTTTTTGGGAGGTTTCGCTGCCAAGGAACTTGCACCTTTCCACCGGTTCAAACGCACCGTATCAGCGGATATCGCCTCGACAAGGGGAATGACAGGGGGATGCCAGGAGCCATCGATACAGAAATCGCCACTATTTTCACTTACTCCGGTCCGAAGCTCGAGACCGTACGGATGTCATCGTTAGGAGTTTGAACACAGGAGTTACAACAGGAAGGGAGTACCCCATGACCAAGATGTCAAGAATACCAACACTAGTGCTGATTTTGGCGATCCAGGGGGGCGCTGTTGCCGGGCAACCGCAACAGACCACCTTCCTGTTGAACGAGGCGGAGCAGGAGCGAATCCTCGACCTGTTCGAGGCGACTGATGAGCAGATCTCTGCCGATGGAACCGTTGCACTGACCTACGATTTCGAGAGTGAAAAGCGCAGTCTCGCAGCGGACTGGTTCCCCACTCCCCAGGAGAGTCTGGCGGGCAAGATACGCTGGAGCCGTGACTGGGAGGGGCGCTGCAGAGGAGTCAGAGGTGGAGTTCTCATCGCCGATGAGGGGCAGTGGTTTCACTCCGCGGTGTGGCAACCGGATGTACGGATGGAATTGACCTACGTTTCTTTCGTCGGAGGCCGCAATGGAGACATGATCGCAGCGGTGTTCGCCTGGTCGAAGAAGCTGCGGAAGCGAATCGGCAGCAATCTCGGCACGCAACTGGTTCGCATCTCTGGAACCCGACCGAAGAGCAAGGTGGGGGTCCCTCCTGTCATCGCCTTCGAGGAGCCTCATCGTTTCGGCTTGCAGTTGAAAGCGGGTCTCTTCACTACCCTGATCAATGGACAGCCGAGAGAGGAAGCGGACAGCACGAAGACCATCAAGAAACTCGACAAGGGTCAAGTCGGGCTGGTGTGGAGTGGAACCGTCAGTGGCATCATTCCCGAGATGAAGATCAACGGGAAGATCGATCTGGACTGGGCTGCCGATCAGATTCCACAGTTACGAGAGCGACTCGATCAGCACCGCCAGGAGATTTCCTCGGCGAAGAGATGAAATCGCAACGATGAAGAACAGAATTGAGGAACCCCCGGGGTGTTCGGAGAAACACCCCGGGGGTTTTCCGTGTCTGTCGTGGCCGCAAGACCTCAACTGCATTTTCCGCTCGAATCAGTCACCACCTGGAACGCAGCAACATGGAGGAATGTTATCAGGAATCGGGAAAAACGGAGGTGG
Organism: Planctomycetota bacterium; assembly: GCA_965661685.1. GTDB lineage: Bacteria > Planctomycetota > UBA8108 > UBA1146 > UBA1146 > QNYK01. Next base: position 3,781 of record CBFIET010000038.1, read on the forward strand.
TGCCGGGAAACTCAACTGGTTGAAACTACCCCGTGAAATTTCACTGATCGTGCGACATGCCATCTCCAGTTCCGGGTCACCGGAGTTGCCTTCTATACCGACAAAGAAGACATGGATGGGAATGTCGTCGAGGTAGCTCTTTCGGTTTTGCAGAAATGGCAGCAGTGAAGGCTCTCCCGTGGAGTAGCGGTCGTCGACGATGAGGACCACCGCCTTGTGCTTCTCCACGTCACTTCGAGCCAGGAGAAGGATGTTGTCCAGGGCTCCCGTCAGGGAGGCTCCGTTGGCGGCCACCCGTGTGCTCTGCCAGCTCACCGCCGAGGTCTTGACCGCCGGGAGTGCTCGCACCGGGAATTCCTCGAAGCGTTCGATCTGGTTGTTGAAGGCGACCGCACCGAAGCGTGCATTGCTCGACATCCTCACGATGAGATCATTGAACTCGTTGGCGATGATCTGTGCGGGTTCTCCCGCCAATCTCGCAGAACGCTCAACGCACAGGTAGAGACTGTTGGCAAAGATCTCTCTACCGAAGAGTGGAAGAATCTCGGTCGATTCTTCTCCTTCATCGAGACCTCCTCCCCCTGCTGGAAGATCGAGAGTCTTCCTGGGCTGGTTGTTGATGTTCCCATCCGGAGAGTCTTGAGCGGTGGCAACAGTCGCGCTGCCTGAAATTCCCGCCCACAAGAACAATCCGAAGATGAGAGCACCGATGTGTTGAAGAATGAACCGTTCGGGTCCTGGTTCTCTACGCATGGGTTCTCCTTTCTCGAGAAATCCGTGGCGGGATCAAGATGAAGGACGGATAAAATGTAGAAATCACTCCGACTATTTCATCGAGTGAACAAAACTTTCGCGTGTGTTTCATATTGGTGCAAAGTAACGACAAGAATTGTGAAATAGAGATTACAACTTCGATGTGACTGTGTCGGAACTGATGAAACCGATGAACGGGAATCGATTTTCTTCAGGGAAATGGGAACCGATTGTTCTTCGCCATCGTCTGGATTAGTTGGTGTCTTCATGAACAAGATCAATTGTCGAAACTGAAATGCCGGAGCGCGGTTTCATCCCCACTCCGACATCAAGTTCAGAATCTTCGGTTTCGATCAGAGGGTGACGCAGGCTTCGATCGTGGATCGAGTGGCGTACATCAATGACCAGGTGCGCTTCGGCCACTCTTCTTGAAGAGCTGCAACTGCGCCTTCATCTGCTCGACCCGATGTGGATGCTCGCTGTACAGATTTGTTTTTTCGCCGGGGTCAGTCTCGAGATTGTAGAGCTGTCCGGCGGCATCGGGATCGTTGTTCTCCAGGGCGTAGGGTTTCATCCCCCAGGCCCCACCTCGCTGGTAGTTGTTGCCGCCCGACCCCTTGTGGTCGAGGTACTTCCACTGGCCATCGCGGATCGACATCGCCAGTGACATCGTCTGCTGCAACAGGTAGCGACGCACCGGTTCCTCGCCCTGGGTTCCGAGCAGCACCGGCAGCATGTTGTAACTGTCCTCCGCTGCATCATCGGGCAGGTTGGCACCGGAGATCTCGGCACAGGTTGCCATCACATCGGTGAGGCTCAGCAACTGATCGCTGCTGCTCCCCGCCTTTACCTTGCCGGGCCAGCGGACGATGAACGGTGTGCGGTGACCCCCTTCCCACTGGTCTCGCTTGACCCCACGCCACGGCCGGGCGCCGTCATGCTGGTGGGTTTTGCGCATATCGAGGACGGTGGGAACTTCCGGTCCGTTGTCGCTGGCAAACATCACCAGCGTGTTGTCTGCGACTCCGAGGTCTTCGAGGGTTTTCAGCAGTTCGCCGACGATGGTATCCATCTCGAAGAGGAAGTCTCCGTGGGGCCCGGCACCACTCTTGCCCTTGAATCGGTCGGCAGCGAAGGACGGCAGGTGCACCGCCTGCATCGAGTGGAAGAGAAAGAAGGGCGTGTCCGGGGTCGACTTGACGTGCTTCTCGAGAAACTGCTGGCTCTTCTGGAGGAACACCAGATCGACTTCTTCATGATCGAAATTGTCAGCGACTCTTCCCCCTCGACAGTCGTTGCCGTAGGGGTGCTTCGGTAACTTACTCCTGTCGAGCGGCTTTGTTGGCGGTACCGGGATGCGGTCGCCATCGATGTAGGCGTAGAGCCAGTCGGTGGTGGGGCAGCAGGCGGTGCCGTAGAAGTGATCGAAACCGCGATGGATCGGGGCGTCGGGGATCGCCCGCGAATAATCGATCTGTTCGACACCCTTGACCCCTCCGATCTCGATGCGACTTCCGTCGTTGTCGAGAAAGGTCATGCCGATGTGCCACTTGCCGAAGCAGGCAGTGGTGTAGCCCTGGTTCTGTAACATCTGCGGAAGGGTCAGCCGTTCCTTCTCGATGAGACAGGGGCCTCCGACCCCGGTGAAGACACCGCGATAGCCGGTTCGAAACGCCATCCTTCCCGTCATCACACTGTAGCGTGTCGGGGTACAGACCGTTGCCGGGCTGTGAGCATCGGTGAATCGCATCCCCTCGCTGGCAAGTTGGTCGAGGTGCGGGGTCGCCACCTTCGATCGGGAGTTGTAGCAACCAACATCTCCGTAGCCGAGATCGTCGGCGAGGATGAAGAGGATGTTGGGCAGCGGGGCATGACGATCGGTGCCGGGAGATGAGGATCCGACGAAGAGTACGACTGCAAGGGTCAGACCGAGAAGCAGCCGTAGTTGCTGGTGCATCGCTACCTCTTCTCGACCTTTGAACGAACTCATCGTCCGAAAAACTCTAATCCCTGGTCAACCGAGACTATACAGGAGTACCGGGTAACCCCTCGTATTGCACAGGCACTATACAGAAACTACTGCTGTTTTTCCTGCTTCGATCGCGCGCTTGCGACTACACTCCGGTGTTCTACACATGACCGATTCAGCCAGATTGTTTTTCGAGGGAGAGTATCGATGCAATTGAGCGCAAGGCATGTAGCCATCCTGATTGTTTTCCACTTTCTGATTTGCTCGACAGCGGTCGTTGGGCAACTCCCTCCGGTTCCCTTCCCCGCAGAGAATCCACCGACGGAGGAGAAGCGAATCCTCGGCAAGATTCTGTTCTGGGATGAACAGCTCTCCAGCGATGACACCGTCGCCTGTGGCACCTGTCATCGGCCGAGTGCCGGTGGCGCTGATCCCCGGCTCGGTACGCACCCCGGTCCCGATGAGTTATTCGGGACCAGTGACGACATCGTCGGCTCTCCTGGGGTCGCCCGTGCCGATCTGGTAGGGATTCCGCTACTGGATCCTCTCTTCGACTTCGAGGTTCAGGTGACGGGCCGTTCTGCTCAGCCTGTCATCGGATCGCAATGGGCTCCGGAGATGTTCTGGGATGGCCGCGCCAGCGGCACATTCATCAATCCACAGACGGGACTGGTGAGCATCGTCAGTGGAGGAGCTCTGGAGAGTCAGGCGGTCGGACCACTTCTCAGCGATGTGGAGATGGCCTTTGAGGGTCGTACCTGGGATGATCTTGTGGCGAAGATGGAACTTGTGGTACCACTCGCACTTGGCACCGACTTGCCTGCGGATGTTGCTGCAATCCTGGTGGGGAGCATCGACTATCCCGATCTGTTCGAAGCTGCCTTCGGATCTGCGGAGATCACCGCCGAGCGAATCGCTTTTGCCATCGCCACCTACGAACGGACTCTGATTCCCGACCAGACGCCCTTCGACCTGGGTACGATGACCCCGGAGCAACAGGCGGGATTCAATGTACTGGAGGGAAATACGGTGTGTCTCAGTTGCCACACTCCGCCACTCTTCACCGACAACGAGTTCTACAACATCGGCCTTCGCCCAACCTCTGACGATCTTGGAAGATACAATGTCACCGGTGAGGTGGCACACAGGGGTAGTTTCAAGACGCCAACTCTCAGGAATGTGAGTCTGAGACCGGCCCAGATGCATGTGGGATGGGTGACCGGCGTGCAGGACGCCATCGATTACTACAACGCCCCTGCATGGCCCGTTCTCGACCCGCTGACCGGTCATAGCCAGTTCACTGCCGATCAGACTCCGATCCCCATCCCGGGAGGCTCTCCAGGTGCCTCTCCTCTCTACAATGACATCTTTTTACCTGCCACATGGCAACCGGGCGTGATCGAGTTCCTCACCAACGGGCTGACCGATCCACGGGTGGCGAACGAGACCTTCCCCTTTGATCGACCGACGCTGCGGAGCGAATTGCTCGCTGCGGCACAGTTCGTACGTGGTGATTGCAACACCGACGGAGTGATCAATCTCGCTGATGCTGTCACCTTGTTGATCTCACTGTTCCCCGTTCCGGTACCGCCGACGCTGGAATGCGAGGACGCCTGCGACGGGAACGACGATGGGGTCATCGATGTCGCGGATGCCGTCGCAGTGCTCTCCTGGATGTTCGGATCCCCTGCAAGTCCCCTGCCGGCACCCACCAGTTGTGGAACCGATCCAACCACAGCGGAGCCGCTGGAGTGCTTGACCTACACCGACTGCCCTTGAACGAAGTATTCCGATGACCAGCATCGATGGGTCATATCATTTGCTATTTTTGGGGAATCCCGAACGCTTCAGCGTCGAACGGGTGTGAAGACCGCTGCAGTCGAGGTGACGGAGGTGAATCGGTATGAGTTCTTCATGGAAGTGGCTGATCCTGATGATGCCACTGCTCCTTCCCTTGCTGAGTTGTCACGGACCTGCCGAGAGAGACGATCGAGGGAACAGTCGCTGGATCGGCTTCAAGCCCCTCGAAGCCACCGATGAGGCGCCGGTCTATCATCTGCTGCAGGGTTACGACCGGAAGTGGATGGAACAGATCGAGGAAGGGGTCGAACTGGCCCGAAACTACTGGGGCAGTTTTGGTCCTCCGCACGTGTGGATCGCCGGCAGCGAGGAAGAGAGTTCCAGTTCCGAAGAGCAGTGGAGTGACTTCATCGAGGAGTACTGTGCCTGGCGCACCAGTACCTCGACACGATCGATCTCCGAGTGCATCCCCCACGGCAAGCGACAGTTTCAGGAGGTTACCAGCAGGGGAGATGCAGAAGCGTACCTGTCAGAGATCCGCGATGGGGATCCCTACCTGGCAGAGCTGATCTTCATCAATGTCCACCAGTGGTACTTCAAGAATGATCCCATCGCCGATCCGGTGCTTCGTGGTATCCACGAGTACACCCATGTTTTTCAGCAATCGGTGGGGGAGATTCCGACCTGGATGGCAGAGGGGGGAGCGGTCTTCTGCGAGGCGTGGTTGCCGGCACAGCAGGACGGATGGGACCCGCTTCAACGGATGGAATGGGTGATGGAGAGCGCCCTTCGCATCGAGGATTCCGATCTCACCATCGCCGACATGGAAGAGATCGAGACCGCTCCCGAAGAGGTGGCTCGCTATCACCGGGAGCTGGCCTATGACGCGGGGGCGTGGGCGACGGTGTTCATGGTGCACAACTGTTCAGATCAAAGGGTCTCATCCCTGCGTGATCGCTTCTTCCCCATGGTGAAAAAACTGGGCTGGGAAGATGCTCTGTGCCGGTTCGTGGGGATGGATAGCAAGGAAGAGTTTTACGCTGCCTTCAACGAGTTCATGGCGTTGCCCAGGGAGCAACAGTTGAAGACCTATTCCCGCTTGAAACCTTGAGGGCACAGCTCACGGCCCCGCCGACTCCTTCAACAGCATCTGGGCGAGGGCATAGCCGACCAGCGAGTAGTTGGAGGCGGAACCGTTGTAGTGGCAGTACCAGTGACCTCCACGACTCTGGAACTCCCGGTTGAGTTCCGGGGTCGGCAGATGATTCTCCTCGGTGTCAGCAATCCCCTTCTCACGCTTTTCGTTCCACCAGTCGTCGCTGATGCGTCGTAGCTGCTGCAATCGAACATCCCAGTAATCACAGGTGGGTACGAAATAGACCCGATCGAGGTCAGGATTGCTGGCAACCGCCTTCTGGGCACGGCGGAAGTTCACCATCGCCACCGCTTCCCCATCATCAACATTCTTCTCGGCTCGCCGCGTCATCTCGTGTCCGCCGACCCCCATCTCTCCGATGACGATCGGCATCCGTGGTGCATCCAGGTCCTTGCGAACATCCTGGAACATCGCCGCCAGGTTGTTGGGATAGTTGGCGATCAGTTGGTCACCGATTCGTTTCCCATCGATCTGCACGTGCCACTGGCAGAAATCATTCCACCCCTGGAACCACGCCATCCCCGCCAGCTCGTAGCCCTGACCCTGGTAGCCAGGGACCACCTCGTCGATCTGCTCGAGGCACTGGCGAATCTCCGAGATCATCTGCCGGTAGTAGTGACCCACCTTGCGTTCATTTCCCTCCCCTGCCTGTCGTTCCAGCATGGCGGCATCTGCGCCGGTCGGTTTTCCGGCGGAGGGGGAACGGAAATCGCAGTACACATCCTTACCACCCCATGCGGTCTTGATGAGAAGTACCGGTTCATCGAAATGCTCACCGACGATGGCACCGAACAGTAACTCGGGACCGATCTCCTCGTCGCCATAGCCCCAGCCCACCGTCAGCGGGCCGTGTTTCTTGCCCTTGGCTTGCCACGAGATGGTCACATCGTCGCGAGTCTTCCACGATCCATCATCTGCCTTCAGCAGCGAGAGCAACTTCCCATGCTTGGGATCCTTGCCGAGGATGTCGAGGCTGCGAATCTGACCATGCCCCTCCATGTTCGACTGACCCGCCAGGATGAAGACCTTCACCTTCTTTGCTTCCTGAGATGGTGCGGTTGCATCATCGCCGTGAATCGATTGTGGGGAGATGAGAGTTGCAAGTAACAGTGTGGAGACAAGGATGGGATGCATCGGCGACACCTTTCCGCAGGTTCTATTCTGGATGACCGGATGCATCTTCATGCGGATGAATGGTTGAGGCAATGTTGTTTCGGTGACAACGGAAGGTGCAGGAACTGCATCGAGTTGCAATTTCGGGGAGATATTCGCATGAAATGAAAAAAAACTTCACAGGAATGAAAAACAAACATCGGCGATCGAGCGACATGGATCAGTACGTTTTTATATCACCTCGATGGCAAAATGAATCGTCATGAATGAAGGGTATGGATGTTGCGAATTGTGGCGGACATCCGCAGTTTTATGGCGAAATTCGTGAGTTTTCTCATCTACGAGTTGGAACGATTTCACGGTGTGAAACTCGACTGCGATTCCTGTTCGAAAGAAGTTAGATCGAACGATGAAGAACGATGAAGAGAGAATCTAAAACGAACGACTTCGAGTGGATGCTTGCAGTTCGTTTTAAAACCCTACAAGATGAAAGCGCATCAGGATCGAGGGGGTCGGGGCGCTCGCGGAGCCAAGGAGCTTCAACGGCGATCCTGACCGGGGGAGATGCGGGTGATCGCGAACTTTCGCCAGGCATCCGCTCCCAGGGGAAAGGTCAGGCCGGCCCCCTCTACATCCGTTTCCGCACGGTAGCCTTCCGGCGGTAGTTCCACTCTTCTTCTTCAATCTGATCGATCGCTGCTGCTTGTCATTGTCAGCGGTTGTCAGGGGAGGCAGCGGGCCGATCCGGGTTGTCCGAATCGCCATCCTTCTTTGCGTTGGAAGACGCGCCACCCTTGCGTTGCACCAGTGCCTGCTTCAACAGGAATTCGATCTGGGCGTTGAGGCTTCGCATCTCGTGCTCAGCCCAGCCACGGAGTTCGCGGTGTAGATCATCCTGCATGCGGAGGAGAATCGACTTTCTGGCCATCGGTTACGGCGTTCCCAATCCACCACCCGGGGTGTTCCGCTGTCGTTGCCATCCTCGTGAAGGTATCTGCTTCAAGGTGATCTCCTCGCTGTGGGTTGCTTCAACCGGTGTACAGACTTCCCGAGTTGATCACCGGCTGGGCGTCGTGATCACTGCACAGAACCACCAGCAAATTGCTGATCATCGCCGCTTTTCTCTCCTCATCGAGGTTGACGACATTGTTTGATTCAAGCCCCTGGATCGCCATGTCGACCATGCTCACCGCACCATGAACGATCTTCTGGCGAGCTGCGATGATCGCTTCCGCTTGCTGACGTCGCAGCATGGCGCTGGCGATCTCCGGAGCATAGGCGAGGTGATTGAGTCGAGCCTCTTCCACCACGACACCTGCCTTGGAGAGGCGATCGATCAGCTGATGTTTCAGCGATTCGCTGACCTCCTCGGTGGAGCTGCGGAGAGTGATCTCGTCGGAGGCATCATCGGTCTCCTCCCCGTGATCGTAGGAGTAATCGTTGGCGAGGTGACGTAGTGCAGATTCGCTCTGAACTCGCACGAAGTGGGCGTAGTCATCGACATCGAAGGATGCCTTGGCGGTGTTCTCGACCCGCCACACCACCACCGCAGAGATCTCGATGGGATTGCCGCGCTTGTCGTTGACCTTCAACTTTTCACTGTCGAAGTTGCGGGCCCTTCGAGAGATGCGGTTCTTGGTCAGAAATGGATTGGCCCAGAAGAAACCGCTACGAACTTCGGTTCCTCGATAAGCTCCAAACAACAACAAGACCCGTGCCTCGTTGGGTTGCACTGTGAAGTGACCCAGCAGTAAGAACAGGGTCACCGGAATGGAGATCATCGCGACGATCTTGGCCGGAATCGGAGCAACGATCAGCAACAGGATGGCACCGACCAGCAACGACAGGTGCAGAAACAGTCGGCTCCAGCCGTTGCCAACCTGGATGATTTTCTCTTCCGTCTCGATCATGAAACCCCCATTCCTGGGAACCGGTATATCAACGTGATATCACTATGATATACGAAGGGGGTGGTCGCATCCAGGGGCTTCACGGCGGAAGCCTAAATACTGAATAAACTGTTACTTATGACTCAGGGTCGGCATCTGCGGGAGGCTCCTGGGAATCGGTATCTCGTCGCTTGGGTCCCAGTTCCCACCCCATCTGGATGATGGGCCCGCTGAAATCGAGATCCTGATCAAGCCCCCCATACTGGTGAATCCGATCGAATTTCCAGCCGACATGGAAGAAGCGAGAAGAATCGGCGGGAGTGAATCCAAGGAGCAACTGACCCCGTTCCGTCTGTTCTCCCCGGGCACCATCGGAAGATCGAAAACTACGAGCGGCTCCACGGGTGTACTCGGCGGTCAGGTGCAGGGCGGAAGATGTGCTGTCGGAATCGGCCACTGCGGAGGTCATCAACGGCTGTCGCCAGCGAAGACCTGTCTCCAGTCCCAGCCCGTGAAACTCACCGGCGCCGATGGTCGAGGTGGTGAAACTGGTCCCGAGCAACATCGTGAGGCGGGGAGGGCTGTTCTGGTAGTGATCATCGATGGTCTCATCCGGATCGGGAACCCAGGGAAACGCTCCATTGCTTCCGACCAGGATCAGTTCTCGTCCTCGGGCACCTCTGTAGCGGACTCCCCCGTCGGGGACGTTGCCAGAGCCGTCGGAGCCGAATGTGAACTCCGATTCGCCATACCTGAAGTTGGCCAGGTTGGTGCCGGGCACCTTGGCGGTAGCCCAGGAAGCGCTGCGGGAGTGCAGTGCCCACGCCTGTGCATCTCCCTCGACTCCGTCGAGCCCGATGGTGCTGTCGAGGAAGGAGAGACCCTCGGAGCTTTCTCGATCTCCTCTGATCGATACCGGGATCTCCAGCTCACCCATGGTGAGAGTCTTGAGGGTGCCACAGCCTGTCAGCAGGGAGACCAGCAGCAGCGGAGTCAAGGAGTGGTGAAAGCGGCGACCTCTTCGCCAGCGATCCGTCAGCAGCCGTGGCCAGGAGCGTGGGGGTCGAGTTTCCCGAAGATTCACTCCAGAAGATTCAGTGCAACTCTCCATTTCGGTCACCTTTCTGCGGGGGTACGAGTGTATACGGATCTCCCCCGGCGATGATTCATTCTTTTTTCGAGAGTTTCGGGAGTGCGGGAAGTTGGGGTCTGGATGGCTCTCATCCGTCGCCATAAAGTGTCGCTGGGAGTTTTGCCCTCGAGTCTTGATCTCTGGTCCGCACGGTGTCGATTTTTGCGGTCGCAATCCCTCCCGCTGGCCCCTTCAGAACAGGAAACGATGAGCGTCCCTTCCCCGATCCACCGTCGAGACTTTTTGAGGGGGACAGCGAGTGCAGGGCTGTTATGGAGTCCCTTGCTGGCAGGTTGTGCTGCGTTACCCATCGGTAGCAGTCCTGCGGCCCAGGCACGCAACGTCATCTTCCTGGTGGCAGATGGCATGAACACGGGAACCTGGACCATCGCTGATTACTACCTGCAGCACACCACTCAGCAGCGCACCGAGTGGGTCAAGCTCTACCAGGAGCGAGAAGTGCATCGGGCTCTGATGGAAACCTGCTCCAGCAGTTCTCATGTCACCGACTCCGCGGCGGCAGCGAGTGCATGGTCGAGTGGCACACGGATCGCCAATGGAGCCATCAACTACACCCCGGAAGGGAAGGCTCTGGTACCGATCCATGAACAGGTGCAAGGAAGTGGACGAAGCACTGGCCTGGTAACGACCACCCGCATCACCCATGCGACTCCCGCAGCCTTTGCCTCGTGTGTGACCGCTCGTGGTCAGGAAGACAGCATCGCTCAGCAGTATCTCGATCGAGGGGTCGATGTGCTGATGGGCGGCGGATCGAAGCATTTCGATGCCACCACCCGTGGAGACGGGGTCGATCTCAAGAGTCGCTATCAGGCTGCGGGTTATCATCTGATGGAATCGCGAGATCAGTTACTCTCGGAAGATTCAGGGGTTACGCGCCGGCAACTGGGTCTCTTCTCGTCATCACATCTGCCCTATTCCATCGATCGACAGCGGGATACCGCCATCGCTAAACAGGTTCCGACCCTTGCGGAGATGATGAAGAGAGCGCTGGCGACGCTGCAAAAGAACCCCGCCGGTTTCCTGTTACAGGTGGAGGGTGGTCGTGTCGATCACGCAGGCCACGCCAATGATGTGGGAGCGATTGTCCACGATCAGCTCGCCTTCGATGAGTGTGTTGCCGTGGCGAGGGCATTCTCCAGCGAGAATCCAGAGACTCTGGTGGTGGTGACCACCGACCACGGTTGTGGAGGGTGTCAATTGAACGGGATGGGCGCTGCCTACGGCGACACCGATGCGACCTTCTTCGGCGGAGTGGAGAAAATCGGAGCCAGTTACGAGCACCTGCAGTCCCGGATGACCTCGCCCGACAGCGAGCAGTTCCAGGCTCTGGTGGCGGATTGCTTGCAGCTGACCCTGGATGCCGACCGCATTCGCCTGCTCGGTGAGGCAAAGCCTGCCGGTGGCTATGCCGTGGCAAATCTTCTCAAGAAGTGGCACGAGTCCTACACCCGAACAGGTGTCAACTGGACCAGCGGAAATCATACCGGCGAATTTGTCGAGGTCAGTACGTGGGGTCCGGGAAGCGAAACGCTTCCCTACTGGATTCGAAACACCGACCTCAACGGATTGTTGAGGTCATCGCTGGAACTGTCGTGACCGTTGCGTGAGGGAGTCGATCGCGCGCTCAGGGCTTGTTCTGCGTCGTGTTGATTTTCTGTTGCAGCGCCTGCACCGCAGCATGGTTGGGATCGATGGCTCGTGCCCGTTCCAGCGCATTTCGTGCCGACTCCAGTTCCTGATTCCTGGCATGTAGCATGCCGAGGTTGACCCAGGCGAAGATGTTTCCGGGGTTCAGTTGAGAGGCTGCCTCGATGCTATCCCTGGCGACATCCTGCGCTCCGCTGCGCCACGCCACCTCGAACAGCCACATGCACACCTCTGCGGAGGACTGCTCGAGCTCCCTCGCTTTCTTGAGGTGGGTCAGCGCCACCGAGTCATTGCCCAGTTTCGTCTCCGCACGCCCCCGGGCGAATTGAACACGCCAGTCGCCCGGGGCATGGGTCAGGGCAGCTCTTGCGGTCATCGCCGCGACCCCGTACTGAGCCCGAATATCCTGCTGGGATGAAGTTCCAGCAGCAGACATCTGATCGCCTCGCTGGATCTTCATGTCGATCTTCATCAGGTAGGCGGGTACGTGCTTGGGGTCCATCTTGATGATCTCGGCGATCTCTTTCATCGCCGCCTGGTCGTCATCGGATGACTGGTATGCCTGGGCGAGAATCAGCCTGAGGGACAGGTCCCCGGGAAAATCGCGGATGGCCTGTCGTAGACGGGTTGCTGCCACGGCGCCACGGGATTGCCGGATCAACTCACGGCACAGTTTCTTCTCGAAATCTCGACCGGCCCGGAACTCCTGAAGTTTCTTTTCGCGGGGATCCTCTTCGTACTTGGGACTCGACCCGAGGGTTTGCTTGAGGAAGTTCTCCACCGTCGGTCCCGTCTCGCCAAGCTTGAGGTAGGTTCTGCCGAGAAGACGATAGGCCCACTCGTAATTTCGATCCTGTCGGGTGACCTGTTCCAGTTCCTTCAGGGCGGCCAGGGCATCGCCACTGTCGAGAAGAAACTGTGCCTTGGTGGTTCGGGCCCGGATGGAGGTGGGGACCAGTGACAGCAGTTTCTCCAGATCCTGTTGCGCCTGTTCGTCCTGATGGAGCTGGAGGCGGGCACCGGCGAGACGATGCCAGGCAGGAACGAAGGTGGGGAACTCTCGGGTGATGCCGACGAGAAGCTCGATGCCTTGCTCGGTATTCCCCTGATCGATCCGGACACAAGCTTCTCGATATCTCCACAGCGGATCGGTTCCATCGAGGATGTTTGCTGCCTGGTACTCCTGAACCGCCAGATCACCGAGGCCGTTTGCCTCGAGAGCCATGGCAAGGTAGCCCCTCCCCGTAGGGTCAGAGATGTCGGCGGTCACTTCTTTTCGCTGCTTGGAGATGACTCTCAGTTGCAGGGTGTCCACAGGTAGGTTTTTCAACTGTACGACGGGAGGTGGTGGCGGAGCTTTTACACAACTGGCGAGGGCGCAGATCGATAGCAGCAGTACAAGTCGCCACCTGGCAGGAGAGTGATGAGAATCACGCATCATAGTTCCCCCAGAATCTTCAGCCGCGCAGTGGAGAGTGGATGTTCTGGCTCCATCTCGAGCACCTTGCGATAGTCCTCGATCGCCTTCTCCAGTTTGTTGAGGTGTTCCCTGGCAACACCCCGGTTATGGAATGCGTCGAAGTATTCAGAATTGATCTCGATCGCCCTGGTGAAGTGTTCCTCTGCATCGGGATAGATGCCGAGGCGGACATAGAGCTTGCCGATCCGGTTGTGAAGAACCGAGTTGTTGGGCTGGCCGATGGCAGCAGTGCTGTACTCGACGAGTGCGCTCGCCAGCAGCCCTTGGTCCTCGAGGGATTCTGCCCGGGAGATGCAGGTGTTGGAGTTGATGGCTCTGCTGGCGATCTCGGCACGCAGTGGATCGGTGAGGATCAACTTCTCGCCGATGCTTTCATCATCTGCCAGTTGCTTCTGGATCTCGGTGGCCTTCTCTCGATTCCCGCTGCGAAGATATGCCTGGGAGAGTGCCACCAGAGTGGGGCGATCCCCGGGTGTGCTGATCAGTGCCTTCTTCAACATCTCCAGCGCTTCGGCAGGTTTCTGTAATTGTAGCAACACGCTACCGAGCCGAGAAAACCCCATGGAACTGTTGGGTTGGCCCTTCATGAATTTCTGGAAACAGGAGAGGGATGGTTCCAGTTCTCCGTTGCGGAAGTAGTACTCTCCCACCCTGAAGTTGGTGAGGGTGTGGTCCGGTTGCAAGGCGAGAATCACATCCCACGTCTCCTTGGCAGCGGAAGAGTCGCCGAGATATTCGAGGACGAGACCACCATTGTAGAGGGAGGGGATGTGCTTGGGGTTCAGCTCGATCGCCTTCTTGTAGTAGCGTGAGGCACCCTCGAGAATTTCGTGGGCATCGAGAGTGGCTCCAAGATCGTACCAGCGCTGGAAGGAGCCGGGTTCACGCTCGACCCTGCGGATGGCACCTTCGATCACCCGCACCACCGGGCTCTCCATTCCTTCGACGATGAACTCACTCTTGTCGATGGGTTGGGCGTGCACCGATGAAACGGTGAATCCCAACGAGAGGATGAGAAGAACGATTCCCCATCTCGCGATTGAATCGAGGGCAGTGGTCATCACTCAACCTTCTTTCCGCCACCATGATGCACTTCGATGGTGCGGTTCCATCCCCCGATCTCGAATTCTTCCCGCAATCCGCTGGGCCAGATGACCGTCAAGGTGTCGGAGGGCTGGACCGCTCCGAAGTGCACCTCCTCGGGAATCGCTGAAGCGTAGCTCGATGCAGTGGAAACGGTGGCGATCAGCGGGCGATCCCCATCGTGAGTGCCAATGATGGCTCCCTGGAGAATCCGTTTTTTCTCTCCATCGAGTGCTCGGACCTTCAACCACGACCCCTTCCGCTCCGCATCATTTCTGTACAGTCGTGCGGCTCCTTCGATGTTGGAGACGATCACATCGAGGTCTCCATCTCCGTCGATATCGCCGCAGGTGAGTCCTCGGCTCGAATCGATGGCAGTGCAGAACTCCCCCCCGCGCGATTTGCCGTCCTCGAAACTGCCACTTCCGTCGTTGATGTAGCACAGGTTCGGTTCGGAGTACTGATTCCACGGTGGTGGGGAATCGGTTCCTGGGTGTTCGTCACCGATACGAACCCGGCCGTTGGCGATGAGGATGTCGTTGTCTCCATCCAGTTCGATGTCGAAAGCGACCACACCGAACCCGGTGTACTTCATGCTGCTGGGACCGAGCCCACTCTGACCCGAGGCGTCAACGAATCCCATCTGGGAACCGAGGTTGCGATAAAAGGTATTGCTCTCCATGTCGAGGTGAGTCACCAGCAAATCGTTTGATCCATCGCCGTCGAGGTCGGAAGCAACCACTCCCATGCCCGCTTCTTCCTGGCCGTTGAGATTGAGAGACGCGCCGAGGATTGCTGCATCATCGACGAAGGTGCCATCCTTCTGGTTGATCCACAGGTTGTTCTCGTAGGCGTCGTTGGCGATGTAGAAATCGATCCAACCATCCTCGTTGTAGTCGACACAGCAGATGCCGAGACTCGCCGCAGCAACGGCATGAAGTCCCGCCGCTTCAGAGATGTCGGTGAAGGTGCCGTCCCCATCGTTTCTCAGCAGGATGTCGTGACTCGGTTTGAACGCCTCGGGGCCACAGAACTCCGGTTGGCCCGACGCACTGAAGCAGTCGAGAGTGTCGAGGAACTCGACGTACTGGGTGACCCACAGGTCGAGATCGCCATCCCGGTCGATATCTGCGAAGGCGCAGGAGACGGTGAAGCCGTCGATGTCGATTCCTGCAGAGGCGGTTACATCTTCAAAGGTGCCATCGCCGAGATTTCTGTACAGCACATCGGGTCCGTAGTTGCTGACATAGAGATCAGTGTAACCATCTCCGTCGAAATCTCCGGTGGTGGCTCCGATGCCGTATCCGCCATCTCCCAGTCCGCTACTTGCGGTGGCATCGACGAAGGACCACGGGGCATCCTGACGGAAGAATCGATTGGGGTTGCCTGCTTGCTTCGTTTTTGCAGGCAACTGGTTGTTGCCCTGCACCAGGTACAGATCGAGATCCCCATCTGCATCGGCATCGAAGAGTGCTACTCCAGCTCCCATGATCGCCGGCATCTGCCGATCCCCATCCTCGAAGGATCGATAGACGAAATCGATACCACTGGAGTGAGTCACATCGATGAACCAGGGATCGATTTCATCATCGGGAATACTGCTGATCTGTTCCGGGTCGGTGGCGGTGATCTCCGGTACGACGGTCGGATTCTGCGGTGCGGGTGCGCCTTTTTCGCCGGTGCAGGAGGTCAGCGAACAGGAGATCAGCGAGAGGAGCAGTAGTCCTGCCACGGAAGGAAGGGGATGGATTCGGAAGCGACGGGACCGACTCGATTGCAAGAATCCTCCTGGTGCAGGGTGGCTCATGCAGAGGTGGTCATCTCCACCCCAATCCACCGCATGCCATTGTTTCAAGAGTATAGAAGAAGAGTCGATGGACTCAACATTCAACGAGTACATCACCCGGAAGAGAGATGTGGTAGTTCACCTGTCGAGCGGGATCGCCTGCACTGCATCGGCGATGATATGACCCTGGGGGGAGATCCTGTGCAGGCTGACCTGTACGTCACGGGGTTCATCGATGGAGAACTCGGAGATGACGTGCCAACCATCTTCCTCGCCTGCTTCCCTCTGATCGATGATCTTCCAGGTGAAGAGGGAAGGATCGCCGATGCCGCGCACCCGGAGGGCGGTCTGCGGACAGCGGTTTTCGTGGGGAGAGGCGCGTAGCCGCAGCTTCCAGCGACCCACTGGCAGCTGTTTGAAAGTGTAGGCGGCACGGGTGTTGTGCTCCGAATGATGGTAGCAAACTCCAACAAATCCTGGCACCGAGGTGGAGATGGACCAGTAGTTGCCCAGATTGGCATCCAGTTCGTCGATGACGATCCCCTCCAGATCATCTGCTTCGATGATGGGCTGCTCGACCTCCTGTGGTGGCTTCCATGACAGCACCTGGCCCGCTTCCTCCAGGCGACTCCGGAGCAGTGAGTAGTCGATCTCCTGCACGGGAATTCCGTTGTCGATGGAGAGGGCGGCGGCGATCCCGGCGGATTCCCCCAGCATGAAGTAGACCGGTTCCATGCGGGCAGAACCGAAGGCGATGTGCGTCGAGGAGATCGCAACCGGAACGATGAGATTGGAGCAACTCCTCGGTGGTGGAACGATGGCTCGGTACGAGATGGGCCAGGGAGAGAAGCCTCCGACCTGAACATCTCCCTCATTTCGAACGAAGCCATCGACTGCCCTGCGATGGACATGATGACTGTCCATGCCGTAGGAGGCGAGGCCGATCGAATCTTCGACGGTGATCTCGCCCCGAACATGGTTTTCGTTCATCACCACCGTCGAGAGCATCCGACGACCTTCACGAACGTAGATTCGCCACGGCCAGCCGTCGTTATCGGTGAACTCATCGGCGGCTGGTCGCCAGCGGTTGGTCTCCTTGCGTACCTGTTCGGGGACTCGTGGGTGTGTTGCCAGGGTCCAGATCAAACCCTGCTGCCACCTTCGATGATCGTTGATGATCTGCAGCCGGACTTCATCTGTGGCCTCGATGTAGTGGTGATTGCCGCCGATGAAGTCGGTGGATACCGCTCCGTTGTTGTTGACATCGGATTTGCGGTTCGGCATCGCGACGATGTGCCACGGTACCCGGCTGGCACCACCGTCGAAGGTGCGTAGCAGCAGTTCGTAACGGCCGGGGTCGTAACCCTCCGGGGCAGTCCAGGGCAACTGGTTGGCACCATCGTCGGTGAGGCACATGCGGAAGCAGTACGCCTGGATGCCGTCGTCGGAACTGCCGTCGGCGGGATGCGGTTCTGCGACGATGCCTGGTAGCAGCGGCGAACCTCGATCATCGGGATCGACATGGGCACTGACCGGAGTGGCGAACTGGTGCTTGGTGGCACGGGCCAGCTGCACGCCGTCGAGGGTCTCATCGTGCTGATCATTCGCCTCGCGACCGACGGTGAAGGGCACCCCTGCCATGGGAAGCAGGTCCCCCTCGTAGGATGCATCGATGAAGATCTTTCCCCTGACCGATCTTCCGTCGAGCAGTCTCAGCCCCATCAGTCTCCATGGGATCGATCGGGTTTTCATCGCGTGCGATCGATCGATACCGACGCCTCGGATCACTCTCACTTCGGCATCGGAGAGCATCGATTCGAGGATTTGTTCGGCGACGTGCGGTTCAAAGGTCCACGCCACCGTTTCTCCCCGGGCATGACCTCTTCCCCGGAACTCCGTTCTCTTCTGTCGAGTCCAGTGGGAATCCTGATCGTAGTGATCTCGCACGGCACGGTAAAACTCACGGCCGATACCTCCGACACTTTTCGCCGCTCCCACATCGGTGGCGCCGAGACCACTGGTGGTGAGTCCACCGATGTGATGGTGAGGAGAGATGAGGAGAACGCTGACTCCAGCTCGGCGCGCCGAGATGGCGGCGGAGATCCCCGCAGGAGTGGCATCGTAGATCACCACATCTGCTTCCAGCACCTCAGCGTCGCTGACGACGACGGACAGGATGATGGGTAGGATCCATGTCGAGTTGAGCATCGATTCCCTTCGCCGAGGTGTGTCTCGGGATTGGGGATACCATCCACCATCGGCGCAGCGGTCGGGAGGGTTCGGTTGGAAAATCAGGCTCGAGAGGTGCCCGGGGTCGACGAGGAGGGATGAATCGGCCCAATTTCCGTCCCACAGGGAAAGTCCTAAGGTCTAATAGTGTAGTAGTTTAGAAAGAAACAGGGAGATGCGGGGGAAGGGATCGTGGAGAATGGGGTCCCGTGCGGAACGGGAAGCCACGTTGACTCGTTATGCCCGGATGGTTTGTTCGTTAGCCGAAGATGTGAACTCCACAAGAGCGGCCGTCGTGGGAGGTGCTTCGTGAAGAAAGCTCAACATCGATGGACGATGTCCGTTCGTTCGATGCTCCTCCTCAGCCTCACCTCCACCATCGGAATCACCATGATCCTGACGGCATTGGTGACGGGAAATTACTTCCAGCAGTTGAAGCACGGCAATCGCCTGGAGCGTGGACTCGATCACTTCTCTTTCCTGCACAAGAAGATCGACAGGGATCTGGACCAGTTCCATGTCGTCACCGACCTGATCGAGATCCATGTCGATGTGGCCGGCCCCCTCCTCCAAAAGAAGATCGACGAGACCAAACAAATGCTGAAGAGTTCCCTCGATCAGTTCGAGAAGGTATTCACGCTGGAGTACCAGGAACTGGATCCGGCCGCTTTTGAGGAGGCGAGAGAGAACTTCTCTTCCTTTCAAGACGAAATCGTTCTGTACCTGTATGCGTACGATCTCTATCTCGATGCATCGGAGGGGATCGATGTACAGACTTTGATGCAGATGAGTGATCAGGTCGTCGAGAAGAATGCATCCTTCGACACTTCGATGGAGACCTTTGCCGATCGAGGTAGGGAGAGGATCCAGGAGGACCTGAAGAGCACGATGTGGACACTGAGTCTACTGGCGCTGCTGGCTCTGACGATGATCGTCGCCTTCGGCTATAGCGTGAGTAACGCCATCGCCACTCCCCTGGAGCGTCTCAGCGCAGCCTCCGAATCGGCGCGTGAACCGGGTGGGGAGTTCGAGGTTGAGGCGGAGGAGCTGTGGATCCTCGAGGAGATGGTGCTCGCCCGTGCCATCGGTGCGCTGGTGGAAGCACGCAACGAGGAGGCTCAGGATCTGGAAGAGAAGGTATCTCGCAAGGATGCTGCGCTGGCTGCCCTCAATGGTATGGATCAACTCGGCGTCATCGCAGGCAATGTTGCCCATGATTTCTCCAACTTGCTGACCATCATCATCGGCTACGCAGAGGTGTCGCTGAAGAAACCGGAACTGACTGCGGATCTGCACAAGAACCTGGAGCAGATCTTCAACGCCGCACAGCTGGGCAAGGGAGTCACCGAGCAACTCCTCAAACTCAGTCGCAGATCCCTCGATCCCTCTCGCCCCGGTTCCGTCTCGCTGCCCCGTTTCATCGAGGAGATGGAGCCGTTGTGGGAACCGCTGCTCGGTCCAGGGATCGACATGACGGTGCGATCGCACGGCGCCATCGCGGAGGTTGCCATCGAGGAACACATCATCTCGCAGATCGTCATGAACCTGGTTACCAACTCGAGAGATGCGATGCCGGATGGTGGCAAGATCGAGATCCTGGTGGAAAACGCTTCGACCCTCGACGCCGGGTCGATTCCCGACGCCCTCGATTCTGCCCATCACTACTCGGTGATCGAGGTCTCCGACGAGGGAACCGGCATTCCTCCGCTGATGGTCAAAAAGCTCTTTCAGCCGTACGAGACGAGCAAGGAGAGGGGACTCGGCAACGGCCTGGGCCTCGCCATCGTCCACAACATGGTTCGTGCAGCAGGGGGCTGGATCGATTTCACGACGAAACAGGGTGTCGGCACCACCTTCAAGGTGTGGTTGCCACAGGTCTCCAAGCCCAGCAGTGAATCCTCCGAGATCCCCAGCCTGTTGTTGATCGAAGACGAGGAGATGATCCGGGAGATCATCGAACAGGCCCTCCTCGACGAGGGGTACAAGGTCACATCTGCCAGCAACGGACTGCTAGCACTGGAGGAACACGAGTCTCAACTGGGTCGCTTCGATGCGGTGATCTCCGACATCCGCATGCCAGGGATGGATGGAGACAAGGTGGTGGAGCGATTCCGAAATCGCCGCAGATCGCTGCCGGTGCTCTTCATCTCGGGCAACCAGGTGATGACGGAAAACCCCAGCGCAACCTGCCCGACCCTGTTCCTGCAGAAACCCTTCACCGCCGATGAACTGAACGATCGAGTCAGAGAACTGCTCGCCCTGGGCAGGGGTTGATCGCAAGCCTGCAGCCACCGGCGACATCCTATCGATTTGTCGTGGCGATGGGGAACGAGAGACTCTCCTTCGAAGGCCATCCAGTGCGACGGAAAATAGTTGCCGACATATTTATTATTTTTGCTACAGTGAGGATCGGGACTCTGTCCGATGCACGCCGCATTGAGCGATGTAGAGGTTCTCTTGAACAAGTTGTTGATCGTCGCGGCATTCTTGATGCCGCTTGCAGTGGAGTGCGTGAGACTTGCAGCGGCCCCTTCCTTTAATGAGCGTTGGGACACCCGAAAAGCTGGCGAATACTATTATGGCCATCGCGGCCTCGACTTCCAATTGCCGACTCTAAGCGTGGACCAAAAAGTCTGGGCCTTTTGGCAAAAAACGGGCTTCTCTGTCTTTACCAAGGGCAAGGAAGATTTCTTTAAAGCAGAGATTCCCCAGCTCGACTGTACCGAGCCACTTTCTGAGGCGGTCTTCAAATTTCTTCAGGAGGAGATCCGGGCCGTTGCCAAAAGGAAACGAGACACTTCTCTGGAGCCACGTCAGTTGTACCTTTTGTACTCTGAACAACACTTCATTGTCCACGACAGCACTCTTATTCGCACCTTTCAAAAAGGACTCTGTACCTCGGAAGTGGTGAGCCTGAAGGATTATTGGTGCTTTTATCCCGATGGGGCATCTCATGAGGGTATTTCGATTAGTGGTCGTAACTTTGTCTTGAACGGTTCAGCCATGCAGGAAATTGAGCTTACAGATCTTTTCGATGACTCATCGGGACGAGATTGGTTTGCGGTGCTTGCGAAGGAGGTGGAAGCAGATCTTCGCAGACAGGGTTACTCGCCGTTCGACGAGTATCTTCCCTTCGAGCAGTTTCAGTTTGACGAGTTTCTCATCGTCGAAGAGGGGCTAAAGATCATCTTTCAAAATTACGCGTTCTCTTCTGGCATCCATGGATTTCCTGTTGCATACGTTTCGTGGGATCGGATGGCACCGTTCCTGAAACCGGACGCCCCGGTGACCCGCTGGTACGAGAAACAGTTACAGAAGCGATGATGATGTCGCCACTGTAGCGGAAGGGAGTGCGATCAAGGTACTGGCGATAATTGCGGTGGTGATCACCGCCCTGCTGATTCCATTTTTCGGCTTCGACGCCTTCACCTGGTGGTGCGGCTCACTCTTTGTCGCCTGCGTCGCATCGGGGCTGGATCGTTGACGGTGTCACTCTGGA
>CBFIET010000039.1:0-17517 GCA_965661685.1 Planctomycetota bacterium
GGAACGGTGACCTTGAGGCAACCCCTCATCATGCCGCTCTATTCGGGAAGAAGTGCGCTGGAAGTGCTCAGTGCGGTTCTCGACGAGGAACCGCTCTCTGGATACGACATCGTTCGAGGAGTCCTGAAACCACTGGGTGGCGCCGACTTCGAGAAGGCGTGGAAGCAGTGGCTTCACGATGGATTCATCGATGGAACTGCCAATGCTGTAGATGCTGCCCCGGAGATGACCGGAGGCTGGGGGAAGACGCTGGAATCTGCCATCCAGACGGTGAGCGGTAAGGAACTGGTGTTCCTGGCGGACCACTCCCTCTTCGATGGAAGATATGCCAACAATGGCTGGTTGCAGGAACTGCCCGATCCGGTCACCAAGGTGGCGTGGGATAACGCAGCCCTGATCTCGCCGATGTACGCCCGGGAGCTGGGGGTGGAGAATGGTGATCTGCTGACTCTCACCGTCTCCGGCAAGGAACTGAAGATGCCAGCCTTCCTGTTGCCGGGACAAAATCGCGACACCATCGCCGTGGCACTCGGTTACGGCCGTTTGCTCTCGGATCGGACCGCCGGAAGGCTGTCACGCAAGCCGAGTCTCTACCAGATCGCCGATGGGGTCGGCTTCGACACCTATTCCCTGCGTAATGCAGCGGCGGTGTCCGATGGATACGCCTCGGTGAGCGTCACCAAGGGAATCGGCAAGTACGAACTCGCCACCACTCAGGACCACAATCCGGTCCGACCCGATGAGTTCATGGGAGACCTCGAGTTCAACGAAGAACAGCGCAAGATCGGTGAGTTCGTCAGGGTCGTCGACACCGACTTCGAGCCGAAGCTGGAAGAGGTTGCCGAGGCGGTCACCGCTGCCGGTCCTCACCATCCCGATCTGGTCAGCCCCTGGAAAGAACACGAGTACACCGGACATCGCTGGGCGATGTCGATCGATCTCAATCTTTGCACCGGGTGTAGTGCCTGCGTCGTTGCGTGCCAGTCGGAAAACAACATCGCAGTGGTGGGCAAGGATGAACTCGCTTACGGCCGCGAGATGCACTGGATTCGCATCGACCGCTACTTCAGTGGCGAGGATGTGGAAGATCCAGGAGTGGTGCACCAGCCAGTCACCTGCAACCAGTGCGAGAATGCACCGTGTGAGCAGGTCTGTCCCGTCGCTGCCACCGCCCACAACGAAGAGGGCCTCAACGACATGGTGTACAACCGCTGCATCGGGACTCGCTATTGCAGCAATAACTGCCCATACAAGGTGCGTCGCTTCAACTACTTCAATAACACCAAGGATCCTTCTCCCACCGAGCAGATGGGGTACAACCCCGAGGTCACCTTGCGCGGACGTGGCGTCATGGAGAAGTGCACCTATTGCGTCCAGCGAATCAATCGATCGAAGATCCAGGCCCACAACAAGGGACGCGATGTGCAGGATGGCGAGGTCACGCCGGCCTGCGCTCAGTCCTGTCCTACCTCCGCCATCACCTTCGGTGATCTGGCGGATTCTGGTAGCCAGGTTTCTCGAACCCAGAAATCGCACCGGGCGTACAAGATGCTCGCTGAGTTGAATGTGAAACCGCGAACCAGTTTCCTCGCGAAACTGCGAAATCCTGCAACCAGGGAAGAGGGGTAGAAGCGATGAAGCGGCTCCTCGATATCTTGAGTCCCATCGTCAGACCAGAGTTGACCGGTGATGCGCAGAGTCCGGAGATCGACAATACTCCGTACCTGCCCGACAGCCGCGTCACCCTGATCACCGGCGAGAACGACAATACGACCATCACCGAGAAGGTGTGTCGTATCGTCGAGGAAAAGCCCACCATCGGCTGGTGGTTATTTTTCCTCATGGCGTTCTCGGTGCTGGCGCTGCTGGGAGTCTTCATCCCGTTCCTCATCTTCTGGGGAGTGGGTACCTGGGGTGTCAACAACCCGGTTGGCTGGGGTTACGCCATCGTCAACTTCGTCTTCTGGGTTGGAATCGGACACGCCGGGACGCTGATCTCCGCCATCCTGTTCCTGTTCCGTCAGAAGTGGCGAACATCCATCAACAGGGCTGCCGAAGCGATGACGATCTTTGCGGTGATCTGTGCAGGGATGTTCCCTGGAATTCACGTGGGCCGCGCCTGGTTTGCTTACTGGATGTTCCCTCTACCCAACCAGATGGAACTGTGGCCCAACTTCCGCAGTCCTTTGCTGTGGGACGTGTTCGCCGTGGGAACCTACTTCACCGTCTCTCTGCTCTTCTGGTACATGGGAATGGTCCCTGACCTGGCAACGCTGAGAGACCGCGCCAAGCACAAGGTTCGCAAGATCGCCTACGGAGCTCTCTCCCTCGGTTGGATCGGATCGAACCGTCAGTGGCACGTCTACGAGCGCTCCTACCTGTTGCTGGCTGCGCTGGCGACACCGCTGGTTCTGTCGGTGCACTCGGTGGTCTCCTTTGACTTCGCGGTCTCGCAGGTACCCGGGTGGCATACCACCATCTTCCCGCCGTACTTCGTCGCAGGAGCCATCTTCAGTGGATTTGCCATGGTGCTGACATTGCTGGTACCCGCAAGGCAACTCTTCGGTCTTCGCGATGTGATCACGCTCAAGCACCTGGAAAACATGAACAAGATCATCATGTTGACCGGAATGCTGGTGGGTTACGCCTATGCTCAGGAATTCTTCATGGCCTGGTACGGTGGGGTGAAGGTGGAGAAGTTTGCCTTCATCAACAGAGCATTCGGTCAGTATTCCTGGGCCTACTGGATCATGGTGTCGTGCAATGTGCTGGCTCCGCAGATCTTCTGGTTCAAGAAGATGCGAACCAACATCGGCGTGATGTTCGTGGTCAGCATCTTCGTCAACATCGGAATGTGGTTCGAGAGATTCGTCATCACCGTGACCAGTCTGGCCAATGACTACACCTCCAGTGCCTGGGATTACTACAGTCCCAAACTGGCAGACGTGATGATCATGCTTGGAGCGTTCGGACTCTTCTTCACGCTGTTTGCTCTTTTCTGTCGTTTCCTCCCCTTCATCGCCATGAGTGAGGTGAAGGGTGTGATCGCAGATCAGCAACATTCGAAGCAGAGTACCAGTCAAGATCCACCCCCTGAAGCAGCGGCCAGTGCCGCTGCGGGATCCTAGGGAGGGGACAGATGAGTGAAGCGATGAACAACTCTCCCGCGATTGAAACCATCACCGCTGAAGGTGCAACCGACGTGCGGCCGGTGCTGATGCTGGCCGAGTTCGAGAGTGCCGACCTGTTGATGGAAGCGGCAGCGAAGGTCCGTGATCGAGGATTCAAGTTGTGGGATTGCCACACTCCATACCCGGTACACGGTCTCGACGGAGCGATGGGAATCCGACCGACGATCTTGCCATGGTTTGTCCTGGGAGGCGGGATGACCGGCTTCCTCGGAGGCGTGCTGATGCAGGCCTGGATGAACGCCATCGATTACCCGTTTCTCATCAGTGGAAAACCGTTCTGGAGCATTCCAGCGAGTATCCCGGTGGCCTTCGAATTGACGATCCTTCTGAGTGCTTTCGCGTCCTTCTTCGGGATGCTGGCCCTCAATGGATTGCCTCGTTTTTACAGGCCGCACTTCAGGAGTGATCGATTCCGCAGGGCAACCGCGGACCGATTCTTCATCAGCATCGATAGTCGCGATCGGCACTTTGACATCGAATCGAATGGCAGTTTTCTGCATGAGATCGGTGCCAGCGCCGTGGAAGTGATCGAGGAGTAAAGTCATGGCATTGCCAAAGAGTGATACCAGCGTACCGGGATGGATCATCGCATTGATCATCCTGGTCAATCTGGCCCTGCTGGTTCCACCGATGCTGGTGGCGAAGTCCCGCTACGCCATTTCTCGGGCCACCAGGATTCACATCTTCTACGACATGGACCAGCAGGAGAAGTTCAAGGCGCAGAGCGCAAATCCTCTCTTCGCGGATGGTCGTGCGATGCGGTTGCCGGTGGAGGGGACCATCGCGCGTGGAGATCTCGAACTCGATTCCCACTACCGCTGGGGAACCGTCGAAGGAGAATGGGCGACCGAGTTCCCCGACAGGGTTCAGGTCAATGCAGCTCTGCTCGATCGAGGGCAAGAACGGTTCGGGATCTATTGCACGCCATGTCACGGAATCTCCGGACATGGTGATGGAATGGTCAGCAGGCGCTCTTCGTTTGCCGAGTACGGCGCCTGGGTGATCACCGATCTCTCCTCGGAGAAGGGACTCGCCCATCCCATCGGAGAAATCTTCAATATCACCGGTTACGGGTTGAACACGATGCCCGGGTATCTGTCGCAGATCTCCAGGGATGATCGGTGGGCCATCGTCGCCTTCGTCAAGGCACTTCAGATGAGCCAATCGGTGGATATCGCCGAGATTCCTGCACCCGATCGGGAGCGACTGCTCCGCGAAAAAGCGCTCTCCGGGGACAAGGAACAGGGAGCCTTACCAGCACAAGAGACCGGGTCCGACGCCCGGCAGGGGAGGTAGCGCCATGGGACACGGTTCCGCCGTTGACCTCAGTAGCGAAAACCGGACGCTGGGAAGTCTCTCCGGAAAGCTGATCTCGCTGGGTGCCGTGATGGCGGTTGTCGGCCTGATCGGGACGCTCGTGATGGGCAACCTGGAGGGGGCTTTTGATAGTCATGACGCAGCGGGCCACGGGGCCGCTTCCGATGCAGCCACAGATGAGCACCATGATGAAGCTGGTGGCGGCCATCATGCAGTGATGCATGGATTCGTTTCGGAGTGGAGTCCATGGCACCCGTACCTGGTCAGTGCCTGCTTCTTCCTGACGATGACGCTGGGCGGTCTCTTCTTCGTCCTCATCCATCATGTGACCAATGCTGGCTGGAGTGCCGTGGTTCGGCGGCTCGCCGAGGGAGTGTCTCGCAATTTAGTGCTGATGGCGTTGATCTTCATTCCACTCGTCACTCCAGGACCGATGGGAGCACTCTACAAGTGGGTGCATCCCGATCCGGGTGACGAGATCATCGCAGTGAAGTCTGCCTATCTCGATTACGAGTGGTTTCTGATCCGCCTGGGCGTTTACTTCACCATCTGGATCGGTCTGGCGTGGAGCTATCACCGTTCCTCGGTGGCTCAGGATCAGGATGGAGACGTCTTGAGAAGTTCCAGGATGAGTCGCATCAGCCCACTGGGCGTGGCGCTCTTCGCTCTCAGTATCACCTTTGCCGGCTACGATCTGTTGATGAGTCTCGATGCGCACTGGTTCAGCACCATCTTCGGTGTCTACATCTTTGCCGGCAGTGTGCTCTCCTTCCACGCCCTGCTGGCATTGATCATCGTCTGGTTGCAGGCGAACGGCCGACTGACCCGGGCAATCAGCGATGAGCACATGCAAGATGTCGGCAAGATGATGCTCGCCTTCACTGTGTTCTGGGCATACATCGCATTCAGCCAGTACATGCTTTACTGGTACGCCAACATTCCGGAAGAAACGATCTGGTACGTACGTCGTCAGAGCAGCTGGATGTGGGGCTTCTGGGGCTGGGTGATGGTCATCGGTCACTTCTTCGTCCCATTCCTCTTCCTGTTGTCGAAGCACATCAAGCGCAACCGTGTGACGATTGCTCTGGGGGCGATGTGGGTACTGTTGATGCACTGGGCAGATATGTACTACCTCGTGATGCCACAGATCAACGATGGAGGAGATTTCCCCTTCACCATGCTCGACATCACAATCCCCATCGGAATGGGTGGGATCTTCATGATCGGCCTGGCGCTATCGCTGAGGGGGCATTCCCTCATCGCAGAGAAGGACCCAAGAATTTCTGAAGCCCTGTCATTCGAGAACGCATAGAGAGGAGCCAGCGATGAGTACATCGGAAGTGACCACGGACCAAATCCTACCCGGCTCCGGAGACGATCCGAGTCCGATCCCGACCTGGTACGGGTCTGTCGTCTTTGCGATCCTGTTCGTGGCGAGTGTCTACCTGCTGATATTCCTCACCGACATGGAACAGTTGAACGCTGACGAAGAGTCTCTCCGGAACGGGAATCGCAGTCTTCAGCAGGTACAGGAACAGCAGCAGTCGCAGCTCGAGACCTACACATGGACCGATGCGGACAACAACAGGGTCTCCATCCCGTTCCAGCAAGGTCGTGAGAAGTTTCTCAAGAGATATGGAAGTACGGATCAGGACTGATGAAGGACGTGGATTTGAAGAACAAGATCGATGGTCGCAGCGCGGCTCATGACTCTAACCGATCGATTTCGGGTAGTGT
The DNA here is from genome assembly GCA_965661685.1 of Planctomycetota bacterium. Lineage (GTDB taxonomy): Bacteria > Planctomycetota > UBA8108 > UBA1146 > UBA1146 > QNYK01. The sequence continues at coordinate 6,246 of CBFIET010000039.1, forward strand.
TTTGACCTCGTTGATGCTGCTGTTGATCCTCTTCACCTCCCCACTCATCGAAGCACAGGCTCCATCGATGATTCCGGGTGAGATCTACAATCAAGATCTCGATCCGGTACTCAAGTCGGTGGAGGGATTGACGATTCACGACCGGATCGGCAACAGCCTCCCACTCGACAGCGTGGTTCGCCTGGAAACGGGTGAGCAGGTGGTCCTTGGGGAACTGCTGAAGTCGAAGCGGCCCGTCATTCTCAACCTGGTGTACTTCTCCTGTCCGATGCTATGCAACCTCGTCGTCGAGGGGCTCATCAAATCGGTCGCCCACTGTGGTCTCGAGATCGGTGCCGATTTCGATGTCTTGACGGTCAGCATCGATCCGAGAGATTCGGCAAAAGATGCACGCAATCGAAAGACCTTGCTGGTCAGTGCCCTGGAGGAGGAGGCGATCCTCGCCGGTGCTGATGTTTCGAAGGCGAGAGCCGGTTGGCACTTCGTGACGGGAAAGAAGAACTCGCTGAAGGCGACCGCCGATGCTGTCGGTTTCGATTATGCCTGGAATGACTACAACGAGGAGTACGCTCATGGAGCTGGAATCTTCATCGTCAGTCCAGATGGAGTGCTGACCCAGACGATCCAGGGGTTCGAGTTCGATCCCCAGGCATTGCGTCTGGCTCTGGTCGAATCTTCTCAGGGAAAGATCGGTAACTGGCTCGATCAGATCGTCCTGACCTGTTTTGTTTACGATCCATCCAAGGCTCAGTACGGACCTGTTGCCCTCAAGGTGATGCGCCTCGGGGGACTGGTCACCGTGGTCGGATTTGGTGGATATCTGCTTCACCTGTGGAGTAGAAAAACCCGTAATGAAAATCCAGGGGAAGTAGCCCTGGGTACACAGAGAGAGCAGTCGCAGTCATGAACCCAGTCTCGCTGTTACTGGCACAAAGTGAGCCTACCTTCTGGCTTCCGAAGTCCGCTTCGAACTTCGCCGAGCCGGTTGATAATGACTTTTACTTCGTGTACTGGACCTCCATCTTCTTTCTGGTTCTGATCACGGCATTGCTCGTCATCTTTTGCTGGAAATATCGAACTCCTCCGGGAGAGAGCGCGCAGACCCACCAGGATCATCACCTGCTGCTGGAAGTGTTCTGGACCGGAATTCCGATCCTCCTCTCGGTGTTGTTCTTCTGGTACGGATATGTCCATTACCTCCAGATGATGACTCCTCCGAAGAATTCGATTTCCATCGTGGCGGAAGCTCAGAAGTGGGCGTGGAATTTCAGTTATGCCTCCAATGGCGCGACGATTCCCGGAATGTCGGAAGACTTCAACACCATCCGTGACGAGGTGAGATCGGGGGATCTCTCGGCAGAACAGGCCATCGCCAGGGAGAACAAGATTCTCGAGAAGGCAGGCCTGCATGTTCCTCTCGGCGTACCGATCGAAGTGACGGTGATGTCGGCGGACGTGCTTCACGCCCTGTACATTCCCGCTTTCCGGGTGAAGAAGGACTGTGTTCCTGGCCGCAGCGGAAAACTCTGGTTCACGGCGCTGGAGGCGGGCACCTTTGACATGTACTGCGCAGAGTACTGCGGGCAAGGGCACTCCTTGATGCATTCCAAGGTCGTGGTCCACGAGACGATGGAGGAGTACGAGAAATGGCTCGAGGTCGCCGGGTCCTATGACGAGACGCTGCCATTCGCAGAGAATGGTGAGCTGGTCTGGAAACGGCGCGGCTGCATCTCCTGTCACAGCATCAATGGTGACAAGAAGGTAGGGCCGAGTTGGTTGGGCCTCTACGGATCGATGCGGGAGTACACCGCACCTGGGGTAGAAGCAGAGTTGTTGGCGGATGAAGCCTACATCCAGGAGTCGATCCGATTCCCCATGAAAAAGGTATCCAAGGGATATCCCGCTCAGATGCCAGTCGTGAAATTGACCGACAAGGAATTGCTCTGGGTCACGGAATACATCAAGACCCTTGGGCAAGACTCCGGTGGGACCGAGAGTCCCCGAAAGGAGAACTGACATGAGTCAGCCTGATACGGAAGCCCAGCCGGTCTCCGGGGAGCCTGAAGCGACATCCGCTGCGGCTTCCCAGGGGAAACCCGGTGTGAATTACCTGAATGCCACCAATACCTTTGCTTCCTGGGCACTCACTCTCGATCACAAGCGGATCGGGTTGATGTACCTCATCGGTGTGCTGTTCATGTTCCTGCTCGGCGGAGTTTTTGCTCTCCTGGTCAGGACCGAACTGTTCTCTCCCCTCGCCCTGATCACGCCGTTGTTCGCCGATACGCCGGAGTTGCAGGCAGATCTCTACAACAAGTGGTTCACCACCCATGGTGCCATCATGGTGTTCCTGGTGATCATCCCGGGGATTCCAGCAGCGCTCGGGAACTTCGTGTTACCGCTGCTCCTCGGAGCCAAGGATGTGGCGTTCCCGCGATTGAACCTGGGTTCCTTCTACCTGTGGGTGATCGGTGCACTCTTCTTCGTCTACGTGCTGTTCTCGGGCGGAGTTGATACGGGGTGGACCTTCTATACGCCTTACAGTGCAGAATCGGGAACAGCGGTGATTCCAGCGCTGGTGGGAGTCTTCATACTCGGATTCTCGAGTATCTTCACCGGCCTCAATTTCATCGTGACGATTCACAAGATGCGTCCGCCGGGGATGACCTGGTTCAAGATGCCTTTGTTCCTGTGGGCGACCTACTCGACAGCGGTGATTCAGGTTCTCGCTACACCGGTGCTGGGGATCACGCTGTTGCTGCTGATCCTCGAGCGGGCCCTCGGGATCGGGATCTTCGATCCTCGAAATGGGGGAGACCCGGTACTGTTCCAGCACTTCTTCTGGTTCTACAGCCATCCTGCGGTCTACATCATGATCGTGCCGCCGATGGGTGTGGTGAGTGAGTTGATCGCCACCAATAGCCATAAACGCATCTTTGGATACACCTACATCGCATTTTCCTCGGTAGCTATCGCCATCTTCTCATTCCTGGTGTGGGGACATCACATGTTCACCTCAGGTCAGTCCGACAAGATGAGCATCATTTTCAGCGGGATCACCTTCTCTGTCGGAATCCCGTCAGCGATCAAGGTGTTCAACTGGCTGGCGACGATGTATCGGGGAGCACTCGTTCTCAACACGGCGATGCTATACGGCATCGGTTTCATCTTCCTGTTCACCATCGGAGGACTGACCGGTCTGTTCCTGGGAGTGCTCAGCATCGATATGCATCTTCACGACACCTACTTCGTCGTGGCCCATTTCCATTACGTGATGATGGGTAGTGGGCTCATCGCATTCGTGGGTGGTTTGCACCACTGGTGGCCCAAGATGACCGGTCGAATGTTCAGTGAGTTCTGGGGACGAATCGCCTGCGGGCTGGTGGTGATCGGCTTCAATGTGACCTTCATACCGCAGTTTGTCATGGGATCACTTGGAATGCCTCGTAGGTACTACACCTATGCGGACAAGTTCGAGTCGTACCATCAACTGTCGACGGTCGGTTCTTACATCATGGCACTCGGGTTCTTCTTGACGGCGTTCTACCTGATTCAGTCACTGATCTCGGGAAAGAAGGCGCCGATGAACCCATGGGGAGGAAATAGCCTCGAATGGTACACGCCGTCTCCTCCTCCCACCGAGAATTTCCACGACACCCCGGACGCGACTGATCCGTACGACTACGAGGGTTTGGTGTATGACCCGGCGACGGAAAACTACAGCCCCAAGACCCAGGTCAGCTAAGCCTCCAGGAAGACGGGAGTAACGATGAGCGGCGAAAAGCCACCTCAAGACGCTACCGAAGATGCCGGTCACGGTGATGATCATGGTCACGGACACTCTCCGTACCAGGCTCACCACTTTGATACGATGAAGCAGCAGTTCGAGGCGGGGAAACTCGGTATGTGGTTGTTTCTCGCCACCGAGGTGCTGCTCTTCGGGGGCCTGTTCTGCTTCTACACCATCTTCAAGGCTGCCGATCCTGAACTGTTTGAGTGGGGACATCATTTCCTCGACAAGCGCTGGGGGGCTACCAATACGATGGTACTCCTCTTCTCTTCGCTGACGATGGCGCTGGCAGTTCGGGAAGCACAACTGGGTCGCAAGAACCGGATTCTCTTCTATCTGACGGTGACCTTCCTGTGCGGTGCCGGATTCATGGGTATCAAGTACATCGAGTACAGCAAGAAGTTTCACGAGGGGCTCTTCCCCGGCAAGTACTTCGCCTATGAGAATGTCATCGATGCCGAGGAAGTTCGTGATCGCCAGGCGGAGGAAGACCTTCTCGCCCATGCAGATCTCGAGATTCCTCCTGCCGGTGTCGTGACCGAGGTACCCAAGGCGCAAGGTCTGGTGCTGCAACCGAAGCGTCCACCTCAGGGACTGGCCAGGGTTGACGATGAAGATGACCATGGCGGAGGGCATTCGGAAGAGGACGCTTCCAGTGATCATCCTGAAGGTCTGAAGATCGATCCCTCCCACTTACCTGCGGGGCCGAGACCTCATAACGCTCACGTCTTCTTCAGCATCTATTTCTGCCTGACCGGGCTGCACGGCATCCACGTGTTGATCGGAATGGGAGTGATGGTCTGGTTGATGATCCTGGCGGCCAAGGGACGATTCGGCCCTGGCTACTTCACTCCCGTTGATCTCGGTGGACTTTACTGGCACCTGGTGGATCTGATCTGGATCTACCTGTTCCCCTTGCTCTACCTGGTGGAATAGGAGGACCGATGAACGCGATTCTTGAAAATGTAGATGTGCTGATCCTGTCGGCCGCATTTGTGAGTCTTTTCGCAACCCTCCTGGTCTTCAAGAAGACCAGTAACCAGGAGACACCTCATCCGGAGTTCGGGCACATGACCGGTCCGACTCTGTTGCTGGTGATTCTCACCGCCCTCCTGTTCCTGACCTGGCTGACGGTAGCAGTCTCCTATTTTGACCTCGGCGGGATGAACGTTGTGGTGGCGATGGGTGTGGCAACGGTGAAGGCGACCCTCGTGTCGCTCTACTTCATGCACCTGCGATGGGATAAGCCGTTCAATGCGGTGATCTTCGTCGGATCGCTTTTCTTTCTGGGGCTATTCCTGGCGTTTGCTCTGCTCGATACGGGAGAATACTCCGACCGGATCATCGTCGATCCGTTCAACCAGATCGAAGCGACTCAGTTCGAAGGTACTGGCAAGTAGTTCTCGGATCGACGGGTCGCTGCTGAGTGCCGGATTGAGAGTGAACTCCTGAACCGTCAGCATTCTCCAGATATTGCTCGGATGGGTATGTACCTGTTCATCGCATCTCTGACGGTGTTGTTCGTTGCGACGATGATCGCCATCCTGGTGGTCCGTAATCAGAATCCTGCATGGGGAGAAGGGGCACCGAGAATCCCCGACATGGCGTGGACGAGTACCGCAGTGATGCTCCTCGTCAGCGTCTTCTCTCAGGTGGGAATCGCTGCTGTCGTGAGAGATCAGCAGTCTCTGTTTCGATGCTCGATGGTCCTGACCCTGATCCTCGGCTTCCTGTTTCTGGGGCTACAGGAGCGTGTCTGGTCACAGATGATCCTCAGCGGTGAAGATCAGCTGTTCAGCGCCTCTTCGAGTCTGCACGGGTACAGCATCTACTCGCTTGGACTTCTTCACGCGCTTCACGTCGCCGGAGGATTGATCTTTCAGGGGTATGTCACGGCGCATGCACTACGAGGTGGATACTGGAGCCTGCACTGTGAAACGGTGCGGCACGTGAATCTGTACTGGCACTTCCTAGATGGGGTCTGGATCGTGTTATTCGCGTTCTTGCTGTGGCTGTGAAGAACTGCTGATCAGTGACGTATTCCACGGGCATAGACCGCGAACCAGGACGTGATGATGTGAGGAGTCGCTGCTTCCTCCGTTGCGCCTTCAGCCACTTCAGCAAACAGCTTCATCTGCTCGTCTCTGGTCACGATCATGCGGGCCAGGTTCTTGCGAATCCCCGCCTCCGGCCGCGGTGAATAGGGATAGCGTGGCTTGTCCCTCAGTCGATAGGGACTGTACGGCTCCTTCTTGTAATAGCGCTCGTGAGTCTTGACCATGCCGACCACTCTGGTGTCGGGGTGTTGCTGTCGCCAGACCTCCCAGGTGGTCAACTGGAAGGGGAGCAGTTCAAGCGCGGTCCCCGCCATCGGGCCTGCGATGGCACGGCCTTCGGTGGGGAGCCACAGGCTCTCGATGCTCCTGTTGTCACTACCGAGACGATCATGGATCAACATGCAGCAATCGACCACCAGCCCGCTCGAGCCAAAGAGGGACGGCGTTCCATCTTGCGAGACAGTTCTTCTGAAAACCGTCATCGTTTCCGACAAGGGGTGGTAGATGACACAGATCGGCTCTCCGGCGACGATGTCATTGACCACCTCGTGCCATTGCAAAATGCGGAGTGGGTAGGCACGAGCCTCGCCATCGATCACCACGCCGATGATCTCACTGCTCGAGATGAGGAAGCGAGTTCGGAAGTTCTCTCCCAGTTCATCGACATCGGAGGCCCCTAGCAGCAGCGGAGAGTCGATGGGGATGATCTCCTCCGGCGATCCCCAGCGCAGCAGTGTGTCGTCTGAAGAGAGGGTGTCGCCGAGATCGAAACCGTTGGTGATCAATGCATCGGCACCCAGTTTCTCGCGCTCATCGATCGCCCTCATGAGAAGGGGCACTCGCCAGGCGAGGACACCTCCACAGAGCAGTACCAGGAGGATCAGGAGCCATGCCGGAGGTCGGAGATGGTTGCCTTCGTGGCTCGAGTTTGCTGCGCCCGTCATCGGTTTCCATCCGGGTTGTCGACCAGCGCTACCAGAGCTCCCAGCACCACCGGGAGATAGATGATGCTGGCGAAGAAGAGGCTCCTGGCAGATTCTCGATCACGATTCTGTGCCAGTTTCAGCGATCGAAGCACCATGAAGGTTCCCATCGCCACTGCCACCGCCAGGTACAGGGGGCCCGCTGCGCCCCACAGAGCCGGGTACAGGCTGACCGCCAGTAACAGTAGCGACCAGGTGAGCGTAGCCCTGGCGGTCCTGTGGCCCTCCGGATCGATCACCGGCAACATCAAGAAGCCGGCCTTGCCGTACTCCTCCCGATACATCCATGCGATGGCGAGGAAGTGGGGGATCTGCCATGCGAAGAGGATTCCGAAGAGTGAAATCCCCACCGGATGGAAGAGCGGCGCACCGGTTCCACACCAGCCGATCAGCGGAGGCAGTGCTCCTGGGATCGCCCCGATGAGAGTATTGAAGGTGGTTCTTTTCTTGAGGGGAGTGTAGATCACGACGTAGACGACGAGGCTCAAGACTCCCAGCAAACTCGACAGGTAATTCCCCGACAGGTGAAGTGCGGCGTAGCCGGCGATGCCGGTGAGTAGACTGTAGACTGCGATGATCTTGCCACCGATTCGTCCCCGTGCCGTGGCTCGTGACGAGGTGCGGGCCATCAGTTGATCCGCCTTGCGCTCCCAGTACTGATTGAGAGCGTTGGCGCTGGCTGCCAGCAGAGCCGTTCCGCCGGCGAGGCCCATCATCTGGATGATGCGCGCCAGCATGTCAGGGGTGGTGAGGGTGCCGGAGGGTGTGCCGACAAAGGGCCAGGAAGCAGCTACTCCGAGGGCAGCGGTGATCACTACCAGCGAGGAGAGTCGCGGTTTTGCGAGCTGATAGAGGTCGGAGAGAAGTCCTGGATCGTCAGGTGACGACTCCACTGAGGCAGACTCCCCGGAACCATCGGTCACAACTGACCCCTCTCTGGAGGTGAAAACTGGCACTTCCTGTGGCGAGTGTAGGCTCTTCCAGCGATCGCTACCACCAGAGCCGAAGGAGTGATCGGGATCGCTTGACGAAATGGTTGGTGGGGGGGAGAATCTAAAGGGTACGAATTAGGTACTGATTCGAGGAAACCGGTTCCATTCGCCTGATATCGTCAGTTTAGCTCCATTTCGAGGGAGGAGAGATCCGATCTTCAAGGTCAACCGTCAGACTGACTACGGGATCTACATCCTGACCTCCATCTCGCAGGGATTTGGCGACGAGAGCGATCCACTGAAGGTCTTCTCTGCGCCTGAAATCGCCACCCTCACCGGATTGGCTCTCCCCAATGTCAGCAAGATTCTCAAGACGCTGGTGAGGGGCAAGATCCTCGAGTCACGTCGAGGAGTCCAGGGTGGCTACCGGCTGACACGGCATCCCCGCTGGATCACCGTGCATGATGTGATCGAGATCCTCAACGGACCCATCGCCCTCACCCAGTGTGTCGATACGGCAGGGGATGATTGTGGTGTCGAATCCTTCTGTCCACTCAGCAGCAACTGGCGATTCATCAATGATCAGATCCGAGACACCCTCGAACAGATAACACTCGAACAGATGGCGGTCCCTGGCGGAGTTCACTCGGTACTGTCTTCTACTGACGTCGATTCAGATCAAGAGGAGAGAGATGTCTGAAGCTGAAGAATTACAGGAGTTCGCTGATCGCGAGTACGAATTCGGTTTTGTTACCGATGTGGAGTCTGATTCACTGCCTCCAGGGTTGGACGAATCGACGATACAGGAGATCTCTCGCCGAAAGGGTGAGCCGGAGTGGTTACTCGAGTATCGCCTCAAGGCGTACCGGCACTGGATCAACATGGAAGATCCGAGCTGGGCCAAGGTTGAGCGCAATGCCATCGATTACCAGAAGATCATCTACTACAGCGCTCCCAAGACGAAGAAAACCATCGACAGCCTCGATGAGGTAGATCCCGAACTGCTCGAAACCTTCGAGAAACTGGGGATCTCCCTCGATGAACAGAAGAGACTGACAGGTGTTGCCGTCGATGCTGTCTTCGATAGCGTCTCGGTCGCGACCACCTTCAGCGACAAGCTCGCTGAACTGGGCATCATCTTCTGCTCCTTCTCCGAAGCGGTGCAGGAGCACCCCGAACTGGTGAAGAAGTACCTCGGATCGGTGGTTCCCTACACCGACAATTTCTTTGCAGCACTCAATGCAGCGGTCTTCTCCGATGGTTCCTTCTGTTACATCCCTGCGGGGGTGCGATGTCCGATGGAACTCTCCACCTATTTCCGCATCAATGCGGCAGGTACCGGCCAATTCGAGAGAACCCTCATCGTCGCTGACGAACGGTCCACCGTCTCCTACCTGGAGGGGTGTACTGCTCCGATGCGTGATGAGAATCAGTTGCATGCGGCGGTCGTTGAACTGGTTGCCCTGGAAGATGCGACCGTCAAGTATTCCACCGTGCAGAACTGGTATCCGGGAGATGCTGAAGGGGTCGGAGGCATCTACAACTTCGTGACCAAGCGTGGAATCTGCAAGGGGGATCGAGCCAAGATCTCGTGGACTCAGGTAGAGACCGGCTCTGCGGTGACCTGGAAGTACCCATCCTGCGTTCTTCTCGGAGATGAATCGGTGGGCGAGTTTTACTCGGTTGCACTGACTAACAACATGCAACAGGCCGATACGGGAACCAAGATGGTTCACATCGGGAAGGGCACCAGTAGCACCATCGTCTCCAAGGGGATCAGCGCAGGACGAGGACAGAATACATATCGTGGACTCGTAGATGTGAAGAAGGGTGCCACGGATGCTCGCAACTTTTCACAGTGTGATTCGATGCTGCTGGGAGATCGATGCGGAGCGCACACCTTCCCGTACATCGAGGTGCGTAACCCCACTGCAAAGGTAGAACACGAGGCGACAACCTCGAAGATCGGTGAGGACCAGATCTTCTACTGCAACCAGAGGGGTATCTCTACCGAAGATGCGGTGTCGATGATCGTAAATGGATTTTGTAAGGAAGTCTTCAGCGAGTTGCCGATGGAATTCGCCGTGGAAGCTCAGAAGTTGCTCGCCGTGAGCCTTGAAGGAAGTGTCGGATAGATGTCTGGGAAACAGGAAACAAACATGCTTTCGATCCAGGGGCTGCGAGCCTCCGTTGATCAAACTGCGATTCTCAATGGTCTCGATCTGGAAGTGAAGGCGGGGGAAGTCCACGCCATCATGGGGCCCAATGGTTCCGGCAAGAGTACTCTGGCCAATGTCGTTGCAGGTCGCGAGGACTACAGCGTCGATGGCGGATCGATCCAGTACAACGGAGTCGATCTGCTGGAGCTCTCTGCCGATGAGCGCGCCTGCGAAGGGATCTTCCTGGCTTTCCAGTATCCAGTCTCGATTCCTGGGATTTCCAACGCGTACTTCCTTCGATCCGCATTGAATGCTGTGCGTCGTTACAGGGATGAATCGGAAATCGATGCTGTTGATTTCCTCGAACTGGTTCGCTCCAAGATGAAACTCGTTGGAATGGATGAGAAGCTACTCCAGCGAGCCGTCAATGATGGATTCAGCGGTGGTGAGAAGAAGCGCAACGAGATCCTGCAGATGGCAGTCCTCGATCCGAAACTTGCCATTCTTGACGAAACCGATTCTGGCCTCGATATCGACGCACTTCGCATCGTCGCGGAGGGGGTCAACATGCTCCGTCAGGAAGACCGATCGATCGTGGTTGTCACTCATTACCAGCGACTGCTCGACTACATCGTGCCAGACCATGTTCACGTGCTCTCCGGCGGCAAGATCGTTCGCTCCGGGGATAAATCCCTCGCTCTTGAACTTGAAAAAGAAGGTTATTCGTGGCTCACCGGAGCAGGATCTACGCCGGGTAGCAATCCGCTGGAGGTGTCGTGAGTAGTGATGCCCTTCAGGACTGGACCGACCAGATTCGTGACGGTCAGCACAAGTTCTGCGACGATGATCCGCTGCTGGTGAAGCGTAGAAGCGTTGCGGCGGAGAGATTCGGCGAATCCGGTTTTCCCGGAAGAAAGCACGAGGAGTGGCGTTATACCCCTCTCTCCAGCATGGTGGATGGCCGCTGTTCCTCTCCTCTGGCTCGCGTCGAGGAGTTGAAAGGTGTCGGCGATTTGCCGGTGACTTCTGTCGCTCGCATCGTTCTCCTCAATGGTGAGTTTCGTTCCGATCTTTCCGATCTGTCCCGATTGCCTGATTCCTTGAAGGTCGGATCGCTGGCAGCTCTTCGCGGTCAAGAGCCGCGGAAACTATCCGATCAACTCGATTCCTTCTTCCCTCCAGAAGATCATCCATTCCAGGATCTCGCCGACGCTCATCTCGATGACGGTGTCATCCTCGAAGTGGTCGATGAAGATGTCACGGTTGAGGGATCTGTCCACATCATCCATGCATTTGATGGTAGTGAAGCAGCGGGGTCCGCTCACCTGACGGGATTGATCCACGTGGCGAG
>CBFIET010000040.1:0-1597 GCA_965661685.1 Planctomycetota bacterium
CGACCGTTGTCGCCGATGAAGATGACCACCGTGTCATCGGCGAGTCCCTCCTTGTCGAGTCTCTCGAGGATCTTGCCGACCTTGCGGTCCATCACCTGGATCTCGCCGAGGCCAAGTGCCCAGTCGGCACGCACCAGCGGCTCATCGGGGTAATAGGGGGGGATCTCGACCTTGGCAGGGTCGACCGGATTCAGTGGATCGCCCTTCCAGGAGCGGTGGGTGTTACCGATGGTGATCTGGGCGAAGAAGGGCTGCCCCTCGGCGCGCCCCGACCAGTCCTTGCCATCGAAAAGAGATGGCGCGGTCTTGAAGTTGAAATCGGTCTTGGACGAGTAACCACAGCCGAGGGCACAGTACCAGCCGGCGTTTCTGAGCAATTGAGGCAAGGTCTCGACCCCATCCGGTAACGGATTACGGGGCCGGGTACGGTGCTGATGGGCTCCGATGGAACTCTGGTGGCGACCGGTGATCATCGCCGAACGGGATGTGGAGCAAACTGGCGAGGTGGTGAAGGCACGGAGAAAACGAGACCCCTGTGCCGCTAACTGATCGAGATTCGGTGTCTCCACCCCCCGACAGCCATAGCAGGACAGATCGGGGCCGATGTCCTCGGCCAGGATCCACAACACGTTGGGACGGCGTCCGGGAACGGTGTCACTCTTTTGCAGTTCTCGCACCTCGATCTGTTGCCACTCGACGTGCATCTCCATGCCGCCGTGCAATTGCAGGGCGATGGGACCCTCGAGGCGGCCCTTGTCTCGCTTCAAGCGGGCAGTACGCACCCCGTTGATGCGCACCTCGATGAAGCGACCGCGAGCCACCAGATGCAGCGTCGACCACTCTCCCGGTCGGTACACCTCCTGCATCCGGGTCGCATCCGGTTTCTTCACCCAGCCGCGGCCACCGGTCTCGTACAGACCGCCGGTCTCGGAACTGGAGTCGATCTCGACCTGAAACCCCTTGGCGGCAACGTTGTTGCCCTCCTCGATGGCGACCCGGAAGTAGAAACCACTGTCGCCGGCCAGTACCCGGAAGCGGGCCCTCGCCTCGAAGTCACCGAAGGAGCGATCGGAGACGAGCAGGCCGTGTCTCTTCTCGGAAGCCGAACTGCGACCGACGATGGTGCCATCTTCGACGGTCCAACTGCCCCCCGGGGTGGTGTGCCAGCCGGACAGGGTGCTTCCATCGAAGATCGGTTCATAATCCGCAGCAGCCACGGGACCACAGATCCCCAGCAACAGGGCAGCGATCGCTACTGATGAGGGGAGGAAACTGATGATGCTGCCAGCACCCATCACGGCTTCACCTCGACCCCCACCACCACCTTACGGATCACCTGGGTATCGTTGCCCAGGGCGCACACCACCTCGGTCTTGCCCGGCTGCATCGCCCACAGACGGATCAGACCCCGTGTCCGGTACGTCTTCGACTGCAGGTAGGGGCGATCCCCCGATTCCACCGCCCACCAGTTGTGACGGGGAGGTAACGGCAGATCGATGTCGATGTGGCTCCCCACCCGGACCTCCAGCATCTGGACCGGAGTTGCGGCGTTGGAGACGACCTGCTGTTCTGCGGGAGAATTCACGCAACTGGTCAG
>CBFIET010000041.1:0-23216 GCA_965661685.1 Planctomycetota bacterium
CTCCTCACCGGTTACGGCCAGAGGGGTGGGTGCTCACGGTGCTGGTCGCTGCCACCATCCTCAGTCTCCGTCAGATGGGGGCGGATCCCATCGTACTGGCGAGTGGCTTGACCGGTTGTTTCCACGACTTCCAGCCGGGAGCGGTGCCGGGAATCCTTGAAATCGATCCGGGCTGGTTGATCGCGGTGGTCGCCGCTCTGATCGCCGGTCCTCGTGGCCGCGACCCTCGTTTCCGACCGCTCCGGGTACTTCTGGTCGCAGGACTGTTGCCATGGGTCCTGGCGGGTACCTTGCCGGTGTTTCCGCTGGTGGTCCTGATTCCCGCTGGGCTGCTGTACATCGCCAGCGTCCTTGCCCAGCGTGCGGGAGCCTTGACGATGTATCCCGTGGTGATACGGCGCGGGTCCCGTGTGGCACTGACCCTGTTCGTGCTGGGGTGCTTGCTGGTGGCTTCCTTCACCTCGGCACTCAGTGATGGACCATCGGTGCGCATCGGTACTTCTCTGGCACTGGCGATGATGGCGGTGGGGGTGGTGCTGGCACTTCGTGCAGGGATGCGATCTCAACAAGCGATCTGGATCGCCGTTGCAGCGACGGTAGCCCTCAGCCTTCCCGTCAACTTGCACCGGATCGGTCACGAGCAGCAATTATGGGAAACCTCCCGCGAGGAACTGGTGCGCATCCTGCCGCCGGGAGCCTCCGTCGGAGGACGCTGGGCACTGGCGTTGACCATCGGTTCGCAACGAGAGGCGAGGCTGGAGGTCAAATCGGACCACCAGATCGTCGCCGAAGGCAGTGGCGTCGAAGGTTTGCACCTGGAATCGTATTCGCTGTGCGGAGAGAGGTTGTCTCTGGTTCGCAGTAGCGGAACTCCCTACGGCGTCTTCGAGGTCGCCTGCGCCTTGCAGGCATCGGGACTCCGAAGCGAGGCGAGGACCGATCTGGCACTACTCCTCAGGTCCGATCCGACCTGTTCCGCAGCCTGGGAGCGATTTGCCATCCTGTTGCTCGAGGATGGGATCGAGGACCTTGCGGTGGAGTGCCTCTTCTTCTCCCTTCATGGCAATCCCCACAGAGTTTCCACCCATCGAGTACTGGCACGGCTCTACGCCAGTCGCGGAATGCTCAGGGAGTCGCTGCATCATATGCTGATTGCGGAGGATCGGGCTGTACTCTCGCAGTCGCCGATTCCCCGGCGATGAGTTGCGCCTTGACCCGCAGATCTCCGGTGAATCCACCGAGGCTGCCATCCGCCTGCACCACACGGTGACAGGGAAGTCGCAGCGGTAGCGGGTTCTTGCCGCAGGCACTACCGCTAGCACGCGCCGCCGCGGGTCGCCCACAGCGCCTGGCGAGCTCACCGTAAGAAATCGTCGATCCCGAGGGGATCCGTTGCAGTTGCCGCCAGATCTCCCTCTGAAACGGAGTACCGACGATGGGGGAAGCAGCCCACGTCCACTGCACCCGATCCCCTGCCACTGCGGCGCGGATCTGCTCCTCCAGTGGTGCCGGAAAAGGGGAGTGGGAGGGGTGCACATCCGGAGCATTTGTGGCGCAGGAGATCCGTGCCGCATCTGCATCCGCAGCGAGGGAGGCACAGTGGAGCTCTCTTTCACTCCAGATGGCGGCAAAGCCCAGTTCGATCCCCTCGATCTGGAGCGCCAGATGGTGGAAATAGAAGTTCCTGCTCATCCTCTTCCTCCCCGTGCAGGATACCTGCCGTGGCAACTTGCCGTAACGGGATTCCCCCGGCATCCTGTTCCCTCGAAGGGAGTCTCCAGTGTTACTGTCAGAATCGGTTCGAGATCCTGTGCACGGACTCATTCGCCTCGAGAAGGAAGACCTCTTCCTCATCGACCAGCCACCGGTCCAGCGGTTGCGTGGAATCTCCCAGCTGGGTCTCACCGATCGAGTTTATCCGGGAGCGCGTCAGAGTCGTTTCGAACACGCCCTGGGAACCCTCGAGGTGGCGACACGCCTGCTGGAGGAGATGCGGGGTCGCCTCGGTCTTGAGGGATTGATGGGTCCACTCGGATTGGCGACCACCGATGCCCACTTCACCCGCCTGGTCAGAACCGCTCGACATGTAGCATTGTTGCACGACATCGGCCATGCACCCTTCTCTCACGTCACCGAGCAGTTGCTCCCTCGCGGAGGCCACGAGGAGATGACGAGGGCGATTCTCGAGCATCCTCCCGTCTCCGATGCGCTGAAAATTTGGGGAGATGAGATTCATGACGCAGTGCTGCGAATCCTCGATCCCCAGGACCGTTCGTTGCCCGCGGATCAGCGATTCATCCGATCGCTGGTGTGCGGCGCCTTCGGTGCGGATCGAATGGACTATCTGTTGAGAGATTCCCACTGCCTCGGAGTGAAGTATGGTTCCTTCGATCTGCCGAGGATTCTGCACACGCTGAGACCGCTGGAGACTGTGGATGGGGTGAGACTGGGGATCGAGAGGGGAGGGGTGCTGGCAGCAGAGGGGATGCAGTGGGCACGCTTCTCGATGTTTACCCAGGTCTACTTCCATCACACCCGCAGGATTCTCGATCGTCATCTGCTCGATTTCCTGCGCGTTGCCATCCCTGACGGGAGGTATCCGGAAACTCCCCAGCAGTACCAGATGTGGGATGACCATCGGATCCTCGGAATCCTCCAGGATGCCGCCGCCGATGGGGCTGCAGCGGGCCACGTCGATGCCTGTCGTATCCTGTATAGACAACACCACAGGGTCCACGGTGAGCCGATCGAGGGAGAAACTGTTGAAGAGGTCCGGGAACTGCTCGAGGGGGCTGCAGCGAGTCTGAGGGACCGCTCTCCACGACTCGATCCGAAGGTCGATGTGGTTGAGCCTCCCCCGGATCTCGATGCGGGAGTGGCGCTACCGGTTCAGGACGAGGGAGAGGTCCGTGCTCTCGGCGACATCAGCGCGCTGATCGGGCGGTTGCGTGTGCGTCCACTTGGTAGACTTTACTGCAGCCGCGAGAGCTGAGACCGATCGCCAGCTTCGGTTGCGCAACTGGATGCGCGTACGATCGTCGACGTGGTTCTCTTCCAGGCTCCAGATGTCCTGATAGTCAGTTCTGGCACTATAGTCATAAGACTGCCTAGATACATGGTTTACGACTTTACGGCGTGGCTAGATGGAGCCATGATTTGTACGTGATTGGCTGTTGGTCGCCACGGCAAATTCTCGAGATGGCAGTATTGCCGGATTGAAGGCCTTCTACCAATTGGCATACACCTTGCTTACAAAAGCATGACGATATTCCAGCACACTCGACGCTCCGGCTCGTAGAACGATCGTCGAAGTATTGTGTGACGAGATTGAGACTATTGAAACAGTGTTATTCAAACCGCGCGGTGCAATTATATGCGCGGCTAGCCTCTGACCTACCGACAGGGGTTTGAGGGGGGACAGGGATGGCCCCCTTCGACTTCGGGGGTCAGAGGCTATCTATTTTTATCCCCACCACCAATCGCCACAACGCTGCTAGATCGACCTCTGACACCACGATACCCTTGATGGGGTAGTGGTGTTTCACCACGAAAGGGAGGTCGTTTGACGATCCTGGATACTCCCACACTGGTTCTCAATCGGGGGTGGACTCCGATCCACACTCTTCCAGCTCGTCTCGCCATCGGCATGGTGGCTCGTGATGCTGCGAGGATCATCGATCCCGAGACCTACGAAGTGCATGACCTGCAGTCGTGGGATTCCATCTCTCGATCCCGGGCCTCCACCAATCGTCCCTCGATTCGATCGGAATCGTTGCTGCTGGCACCACTGGAAGTGATCGTTCTCACCAGCTACTCAGGTGTCGGAGATCGCACGGTGACCTTCTCTCGCCTCAACCTCTACCGTCGTGATCGCAATACTTGCCAGTACTGTGGCGAACGGCCCGGAACCCGGGAATTGACCATCGATCACATCCTACCGCGCAGCCGCGGAGGTCCGTTGAGCTGGGAAAATTGTGTGCTGGCTTGCGTTCGCTGCAACAAGCGCAAGGCCAACCGAACACCGGATGAAGCCGACATGAAACTACTTCATGAACCGATTCAGCCCGACTGGACGATGGTGCGTCGGATTCCCCCCAAGCCGATCTATTCGTCGTGGGAGAAGTTCATCAGCGATGCGTACTGGCAGCAGGAACTGATCGACTGAGGGGATCGATGGGATTGGAGACCGGCGAGCTGATCGCTGGGCAGCGGTCGAGGAGGCAATGGGGATGAGCGGGGACAATTCTTTCGATCGATCGACACCGGTCACCGCAGCCGAGCGGGATGCATGGCTGCAACGATTTCCCGGATGGCTGGTGGAAGAGCAGCACCACCTGGTACGGCACTTCCACTTTCCCGATTTTCAGACTGCGCTGAAACATCTCCAGAAAATCGCAGACCTCGCCGAGGAACTCGATCACCACCCCGATCTGGAACTGCGCTGGGGGTTCGTGGGGATCAAACTGTGGACCCACTCTGCCGGGGGGTTGACCGAGGTCGATTTCGAACTGGCAGGTCGCATCGAGCAACTGGGCTGAACACAGCAAACTGCGATGAGGTCGCCGAACAGACCGTTGCGAGATGGGATCCCCTCCGTCGCCTGCTGCAGACTCCCCGTCGAGTTTCCCACGCCGCGCTTCTTACACTGTGCTGCTTCCGAAACTGTGCTGCCGATACGGTGTCGAGAAAGGATGTCACCGGTGAAGCAGACTCCAGAAATAAAAGTTGCCGGGAGAGGGGTGCTCTCCCGGCGCATCAGGATCGAGGGGGCCAGGCCCCTCCGGAGTTTTGATCATCTCTTCGGCGTCACCGACGTCGTAACGAAGGTGCCGACTTTCCGGCGCGAGAAATGACGAGACTTCGCCGATCTTCTCGCAGTCCATCGACGATCTGGGGACTCCTGTGGAGTTCCTTCTGCCGATGTCCCCGGCGGCTACAGGGTAGCGAATTGCTCGACTGACTTCCAGAAGAACGGAGAAGAGTGCGGAAGTGGACAGAAAGTGGCCGGGCTCCCGACTCGTCCCTTCTTCAGGTCGTCGCCAGCGGCAGCGACCTCACACTTCGTCATGGAACCATACGGTTTCGGAGGGGGTGTTGGAGGAATTCTTCGTCGATCCCGATGGCTGGATGGGGACCGCCTCGACCCCGAGTGGGTGGGCGTCACGAATGTGTACGGTTCAGAACTGGCTTGGTAACTCGTGGGCCGGAAAGCAGGGGCCCTCGACACAGACGCGTCGATAGCGCAGATCTTCACCCTCGGGGCCGGCGATGACGCAGCCAAAACAGGCTCCGAAGCCGCACGGCATGTAGTTCTCGAGGGAGATCCAGAAGGGTAACTGCCGTTCGATGGCCAGATCTCTCAGTGCCAGGTTCATGCCGTGGGGGCCACAGCCGATTCCCGCCACCTCGCCACCGGCATCGGGATGATCGAGACATCGTTGCAGGCACTCGATGATGTTGCCATGGAACCCTGCACTGCCATCGTCGGTGGCGCACAGCGTATCGACCCCCATCTCCTCGAACGCATCCCTGCCGATGAGGAGAGATGAACGACGCGCACCCAGCAATACCTTGTGAGGGATCGTGATCTTCTGCGCGGCGAGTTCTCGACAGTAGAAGTAGAGGGGGGCGACTCCGATGCCGCCTCCCACCAGGTACAGCATCCCGTCGTCGGACAGTTCGGGTCGGGGCATCGGGTGTCCCAGTGGTCCCATCAAGCGGATCGAATCTCCCGCTTCCAGTCTCATCATGGCACGGGTTCCGGGACCGACGCACTGCACCAGCAGACGTAGCATCGTCGCCTCTGGCCCCGGTTGGGGCCCCACATCAAAGATACTGAAGGGGCGGCGAATCAGGGGGTCATCGCCGGGACCGACTCGCACCTGGACGAACTGTCCCGCGCGACTGCGACAGGCGATCTCGGGGGCTTCGATGTCGAGTCGAAACCAACCCTCGCCAAGGTCTTCCGATTGAATCACCGGGTAGTGACCTACCTTGCACTCCTCCACCGGCATCTTCATCGTTGATCCTCCTGCTCCCCAAACGCATCCCCGAGCGATTCGATGATGTCCCCGGCGATGAGTGATTCTTCACCTCGACGCCTCGCTGCAAGATCACCGGCTCTTCCGTGCAACCAGGCTCCTCGCCGGGCAGCGACGGAAGGGGAATCTCCCCGCGCAAGCAGCGCCCCCATCAATCCAGCCAGAACATCTCCACTGCCGGCGGTGGCCATTCCCGGGTTTCCCGTCTCGTTGGTGATGACACCGTTTCCATCGATGACGAGGGTACCCGGACCCTTCGCCACTACCACCGCTCCGCATTGCTTTTGCAGAGAGATGGCCAGATCTTCGCGTCCAGCACCGCCCAGGTCGAGTGCTTGTGCCAGGCGATCCAGTTCACCCCGGTGCGGGGTCAGGATCAGATCGGGTCCCAGCGACTCCAGCAGTGCGGGTTGGCTCGCCAGGTGCCACAGCCCGTCGGCATCGATCACTGCTGGATTCTTCCGCTGGCGCAGCCACAGGGCCATCGCAGCGGTCGATCTGGGATCCCTGCCGAGTCCACATCCGACCACCCAGCTATCGGTGGGCATCTCGCTCATCAGCGATCGAATGCCTCTCTCGGTCCAGATGTCGTCGTCGTTTTCGGGACTCCAGCTCATCGCTTCCAGAGGCTTTCGTTCCTCGGCGATGGTCGCCAGCGGCGAGGGAATCGCCACCACCACCCGTCCACTGCCCCCTCTCAACGCCGCATGAGAGGCGAGCAGGGCGGCACCACTGAGTCCGGGAGAGGCTCCGACGACGGTGACCATACCCATCGTCGACTTGCTGGCATCTCGGGGGCGGGGGGGAAGAGGAGGCAGCGGTGGCAGTGAGTCACCGGCCACTGGCTGGTCCTCCCTCGCAGGCGAGGCGATTGATGCGGGCGGCGATCAGTCCGGCACCGAATCCGTTGTCGATGTTGACCACCGAGATTCCGGAGGCACAGGAGCACAGCATCCCGAGCAGAGCAGTGATTCCCCCGAACGATGCTCCATAGCCGATACTGGTGGGCACGGCGATTACCGGTACCGCAACTCGACCCGCTACCACCGAGGGGAGAGCCCCTTCCATCCCGGCCACCACCACCAGAGCGTTGGAGGATTGCAGCCGCTGGTCGTGGGAAAGCACCCGGTGGATTCCAGCGACTCCGGCATCGCTGATCAATTCCGTCTCCGCTCCTGCCAGTTGCGCAGTCAGCGTCGCTTCCTGGGCGACCGGCAGATCGCTGGTGCCGGCGCAGATCACCGTCACCTGACCCTGTCGAGGTGTCGTTTCCCGTTCGATGCTGATGCAACGGCATCGCTGATGCCACCGGGATCCCTCGACCCGGGCGGCGATCTGCGCTCCCCGCTCCTCGTCGACACGAGTCGCCAGAGCCAGTCCCGAGACCTCGGAAATCCTCGATAGAGCGGTGACGATCTCGTCGTCGGTTTTCCCCGCCCCGTACACGACTTCGGGAAAGCCGCAGCGCTGCTGTCGATCATGGTCGAGATCTAGAGGTTCGGTCATGGTTGTGCCTCCGCTACCAGTTCCAGGTCGTCGAACTGTCCATCTTCAAGTCGCCGTAGAGCAAGCGCTCCGATCATCGCAGCATTGTCGGTGGCAAACTGCAAGGGAGGAAAGTAGAGGCGAATCGAGGAACCGAGTCTCTCCTGAAGCCCTTCTCGGAGGGCACGATTGGCAGTAACACCGCCACCGAGGACCACATCCTGTAACTGCTGGCCGCGGCAGGCCCGTCTGATCTTCTCGGCGAGCACATCGAAGACCGCTTCCTGGAAGGAGGCGCAGATGTCTTGTGGTTCCGGGGCGTCGGGGGCACGACCGGGGTGAACTGCATTTGGACCTCGCCACAGGTACAGCACCGCCGTCTTGATGCCGGAGAAGGAGAAGTCGAGAGAGTCCTCTTCGAGCAGTGTCCTGGGCAATCGCACCGCCGAGGGATCTCCCTGGCGCGCTGCCTTCTCCACCGCAGGTCCACCCGGATACCCCAGCCCCAGCACTGCGGCGACCTTGTCGAAAGCCTCGCCGAGGGCATCGTCGCGGGTCCCGCCGAGCCAGGTGGAGCGTCCCAGATCCTCGACTCGATGCATGTCGGTGTGGCCCCCGGAAATGACCACTCCAAGGTAGGGAGTCGCCACCTCCTGGCCTGCCAGGGAACACGCTTCGAGGTGTGCTTGCAGGTGATGAACACCGATGATGGGGAGTTGCCACGCCCAGGCGAGAGCCTTGGCGGTGGAGACTCCGATCATCAGCGCTCCGATCAGACCCGGGCGATGAGCCACCGCCACGGCATCCAGTTGATCGGGGGTCAGATCTGCTCGTCGCATCGTTTCGTCGATCACTGCCGTCAGTTGTTCGACATGACTGCGGCTGGCGATCTCGGGGACCACCCCTCCGAAGGGGGCGTGTTCCGAGATCTGTGAATAGACCACATCGGCGATGACTTCTGGACCCGTCTCGACCACCGCAGCGGCGGTTTCGTCACAGGTGGTTTCGATGGCGAGTACCTTCATCGTGGAGATCCTGTTTCCTCGATGACGGGGGAGTCATCGGCGAGATACTTCTGATGTTGCGCGTCATCCCGGATCAATTCGATGGCAGCGGCCAGTACCGGATCGCCATCTCCACGCAGATTGATCGCTTCTTGCGGATCGGGATCTGGCCAGGATGTGGCAACGGTTGGTTCCTCGATACGGTCGTAGCTTCGGCTTCTCCAGGCCGTTTGCATCTGCAACATCTGAGCGGGAGTGAGTTCCACCTCGAGGTCGGGCAGGAGCGATGAGCGATTGCCCTGCTCGTCCCTGGTGATACGCAATCCCCGGGGGGCGTGAAAGGTCTGGGTGGTCAACTTGAGGATCGAGAACTCCTTGCCATCTCGAATCGGGATCATGTCCTGCACCGACCACTTGCCGAAGGAGGGAGCGCCGACCAGAACGGCACGTCGATGATCTCGCAGCGCTGCAGCGACGATCTCGGAGGCGCTGGCACTCGATCCATCGATGAGGATCACCATCGGTCCCTTCAGGAAGGGACCATCTTGTTCCGTCTCGGTGATTCGAACGCTCTCCTCACCATCACGACCTCGAGTGGAGACGACCACCTGATCGCGGGGGAGGAAGAGGGATGAGATGAGGACTGCCTCGGAGAAGAGTCCGCCGCCGTTGTTGCGGAGGTCAAGGATCCAGCCCCACGCTCCCAGCTTGACCAGTTCCAGGAGAGCTGCCCGAACTTCCTCGGTACTGCCTGGCTGAAACTGCTGGAGGCGAACCAATCCGACGGCATTCTCGCCAGTCTCTGGTGGCTGGAAGAGGGCGATTTCAGTGACGCTGGGGATTCGTACACGGGATCGGGTGGTGGTGAACTCCCGTTCCACATCTTCTTGTCCCTGCTGGCGGCGCAGCACCCCGATGGTTACCTCACTGTCGAGTTCGCCGCGGATGTGCCGGGAAACCCGGGGGAGAGTCCACTCTCGGGTCGATTCGCCGCCGACCGAGATGACGAGATCACCGGCGAGGAAGCCTGCGTCGTGTGCGGAGCCGCCGGGGAGCACGCGCTCGATGATGACGCCGTTCTCCGTGGTCTGGCGCAGGACGATGCCGATGCCGAACAGAATCCCGTCGGTATCCTGCTCGAACTGCTTCGCCGCGGCGGGGGGAAAGAAGCGAGTGTGTCGGTCGAGAGGATCGAGGATGCGGTCGATCCCCTCGTGCAGTAACTGGTTTCCATCGACAGGGACCACGTAGCGTGCCTCGACAACCCTCATCACCCGTTCCGCCACGACACCAGGCGGTTCCTGCTCCGGTTCCGCCAGCGGCCATGCGCCCACCAGCGCAAGCAGCGCGCCCAGGAGCAGGGGAGTGGTATTGCGGCGATCTGAAGCAGACAAAGGGGACTCACCTTCTCGCTCTGTGATGGAATCCAGCAGTTTCTTGCCAGTGCACTGTTGTGAAGCAATCGACTGCGAAGTCGCTGCAACTCATCCCGATGATGTCGATGGCCGCAGCATACCCCCATGCCTGCGCTGTAGCGACCTGCCCGAGAATTCTCCGCGATTCAGATGAGAAGCACCTCAGCATGGCACGAAGATTGCCGATAGATCCAAAGGAGCACTCAGCCGTGACTCGCCCGCCCCGGTGAGATCGCCCGCCTGGCGAGTAGGAGAGATGAAAGTACTGTGCGCGGCCCTGGCCTTATCCGGCTACATGGCCCTGACGACACTTGGTTCCGAGAATCCGACAAAACGACCTCTTGACCTCCCGTCCGGGGGTGCAGGTTTTCTCGATGATGTAGAAGAGCAGATCCACGAGATCATTCCCTTCTACGGTGAAAACTACGAGGCGGACGCGTTTCTGTTCGTCATCGACCGTAGTGGTTCGATGAGCATCGGGGGCAAGTGGCAGACGCTGCAACAGGAGATGGTCAGGGCGATTCATGCCCTTTCCAGCGAGGCGGAACTGG
This sequence comes from Planctomycetota bacterium, assembly GCA_965661685.1. Classification (GTDB taxonomy): domain Bacteria; phylum Planctomycetota; class UBA8108; order UBA1146; family UBA1146; genus QNYK01. The sequence goes on from CBFIET010000041.1 coordinate 10,497, forward strand.
GAATCGTTGCATTTTCAACGCCGATCATTCCGTGGAATGAAGCGATGGTCTCCGCCGGTCCGATGCAGAAGGGGAATGCGATCAACTGGCTCGGCTCGATGCAGCCGACTGGTGCCACATGCATCTCTCTGGGAGTCAATGCGGGATTGCAGATCCTGCGCACCTCCAACAAGGATTTAGAGAGTCGTCGACTGATTCTCATCGGCGATGGGGGGCAGTTCTGCATGGGCAACAATGACCATGAAATGGTCCTGGCAGAGATTCTCACCGGCAACTGGGATCGGCATCAAATCGACACCATCTTCCTCGGGAATTACGAGTACGGGATCTCGCTATTCAGCGATATCGCCTCGCAAAACAGCGGGCAGATGAGATCGGTTCAGTAGACGGTCAACGGGGGATCAACCTCCCCCGTGGTCGCGGCCGCTCCGTCCGGGGGCGGCCAGTTACTGCTGCTGGATCAGACGGTTCACCGTGGCGGACGAGGCCTGTCTCTCGAACTCTGCCATGAAGGTCTCCTCATCGGGTACCGCAAATCCATCCCCGGGCCAGCGGCTTCCCACCTCCGGCTTCTCATCGAAGGTTTTGATCTCCTCGAGGTAACTGCGGTAGGCATCTCGAAATCCCGATCGTACCGCAGCAAGGATCTCCATGAATTCTGCCGTGGTCACTTGCTCGCGCGGGTAGCTCCAGGTGGTCGCTCCCATCACGTCGTCGAGGACCCAGTCCTTCTTGGGAGAATCGGGGTGTTCATTGTGGCACTTGACGCACGCTGCGACCGATGCGAAGTCGGGAAACATGGCGGTCCAGCGCTGGGAACCCTGGTCGTAGAAGTGCTCCACACTCCGGTGATCGAGAATCTTGGCGAAGTAGGGGGCCTGGATTCCAGAGAAGAGATTGGCTGAAGCGATCGGCTGGTGCGATCCGAGGAACAGGCCGATGGGGACCGGATTCATCTCGATGCTATTGGCCGCCTCTCGAAGAAACAGAGCTGGAAGCGGACCCGCCTGTACCGCTTCATCCTTCCACCGTTCATCGAAGCGAAGGCCTGCCTTGAGTCCAGCCCCGACGATGGAGCGGGTGTAGAGTGTACGAACCACGTCGTTCTCGGCGGCAATCGTTTCCAGAACCCGTTTGATGGGGATCGTCGCTTCCGACGGGGAACTCCGATCCGGCAGGGGAGTCGGAGCGGTGACGAAGGTATAGACGATCAGCAGGATCAGCAATAATGCGATCAGGTGTACGGTGGAGATTTTCATCTCGGCACGTCCCTTTCTTCCAGGTACTGATGAATTAAATCGGGGTAGGGTGCGGGGGTTTCACCCGCCAGGTAATCGAGGACCGATTGAGGCGAACTCGCTTCCTCCAAGGTACTCGGGTATTCCCCGAAGTGATTCTTGTGGTAATCGTGGCACTGCAAGCAGCTGTCCCAGCGAGCCGCTTTGATGAGGCTCTCATGGGAGGGGATGCTTCTGTCCCCTGCAATCTCCAGATCATGGTGACACTGTATGCAGTAGTCCGCAGAGATGCTGACGATCTCTCCGGAGTGTTCATCGTGGCACGAGATGCACAGGTGTGGTGCCAGTGATTCTCGAATCTCCTGGTATCGAGGTTCCAGGAAGAGATGGGTGGCGTGGGGGTCGATCGGATTGCGATGGCAATCGAGGCAATCCTGATTGGAGACGGGAATCGTCCCGAAGGCGACACCCTCCTCGCGCAGACCGATCCAGCTGCGAACGTTCGCCTGGACCTGCTGCCGGGCGGTCCCCGGTGCGGCGACATGACACACCTCACAGCGCTGGCTTCGGTGGTCATCCCCGGTTCCTCCGGGACTGAGCCACTGTTCCTGTTGTGGAGAGGTGAGACTGACCAGCACTGTTGCCGAGAGCAGTATTCCGCTGATCGTTGCCCATCTTCGGGGAGAGGAGGTTCGCTTTTTCATCGTCAGGGACCTCCATGTCCAAGGATGACCCAGAGGTGCAGGAGAGAGAACACCGTCACCAGGATGGCGATGCTGATGTGGGGGATCAGCCACCAGCGGAGGTATGCGCTCTGTCCACTGGCAGTCTGGATGATCGATCGATCCGCCACGCCGATCAGCGTGTTGGTCAGGAACAAGAAGGTGATCAGGCCGAGCAGCCCAGCACCGAGGGAACTGCCGTGGAGAAGTAGCAGCAGCGGTGAAGATGCTCCGAGCCGACGATGCCACAGTAGCGCTCTCGCCTCATCGACTTCAGCCCGTGCGATTCTCTTCCACGGCATCCACCACTGCAGTGCCAGGAACCCCAGTAGCGCACTTCCCGAAACCCAGTGGCCCAGCATCGTCGATTGCCATCGTTGAAGAGCGTCTGGAACCGCTCCAGTCAGCAACACGATGCAGGTGATGAGGGTCGTCAGGATTCCAAGAAGCAGTGAAATTCGATCGGTAGGCAGAGCTCTGGCCTTCGACGCGCCAGGGGGATTGAACCTCTCGAGACGAACCCTGGAGTCGGGAATATCCAGTTCCCTCAACCACTGCAGCACCTGAGATTCAAACCTCTCCGGTCCGCACAGCATCCACGAGGCTCCAGGGTGGCAACGGTTCAGATCGACCAGATCTTGCCGTGTCAATCGCTGTCCCGAAGTGGTGACACGAGGTCGATACTCGATGCCTTTCTTCGAATGCTGGAGCTTCTCGAATTCTTGCTGACCGACCAGTTGCCTCGTCGTTCGAGCGGAATGATCGATGATCAAGGAGGCACCCTTCGGCATCCTTGCCCTCGTCCGTGCAAAGGAGAGTGCTGGGGTCACACCAATTCCTGCCACCAGGCAGACGACGGGGGACTCTGCCGCCAGATCGGGAGTGAAAATCCCTCGGGGTGAGGAGATCTTGATCTCTTTTTGCGAAAGGGAGTGGTCGGTGAACCACCTGGAGAAGAGCCCGTGAGCTTCCTGCTGGATGGTGATCTCGCGCCAGCGCGTTTCGTCCTGTGCGCAGGTGAGGGTATAGGTTCGCATCACCGATCGTCCCTGAATCATCCCCTCGATGCTGATGTGCTGACCACTGCGGAATGGTGTCAGTTCTCTTCCGTCGATGGGGGCGAGTCGGATCTGCCACGTCCCTGTGGCCACCTCGGACGCCTCCTCGATCTGACAAGGGATCGAATCGGATTCTCCGCAGATCTGTTCCAGCTCACCTCGACAGCCTCCGCACACCGTTCCTGCTCCACAGGCGCGCATCAGCGAAGAGAGGTCAGGATGCTGCATCTTCATCTCTTCGAGCAGATCATCCCGGGTCAATTGCATGCAGTGGCAGACGTGGAGAGTTGGAGGAGCATCACCGAAGAGGATTCCAGTCTGTTCGAAAGCTTTGATCGTCTCGGCGGAAAACACCGTTCCATTGCGAATCGCTGCGACGATCTGGCCCACTTCAAGGCACGGCCCTTGCAAATCAGCTGCGATGATCTTGCCCGCGTGGAAGGAGAGATTGCGGCAGATGTTTCGTTGCCGATCCTCGTAATTGAAGACCAGTGCCTGCTGACTGCCAGGGTCGAGCTTGACCGACAGTTTCAGTTGCATCAGGCTGTGCTGGGAAACGAGTCGTTGACCGTTCCTCAGGTGTATACTGCTGATGAGAACCGGTTCTCCTCCGACCCGATCGAGGAACTGGAGGATCAGATCTCCTGCGCCGTTCTGATAGATCTTTCGAAGGGTGTGCAAACCATCTGCAAGCAGCGGCTGAGAGCCTGCAAACTCGAGAAATTGCCCCGCTTCCACCACCAGTAACCTGGTGGCACCGTAGGCTCGCGCCGTGGCGGAACGGTTCTCTCCGCAAATGACACCCAGTTCACCGAGAATCTGCCCCTGATTCAGACGGGCGAGATGAAACTCCTGTTCGTTTCTGCGCTGGAGTACATCGACGGCTCCCGTGATGATGAAGAAGACCATCTTCGAGGGTTCTCCCTCTGTGAAGATCTCGTCCCCATCGGAATAGCTCTCCTCGGAGGTTTCGAGGGGCAGGGTGGTTCCATCGATCAGCAGGTGGAAGAGGGGGGAGGATTGCACCAGCTGGTCTCGTAGGGCGTATTTCTCCCCGGTTTCGACACTGTGCTGGATGAACTCCCTCTGTTCGCCGATCTCATCGAAGACCTTGTAGTCTACCTCCAGGAAACGGCTGGCAGACACCGTCTGTACCGTGGCGCTGCGGAGCTGGTCGTGGCGACTGGCGGCCCATTCCCCGACGCTGTCCCCCGCTGAGAAGTAACTACGGAGCAGCAGCGATGGACTGCCCTCGCCAGAGTTCTGCAACACCTCGATGCCACCATCGATCAGGATGTACATGCCGGAGGCTCGATCTCCCTGGCGGAACAGCGCTTCTCCGCCGTCGAGGGCGACGATGCGGGATAACTTCCCCACGACGACCTTTTGATCGGTGGAGAGCCAGTTCAATCCTCTACAGCGGTCCAGAATGAGGATGTGGTTCTTCAGATCGACGGCGGAAATGGCAGCGGGCACTGGACCTCCTGTGAAGACGCAAATCCTATGGTTTCGAGGCGAACAGGAGAATGGGATATTCCAGATACTTCCTGGGACCGTCTGAATCACTGCTGAGAGGGGTATTTGCCCTGATTGCGGAGATCTGGTCAAACTTCGGAAATCTCCGTCCGATGGAGGGAGGCAACCGGATTTCCAGGTAGGGGAAGCCGATCGGCCTCATCAAATCGGCTCGATTCGCGGGATTTCGGTCGCAGCCGCAGGTTGCAGGAAGGAGCGTGTCATGACTCAACAACAAATCACCAGCAAGGAAACAGGGGGGAAGCAGCCCTCCACCGGACGCCTGGACACTCCTTCCAATGGCGAGGAAGAAGTGACCTTCTCCAAGAGACTCCGTACCGAGACAGCCCAGGCGCACCGATTCGTTGAATCCACCAACTTCGTCAAGGGAATCCTCAAGGGCGTCATGAGCCTGGAGAGTTTCGGAAACATGCAGGCCGGGATGTACCTCGTCTACGAAGCGCTGGAAGAGGAACTGGAACGCCACAAGGATCACCCTCTGGTGGGACAGATTTACTACACGCAACTCAACCGCAAGGCAGTTCTCGAACGGGATCTCGAGTACCTCTACGGAGAGGACTGGAGGAGTCAGGTGCGCATGACTTCGGCGCGTCAGAAGTACATCGATCGCATTCACTGGTTGGGAGAAAATGACCCGGGGCTGCTCATCGCCCACAGCTACACCCGTTACCTCGGTGATCTCTCCGGTGGACAGGTGATCTCGAAGATTGCCCGTCGTTCCCTCGGAATGGAAGGTCGTGACGGACTGCGCTTCTTCGATTTCGATGAGATCGAGAAGGCGAGGGTCTTCAAGAATGAGTACAGAAGTCGTCTCGATCAACTGCCCCTCTCCGAAGATCGGGCTCAGGAAATCATCGACGAAGCCAAGCAGGTTTTCGCTCTCAACCAGGGCCTCTTCGAGGAACTGGAGGGAAGCTGGATTCGCACCCTCGCGAACTTCCTTCCCATGCGTTCTAATAGGCGAAAAGGTGCCTAGGCCTAAGAACGAGAGAAGAAAAATATGGAAATCGTGAGCATGGGCGGCGAGACAGCCGCTGAGGATGCGGATCATGGCTTCGACCCCGATACCTTCAAAGAATTCATCTCCTTCGACGTTGGAGATGGAGAGCCGATCTACTACCACAGCGTTGGCAAACTGTATCGCCAGCCCGGCGGTGAATTGATCGCAGGTGTCGAGGCGCTGGTGAGTAACCGGCTCGTGAAGATGGATGGAAACGTAGCGGAAGCGATGTGCCGTACCATCGTGATCTATCGCGACCCCGACAGCGGTGAGATCCTCCAGGAAGAAGATGGACGTCACATCATCCGGGAGTATCCGTACATCCTCGCCCGATTTGAACTGAAGGATCGTCGCCTGGTGATTCACACCGAGGGACTCAGCGGCCCGCACCAGGATGGCCACTACGGACTGGCACGGGTCAGCAACGACAAGGTTTTCGCCCAGCGTTCCGGTGCCACCACCTTCTTCTACTGGACGCTGTACGGGGAGGTCGAGACCCCCATCGGCAAGGTGTGGTTCAACGAGGCCTACAACGGCTCCACTGCCAAGGGTGTGCCCGATGTCATGGTCATGAATCGCTACGGAACCCTCCCTGCCTTTGCCGGCATGGGGGACGGATTCATGCAGACCACTGCGGCTCGCATCAACTCCTACGACGATCTTCCCGAACACCTGCGAGAGTACGTTACGGAACATGCACCATCACACGTCGGTCCTCCCGTGGATGATGCGGAGATCGACGCCATCAAGGAGCAGTACCTGGGAGACAACCCTCCCGAGGCACCGAAGTCAGCGGCACCCGAGACACTGAGCAAGGAGCAGGTCGCCGAGGTGGTGGGGGGCTACTTCTCGTGCCTGCGCAACATGCAGGTCGATGAACTGCTCGATCTGTTCAGCGACGATGCGCTGAGCTGGGACCCGGTCGGTACCCCGCCGTTGCTGGTTCGCGACAAGTCGACCAACTACTTCAAGGCGCTCTCTGGCTTCTTCGAGAAGATGGCCCTCACCGAGGACGACATGTTCGTGGCAGGTAACGAGGCCGCAGTGAGGTGGACCGGCGTCGCGAAATTGCGCACAAAGGACAAGGAACTCACCTTCGAGGGGGTTTCCGTCTTCGCCGTCAACCCGGATGGATTGATCTCGAGTATCCGCTCCTACTGGGACAAGAAGACGCTGATGTCGAGTCTTTGATCACCGGTTGGAGTGAGTCCCCTGGGAGAGGAATCATCGATGTATGACCCTGAGAAATATGCTGCAGTGGCGGACAACTTCGTCTACGTCCATCGCGCGCTGCGTCGGGATCTGGCCAGAATCATCGCCGGGGGAGAGGAACTGTTCGCCAGCGACTTCCCTCGCTTCGCAAGGATCCTCGAGAAGCACTCGGAACTGGAAGACGTGCTCTTCTTCCCACCGCTAGAGGAGCGTGCTCCCGGATCGACAGGAGCCAGCGTCGACCAGCACCGTGAAATCGAATCCCTCGTCACGGCCCTGGCCGGAGGCAGTTCCGCCGACATCGCGGCGGATCTGGTGAGGTTGCAAGAACTGCTTCTTGCACATCTCTCCGAGGAAGAGGAGAAGGTGATGCCCGCCATGATGGAGCACTTCGAGGCGGCCGAGATCTGGGCCCTCGACGGCAGGATCATGGAGTTCTGTGTACCGGAGTTCATGCAGGAGATGATGCCGTGGTGGTTCACCCACATCGATGCCGCCGATCGGGTCTGTGTGGCTCAAAATATGATCGCCGGGGTTCCCCCGGAGTTCCTGCCGGTGCTGAGCCAGTGGATCGCTTCCGGTCTCGGCGAGTCGGAGTGGAACGAACTGGTGGGGGAAGTTCCCGCCCTGGCCACCACCGCCTAGGCAACCTCTCTTCGACAGATGGTCACGACCGACCCAAAAAAACCCCGCAGGGTCCTGAGACCCGGCGGGGTGATGTATTTCGAAATGTGGCCAGGGGCGGATTCGAACCGCCGACACCTGCATTTTCAGTGCAGTGCTCTACCAACTGAGCTACCTGGCCGCAAAGATCTCCTGATCGTTGACCTTGGATCTCGCGAAGGAGTCTAGGCGTCTCAGCTCAGTTTGGCAAGAGTTCGATGGAGTTGCGACTTGCGTCGGCCCACGGTGTTGGAATGCATCGTGCCACTCTTGGCAGCTCGATCCAGTTTCCCCTGTACCACCTTTGCCAGATCACGGGCGGCATCCGCCTCGCCCGCCTCGACGGCGGCAACCACCCTCTTGGTGAGGGTACGGATCTCTGACTTGGTCATGCGGTTGCGCAGGTTGCGTTGAGTGTCCTGGCGCAATCTTTTTCTGGTCGACGCGTTATTAGGCATATTCCTCTTCTTCCTGCGGTGCTCTACAGAGCACTGCGGATTTCGGTCACTTTCTGGGAGACGTCGCGGAAACTGATATCCACAGACATGATCTCTTCCAGGTACTCGAGAGCCCTGGGACTCTCACCTTTTTTCTCGTACGCCACGGCCAGATCATAACGAACCGACTTGGCGAGTTCGCTGTCAGTTTCGGTGATCTGATCCAGTGCCGCCCCGTACTCCTTGATGGCGAGATCGTACAGGTCCTTGTGGAAGAAGGCCTTGCCGATCATGTATGTGGATCCTGTGACAAACTTGGGGTCCTTGCGGGCATTCTGGAACTGGGCGATGGCCTCATCCCAGCGCGATGACCTCGACAGCAACTCGCCGTATCGAAACTTGAGTCCGAAGTCGGTGGGGTGGTCGACGACACGGCGGGAATAGTCCTCCACCAGGAATGCCTCCTGATCCGCCTGTGCTTTTTCCATCTCGGTGGCGGCTGCGGCGTCTCCCGCTTCCGCCTTCTGGCGCAGGGTCTCGATGCGGTCGACGAAGATCGCCTCCCGTAACGAACCGAGCTTGTCGGATGCGTACATATCCTGAGGATTGACCTCCTTGGCCTTCTCGTAGGAGGCGCGCGCCTCGTCGAATTCTCGGGCCTTCGCCTGGATATCACCGAGGTCTCGCCACAGTCGAGAGTTCTCCGGATCCGCTTCCGCTTTTTCCCGGGCGATGTCTACCGCCGATCGGGCATCCTCAGCGGTACGGATGATGGAGGCGGCCTGCTCCAACTTGGCGGAGTCTTCCTCACTCTTGAGGAGGTCGCGAAACGATCCATCCCCTTCCTGCTTGCGCTCCTCCGTCTTTGCCAACATCTGAGCAGCGGATAGATTTCGAACCGCCTTGCCCGCTTCGGCGTCGTCGGGTGCAGCAGCACGGACACGTTCCCAGCACTCGATGGCTTCGTCGAGTTGCTTCTCTCCCTCGTAGATGCGACCGAGGGCTTTCCAGGCGTCGGTATTGCCAGGATCGTTATCGGTGACCTCGCTGTAGGCTTGCCTGGCACTGTCGGTGCGATCGGTGGCGAGGAATGCCTCGGCGAGAAGAAACAACTGCCCGGCGTTCTGGGGAGCGACCGACAGGAACTTTTCGATCTCGATGATCTGTTCCTCGTGCTTCTTTTGCAGGCCTAGTTTCTTGATGGTCGCCAGCAGCATTCCATTCTTGAACATGGCGCCGGCACCACCCTGGGTGTTGCCGCCCTTATCGAGGATCCGGCGAATCTGCGCCTGTCTCAGTCGCATCCGTTCCTCTACCCGGTCAGGATCGATCTGAAGGCCCTGCTGGTACAGTTCTATGGCGTAGTCATAGTTCCGCTTCTTGAGTGCCTGATCAGCCTTCGAGAAGAAGTTGTCTGCTGCTGCCATTACCCTATCTCCGACCATCGATTGATTCCGGTCCCGCAGGACTGGAATGAACAAGTTTTAGGACTCCACCAGGGGAGGAGGTCGAGAAAACCGACCTCCGATTCGAGACGGACGCAACGATTCTTGACCGGCCCCAGGCGGGCATCCCCGGAAACCCCGGAGAGTACCCGGGAGTACCGGAATGGTCAATATCTCCGGACAGGATTTGCACTTGGAGCGGTGGTCGCCCGGTACCAATGTGATAGGATCTGCCCGGGATCGCCAGGGCGATCCAGACCCCTCGGAGAGACCACGAAGGAGCAGGGAGGGCCATTGACACCACCATCGCCTCGATCTCCCGACTCTCCGGTCTCGACACCGGCAGCGGCAGATCTTTTCCTGAGAATCTACCCCGATCCGCAATTGCAGCGCAGATGCAAGCCTCTGGGGCTCCCCGACCCACCGGCAAGAGCGTGCCTCGAGCGGATGTTCGAGCTGATGTACGAGCACCAGGGGATCGGTCTGGCGGCTCCTCAGGTGGGGTGGGGGGTACGCGCCTTCGTTCTCAACGTGTGCGGAGATTCGCAAGATTCCGCCGCCGAGATGGTCTTCATCGATCCCCAGATCGAGAAGATCCCCGGCGACCAGGAGGGGGAGGAGGAGGGCTGCCTCAGTTTGCCAGGAATCCGCCTCTCCGTCGATCGTCAGCCGGAAATCCGCGTCAAGGCCACCGACATCGACGGGAAACCATTCCAGCTGGAGGCGGACGGATTGCTCGCCCGTTGCATCCAGCATGAAACCGATCACCTCGATGGAATCCTCATCACCGCACGAGTTTCGACCCTCAAACGCATCGCAGTGAGTTCCGAACTGCGCCAGTTGAAGGAGAAGTGGGAAGATCGGGAGGGTGGCGATTGAAGATTCTTCACGGCCTGACGGAACTCGCCGCCGCCGAGGTGGTCCGGCCCGTCTGCACCATCGGTTTCTTCGATGGTTATCACCGAGGTCACGCTTCACTGCTTGAGGATCTTCTTCGCTGGAGTGAAGAGGTCGATGGAACCTCGATGGTGATCACCTTCTCGACACACCCCAAGAGGGTGGTGGAAGGGATGGCTCCCGCGGTGTTGACACCGCTCGATCGGAGACTGGAACTGCTCGCCGAGGCGGGGGTTCAGGTGGTTCTGGTATTACCCTTTGATGAAGATCTCTCTCGCTGGAGTCCCGAGCGATTCATCGAGGAGGTGTTGCAGGAAGCGGTAGCAACTCACCACCTGCTGATGGGATTCGATTCCGCATTTGGCCAGGGTGCCCGGGGAGATGCCGAATACCTGCGGGCGATGGATGATCTCCCCTTCGAATTACGAATCTCACCACCGTTACTGCTGGAGGGGGAAGCGGTCAGTTCATCGGTGGTGCGCAACACGCTGCTCGAAGGAGATCTGGCTCGGACCTTGCGATTGCTGGGAAGACCATACTCCCTCCGGGGTGAGGTGATCCTCGGCGATCAACGGGGGCGCACCATCGGGTTCCCCACCGCCAATCTCGATCCAGGACCGGTGCTGGTTCCACCGGTTGGAGTCTACCTCGGTGCGGTATTGTTGTCGGGCGATGACGGATCTCAAGACCAACTTTGCTGGCCTGCTGCCATCAACATCGGTCGCCGTCCCACCTTCGGTACTCCCGAGGCGCCTGAGGGCACACCCTTCGATCCAGAACTCGATCGGCTGGAGGCACACCTCGATGGATTCGAGGGGGATCTCTACGGAAGTACCATCGACGTGCAACTGCACCGACGCTTGCGGGGAGAGCGCCGTTTCGATTCACTGGAGGCGTTGCGAAAGCAGATCGTCCGGGATGTCCAATCGCTCCGGGACTGGTGGCAGGTCCGCTCGGAAGAAGAGGGTCAGTGCCGCTGACCCAGATTCCACCTGGTGGATCGAAACCTGTCATCGATCCGATCCTGTAACCGGTCTCCGATGGTGGGAGGGATCGTTCCCTGCCAGCGCCGATCGAGGGTCAGTCCCAGCATCTCTCCCAGTCGCTCCAGTCGGGGTAGATCCTGCTGTGGGTCAGCATCGAGAAGATCGCGGCGCAGGCTGATCTCGATCAGCACCCTTCCATCGCGGAAGGCGAGGGCCAGACCGCCCGCCTTGATGGGACCGTCTTTTCCTTCCACCACCACATCGCTGGGAGAGAGTCGCTGGAAACAGTCGGGAATCAGTTTCATCGCCTGTTCGTCGGTGGATCCGCCTCGCACCGTTGCTCGATTCGTGAACAACTGTGCGATCAGCAGTGAGGTTTTTTGCGCCACCTGTCGGGGATTTCGCGTGGTGAAGACGGTGCCGGGACAGTCCCCAGCGATGGCCAGCGTCAGGTCATCGCCATGATGGATGGCACCTCCACCGCTGATGCGCCTCACCGTTTCGAGGCAACCGAGTGGAGCATCTTCAACGCCGCACGGATGAAGCGACACCTCGCGCCCGGAGCTGGTGGTGAAGCGATCGGGCCAGTTCTGGAAGCGCCCGAGGGTGACACACGGTTGCTCCCACACGGTGCGCCGCAGAAACCAACCGGGAGTCTCGAGCAGTAAGTCGTCGAGTGCCATGTTCGCCGCAGCGGACATCGCTTCCGGTGCCAGCAGTTGATAGGAGCCAGCGATCATGGCGAGAATCCTCGCAGTGAGCTACCGAGATCTTCCGGTCAAGAACCGGACAGCTGTGATTTGTACTCTTCAGGGTTCAACAACCGATCGAGACCGGACTTGTCTGCGGGAGCGACCTTCATCATCCAGCCATCGTCATGGGGGGACGAGGTGATCGCCTCCTGGTTGTCGAGCAATGACTTGTTGATCTCGAGAACCTTGCCACTGACTGGCGAGTTCAGTTCGCTGACCGCCTTGACCGATTCGATCTCCCCGAAGGAACTGTCGAATGTCACATCGTCTCCCTCTGCGGGAAGTTCGATGAAGACCAGTTCACCCAGTTCGTGTGCGGCGTGCTCCGAAATACCGACGACGATGACACCGTCGACATCCTTGGCCCATTCATGAGAGGAGAGGTACTTGCGGTCTCCTGGAACTTCGTTCATGGCAGTGGTTTTCCTTCCGATCGAGCGAATCACGAGGCCTGGAAGCAACGGGGATGATCGCCCCCGTTGCGGCGAAATATGATCGAGACTCGCCTTCAGTGCAAGGGGGAAGCGATGCCTATTGGAACCAGAAAATCAGGCGGTCTCGGTGCTGCGCCGGTAGAAGGGGAGAGGATGGGGTCGTAACGGTGCTGTTTTTCCCCGTAGATCCACTTCCAGAAGCGCCTCCTCGGAGACCTCGCTGGAGATGTATCCGCAGGCGATGGAGACCCCCAGCGTCGGGGAAGGGGAACCGCTGGTCACCACTCCCACCGCTTCCGAACCGTGCAGGATGGTCGCTCCTTGCCGTGCTGGTCGCCGT